>NZ_CP027706.1:5400000-6000000 GCF_003850565.1 Pseudomonas sessilinigenes
CCGCTCACTCCCGTGAGTATGCCCACAGGTTCAGCATGCGCACCTAAAGCGTCAGCTTTTAGAGAGGTTTTCCCCTCCGTGGTGCCTGTTTTTCGGAGGTCAATATTGCTTCTGGACTCCGCTATCGTTGGCTCTCTCGAAGGAATTTGGTATGTGACCAAGCCATGCCCGCTTTCAAAGACATTAGTCGTGGCCAGGCGTCTAGCTACGAAGATCACGCTCACCTGAAAATAGGACTCTGAAAGGCTTCAAATTCGCATCAGCATCGTCTCGTAACGAGTAGGTCACCCCACCAGCGACTTCATAAACGAAAAAGTGCGACCCGTCTCGGGGATCCATAACGATCCCAGCCATCGTCAGAGGCTCCATCAGCCAGATAGATTGGCCATTCATATGGGGAGGTGTAACCAGCTGAACCTGCTCGACCCACATACGATTTGACTGCGCGTCGATAAACTGCTTGAGCTCGTGAACGTGGTACATCATAAGCATGCTGGCGTAATTTTCCCGGCCAGCCCTGCGCACTACTTGGAGGTAAAACCAAGGCAGTAGCAGTTCCTGCTCAACGAAGCTCCAAACTCGCTGGCCATCATGCGAGTTGGCAGCATCGGGCGTTTCGAAGGTGATTTCAGTCCTTGGGTAGGTGGTAAACATAGCGAACCTCGAAAATGAACACTATAGATTGTAGTCCTATAAGATTCGATGGCGCCTCATCGTTCCTTTTGCGGGATCAGCAAATTGGAACTCAATATCGCGTTCGGCCGAGCGCTGAAACAGATCCGAAGCAGTAAAAATCTTACTCAAGAAGATTTTGCTACTGTAAGTAGTCGCACCTACCTCAGCACGCTGGAGCGAGGCCTCAAAAGCCCAACGTTAGAAAAGGTGGACCAGCTAGCGGGAGCTTTAGACGTGCACCCGCTCAGCATTCTTGTCGCCACATACGTCGGTAAAGAAAGTCATCAGGACGTTGAGGCTCTGTTTCAGACAATCAGAGATGAATTGTGCTCAGTAAGAATCTTTGAAGGGGGACGCTCATCGCCACGGAAGGACCTTTAAGCCTTTCCAGTGTGAGAGTCTCAGGCTAGGCCCACACGCCGGGGGCCATCAAACCAAAGCGCCACGGGAAGCGCTATCAGCTTCCGAAGTTTGGAACTAACCAAGAAGAGCAGGGGGAGGGAAGGGAGGGCTTCGGTAACGCGCAGCCCTTGATTCAAGTGCACATACGCCTGGTACCGTCACGAGTGTGAGTGACCTCACGAAGCTCATGGAGGATCCTTATTGATAGATCCCCAGTTCAACGCGTTCCAGGTAGTTCTCGACAACCTGAAACCCGACTGGATTACCCGCCAGATCAAGAGGGGTATTATCGTCAAAACGCCGGCAGGGTTTAGCTAGCCATTCTTCAGCAAGCTGCAAGGCGCCAAAAACAGTCGTTGCGTGTTCCAGTACCTTTGCGTATTGAAAGGCTATCGCGCTCTGGAGGGAACTCAGTCGACCGGTCGTCGATTCGACGCCTTTACCTTGCTTAGTTCGACCTAGCTTACCAGTGATACGTTCGATGAGTTTCGATGACAAATAAAGCTCGGAAAGCGCGATCATTGCTTGGACGTCTTTCAGTGCAAAACCTTCCCTCACGAGCAAAAAAATATGGAGCTCGCTAAGCTCCTCAATTTTGGCATGAGTAAGATATTCCGTCGGTTTATGAACCAGCGGCGTCGAGATAGCTGTCTGGGCAGTTGGAGGTGCCATAAAACTCTCACATTGCAGGTGGCCGATCGAGATAGCCTAGCCCGATTCGATATTAAGCGCAGGGTCATCTTCTGAGTGGAACGCGAAGCACTGCTTGAACAGCCTTCGTCACTTGATGCAACGTCGGTCGTATGGGCTTACGCCACCAGCCCGTTTTGCGCGGGGCCGGCGAACATGCGTGTAATTTCCTGCCGGACTGGAAGGGCAAGCTGATCTACGATGATTTCGGCGGCGAGACTAGGCCAGCCTCGAACTCGGCGTGACTGAAATCGACTGCATGGCCCATGCTCGATTTCATCCTAGTCGTATGGTTGTCTGTCCTGAATAATCTACTTGCGGAATATAGGGTGAATGGAGTGATCGCATGATGCATGGGTACCAGAGCGTAACCGGCGAGGCGTAAAAAAGTGAATTTTGACAAGAAGAGGGCGCCATATGAATGTTTCTAAGAACGCTAACGTTACGAAAACCCAAGTTGCTGATGCGGTCTCGATATTGTCAACCCGGGGCACCCCAGTTACAACAAAGTCAGTTAGAGAAATATATAGCAGAGCTCAGCGATGAGCACCTCATGAAAACCGCTAAGATCGAGCAAGAGTTAAAAAACAGTCAAGCTCGTGTTTTGCAACTTTCGCTGAAATTGGCCGGATATAATTGACCGATTCAGAGCTGGATCGAAAGGGTTAGGAGCCATTCATGTCTGTCGCTGAGTGTATCTCTAAGCGTATCAAACACATGCAGAGGGGCAAGCCTTTTACTAATGCAGTTTTCGTAGAGATGGGATCCCGTACCTCGGTTGATAAAGCACTGTCTCGGATGGTGCAAAGTGGCCTCCTAGAGCGCGTTACTCGCGGCGTCTATATGCGCCCTAAACTGAGTGAGTACACTGGTAAGAAGGTTCGAGCTAACCCGATAACAGTCATGGAGGCAGTCGCAAGAGCCAGGGGCGAGACTATCCAAGTCCATGGCGCAGAGGCTGTTCGCAGACTAGGAATTAGCACTCAGATGCAGGTTCTACCCACTTACTACACCAGTGGATCGACGCGTGAAATCAAGATAGGTAACGCGGTGGTGCGGTTGCGTCATGCATCTTGGCAACGTCTACAGCATGCTAGTAGCCAAGCAGGCATAGCCTTGACGGCTCTGTTGTACCTTGGACAAAAAGGGGTGAATGAGCAAGCCGTCGAAAAAATTCTTAGCTCGCTTAGCGCTGAGGAGTTTAGAAAACTCATGGCCTGCAAGATGCATAAGTGGCTGCGGGAAGTATTGGCCGATTTTGCTTAGGAATATATAGGCAACGTAGTTGCCTGGGCGCCTCAATGCATTTGCTCGGTTTTGATCTGAGTCAGGCAATCCGTTAGATTCCGAAACTCGGGAGGTGAAATGGGCATCTGGGCACGAGGAGAAACCATAGGGTTCACTGGTCACGTTAGTGATGGAATGGGTGTAGGTCCATTGTAGTTGGATTGAAAGCGCAAGGATCGGGTGCTGAAGGTTGGTCGTGTGGAGAGAGAATTTCGAAATTGAGCATTTTCGGGCGAGGCTGTTCTAAATTTTCGCTAAAAAACACCAAGTGCTTGCGAGTCTCATAGGAAAAGTTCCGAAATTCCGAAGTCGCGAGTCGAATCAGTGCCTTACGAGGCTCATGAACATTTCTGGCGTAGCACTTAATTTAACATAATATACATTATGCGAATATTCATATATCGGCTTGAGGGCCAATGGCGGCAGATTTTGAAGCCACACCTCGATCACTCTGCTGCAGCTCACGCCTGGACCTAGACGATGTGACCAGGACAAACGAAACCCGAGCCCCTTGTTTCTGGTGACCGCCAATCCAGAGCTCCACCGGCACTGGACGAAAAATTTTCAACTGCTTGGCCCGTACCGACACCGACCGTTGCTGAACACGTCGCGGCATCTCTCGACATTCGCAACCGTTGCCAAAGATCGAGCTGGAGAACAACTGGCTCAAGAAACTGCTGGCCAAAACCCACCGGCACATCGCACTACTGAAGGTGGGCTTTGGGTAACCGAGGCCGAGCATGAGGCGGCCTGGTAGCTTATCAGCTACAACGCTTTCTAAATTCCTGCACGCTGGCAACTGCTGAGTTCAACGTTATTTCTCTATATTTGTAGTACTTAATTTCTTGTGCCTGGGAGGCCCCGACATTGCCGAAATACTCTTCCCAGGCGTTACCCTCAACAAGTAAATCAGAGAGCATGGTTTTCAGGTCGTTTGCTGTCCAAACTTCCTTGTAGCCTTTTTTAGTACCAGGGGCCGGGCTGTTATGCTTGACATAATTAACCATCATGTACTCATTCTCGTAGGCCATGAATACCGTATAGACAATCCCCTGGTTAGGAGCTGACTGCTTGTACCAAGGGATAACGACAAAGTGGTGAACCTTTGGTTTCATGACAGCAAAGTGCCAAACAGCTGTCTCCGAGTTCGCACCAAGAAATACAATCGCGTCTTTGATTGCCTTATCCATGGAATTGTTTTTTTCAATCACTTTCCCGTCATTGTCATTTTGCGGCTTCCCGTAAACCGCGCAGCCCATTTGAACCGGCACAGAAAAACAATCATTCAACCATTTGAGAACATCGTTATTGACTATAGCTTTAATTAGATCTTCCCCTGTCATATCCCTTGGCTCCTGCCTATATATCCTGCACGTATTTATAAATGATCAAGAACATGATCCTTGGTGAGGATAGCTTCGATCTGCCCTTTATCAAATTTATTTCAGCTCGCACCTTGCTGGTTGACAGCAGATGCTTGCAGGCTGCGTATATGGAATTTCAATACCAACTTCCAAGCCAACTATAACCACTGCAGTACATTGTAAGAATCACCAAGTGAACTACCCTGCCCCTATAATTTGAATATTAAAAACAACTCAACTAAATATTCATTTAGTTGAGTTATATCAAAACCCTCAAATTTGCAGCCTCCTAACCCCTACCCTTTGAGATTCAGCGCCTGTCACTGCGCTGCTTTGCCTGCACACCTGCATGCCTTGAAAGGCACGTCCGATCCCAGTGACATCCGGGTGTGACCAACCATTTTGTCGCAAGGGTGATTACAAAACGCTATTAGCGGCATTCGGCATTGGTCGCGCGATCAGACCTAAGGCCTTGAAATAACGTGATCTGTAGCCCAGGGCAGACGGCCACAGGAGCATCACCAGAGTGGAGAAAACACCTGCTTGGCGCCTCCTCCCCCACCTCGACAGACGAAGAAGCGGACCTAGACTCTCACTCGGTTTAGCCCACTGAATCATGCCCCATACGCAAAGGACATGCTGGCGGCGGCCCTGCTGTTGCCGGTGGCCACTTTGAACAGTCCCCCGGCCTTTACTAGCGCCTCGGTACAGGGCAACGCCCGGGTCGACCTGACCCTGCGTGCCTTCAGTGCCAATGATCGCAACTGGCATTGGGCACGATGGCATCGGACAACCGGCCAGCGCTGCTCAGCATTGAGCCCCTTGGGGTATCGGCCAGCAAGGTTCCACCGGAACAAGGAGGTACATGAGGCACAAACCTAGCGCGCACTGTTGATGAAGATGACCAGTTCAAATCAAACATATTGGAGTACACCTTATGAACGGACACACCAATCCCTCCTTTGACGAAGCCATGCCACTGGGGGCGTCTGATGCGCAATTCATCAATGACCTGCACGAGCTACTGGAGCGCCACGGCAACCTGGATCGCTTTGGACTCTGCCTGCTGCACGATCACTTTGCGGTCGCCGAGGACGAGATTCTCCTCGAGTGCAACGACCATGATGCCCGCACCCTGCATTTGGACGTGGTCAAGCGCGGCTCGCTGCCGGAAAGCAAATTCACCAGCTGGCGCATCGGTGGCCCCCGGGCCGAGGCCCTGACGGCTTGCGCCATGGACAAATGCAAAGTCGAAGCCCTCACCGCGTGCGCCATGGACAAATGCAAGGTCGAAGCCCTGACCGCGTGCGCCATGGACAAGTGCAAAGTCGAAGCCCTCACCGCCTGTGCCATGGATAAATGCAAGGTCGAAGCCCTGACCGCCTGCGCCATGGATAAATGCAAGGTCGAAGCCCTGACCGCTTGTGCCATGGACAAGTGCAAGTAGCCCAGGGTCCTGCCGATGGCCTGTGGCGGGCACGGGAGGCCGATCGGCTGCCGTGCTCGTCCTGGCTCGCGCAGTTTTATAGGCGACGCCATGGCGTCTTGCTCGGGTCCGGCACCGCGGCGCTGGAACTGGCACTGCGCCAATTGGGTGCCGCCACCACCTGGCGGGTCGCGGTTCCCGCGGCCACCTGCCATCAGGTGGTCGCCGCCGTTCTCAATGTCGGCGCAGTGCCAGTAATTATCGAGAACGCCGCCGAACTGTTGCTCAGCCGCGAGGCCCTGGCCCCCCACGTCAATGGCCTGGACGCGGTCATTGCGGTCCACCAATACGGCTTGCCCTGTGACATCCCGGCCTTGCGCCGATTACTGGGCGAGCAGCTACCAATCATCGAAGACAGTGCCGGGGCCTGGGACCTCGACCGCCCCGGCGCCTCGCGGGTGATCACCTCCCTTGGCCATGGCAAGGCGCTGGACATTGGCGGCGGTGGCGCGCTGTTCGGTGACACACCGGTGGATGGCGATATCGACGTCTGGTCGCCGGGCCAGCGAGCCCGCGCTTTTCCAGCGTCGAGCCCAGCCTTGTCGATTCATGCCTTGCCGGCGTTGATGCCCGCCATCGCACGGGCCCAGGCCCGCAGCCAGCGACTGCGGCAGCAAATGCCCGGGCTGCTCGCGCGCTTGCGCGATTACGGCCTGGAACCCTGGGCCGTGGAAGGATCACCGACGCTCAACGGGCAGTTCATCCCGATCCGCACCCGTGAGCTGCCGCTGTTCGAACGCCTGCGCTACAGCCCCCATGCTGACGCCCTGGGAGTCTGTGCCCCGGCCTCGGCCGCGCTGCGCGAGCTGCCCATGCTGCGCAACCGGGGCGAGGTGGCCCAGGGACCGCAAACCAGCCTGGAGCTTCACCGCAACTGGGTCCTGCTGGACCCCCTTGCCGCCCTCGATCACCCCGGGCACCTTGATGCCTGGGCCGGAGACTCTCGATGAACAGTCCCGTCGCATTTGAACCATCCCACGACCTGGACCAGCCCTTCGCTGGCGGCCCCCGGGTGCGCCAGCTGGCCGACTACGCCGGCAGTGGCCAGGCGCTGGAGGCAGAACAGGTGCTCGGGGTGGCCAATGCGCGCGTAGTGTTCGCCAACTACCCGGCCATTCGCGCCGATTTTGACGCCCTCTGGGAGCCCGTTACGGGCCTTTCCCAGCACGCCGCCATCGACCGCTGGCTGCTACACAACGCCGCTTATGTCTCCACTAGCCAAGCGTCGGCGCAAGGCATCAACACGCCAATCGCCCTCGACAATCGACAAGTCACGGCCTGGCGCCCGCCTCGCTATGGCCGGGCCGCGGTGCTGTGCGTGCCGGGCAGCGAACAGGTGCTGTTCGACATCAAGGGCATCGGCGTACCGCCGGACGAAGCCCCCGTGCTGCCTAACTCCAACGGTTTGTTGACGCTGGCCGAAGCGGTGCACGAGGTGCTGATGGAACACCTGGTGTTCGCCGCCATGAAGCATGCCGGTGGCGCAATCACACCGCTGCCGGCCTATGCCCTGATCGACCTGGGCTTCGACGCCTTGTGGCATGACGGGCGTCCGCCGGAGCCAGCGGTGCTGCTACTGCGCCGCCCCTGCACCCGCCCGCGGTGCCAATGGCAACGCTACTGGCAAGGCGCCGAACTGGCCGGGGCGCTGATGCAGGCCGAACTGCTGCTGCGGCGTTATGGCTTGACCGCCAGCAGCTGTGGCGCCGTGCGTTTCCTGGTTTGCCGGGAGAACGGCGAGGTGCAGGTACGACGCGATGACCAAGCGCTGCCGGTCAGTGACCAGGTGGCCCAAACGCTACAACGCCTGCTGGCGGATAACGGGGATAGGCCCCTGCTGATCGATGGCGTCAACGTGCAACTGGCCGGGCCGTCCAGCACCGCGCCATTGCAATTGCAGGTGATGGACTTCGGTCGCTATCGGTTTGCCGAACATTTCGCGCATCACTTGTATGCCTGGATCGACGCCGACTACCAGAACCTCAACGGCTTGTACCTGGCCCCGGACGACTCGCGCTACATCCAGCCCGACCCACGCGTGAGCCTGGCAAGGAGCGCCGAGGGGCCGTGCTTTGCCGAACTGCAACGCCAGGTCGCCAGCTTCCGCCAGGACGGCGAACCCCAGCGCCTGTGCCAGGCGTTGCGCGCCACCCTGGAAGAAGCCTGCCGCCCTTTGCGCAACCAGACGCCAGCCTGCCCCTGATGCAGCAGCGTCCGTCCCGGGACGGTGCATCAGCCATGATGCCTGCTCAAAGCGTCATCCCGTTGATTTCAATCGTGAACCTGACAGCCATTTGACCACTGTCATTGTCGAATCGGCTGTATCCTGCCGATACTCGGACCTGCCATTCACCGGCGTCTACACTCGATGGCAATGCGCTGTAGGGCGTTCCCCTGGGCCATTGCTGATCATCATGGATACTTGAGAAGGACACTCAAATGGTACGTGCCGTCACTATTCTCACCGAGAATTTCTCCGACTGGGAACCCGCGCTCATCAACTCCACCGGTCGGGCCTACTATGGTTTCGACACTCGCTTCGCGGCCCCCGGCGGTAAGCAACTGACCTCATCCGGCGGAATGATCATCGTCCCGAACCTGGCCATCGAAGCGATCGATCTGGAAGAGGTGGACTTGCTGATCGTGACCGGAGGCCCTATTTGGAAAACCGACCAGGCACCTGAGATCGAGGCACTGGTACGCTCGGCCCATGCCAAGAAGATCGTGGTGGCGGGCATCTGCGATGGCACCCGGGTCCTGGCCCAGGCGGGAGTGCTGGATCACCTGCAACATACCTCCAACTCTGCCGAGAACCTGAAGCAGGTGCATTACCGCGGGGCTGACTATTACGAGGACGTCCCCTATGCCGTTGCCGACCATGGGGTGGTCACTGCCCCTGGCAGCGCGCCTGTCAGCTTCATGGCGCAAATTCTTAACACCTTGGGCCTGAACGACCAGAAACTCGATGCCTACCTGGCCATGCACGCCGCGGAACACATTCACTGCTGAAGAGCTTCAGCGCCCGCCTCGGATTTCCCCCGCTTCTGGTGCTACGGCCTGTTATCTGGCTGTAACACTAGAAGCATTGATTCATTCCCCCGCTACTGCCCTTGATGCTCGCTGCAGATTTTTTCGGTGGCAAAACCGCGAGCTAGAGCGTCCTGATAATTTTTTTTTACAAACAGGAAAAAACTTACTTGCGCTTACGACATTACCTACTAAGGTTTTCCCTCGTGACATGTAGGGGTTTACCCTAGGCTCCATCAGGATGAGCTTGGAGCCGTGTCAAAGGATGCTTTATTTAGATCGCCTCAACGGCGACATTTTTCCTACCCGAGCTAAGGAATGGCTTAATGTATTTGTTTGCCGATATTGTTGTCCGGAACCTGCCAGCCCCCCTTGCAACCTTTGTCCTCAGCACCTGCGCCCATGAGCGGCTAACCGCAGTAAACGCCCCCCTCCCCCTCGGAACCCTGCCCGACATTCCGTCAGGCTCCCTCCTTTGCGCGCGCCTCAGAAACTGATCGGCCCGCTCGAGACCCCTTAAAAACCGACGCATTCCTACGACATGAGCGATTGAGACTGTCGTAGATGAACTGTGCGTGCCCAATGACTTTCCTGCTGGTCGGGAGGAGCGTGGGCATCTGCAAATGCGCTCGCCATTGGATCGAAACCGCCGCCGGATAACCCCTGCGCGCCGAGAATCGAACATGTCAAAAGTAACAGCTACAGGCTCGTTCAATGAGCCGCTTGAACCATCAGGCATGGTGCAAGCCCTGGCCGATGCCAGGTTCAGCGTCGAGGCCAAGGCCATGGTTGCCCAGGGCCTCTACACCGGACTTGCCCAGGAAGTTTCCACGGTCATCCCGCTCAAGGACGCCGTACTACCGGACCTGGAACCCTTGCGCCAACTACTGAACGCCGGCTGGGGCGAAGAACTGGGCCGTTACCTCAAGGTGCTCGAGGTTTGCGGGAACAGCGCTGATGAGGCCCTGCGTAAAGTCCAGATAGCTGTCAGATCCGGCACTGCGCTGTTTGCCGCCGGCCACCTCGCCACTGACAGCGGAACACAGTGTTTCCTGTCGATCCATCATGGCCTGGCCGATGAACACAGCCTGCAGATCCTGGCGCGCCTGCTGCAAGCCGAGGACAGCGATTCGGCCCTGGCACAGATGCGCCAGGGGCATGGATTCTACGAGGCCTATGTCCAGGCCCAGGCCCGGCCCGAACAGACTGCCCCTGGAGGTTCCATCCCGATGGCGCCACCGATGACACCTGTGCGCCTGCTGCAAACCGGACGCCTGGCCTTCGACGCCCAAAGGCCGCGCATGAGCCTGCAACGCACCCTGGACGTTGCCGCCAGCAATGCCGACAAGCACCCCATGGCGACCCTGCTGGCCTGTCTGCAACGGGCTGGAGTCATCGCCGAGGGCAACACCCTGTGTTCCTCCCGTGACTGGCGCCCAGCCCAGCAACAAGACGCCATCGGCATGATGACCGGCCTGGTCCCGCTCTCGCTCGAGCCTCTTCAAGCACCGTTGTTCCCCGGGCAAACCAGCCTTGAGGCCCGTGCTCGCCGCTGCCCAGCCGCACGCCAGGCACTGGATTGCTGCCGCACCAGCGAGCTGTTCATCAATGGCGCGGCCAAGCGCGGCATCCCGGCCTCCCAGGTGATGAGTGCCACGTTCCCGGTGGGCATCGAAATACGGCGCACGGGGCCTGCGCAGTGGTTCCTGGAGATCGAAGGGCCGTTCTGCGACGCCGCTGGCGCCACCAACCTGATCAATGAACTCGCTGATGTACTTATGGATAGGAGTGAATGGAATGACTGAAAACATCCAGTTCGATGAACAAATCCTCGCCGATGAAGTGGCTCGCGTCTCTGCCATTTTCGCCGAGGTGCTCAAGCTGCCCCATGTGGGCCAGGCAGACAATTTCTTCAACCTCGGCGGCGACTCCTTCGACGCGATCCGGGTGATGTCGCGCTTGTCTTGCAACCTGCCCATCGTGACGCTTTTCGAGCATCCGACGGCTACCGACCTGGCCCGGCGCATCCTCAGCGAAGCTACTCGACAAGCCGCGCGCCTGGTGTGTTTTGGCGATGCCCAGGCCGCAGCCGGAGCGACCGCCGTGGTTGCCGTGCCTTTCGGCGGCGGCGATGCCACGGCCTATCGCAACCTGTTCCAGGGCCAGCAGGAGGTACAGGTCTTCGGTGTGGATTTCGGTGACTTCGAAGTCGAGGATGCCTCGGACTTCCATGCCCTGCTCGATACCCTGGCCACTCAGATCGAAGGCATTGGTGCCAAGCGACTGGTGATCTATGGCCATTGCGCCGGGGCAGCCACTGCCGCGTGCCTGGCCTCCAGCATGGCTGACAGCCACAAGGGATTGTCACTGGTCGTGGCCGCCTCGCGCCCGGTGCTGGATGCAGACGCGGCGATACGCGCCGCCGAAGTCACGTCCGACCAGACCTGGACCGATTACCTGCGTTCGCTGGGCGCCTTTACCGGGCTGTTGGACACCCAGGTCGAGAGCATGCTGGCACGCGGACGCAGGGACCACCTGGTCGCCTGCGAAGCCTATCGCTACCTGGCGCAGTACCCGGCACGCGACGTACCGGCACTGGTGCTGCTGGGGGATCAAGACCCGGCCACCGCCGAACCCGAAACCGTGCTGGAACACTGGAGCCAGTTCATCGACGTCACCCAAGCCGCCACCCTGGCCGGTGGCGGGCATTACTTCGTACGCACCCACGCGCACGAAGTCGAGGAAACCGTGCTGGCGTTCGCAGCACACAACACCAATGGAAGGGATAGCAAGCAATGACAGTCAATCATCAACCACTTCTCACCCAAGCCGATCTGCTCAAGCGTGGCTTGGCCGACCTGCAGGAACATGACGCCGAACTGGCGCAGATCCTCGATGCCGAGGTCGCTCGCCAGCAGCGTACCCTGTCGCTGGTCGCCTCTTGCTGCGCAGTCAAGCCGCGCACCTTGGCAGCTTCGTCCTCCGTGCTGGTCAACGTCACCGCCGAAGGCGTGCCCGGACGCCGCTATCACGCAGGCTGCGAGAACGTGGACCTGGTCGAGTCCCTGGCGATCCAACGTGCCCGGCAACTGTTCGGTGCGCAATATGCCGGCGTCCAGTCGCACTCGGCCTCCAGCGCCAACTATTCAGTCCTCGCCGCCCTCCTGGAGCCAGGCGACACGCTGCTGGGCATGGCCCTGGACAACGGCGGCCACCTGACCCATGGCAGCCCCGTGACCTTCTCGGGCACCTATTACAACGCCATCGGCTACGGCACCACCAAGGAAGGCCTGATCGACTACGACGAAGTCCGCAGGCTGGCCCTGGAGCATCGGCCACGCCTGATCATCTGCGGCGCCACGGCCTACTCCAGGGTCGTGGATTTCGATCGTTTCCGGCGGATCGCCGATGAAGCCGGTGCCATCCTGATGGCCGACATCTCGCACATCGCCGGCCTGGTGGCGACCGGACGCCACCCAAGCCCGATCGACGCCGCGCACGTCACCACCACCTGCACCCACAAGCAACTCGCCGGTCCCCGTGGCGGCCTGATCCTCTCGGGCCGCGACGCCAATGAAAAGGTCCCGGGCCGCGACGTGACCTTCGCCCGAGTGCTTGAGCTGGCAGTGTTCCCCAGGATGCAAGGCGCACCGGCGGTCAACATGATGGCCGCCAAGGCCGCAGCGCTGGGTTACGCCATGACCCCCGAGTTCGATGCCGAGATGCAACGCATCCGCGACGCGGCCGACGTGATGGCCAGCGAGTTCCAGGCCCGGGATTATGAAGTGGTGGGCGGACGCAGCGAAAACCACACCATCCTGATTCGCCTGCGCGCCAACATGACCGGCGCGATTGCCGAGGCCGCGCTGGAGCACTGCGGCATCGTCGTCAACAAGAACCGTATCCCCGGGGAGACACGTTCTTCCTTCGTCACCAGCGGCCTGCGCATCGGCACCGGGGCCCTGGCCCAACGTCATATCGACGCGCAGGGCTGCCGGCAGATCGTTGACCTGCTCTGCCGGATCCTCGACCAGGTGACCCCACAGGGCGATAACGAATTCACCCTGGACCCGGCGCTGCGCAAGCAGTTCTGTGCAGAAGCCGAGGCCCTGTGCGTGAAGTATCCGATCGCTGACTACCTGGCCAACTGACGCCGCGGCCAGCACCCCGGCAAACATGGCACGGCGGTCCGAGGATCGCCGTGCTCGGAAAATGCGAACTCTAAGGAGAGAGAAACCATGACGGACAAAATCAAGTATGTCGCCATCAATGGCTCGGAGCGGGTGGATGGCAACAATGCCAGGGCACTGGAGTGGGCAGCCGAGTACCTGGAGAAGCAGGATGTGATCCTCGAGGTCTTTTCACTGGCCAGCGCCAAGATCGACCCCTGTGGGGCCTGCGGCGACTGCAACTTTCGCAACGAGCCTTGCGCGCAGAAGGATGACGCCGCCCGTGCCGTGCGACTCATGGAAGAGAGCGATGGCGTGATCTTTGCCTGCGCGGTCCATGGCTTTGGCGCAACCCCATTGATGTCGGCGTTCCTGGAACGGGTCGGAACCGGATTCCTGCGCCACGATCGCACCCTCACCAACAAGGTCGCCGGGGTCATGGTGACTGGCCGGCGCATGGGGCACGTGGAGGTCTACAACCAGATGCTCCAGTGCGCCCTGCTCAACCGCATGATCATGGTCGGCTACGGCTTCCCGGCGATGCTGGTGGGCGACAAGAAAGGCGAAGTCCTGGGCGACAAGGAAGGCATGGAAATGCTGCGCCGGATGCTCGATCGCATGGTCTCCATGACCCGCCTGCTGCGCGAGCACGAACGGCTCACAGGCCAGCCGGTACTGCAGGTCTCGGTGCCCGGGGAGCGCCATCGCGAGGGCACGGACGGCAAGTTCTTCGTTCCGGCCAAGTCCGACATGTACCAGGCCAAGGCCGCCCAGCACTGCAACTTCGATGTGGTTGGCGACTGAGCTGCGTAGCGCAACGGCACAATAGCTATCGAGAATCTTATGAGCATTAGAACGACCTGCGTTGGCCTCACCGACGCCCTCCTGCGGGACTGGATCGTAGCGGAACACTTCGAGCGCCTGGCGGATGCAACGGTGGCACAGATTGCCCAGGCCTATGTCGGAGTCTACTCGGCCCGACCGACCAGTTGGCTGGCAGTCATGGCGCGCAATCGCAACCTCGATCGCAAGGCGGTACTGGCCATGGAAAACGCCAGCGACCTGCTACGAATCCCCGGCATGCGACGCTCCAAGTTCCTGCTTCCCGGCGAACTGGCGGCCAAGGTCTTCGCCGCCACCCGCTTGCCCCTGGCCAACCACGAATGGCGCCTGCGGGACGTCGGGCTCGGCCTGGACGATTACCGGCGACTGCTACCGGCACTGGTCGCGCTGGGCACCCGCGCCACCCTGAACCTGTCAGACATCGGCAAACAACTGGACCTGCCGGGGCCCCAGGCCCGTGCGGTGACATCGGTCGCCGCCTATGACGGCGCGCTGGTGCGTGTCCCGGCGACGAACCAATGGTCCAGCCGCTGGCTTTACTCCGCCGCTCCGGAAGGCTTGTTGCCCGGTGATGGCGTCCCCCTGGACCGCGACCAGCTGCAGCGCGATCTGGCCGCGCGCTACCTCGAGCACTACGGACCGGTCACCGTCGATGACCTGGCCTGGTGGCTCGGGGTTTCGAAGGAAACCGCACGCACGCTGCTTCAAGCCTGCGCAGCCTGCCAGATCGCCGACCAGATGTGGCACAGCCAGGCGGGACTGGCACGTCTTGAACAATTCATCCAAAGCACCACCTCCCCGGCAAGCGCGCAGATTCGCTTCCTGCCGGCCTGGGACCCCCTGGTAATGGGTTATGCCCCGGGTTCGAGGCAGCGCGCCTGCCTGGGGCTGGAACGGGTCGGCGGCTACGACTCGGCCGGGAACGGCCGGCCGGTGGTGCTCATCGGCGGCCGCGCGGTCGCCACCTGGAACACCGCGGCCAAGGGCAGCAAGCGCTCCCTTAGCATCGATGCCTCGACACTCGCCGACCAGGAGCGCGAAGCCGTACTTGAAGCGGCCTCGCTACTGGCGCAACAGATCGGGGCTTTTCATGAAATCCAGAACACAACAACAGCGTGACAACAGGGAAGGCACGAACAAGATGAGGGACGACATGACATCACTACCCCCCGAAGCACCAGCGCTGCCAGGCAACGAGCGCAGCCTGTGGGACGCGTTCGCAAGCCCGGCGGCCGGACAACCGGCCAGCGACACCCGGGAGCAGGAAGACCTTGCCCTGCCCCCTGGCCTGGCGGCCAGCATGAACGACCTGACAACGGTCGCTGCGATCCTGGGCTCGCTGCTCAGCCCCGAAGGCCGAGTCGTCCTGGGAGTCCACGCAGACGGCAAGTCATTGCAGCTGGGCGTCGATGGCACCGCTCTGAACCTGGCAGAAGATGCCCGGGCCTATATCGCCCAGTTGCGCGCTGACGCCGAAGCGGCCCAGGGCGAGCCAGCCGTGCGCGCCGACATCGAGATCAGCGATGGCACCCACCTGCCACAGGCGCAATCCCCGGTCTGGCTACTGGTGCAGGAAGGTCGCTGCCAGCTATCGGTACGCAGCGATCGCATGACACCGGCCATGCGCCTGGAACTGCTTGAGCTGGTGCACTTCGCCTGCGCCCGGGTACTCGATCCCAAGGCCCTGCCGGCGGCTGCGCTGCAGCCTGCCTGCCCGGTTCCTGAGGAAACCGCCCCCCGTGAATTTCTCGTGGAGCGCATCTACCGCCATGTACAGAGCAAGCCGTCGGCGGTGGCGATCGTGGACGACAACAGCGGCCGTAGCCTGACCTACGCCGAGCTCTGGGACGCCTCCGAGGCGCTGGTCCAGCACATCCGCGAACGCGTCACTTCCCGCCGCTCGAGCCCGCGCCTGGCGCTGTTCCTGGAGCGCGGCTGGCAACACCTGGCCTCGATCATCGCTGTGCAGCGCATGGGGGGCACCTGCGTACTGATCGACCCGGCCCACCCCGATGAACGCATCCGCGCCTTTATCGAAGAATGCACTCCGCATGCGGTCCTGACCGCTGGCAGCACCAGCGAACGGGCCCGGGACCTGGTGACCTATCCGCAGTTGGATATCGACAAGGTGCAGGTACGCCCCAGCCACGTCGACTGGGAACATGGCAAGTGGGTCGAGACGACCAACGAAGCCTGCTTTATCGCCGGCACCTCCGGCAGCACCGGGCGGCCCAAGGCCGTGTGCCTGTCCTATCGCGGGATGGCCGCTACCCTGGATGCCATTATCGAACAGGCCGGGCTGGACGAGCACAGTCGCGGCTCCTGGCTGTCGTCGCCGGGCTACGGAATGGTCGAGGTCGATCCGTTGCCGGTCCTGTGCGCTGGCGGCACCGTCTGCATTCCGGGCCCGCAGGTGCTGCAGGACGTCAACCTGCTGGCACGCTGGCTGCTCGAAGGCGACATGAACCATACCCTGGCCATGACCTCCATCGCCGAAGCGCTGTGGGCCACGGGAATCCGCACCGGCCTGCGCACCATGCTGATCGCCGGTGAACGCTGCAAGCAATGGCCACCCACCGACCTGGGCTATCGGGTGATCAATGTCTATGGTTCGGCAGAGGCGGCGGTGGTTTCCATCGAAGACCTGAGTGCCCCGCGCCGCACCCTGCTGCCCTCGGTAGGACGGGCGATTCCCGGCGCCCAGATGTACGTGGTCGACCGCCATGGCCAGCAACTGGCGGCGCGTTGCGTGGGCGAGCTGATCATCACCGGCGAGACGCTGTCGGTGGGCTACGTGAACCCCGAGGACACGAAGAAAGCGTTTCGTGGCAACACCCTGGATACCACGTCCCCCCTGCAATACAGCACCGGCGATCGGGCACGGATGGCCGCCGATGGCACCGTGGAAATCTTCGGACGCACCGACTCGGTGGTCAAGATCCGCGGACATCGGGTCGACCTGACCGAGCTGGAGATCACCGCGCTGCAAGTACCGGGCGTGGTGAAGGCCGCGGCCAACTGCTTGAGCAACGACCTGGGCGCGACCCTGGCCTTGTTCCTGGAGCTGGCGCCGGACGCCGTGGAGGTGGTCGCCCAGGTGCGCAAGCACCTGGCCACCCGCCTGCACCCGGCCGCGCAGCCTGGCCAGATCGTGACCGGCGCCCTGCCCCTGGGACGCAACGGCAAGGTCGACTACAGCGCACTGCAGGTCGGCCCCATCGAACGCGATGCGAACCAGACCCTGTTTGTCCCGGTGACCCAGGCAGACCACGCCGTACGTGATTGCTGGCTGGCCTGGACGCTGTGCGAAGAAGCGACCCTGGAGTCGAGCTTCTTCGACGCCGGCGGCGACTCCCTGCGCGCCTTGCGCATGGTCGGCGAGCTGGCCTGCAAGCACGGCATCCATGTACAGATGGGGGCATTCCTCGAGGAGCCGGTACTGGCGAACCTGGTCCGCCTGGCCAACGCCTCGCGTGATACCCAGTTGCCGAAGTTCGAGCACCTGCCGGCACAGCAGCAACTGCTGCCATTCGAACTCAATGAAAGCCAGCAGGCCTTGTGGATCGGCCGCGGCTCGTTCTACGACTACGGCGGCGTCGGTTGCCAGGGCTACTTCGAGTGGGAAGTCGAAGCCCTGGATCGCGAGCGCTTCACCCGGGCCGTGGGCTTGCTGGTCGAGCGCCATCCGATGCTGCGCATGACCATCGACGCCAGCGGTCGCCAGAGTATCGGCGATGTCGACGGGACCCAGGCGGTGGAGTTCGTCGACCTGAGCGCCATGGAGGCAGACCAGATCGAACTCGAGATCGATCGGGTCCGTGAACGCATGGCCAACGAAGAAATCGGCACCACCCAGTGGCCGCTGTTCCAGTTCCGCATCAGCCGCATCAGCGCCGCCACCAGTCGCGTGCACCTGTGCATCGACATGCTGATCGCCGACGCCTGGTCGATTTTCCAGGTGATCATCCCTGACCTGATCGACCTCTACCTGGAGGACGAGCCGCAGTTGCCGGTGCTCCAGACCAGCTTCCACGACTACGTCGCTTATCGCCAACTGGTGCTCAAGAGCGCCCAGTACCAGGCCGATCGCGAATACTGGCTGGACAAGATCAACCATCTGCCGGCGGCACCGCGCCTGCCGCAGCTGGAGCCGGGAGAGTTCGAGGGCCAGTCGCGCTTCGAACGGCACGAAGGCACTCTCGCCGTCGCTGCCTGGGAACGACTCCAGGCCAAGGCCCAGGCCCGCAACATCTCGCCATCCGGGGTGGTTGCACTGGCCTTGTGCGAAGTGTTGCGCTGCTGGAGCGAAGAGGATCGGTTCACCCTGAACTTCCCGGTCTCCGACCGGATGCCGGTCAGCGCCGATATCGACCAGGTCGTCGGGGACTTCACCAATACCCTGCTGGTGCCCTACGAAACCGCCGCCGGCGATACCCTGGAAGCTCGCGGCCAGCAATTGCAAGGCGCCATCTGGCAGGCGCTGGACCACCGGCTGTTCAACGGCGTCGAAGTGCTGCGCGAGTTGGCCCGGGTCCGGCGCAGCGGCGGTGCGCCGCTGATGCCAATCGTCCTCACCAGCCTGCTCGGACACCCCGGGCGCCACGACGCGGCCCGTCTTGGCCAGGAAGTCTACGGCGTTTCGCAGACGCCCCAGGTCACCCTGGATGTGCAGCTGCGCGAGTCCGAAGGCACCTTGTACTTCAAATGGGACTACCTCACCGGGGTCATTCGCCCCGAGGTTGTGGAAGCGATGTTCGGTGCCTTCTGCACCCTGTTGCAGCAATTGGCGGACGACAGCGAGATCTGGCAACGCACCTGGCTCGACCTGCGCCCTGGTGCACAGATCGAAGTGCGCGACGCGGTGAACGCGACCCAGGCCCCTGTACCGCCCGTCCATCTGCGTGACCTGCTGCTGGCACGGGTTGCCGAGCGCGCCGAAGAAGTCGCCGTCATCGATACCCTGGGCAGCTACAGCTGGGGCGAGATCGGCCGGGCCGCGACCCGGATCGCCGCGATGATCCAGCAAGCCCATACGCCTGGCGAGCGCTTCGTCGGGATCGTGCTGCCCAAGGGCAGCGGGCACTACGCGGCCGTCTACGGCTGCTTGCTGGCCGGGGTCGGTTATGTACCGGTGGATATCGACCTGCCGTCCGAGCGTATCCGCTCGGTGTTGTCCCAGGCTGGGGTGACCACGGTCATCGCAGGCGCCGATACCCAGTTGCCCGAGCAGGTACAGCGACTGGTGCTGGCGGAGCAGGACCTGCGCGCCTGGGCCCAGCAGCACACTGACCTGGCACTGGCGCCGCTGGCGGCGGACTACTCGCCGTACGTGATCTTCACCTCCGGCTCCACCGGCAACCCCAAGGGCGTCGAGATTCCCGAGGTGGCGGTGGTCAACCATGTGTACGACGTCGTCGAGCGCTTCGGCCTGGACGCCTCAGCCCGCCACCTGGCCACAGCCGCGCTGCATTTCGACATGTCGGTCTTCGATATCTTCGGCCCCCTGCTGCATGGCGGCTCGGTGGTGGTGCCCGCCCAGGCGGCAGGGCCCGACCCGGATGCCTGGCTACGCCTGCAGCGTCGCCACGGCGTGACGTTCTGGGCTTGCGTGCCGGCCATCATGGACCTGCTGTGCAGCGTTGCAGAGACCGCGCGCAGCTTCTCGGCGGTGGAGTCGCTGGCCAACATCGTCATGGCGGGCGACTGGATCCCCATGCCGTTGCTGCCACGGGCCAGGGCGCTGTATCCGCAGGCGCGGCTGTACTCCTGCGGCGGCCCTACCGAGACCACCAACTGGTCGGTGCTGCACGAGATCGACGAGCAGGAAGGCCAACTGGTGCGTTCGGTGATCTACGGCGCACCAATGCGCAACTCGGCTTATCACATCATCGCCGGCGACTGGACCGATTGCCCGGACTGGGTTCCCGGGGAAATGCTGGTGGAAAGCGATATCTCCCTGGCCTGCGGCTACATCGGCCAACCGGAGCTGACCCGCAAGGCCTTTGTCCAGCATCCGCGCAGCGGGCGACGCATGTACCGCACCGGCGACCTGGGACGCTACCTGCCCAACGGTGAGATCGAGATCCTGGGGCGTATCGACAACCAGATCAAACTCAACGGCCTGCGTATCGAGCTGGGTGAAATCGAGAGCGTGGCCGAGTCCTGCCCCGGCGTCTCGCGAGCCTGCGCCGTAGCGCTGCCGGGCCCGGACGGGCATCCCAAACAGATCGCCCTGGTGTATGTCGGCGAGCCGGACCTGGCCTCGGCAATCACCCAGGCCCTGACCCTGCGGCTGCCTG
The DNA here is from genome assembly GCF_003850565.1 of Pseudomonas sessilinigenes. Lineage (NCBI taxonomy): Bacteria > Pseudomonadati > Pseudomonadota > Gammaproteobacteria > Pseudomonadales > Pseudomonadaceae > Pseudomonas > Pseudomonas sessilinigenes. The sequence goes on from NZ_CP027706.1 coordinate 5,420,243, forward strand.
CCTACATGGTGCCGAAGTCTGTCCAGCCGCTGACCCAATTGCCCCTGTCGAAGAACGGCAAGGTGGATGTACTTGCCCTGCGTGAACTCCTGAGGAATGACATGAAAGACTCCAATAGCAAGACTCCGCAAACCATCCTGCGCACCGTGATCCGAGTCATCGCCAGTCATCTGGAGGAGCCGGTGGTACTGCCCGAGGACAACTTCTTCGACCTGGGCGGCGATTCGCTGTCGGCGATGAAGATCAAGATCGAACTCGAGTCCCAGCTGTCCATCGCCGTTCCCCTGGAAAACCTCATGCTCACCGAGACCATCAGTGAGTTCGCCAGCAGCCTGAACGCGGGGAGCCAGCCATGATCAAGGACGCCCTGCACCAGCAATGGCTGGACGATGTGGACGCTTATCTGGAGGGGCGTACCACGCCACAGGAACTGGAGACCAAGGGGCAGTCGCGGGCCCGGGAAGTCTTGGACTATGTCCAGGAGCGCTCGGCATTCTATGCCGGGCACCTGCGCTCGCAAGCCGGCAGCCCCAGTGCCCTGCCGGCGCTGGATGGCGTTCCCTTCACCACCAAGGATGACCTGCGCTGCGTGGGCCGCTCGGTTTGCAGCCTGCCATTCGACCAGATCGCGGTGTACTACGAGACCACCGGGACCACCGGGCTGCCGACCCCCTGCCCTCGGGCCGCGATCGATGTCGAGACCAGTGGAGCCTATGTACAGAAGGCCGTCGCCGACCTGTACCAATCGACCTTCGGCACCACCAACGCCCTGACGGCGATCATGGGTCCGTCGGAGTTGTATGCGTTCGGCGATACCTATGGCGAAGTCTGCCGCAACCTGGGGATTCCCTATGTGCGGCTGTGGCCGGAAAGCCCACGGGTCGGCCTGGCCAAGGCCGCCCAGTTGATCAGCGACCTGGGCGTACGCTCGCTGATTTGCTCGCCCGCCGTGGCCCTGGCCCTGGCCCGCCTCTATGTAAGCCAGGGCATCGATCCGCGCGAGACCGCAGTAGGCCAGATCATGGTGCTGGGCGAGCTGTGCACGCCACAGATGCTGAGCAATATCGCCCGGGTCTGGAACGCCCATTGCACCCATGGCCTGTACGGCTCCCAGGAAGCCCATGCGGTGGCCACCGGCTGCGCCAACGGCAACCTGCACTTCTCCGAAACCAACTACCTGGCGGAGATTCTCCCGGTCCCGGGCATGGAGGGCGATGTGGGTGAGCTGTGCCTGACGATGCTCGTGCCCGGGGCCAAGCCACTGATCCGCTATCGCACCGGCGACCTGGCGCGGCTGCATTCGGCCGAGGAATGCGGGTGCGGCAATCGCTCCCGTTGCCTGCGGGTCTTTGGTCGGGTGGGTGATGTGATGACCCTGGGCGGTCGCCAGGTGGTGCCGGCACTGATCGAATCGGCGGTGCTGGGTGCCGCCGAGTGGGTCTCTGGCTACGAAGTCAAGATCCGCACCGCCAGCGATGGCAGTGACCATGTCGAGGTATCGATGGTGGCGGGTATCGGCGAGCGCTCGGTGGCCCAGGTACAGGAACAGATGGCCAGCCAGTTCGGCACCTCGGTCCAGTTGCAACTGGAACAGAGCCTGGACCCACGGACCGAGACCGGGGCCTACATCTCCTGGAAGCACGCCCGTATCCGCGACCAACGGGAGTCGGCCCTGTGAGTTCATTACAAGCCATCCCCCTGTGGAGCGTGGAGCATCACGAGGTCGCCGACGCAGCGCCGGTCGCCCGGGTGCGCCGCGGCTTGCTCGGGCTCTATCCCTGCCCGGCGCTGTTCGAGACCGGTGCGGGCTTCCTGCCGGTCGACGGCAACCAGACCACCTTCATGATCGACCTTCTGTTGGAGTTCAAGCTGGTCAATGGTGCCTGGCATCTGTCGGCCAGCGAGCCCTTCGAATGGGCCCTGGCGGCCTGCGAGCAGGTACTCAACGATCCACAGTCGAGCCTGTGCGAACGCCTGCGGCGCGTGGCCCAGACCCTGGCGCTGCCTGAGGGTTTTCCACTGGTACTGGCCCTGGGCTACAGCGCCGCGCGCTTCGTCGAGAACCTGCCAGGAATGGCCATCGAGCAGGATGTGCCGGAAGTGCTGGTACGGGTCTACCGGCATGTGGTCCGCTACGAAGCCCCTCAAGGCCCGGCGCAGATCGATGTGCTCAACGCCGACGCGAATACGGGTGCGGACCTTGAGGCCCTGTTCGAGGTGCTTCGCCAGCCGCCTGCGGCATCGGCGCCTGGCCTCGCCGTGGACAGCGCCGTGGTCGAGGATGTCACCGATCGCGAAGGGTTCTGCGCGGCCGTTTCCCGGGCCAAGGAGTACATCCGTTCTGGTGATATCTACCAGGTGCAGCTGTGTCGCCGGGCGGTCTCGAATGCGTCGATCGCCCCGGTGGATCTCTACGAACGCCTGGCATCGGTCAACCCGGCGCCCTACATGTACTACCTGGACCTTGCCGACCTGCATGTCGTGTCATCGAGCCCCGAGCTGATGATCCGCCTCCAGGACGGCGTGGCCCAGGTCCGCCCCATCGCCGGGACCATGAGTCGGGGGGACCTGCGTGGCAACGCGCTGGACAAGATTCCCAAGGAAGCCGCCGAGCACCTGATGCTCGTGGACCTGGCGCGCAACGACCTGGCTCGCTGCGCCGTCCCCGGGGGCGTGCAGGTGAGCTCGTTCATGCAGCAGGATACCTATGGGTCCCTGCTGCACCTGGTCTCGACCGTGGAAACCCGGGTGCGCGAGCACTGCGATGTCTGGGACCTGATCGTGGCCAACTTCCCGGCGGGCACCATGACCGGTGCCCCCAAGGTCCGGGCCATGGAGATCATCGCCGAACTGGAAGGCACCACTCGCGGGCTCTACACCGGTTGTGCCGGCTACATCACCGGGGCCAACAGCGCGGTGCTGGCGCTGACGATCCGTACGATCGTCGGTAATGCCGGGCACTACGTACTGCAGGCTGCCGCCGGAGTCGTCGCCGACTCCCGGGCCGAGGACGAATGGAACGAGGCGGGAGCGAAGATCCGTTCGTTTTCCCGAGCGATGGGGGCCTGCGCATGAAAGTGATGCTAATCGACGCCTTCGACAGCTTCGTCTATGTCATCGAGCAGTACTATTCGGCCGCCGGTGCGCAGACCAAGGTCGTTCGCGTCAACGACGACCCGCTTGCCCACTATCGGCAGTGGCAACCGCAGTTGCTGGTCCTGGGACCCGGCCCGGGTACTCCCGAGGACCATGGTTACCCGCAGATAATTCGTGCGATGGATGAACAGCAGGCTATTTTTGGTGTCTGCCTGGGGCACCAGGCACTGGGCGAACATTTTGGCTGGAAGCTCACTCGTGCGCCTACCACCGAACATGGCAAGTACGCCCAGGTCCACCACGACGCCAAGGGCATTTTCCAGGATGTGCCTTCGGCGCTCACCGTGGTGCGCTATCACTCGCTGGCGATCACCGAGCCGCCAACGCCCACCGCCCTGATGGCCACGGCCTATTCGGACGATGGCGTGAACATGGCGGCGCGGCACCGTACCCGGCCAATTGAAAGCGTGCAGTTTCACCCCGAGAGCATTGGTACCGACTACGGAATCCAAATGATCCGTAACTCGCTGGCCCTGGCCAGCGTCAACGCCATGAGCTGATCGCTCGAGGAAAAACCTGGGTGCCGGCCGGATGCCGGCCGACACCCATTACATCTAAGGATTGGATAGACATGACTCAAACACCCGAGAATGCAACGCTCAATGAAAAACGATGGCAGGCACTGGCTGTCATCTCGATCATCCAGCTGATCCTGCTGCTGGATGCCACCGTGGTGAACGTGGCACTGCCACGCATCAAGCACGAACTGGGGCTCACGGATGGGTCCCTGACCTGGGTAGTCAATGCCTACCTCATCACCGCCGGATCGCTCCTGCTGCTGGGCGGACGCATCGGCGACGCCTTTGGCGTACGTCGCACCTTCCAGGTCGGCGTGGTGATCTTCGGTGCATTTTCCTTGCTGGCGACCTTCGCCCAGGATGCCACGGTGCTGATCATCAGCCGTGCCGGACAAGGGGTGGGTGAAGCCCTGGCGTCGGCCACCGGCCTGGCCATGGTGTCGCTGCTGTTTCCTTCCGGCCCTGAACGCGGCAAGGCGTTTGGCATCTGGGCGGCATTGGGCGGCCTGGGCTCGATCATCGGCGTGCTGCTGTCCGGCGTACTGACTCACTACCTGTCCTGGCGCTGGGTCTTCGGGATCAACGTACCGGTCGTCCTGCTGCTGATCGTCGCCACCATGGTCATGATTCCCAAGTTCGCCCATCGCGTTTCCACTCCTCTGGACCTGGGCAACGCCTTGATCCTGGTGGTGGCCGTCGCCGCGACCGTCATGGCCGTGATGGGCTCCGGCGTCGAGCACCTGCCTGGACAACGGGTAGCACTCCTGGTGCTGGGCCTGCTGGGCATCGCCCTGGTACTGCGTCGTTGCAAGCGCTCGGAAAACGGCATCGTTCCTGCTCGCCTGATGACCCGCTCGCCGCGCCTGGCCGGCTACGCCATCGTGGCCATCCTGGCCGCAACCTCCGGTGCCTTGTTCTACCTGGGCGTGCTGTTGCTGCAGGAATACCTCGGCCTGAGTCCGATGCAGACTGGCCTGGCCTGGCTGCCGTTCTGCCTGGGCTTCTTCCCTGGGATCTTCCTTTGCCAGTTCGTCATGCAGCGTTGGAGCCCGCAGACCGCAGCGGTCGTGGGCCTGATGACCTCGGCAGTGGGTTTTGCCCTGTTTGCCTTTGGCGTGCCCCTGCACAGCTACTGGCTGGGCATGTTCCCCGCCATGCTGGTGACCTCCATTGGCTTTGGTTGTGTCGCACCGGTTGCACAGTCGCTGGCCACCAGTGACCTCAGTGAGGCAGACGCCGGTGCCGGCTCGGGCATCACCACCACCATCCAGCAGTTGTTCCAGGTGTTTGGCGTCAGCTCGCTGGCTGCCGTGGCCCTGGCTGTCTCCGATAACAGCGGTGCGCCGACCATTGCCGCCAACGGTTTCGTCAGCGCTTTCGCACTGTCGGCCCTGGCGATGTTCGGTGGTGCCTTGCTGATCTGGGCCGGGCGCAACGCCCTGGCTCTGGAGCCCGCCCCATCGAGCCCACAGGCATAGGTTATCGTCATGCATCAGAACTACCTGATCCCTCCCTTCAAGGGACCACTCGCGACGCTTGGCAGTGTCGCGGGACTGCGGGAAAAATGGACCGGGGCGATGCTTGACCAGACGGGGCGCGCCTATTGCGGCGCGCTGCGCCTGGACTTCAGCGCACAGTGTGACCAGGCACAGGTATTCGACGCCGTGGCCCAGACCCTGGCACGGCATCCGATCCTGGCGGCCCGATTCGAGATCGACGGTGAACAGTTGGTCGGCCATGCCCCGAGCGAGCCAGACTTGCGTCAAGCGTTGCGCGAGCAACTGGGCAAGGTGCAGGACGCCATCACCGATCAGGACTTCCTGGCCTATCGGGCCCGGCAGGCCTCTGAGCCGGGACTGCGCATTGCCTCGGCCGTGGACCAGGACGGCCTGCACATCTGGATCGGCTTCTGGGTCTATACCTGCGACGGCGCATCGATTGATCTGCTGCTGGACGATATCGCCCGGCACTACCAGGGCCAGCCCCCGGTATCCGGCACCGCCTGGAACGACTATTGCCAGACCCAGCAACTGGCCGAACAGACGGTCAGCGCGGCGCAACAGCTGGAGGTCTACCCGCACACCGGCCCCTACGGGCTCGATGCACTGCGCACCAAAGGCAGTAGCGGCATGGGGCGCATGCAAAGCCTGAAGTTCACCAGCAACGTACCGCGCAGCAGGGTCCTGGCCTACGCCAAGGCTCAACGCGTGACGCCGTTCGTGCTGTTGCTGGCGATCTACCAGCGGGCCATCAGTGCCGTGAGTGGCGTGAGCACCGTGGTGACCGGCGTGCCTTTCGCCAATCGCTCGGAAGCTGCAGCGCAGACGCTGGTGGGGCCGTTGTCCAACACGGTTCCAGTCAGCACCCGGCATGAGCCTGGCGAACCACTGGATGCGGTGATCAAGCGTGTACAGCGGGCGGTAATCAATGCCTCGGCGCGCCAGGGCATCGAACCGGCAGCGCTGTATCCCGAGGGCATGTCGACACGCACCGCCGGTTTCGAATTGCCGTTCGCGCAGTTGTTCAACGCCTGGAACTCGCGCAGCGCAGGCAGCCGTATCAGCCTGGGCGAGGAGCAGTGGATGAGCTTGCAACTGTTGCCGAACGACACCTGCCGCGTGGCCTTCGAGATCACCCTGGATGAGCACACCGAGGACATCTCGGGGCGAATCGACATGGACGCCGCCGCTTATGGCGACCAGGCCGGACGGGTTATCGAGCAGATTGTCCACGACCTGCAAGGTATCCCCCACGACTGACCGGCCGCACCGGTAGGCAGGCAACGAGCAGAGCGCGGATCGAGCAGTCCCGCGCCCTTCAGGGCCGCAGCGAGGCTTGCGGTCCAGTGCAGGGGTAACCTTGCATATGCTTTGCCAAAGCCAATGACGCGCCTCTGCGCTCATCTGGCTTGACCCTCAGGGCCAAAGATCCCGAATATTCGGGATCTTCCGCTCGAGCGTACCGATCATGAACCGCATACGCCCCTACCAAGCCAGTGACCTGGCGGCCTGCCTGGAGCTGTTCGACAGCAATACTCCGGCCTTCTTCGATCCGCTGGAGCGCGACGACTTCAAGCATTTCCTGGAGCACTCGCCAGGCTGTTTCCTGGTCATCGAGCGCGACCGGCAGATCGTCGCCTGCGGTGGTTATGCCATGCGCCCGGAGGATGCCACGGCCAGCCTGTGCTGGGGCATGGTCGACCAGACGCTGCATGGCCAAGGCCTGGGGCAGCAGTTGACCCAAGCCCGGCTCCTGGCCATCCGCGAGTTGGGCCAGGCCAGGACCGTGCGCATAAGCACCAGCCAGCACAGCCAGGGCTTCTACGCCAACCTGGGCTTCGTGCCGGGCAAGATCACCACCTACGGCCACGGCCCCGGCCTTGACTGCTGGGATATGCATTTGACGCTGGAATAGACGCCGGGCCCAGCGGCCTCAATCCCTGACGATTCCAGGTGTCCTGGGTGGTTGCCGGGTACGGTCAGGATGGTCCCGCTCGATGAACTGGCGCAGGCCCTCCCGGGTTTCGGCCTGATGCACCGAACGGTTGAAGCACTGGGCCTCGATCTTCAAGCCTTCGGCCAGCGGCAGGCCGTAGCCACGAATGGCTGCTTCCTTGTCCGTACGCAGTGCCGGCTGCGGCAGTTGTGCCAGGGCATTGGCCAGCTCCAGGGCCCGGGCCAGCGAATGCCCCTTGGGCACGACTTCATTGACCAGGCCAATGCGATAGGCCTCCTGGGCATCGATCACCTTGCCGGTGAGAATCAGCTCCAGCGCCCGGCCCATGCCGACGATCCGGGGCAGGCGCTGGGTCCCGCCATCCCCCAGGCCGATGTTCCAGCGCCGACAGGTCACGCCGAACGAGGCATGCTCCTCGGCGATGCGCATGTCGGCAAAACAGGCCCACTCCAGGCCGCCGGCATAGGCCACGCCATTGACCGCGGCGATGACCGGTTTGTACAGATCGGTCCAGCGGCTGGGGCCGATAATGCCCGGGCGCTCGCCGCGATCATGGGCGGCAACCTCCTCGGGACTGTGGGGCACCAGTTGCGCCGCCGCCTTCAGGTCGCCACCTGCGCAAAAGGCCTTGTCCCCAGTTCCGGTGATGATCGCCACCAGCGCCTGCTCGTCATCGCGAAAGCGCGTCCAGGCTTGCAGCAGTTCCAGATGGGTGACAGGCCCGATGCAATTGCGCTGTTCGGGGCGGTTGAAGCGAATCACCACCACGGGTCCATGTTGCTCGTAGGCTATTTCACTGAATGTCATGGGCATGGGTTCCTTGGGTCCTGGGCCAGCATCGATTATAGGCAGCCTCAGGCATTGGCTCGGGCTGGCTGGCGCCGGGCCTCGTTCGCCGTTACGCTGCTGCCGCACCCGACCACCAAGGCTTGCCGCTCATGTCTTGCTCCGCCCAGTTCTGGCGCGATCCGCACCTGCCCTACGTCGAAAGCCGTCGGGCGTGTGACAGCCGTGCCAATTACAAGGCCCATAGCCACCCCACCCTTTCCATCGGCGCGGTCGACCATGGCACGAGCCTGTTCAGCGGCGCGGCGGAGGGGCCGACACTGATTCGCTCCGGCAGCCTGGTCTGGGTTCCAGCCGGTTGCGTGCATGCCTGCAATCCTCGCCCGGGCGAAGCCTGGAGCTACCAGATGCTGCATCTGGATGCCGACTGGGTAGAGGCCATTTGCCGGGAGCGCTCCCCTGGTCCCGGCGCACTTCGCGACCAGGTGCTGCTCAGCGATGATCCGGATCACTACCAGCGCTTCTGCCAGCTCAATGCCCTGCTGTTTTCCAACGCCAGTTGGCAAGACAAGGACGAGGCGCTGATCGAGTTCGTCGGTGACTTCTCCAGCCCCGGGCAGCCGGCGATTGCCCTGGCTGCCGATCCTGCCCGGGCCAGTGCCGGCGTGCAGCGGGTGATCGCCCTGCTGCAACATCAGCCCCAGGCCGTGAACACCCTACAGAGCCTGGCGCACCTGGCCGGGATGAGCCGCTATCAGTTGATCCGGGCCTTTCGTGCCGCTACGGGGATGACGCCCCACGCCTACCAATTGAACCAGCGCGTCATCCAGGCCCGCGCTTGCCTACAGGTTGGCGAGCCTGCCGCGGCATTGGCCCAGCGCCTGGGCTTCGCCGACCAGGCGCACTTTCAACGGGTGTTCAAGGCCCACGTCGGCGTCACCCCCGGGCGGTACCGGAATGCTTGATCCCAGCAGGGGCGAAGCTTGCTTGCGAGGGTCGTGAACGGTAGCGCCTGTTGATTGGATAAACCCATCGCGGGCAAGCCTGGCCCCTGCATTTCCTTGACGGGTCGGCATTGCCGGCGGTACCGGGCTTGATCGACGCGCAATTTTCTTCAATACCCAAGTTCCTGGCGCACAGCAGACTTCCCGCCCTTTTGCTTGCTGGAGGTCTTGACCGTGATCGAACAGTTCCTGTTGGTGGCCGCTGCACATTTTCTGGCGCTACTGTCCCCCGGCCCCGATTTCTTCCTGGTGGCCCGCATGTCCATGGCCGGCGGTTGGCGCTCGGCCACCGGCGCCTGCCTGGGCATTGCCCTGGCCAATGGCGTCTTCATCGTCCTGGCGTTTGCCGGGGTCTCGGTGTTCAGCCCCGAAGGCCAGCTGTTCCTGGTGATCCAACTGGCCGGGTGCGTTTACCTGCTGTACATGGGCTGGTTGTTTATCCGCCATGCCGGTGCCAGCACCTTAGCCACTGTGGCTTGCGACCAGCGCTCGCAAACTGCCAGCTGGTCCCGTGGGCTGGGCATGGGGCTGGCTTCGGGCCTTCTCAACCCCAAGAACGCCCTGTTCTACGCGAGCCTGGCGTCCCTGGTCGGGGCCGGCCTGGGCAGCGGCTGGAAACTGCTCTATGGCCTGTGGATGTTCAGTGCGGTGCTAGCCTGGGATGTGCTGGTGGCCGTGGCCATCGGCAATGATCGGGTTCGCCAGCGGTTCGCCCGGGCCCTGCCGTGGTTGGAAAGAAGCACCGGAGTGATCCTGATCCTGCTGGCCCTGGCAGTGATCGGCGCGACCTGGTTGCGGCGCTAGGCAGGCCAGGAAGCGCGTCGGGAGGAAAGTTACAAATCAACAACAAACCAACAATCTGCTGTCATGCCCTTAACCGATATTGTCGGACAAGCCTCAGGCCATCGGACGGAACCCCGCGCCCCTACCCTCCTCTCTATTTCACCCAAGGAGTACTCGCCATGCCCCAACAACCCCGCCTGGGATGCGGCGCAGCCATCGTTCGCGATGGCCAACTACTGCTGGTCAAGCGCCTGCGGGCCCCCGAGGCCGGTCACTGGGGCCTGCCCGGTGGCAAGGTCGATTGGCTGGAGCCGGTGGAGCAAGCCATGCGCCGGGAGATCCTCGAAGAGCTGGGCTTGACGCTACAGGAGGTCAGCCTGCTCTGCGTGGTGGACCAGATCGACCCGCAATGCCAGGAGCATTGGGTCGCCCCGGTATACCTGACCTCGGCACCGGAGATGGCGCCGTGCAACCTGGAGCCGGAAAAACACAGCCAGATCGCCTGGTTCGAGCTGGACCGGCTACCGCAACCCCTGACCCAGGCCACCCGTACCGCCGTGCGCGCGCTGGTGCGCATGGCCGCGGTGGAAAGTTGAGCCTCGGTATCCGCTGGGCCTGCGTCTTACTGCTGGCCGTTGCCAGCCTGGCCAGCGCCACGCCGGAGCCCTCGGCACCGCTGCCGGCACCGCAGTACCGGCAGTTGGCCCGCCCCGACGGCTCGCGAATCGACTACTACCTGCTACAACGCAATCCCCGCCTGCCGGCGCAATCGCTGCTGGTGATCCTCCAGGGCTCGGATTGCAACAGCGTGAGCCGCATCCCCAGCATCCGGAAGTTGCTCCTGGCCATGCCCGAGGCCGATGTACTGACGGTGGAGAAGTACGGCATCGATGCAACGCTGCCCTACGACCAGGACAGCGAGCGCACGGACTGCCCGGCCCCCTACTTGCTCAACGACAGCCCCAGCCAGCGTGTGACAGACCTGCAGGCTGTCATCGAGCACCTGCGCCAGCGGCGGGCCTACCCGCGCATCGTCGCCCTGGGAGGCAGCGAAGGTGCGGTGATCGCCCACGCCCTGGCGGCTCGTTCGCCCGCCATCGATGCCACCGTGGCGTTCAATGGGGGTGGCCGCTGGTTCCTCGATGACCTGCTGCACAGTGTCGATAGCGCTGGTGGGGACCCGGCGCAGCAGCACCAGGCGCGCCAGGGGCTACTGGCCTTCGTCGAACAGATGCGCCGGCAACCGGCGGCCGACGTGCAAGCCAGTGGCCATGGCAGTCGCTGGTGGCAAGAAGTGCTGGAACTGGATCAACAAGCGCTGCTACAGGCCAGCCGCGTGCCGGCGTTGATCATCCAGGCCTCGGCCGATGAGGCGGTATCGGTCAACGCAGTGACCGACCTGATCGAGCAACTGCGTCGCAACGGCCGGTCGAACCTGACATTTCGCGCCTATCCCGGCCTCGACCATCGACTGAGCGACCGCGACGGCCAGAGCCAGATGGCCGCCGTGGTGCAGGACATCGCCCTGTGGCTCAGGCAGTTGCCGACGGTCGCGGATGAGCATGGCTGAGGCCGGCCACGGGCCAGCGAAGTGCGACCGATGGCCGCAGGCTTTGGTCTAATTAGCCCGCCGCGGCCCTCGTCCGTTTGTTACCATGCGCGGGTTTTTTGCCTGTCTGGCTGTTCAAAGGGCGTTATTTCATGAGTGTTTTACTGACTCGCCGCACGCTGCTCACCAGCGCCGGAGTACTCGGCCTGGGCCTGCTAGCCGGTTGCGACAACAGTCCCCGGCTGTCCTTCAAGTACGGCAAGGACCTGAGCAATCAGATCCTCGGCCGTACCTTCAAACTCACCGATTCCCAGGGCGAAACCAAGTCGCTGTCCAGCTACCGCGGCCTGATGCCAATGATCTTCTTCGGCTTCACCCAATGCCCGGCGGTCTGCCCCACGACCCTGGCCCGGGCGGCACAGGCCAAGAAGCTGATGGGCCGCGACGGCGATCGCCTCAAGGTGGTGTTCATCACCCTGGACCCGGAACGCGACACCCCTGCCGTACTGGATGCCTACGTCAAGGCGTTCGATCCCAGCTTCGAAGCGCTGTACGGCACCCTGGAGGAAACCGCGGCCATGGCCAAGGAGTTCGGCGTGTTCTACGAGAAGATCCCCAGCGGCGATACCTATACCCTCTCGCACACCGCCACCAGTTTTGTCTACGACTCACGGGGCACCTTGCGCCTGGGCCTGTCCCAGTCCCTCAACGCCCAGGAGTGCGCAGAAGATCTGCTCACCGTCATGGAGGTCTGTTAATGACTCTGCAACCCCGCCCATCCCGTCTCAAATCCGCCCTGCTGCTGGCCTCCCTGCTGGGCCTGGCCAATGCCGCCAGCGCCGCGACCCAGGTCGACAACGCCTGGGTCCGCGCCACCGTCGCCGGCCAGCACGCCAGCGGCGCCTTCATGGACATCACCGCCAGCAGCGATAGCAAGCTGGTCCAGGTGCAGTCGCCCGTGGCCAAGAACGTGCAGATCCACCAGTCGAGCATGCACAACGATGTGATGAGCATGCAGCAAGTGGATGCCGTCGCCCTGCCGGCCGGCCAGAAGGTCAGCCTGGATACCCACGGCTACCACGTGATGCTCATGGAGCTGACCGGCCAGATCAAGGCCGGCGACAAGGTGCCACTGACGCTGATCGTGGAAAATGCCAAGGGCGAGAAGGAAAGCATCAAGGTCGATGCCGAGGCCCGCGCCCTGAATGCGCCAGACCACGGTTCCATGGACCATGGTTCGATGGACCACAGCATGATGAAGCACTGAGGCCAGCCTCGGTCCCACACGCTGTACGGTCCTGAAAAAGCCGCTGCCCACACCGGGCAGCGGCTTTTTTCATTTAGGCCACCCGGTTCCGGCGTTGCCAGGAGCGAACCTGCCTGTACCGCACAAGCTGTGCTGTAGGCAGGCGTTGTGTTTCAGTCAAGGCCACGCGCCAGCCACACCGTGAACCCGCAGCAATCGGGATCTTCGCTGATATGCCGGACCACCTCGAAGCCATGGGTATCGAGCAGCGTGCAGTATTCGCCGGGATCAAGGCTGGCATGGTAGAGCGCCTCGCCCTCGAACTCACCAATGGCCTCGCCGGCTGCCGGGCCACTGGTGAACATCAGGGCGCAGCCTGGCCGGGCATGGCGCTCGAACACGGCGAACATGGCTCGCTGGTCATCGGGCGCCAGATGAAACAGGCTGTTCCAGGCCAGAATGCCGTCGAAGTCTTCGTTCAGGGCCAGCGTGCGCATGTCGGCGTGGATCCAGCGTTGGTTGGCATGGCGCTGTTGGCACAGCTCCAGCAGCGTCGTCGAACTGTCGACCCCGGTCAGCGCACAGCCGTTGTCGATCAGGTGGCTTGCCATGGGGTCCGCACCGCCGCACCCCAGGTCGAGTACCAGGTGGCCATCGCCCATGAGCTGGCGAAAGCGCTGTAACCACACCCGCTCGCCTTCGAAGCCCCGGGTATGGGTGCGACGCCCCCTATCCCAAGCCTGGGCGTGGCGCTGGTACAACTGGACGATATGGCGGGCAGAGTCATGCATGCATCGAACTTCCATGTGGGCAGTAAACACGACGCCGATTAAACCCTGGACAGGCAAGCATCACAATCCACGGTTTCGGCGGCGTCCGCCTGGCGCGCCAGCCCACGCAGCTTTGTGCCGATGCGAACAATCATCGTGAGCTACACGCTAGGGACCGCTGCTGGTTGGCGCTGGGCCTGGCGCACCGAGACGAACAACAACAGCGACAGGCCAGCGTACAGTCCGAACAGCCAACGGGCCGCTTGGGCCGCGCCATCGCTGCCAGCGCCCAAGCCCAGGCCCGCCAGGTTGACGATCATGCCAGCCAGGGCCGCCCCCAGGGCCGTAGCCACCAGTTGCACCGTGGTGATCGAGGCGCCGGCCAGTTCCTTCTGATCCTCAGGAGCGCGCTCCAGGACCTGGGACAACAGATGGGGCCAGGCCAGGCCGATCCCCACCCCCACCGACACCATTGCCAGGCATATGGCTCCCAGGCTCACCAGGCTGGTGGCCGCTGGCATGGCCCAGAACGCCAGGAGCAGGCCGGCGACCACCATGAACGGCCCGCAGGCCACCGCCCGGGCCGCCCCTTGGGGACTGCGGCCAGAGCTGAAGAGCGCGCCCAGGGTCCAGCCTGCGGCCATCAGTGCGGCAATGTAGCCCGCCAGCAACGGCGTTTGCTGATGCAGGACCTGGAGAAACAACGGCACGAAGACTTCGCTGGTCATGCCCACCACCAGCAACGCCATGGACAGGTACAGCGCTGCAAGGGCACTGCCCGATGCCAGGCTGCCCCTTGGCAACAGCCGCTGCGCGCTGCGGTTTTCCAGGACGCCAACCCATGCCAGCAGGCCCAGGCCGACCCCCAGCCCCACGGCGTTGTACAGCACCGAGGTGCTGATGCTGCCGATGGAGATCGCCAGCACCGTGACCGTCAGCAGAACCAGCTGCAACCCGGGAATCGGACTGCGGGCCGCAGGCTCCTGGCGCTGGCCGGGTAGCAAGGCCATGGCCAGCAGCATGAACAGCAACGTGCAGGGAATCAGCACCCAGAACGCCGCACGCCAGGCACCATGCTCGGCAAAGACCCCGCCCACCGCCGGCCCGATCAGGGTAGCTGCGCCCCACATCGCCGAAATCAGCGCCATGGCCCGCGGCCACAGCGGCTCCTGGAACACCAGGCGGATCATCGCGTAGGGCAAGGCGAACAACAGCCCGCCGCCCAAGCCCTGGACGCTGCGCCCGGCGATCAGCCAGGCCATGTCCTGCGCCAGCCCGCACAGGCCGCACCCCAGCATGAAGACCAGGGCCGCCAGGGCGTAGGCAAGCTTGGGTCCCAACTTCGCCAGGACCCGGGTAGACAGGACCGAGCCGATGATCGAGGCCACCACGAACAATGTGGTGTTCCAGGCGTAGTAATCCAGGCCGCCGATGTCCTTGACCACCGAGGGCAGCAAAGTGGTGACCAGGTAGACGTTGATTGCGTGCAGCGCGACGCCGCCGGCCAGGGCCGCGGAGCGCAACCCGTTCCTGCCCGATAGCAAGGCCGACCAACCCGTTGTCGATGCCATGGTGTGTTCCTGTCTGGTTATTCGAGAAGGCGCCAATGTATTACACAAGTATTTGCTTTGATAATTAGTTTTTTCCATGCCCCTGTTGGCCCCAGGACGATCAGGACTTGGCGATTCGCCAGGCCAAGGCTTGCAGGCCTGTTATGCTTAGCCGGTCGCCAGCCACTGGCAGGCCACCGAATTTTCCTATCCGCCTATTGGTTAATGGCCCCGCATGTCTTCGATGTCCCCTCAAGCCGACAAGAAAAACCCCGGCGCCACCGCCGAGCGCATTCTGTATCTGCTCAAGACCCGTGGCCCGCTGAAAACCGCCGACCTGGCACCGTTGCTGGAGATCTCCCAGGAGGCGGCTCGCCAGCAATTGCAGAAGCTGGTGGACAGCGAACTCATCAGCGGGCAACTGATGCCGGCCCAGGGCGCAGGTCGGCCCTCGCAGAAGTGGGTCTTGACCGAACAGGCCCAGGCGCGTTTTCCCGATACCCACGCCAACCTGACCTTGCAATTGATCGACTCGATTCGCGCGGTGTATGGCGCCGACGGCGTGGAGCGCATCGTCAGCGATATGGAACGCATCAACACCGCCGAATACCTTGGCGCCTGCAGTCCATTGCCGTCCCTGGAGGCACGGGTCCGGGCGCTGGCGCAGATCCGCGAGGTAGCCGGCTACATGGCTCATGTCGAACCCGAGGGCGATGCTTGGCTGCTGATCGAAAGCCATTGCCCGATCTGCGTCGCGGCCCGGCAATGCCAGGGCTTTTGCCGCTCCGAATTGCAGGTGTTCCAGGCCGCCATCGGTGAACTGGGCCATGTGCAGCGGGTGGAGCACTTGATCACTGGCGACCGCCGCTGCGTATACCGCATCAGCGCCGTGGAGCCGCATTGATGGCGCCCCTGCTGTGGCGCCTGCTGAAACAGGCAGGCCTGGTGCTCGGGATCGCAGGAGTGACCCTGCTGGCCTGGCGAGCCTACGACAGTGCGGCTGGCCCGGCGCTGCAACCCTGGCACCTGCATGTGCCTCATGAACTCGATGCTGAGCAACTCGACCGGGCAGACTGGGCCACCTGGCTCAAGGCCGAGGAGCGGGTGTTCGCCGAAGTTGAGCAACAGGTCAGCGCAACCCTCGATCCCGCCCAGGTGCCGGCCTTCAATCGCTATCGCCAGGACAGCAGGACCTACCCGCCAGCGTTCGCCACGAACTGGAACCACTCCTACATACTGCGCCCCAAAGGCCGGCCACAAGGTGTGGTGGTACTGGTGCATGGTCTTACAGACTCGCCCTACAGCCTGCGCCATGTCGCCCGTCGCTATGTCGAGCACGGCTACCTGGCCATCGGCCTGCGCTTGCCCGGTCACGGCACGGTACCCGCGGGCCTGACCGATGCGCGCTGGCAGGACTGGCTGGCCGCGACCCGCATGGCGCTACGCACCGCCCGCCAGGAAGTGCCGGCTCCGGCGCCCTTGCATATCGTTGGCTACTCCAACGGCGGCGCCCTGGCGGTCAAGTACGCCCTGGACGCCCTGGCCGATCCACGCCTGCCCCAGGCCCAGCGCCTGGTGCTGATCTCGCCAATGATCGGGGTGGCGGCGTCCGCGCGTTTTGCCGGGTTGGCCGCGTGGCCCGCAGTGTTCCCGGCCTTCAGCAAGGCGGCTTGGCTGAACCTGCGTCCAGAGTACAACCCGTTCAAGTACAACTCGTTCCCGGTCAACGGCGCACGCCAGTCCTGGTTACTCACCGATGCCCTGCAAAGCCAGTTGCTGGCCCTGGCGGAGGATCCGCGATTGGCCAACCTGCCACCGATCCTGAGCTTCCAGTCGCTGACCGACGCCACCGTCAGCACTCGGGCGCTGGTCGATGGGTTGTACCAGCGGTTGCCAGCCAACGGCAGCGAGCTGGTGATTTTCGACCTCAACCGCGCCCGGGATTTCGAAGGCCTGCTGGACCCGGCGAGCGTCACCTCCCTGGCCGGGCTGCTGCCTCCTCCGCCCCGCCGCTACACGACGCAGGTGCTGACCAACAGTGGCAGCGCCAGCATGGCCATGGAGCTGCAGACCACCACCGCCGCCAGCGAGCACAGCACTCGCCAGCCCCTGGACCTGGCCTATCCGCTAGAAGTGTTTTCCCTGTCCCACGTGGCCCTGCCCTTCCCCCTGGATGACGCCCTGTACGGGACCCAGCCATCGACTGCCGAAGACTTCGGGGTACACCTGGGTACCGTGGCGGCCCGGGGCGAGCGTGGGGTGCTGGTCGTTCCGATGGATGAGTTGATGCGCCTGACCGCCAATCCCTTCTTTCCCTACCTGATCCAGCGCATCGAGGCGGATATAGATCATGCAACAGTTTCAGCATTGATCCGGTGAATGACCTACTGCTAGCGTCCCGTCCCTTTCGCTCCCTTGATGCACGAGGGGGCATGACTGCCCCTCGGGCAGGGAGTGAGCATGCTAATCAAGAATCGCCTCCAGGCCCTGCGCCTCGGTCTTCTTCGCCAGCGATACAGCGTTGCCTGCCTCGGTGGCGCGCTACTGCTGGCCGCCAGCCAGACCAGCCAGGGCGCCCCGCAACAGGACTATTGGTACCTGCAGACCAGCGCCTATACCCAGCACTGGAAGCATGACCCCGACCACAACAACCACCAGGACCTGGCCGGCCTGGAACGCAATTACGCCGATGGCCAGCTCTGGGGCCTGAGCACCTTTCGCAACTCCTTCTCCCAGCGCTCCTACTACGCCTATGCAGGCAAGGCCTGGGAAAACGCCAGCTGGCCGGTCTACGCCAAGCTCAGCGGCGGCCTGATCCAGGGCTACAAGGGCAAGTACAAGGACAAAATTCCACTCAACCACTTCGGCGTGGCCCCAGCCCTGATTCCGGCCATTGGCGCCCACTACGGCCCGCTCGGGACCGAGGTGGTGCTACTGGGCAGCGCCGCGATGATGGTCAACCTCGGCTACCGCTTCTGAAGCCATGCGGGGCGTATCGGTTCAGTACCCGGGCAGGTGCCTTGGCGATACTGATGGTGACCGGCCAGGCGCCAGAGCCTGGCCGGTCACCGCTCGACTGGACGCGCCGGGCAGTCTTATTTTTCGTCCTCGCAACCCAGCCCCTGGCGCTGGGGCTCTTCATCCACCAAGGTCTTGCCGGTGCGCCCCATGATCTGCCCTTGCAAGGCCCGCAGTTCACCACCGTCGAGGCGCTTGCAGCTGTTGATTTCCCAGACATCGCCGGTATTCAGGCTCACCGAGAACAACCCCCAGTACTCGGTGGCACCGGCCTTGGGATCGTTGTAGCCCAGGCTGAAATCGAAGTACCCCGGATGAGGGGGCTTGCCGCTCTCATCCTGCAGGTCGCCATCGACGAAGACTCCCGGCTTGCTCATCGGGTAGTCCTGGTGCTTGAGGGCCACCAGCAGCACCTGTTGGGCTTGTTCTCGGCTCAACCCGGTGGAGGCGATCTGGGTCGGCTGCAACGCGGATTGGGCACAGGCACTGAGCCCCGCACAGGCCAGGGACAGGCCCAGCCCCCAGGAAACGGCCGTGACCCTCAGCATGCCAGCCGCCCCCTGACTGCAACGATGATGTCCGCCAGGTATTTGGCGAAGCCATTGCGCCCACCCGTGGCCGCGTCCCCGCTGTTGTAGCCGCTGCGTACCAGGGCCTGGGCAAACTCCATGGGCTCACGCTTGCCCCGTACCGAACCGCCATAACGCTGGGCGAAGGACTGTGCCGATTGCTGGAATGAGGCGAACTTGGCGACCTTGATCGCCGCATTGCCCTGGGGCGACTCGGCGCCGCTCTGCAGCGGCGCCGGGGCATGCATGGAAAAATAGTTATTGAGATCCCGGGCAATCCGCCCGGTACCGTATTGGCTTTCCTGGGCAGCCAGGCCGAGGATGTTCTCCACCGGCAGGTCCAGTTGATCAGCGATTGGCTGGCACACGGCCTTGTACTTGCTGACAAAGGTCACGGCACTGATGTTGTTGCACAGTCTGGCGCTCATCGGTCTTCCCTCATGATGTGTCAATTCCATTTCCAGCGATTTTCCGGCGCTGAGTATAAATCAGCGCCAGGGCCTTGCCTGCGCCTTTCTTAACCTGCTCCACCCACGCTGTGGCACACATCACAGGCCATTCGGCATGAGCTCGGCCATGACAGGAATTACGCATAAATTTGACGATTTTTTCTTGTTTGCCGCTCTACATTGCGCCCAGCTTTCACCTGCAAATGATTCCCATTGGTCAACGTGAAACGGCGACTTCCCAAGCCAAGGTCCGGACCGATGCCTCCAAAAAAACCAGGAGCTGCCTTCACCATGGCCATTCGTACCCCCTCTCTCTTCAAGTCCGCCCTGCTCGCCGGCGCCGTGATGGCTGCCGGGCATGCCTGGGCTGCGGATGCCGACGGCATCCTGGTCTACAACGCCCAGCATGAGGGCCTGACCAAGGCCTGGGTCGAAGGTTTTACCCGCGACACCGGGATCAAGGTCACCCTGCGCAATGGCGATGACAGCGAGATGGGCAACCAGTTGGTGCAGGAAGGCAACGCTTCCCCGGCAGACGTGTTTCTGACAGAGAACTCCCCGGCCATGGCCCTGGTGGATAACGCCGGGCTGCTGGCCAAGGTCGCGCCGACCACCCTCGAGCAGGTCGGCGCCGCTTACCGGCCGAGCCATGGCAACTGGGTGGGGATCGCAGCCCGCTCCACCGTGTTCGTCTACAACCCGACCAAGCTCGACTCCGGCCAGTTGCCCAAGTCGCTGATGGACCTGGCAACACCGGCCTGGAAAGGCCGGTGGGCCGCCTCGCCCGCCGGGGCTGACTTCCAGGCCATCGTCAGTGCCGTCCTGGAACTCAAGGGCGAAGCCGCCACCCTGGAATGGCTCAAGGGCATCAAGGCCAATGCCAGCCTGTATCGCGGCAACAGCGCGGTGCTCAAGGCCGTCAATGCCGGCCAGGTGGACAGTGGCGTGATCTATCACTACTACAGCTTCGTCGACCAGTCCAAGACCGGGGAAAACAGCAAGAACACCGCCCTGTACTACTTCAAGCACCAGGACCCGGGGGCTTTCGTCAGCCTTTCCGGAGGTGGCGTACTGGCCTCCAGCAAGCACCAGGAACAAGCCCAGGCCTTCCTCAAGTGGATTACCAGCAAGCAGGGCCAAGAGGTACTCAAGAGCGGTCGCTCATTCGAATATGCCGTGGGCCAGGACGCGCCATCCAATTCGCAACTGGTGCCCCTGGCCGAACTGGATGCCCCCAAGGTCGATGCCGCCAGGCTCAACAGCAAGAAAGCCGTGGACCTGATGGGCCAGGCCGGTCTCCTGTAAGCCATGGCCGACGACCTGTCGCTGTCCAACGCCGCCGATATCGGCAAGGCCCGGGGCACCACGCTGGCCGGCTATCGCCGTCGTGGCCTGGGCCCGGGGGCCGTGCCGTGGCTGTCGGCAACGGCCTTGCTGGTGTCGTTGCTGGCCTTGCTGCCCCTGGGGTTCGTCGTCGGTATTTCGATCCAGACCGGCTGGGCGACCATTGCCCAATTGCTGTTGCGCCCACGGGTCTTGGAGCTGCTGTACAACACCCTGTTGCTGCTGGCCCTGACGCTGCCCTTGTGCGTGCTGCTGGGAGTGGCCCTGGCCTGGCTCACAGAGCGCACCGACCTGCCGGGGCGCCGGGCCTGGTCCCTGCTGGCGGTGGCCCCCCTGGCCGTACCGGCGTTCGTTCACAGCTATGCCTGGGTCAGCCTGCTGCCGACCCTGCATGGATTGCCGGCCGCCGTGCTGGTGTCGGTGATTGCCTATTTCCCTTTCATTTACCTACCGGTCGCTGCCTCCTTGCGCCGGCTCGACCCGGCTATCGAAGACGTTGCCGAGTCCCTGGGGCTACGGCCCTGGCCACTGTTCCTGCGGGTAGTCCTGCCACAACTGCGCCTGGCCATCGGCGGCGGTGCGTTGCTGGTGGGCCTGCACTTGCTGGCCGAGTATGGCCTCTACGCGATGATTCGCTTCGATACCTTCACCACCGCCATCTATGACCAGTTCCAGTCCACCTATAACGGACCTGCGGCCAATATGCTGGCCGGGGTGCTGGTGCTGTGCTGCCTGCTGTTGCTGACGATCGAGTCTGCCAGTCGAGGCCACGCCCGCTACGCCCGGGTCGGCTCCGGCAGCCCCAGGGCACAACGTGCCGTGCGCTTGCAGGCGATTTCGCGCTACGCCGGCCTGGGACTGACGATGCTCACCAGCCTCCTGGCCCTGGGCGTTCCCCTGTGGACCCTGGGCAAGTGGTTGCTGGCCGGCGGGATGGCCGTCTGGCAAAGCGCGGACTTGCTGCCCAGCCTGCAACAGACCCTGGTCCTGGCCAGCCTCGGCGCATTGCTGACCACCCTGGTCGCCCTGCCACTGGCCTGGTTGTCGATCCGCGCCCCGGGCCCATTGCTGCGGCTGCTGGAAAGCTGCAACTACATCAGCAGCTCCCTGCCGGGCATCGTCGTTGCCCTGGCGCTGGTGACCATCACCGTAAAATTCGCCCGGCCGCTTTACCAGACCAGCCTTTGCGTACTCCTGGCCTACGCCCTGATGTTCCTGCCCCGGGCGCTGGTCAGCTTGCGGGCCGGCATCGCCCAGGCCCCGGTGGAGCTGGAAAACATCGCTCGCAGCCTGGGCCGTGGACCGCTGCAGGCCCTGTGGTGGATCACCTTGCGCCTGGCGGCACCGGGTGCGGCGGCCGGGGCGGCGCTGGTGTTCCTGGCCATCAGCAACGAGCTGACGGCCACCCTGCTGCTGGCACCCAACGGCACCCGGACCCTGGCGACCGGGTTCTGGACCATGACCAGCGAAATCGACTACGCCGCGGCAGCGCCCTATGCCTTGCTGATGATCGTGCTTTCACTGCCGTTGACCGGCCTTCTCTACCAACAGTCCAGGCGCAGCGCAGGCCGATGAATACCCTTGAACTCCATGCAGTGCACAAATCCTTCGGCCCAGTAGCGGCGCTGACCGATATCAACCTTTGCGTACCCTCTGGCAGTCGCACGGCAATCGTCGGCCCCTCGGGCTCCGGCAAGACCACTCTTTTGCGCATGATTGCCGGTTTCGAATTCCCCGACCGCGGGCGCATTACCCTCGACGGCCAGGTCATGGTCGATGGCCGGGGCGCGGTACCTGCCCACCAGCGCCTGATTGGCTATGTCCCGCAGGATGGCGCGCTGTTCCCGCACTTGAGCGTGGCGGCCAATGTCGGTTTCGGCCTGCCAGGGAGCCTGGACAGCAAGCGCCAGCGCATCGCTGAACTGCTGGAAATGGTCGCCCTGGAGGCCAACATGGCAACACGCTGGCCCCATGAGCTGTCCGGCGGCCAGCAACAACGAGTGGCCCTGGCCCGCGCCCTGGCCCAGCGCCCACGGCTGATGCTGCTCGATGAGCCCTTCTCCGCCCTGGATACCGGCTTGCGGGCCTCGATGCGCAAGACCGTCGCCCGCCTGCTGGCCGCTGCCGGAGTGACCACGGTCCTGGTTACCCACGACCAGGCCGAGGCCTTGTCCTTTGCCGATCAACTGGTGGTCATGCGCCAGGGTCGGTTGATCCAGGCCGGCCCTCCCCTGGAGCTGTACCAGCACCCGCAGGATGCGCAGACGGCGTTGTTCCTGGGCGATGCCGTGCTGTTACCGGCACACCTGGACAACGGCCTGGCCCACTGCGACCTCGGCGTGCTGCCTGTACGCGATTCGGCTGCCAGGGGCCAAGCCACGATCATGTTGCGCCCCGAACAATTGCAACTGGCTCCAGAGGCCCCGGGAAGCGGGGTCGCATCCGGTTGCGTCGCCGTGGTCAAAGATTGCGACTTCGCCGGCAACACCTGCACCCTCAATGTCGCCCTGGCCACCGCTAGCGGTGGCGAGCAGCTGCTGCCGGTACGCAATCAGGGCCCCCACCTGCCGGCCCCGGGCACTCGGGTAAGGATCTCTACCCAGGGCCTGGCGCATGTCCTGGGTGCGACAACAGCAACTTGAGCCACGCCTTGGCGGCGCACGCGATTGGGCCTGATACTGGCGCGATACCCGCCCATGGCGGGCGCAGTGAGCTCCACTTTGAACAAGGATTGAACAATGACCGAGCCTGCCAGCGCAGCAGACGAGTACGTAATGATGCAGGCGGCCCACTGGTGCATCCGCCTGCGCGAGGACGACTGCAGCCTCGCGGAACGCCAGGCCTTCGAGGACTGGCTACTGAGCGACCCGAGCCACGCCTGTGAGTACTCCAGGATGCTGGAAGTCTGGGATCTGACCGGCCAGCTCGTCCCTGGCACGCCGGCAGCCTGAGGCCGGCGGATTACAGGTCGAAACGGTCGATGGCGCGACGACGTTCGTTGTCGTCGCGCAGGTCATAGCTGGCGGTGGTCTGGATATTGGTGTGGTGGGCCAGTTTCTGGGCGATCGACAGGTCATGCTCTTCGATCACCCGGGTAATGAACGAGCGACGAAAATCATGGGGCATGATCCGCACGCCCACCTCGGCTCCTCGCTGCCTGGCGATGTAGTAGATGGCATGCTTGCTGATACGTTCACGGGTGATATGGCCGCCGCGGCGAATGCGATTGAACAGGAACGGATCATCGGCCTGCCCCTCGGGCAGGCATTCGCGGCGCAAGTCGAGCCAGGCTTGCAGCTTGTGGAAGGCCCAGGCCGGCGCGTACTTGATCAACTGCTTGTTGCCCTTGGCCAGCACCTCAAGGCTGCGCTGGTCGAAGTCCACCTGGGCCAGGTCAAGGTTCACCGATTCCGACTTGCGCATGCCCGAGCCATAGAGCACCGCGATGATCGCCGCGTCACGCACTCCCTGGGGCCGCGGATCCGCCGCGCACACACCCATCAGGTCCTGGATCAGGGAACGTCGCAGGTTACGGCCGCGCCCCAGGCGCGTGCCGGCGATGGGCTTTACCGAACGCATCTTGAGCAGATGATCCTGGCTGATCAGGCTGGCCCGCCAGGCCTCGTTCATGACTCCGCGCAGGGCATTGACGTACAGCGAAGAGGTATTGGGGGCGTAGCCATCGCGACGCAAGGTCGCGACCAGGGCGGTGACATGCTCCGGCTGCAGCTGGTGCCAGGGGATGTCCTCAAGGTTCATGTCCTCATACCCCAGGCGGTCGGCCGCGTCCTGCAGGACGTAGCGCAGGGTCGACTGGCTGGAGGGCGCCAATCGCGCCAGGTACAGGCTCAAGGGATTGGTCGCGCCGATGTTTTCGCTGGCTTGTTCGATGGGCGCAGTCATGGACATATGTAACAAACCGGTTGCACTTGATAGCGCCTTGGCCAGTTGCGAAAAATCCCTGGGTTGCACCCTTTTCTGCTCGCCTTAAACCCGCTAAAACTGGCGGTTACAGCCAATTGATGAACAAAATTAACAAAAAACTGAACCCTGCCTGTCTGGCTCGCAGAAAAACGGACTTTTACCTTATTTTTCATATTCGTTTCACATTTTTCCGCTTAATCTCAGCCACCGACGGCCAAGGGTCTTAGTGCAGTCCTTTCGCAGGTTGCAAAGATAACACCTTGATCCACATTTACTTTTCACAAACTTAGTCTTTACTCATTTGCTGCATGGAATGCCACGCTGGCTCAATCAACTGGATGCGCCTGATGACTGCTTGACCTCCCCGCGTTCCATGAACCGTTGTTCGCTCGCTACACCCCGTATTCTGTAACCCGAGGTAACCATGAACCAGGCTTTCCTTCCTTTCTCGCGCCCGAGTATTGGCGATGAAGAGGTTGCTGCTGTAGAGCAGGTTCTGCGTTCCGGCTGGATCACCACCGGCCCGAAAAACCAGGAACTCGAGCAGCTCTTCGCCGAACGTGTCGGCGCCCGCCATGCCGTGGCCTTATCCTCGGCCACCGGCGCCATGCACATCACCCTGCTGGCCTTGGGCATCGGTCCGGGGGATGAGGTGATCACCCCCTCCCAGACCTGGGTCTCCACCGCCAACATGATCTGCCTGCTGGGTGCTACCCCGGTGTTCGTCGATGTCGATCCCGACACCCTGATGAGCGACGCAGCCACCATCGAAGCCGCCATCACGCCCAAGACCAAGGCCATTATCCCGGTGCACTATGCCGGTGCAGCCTTCGACCTCGATCCACTGTATGCCCTGGCCGACAAGCACGGCATCGCCGTGATCGAGGACGCCGCCCACGCGGCCGGCACGACCTACCGAGGTCGTGAGATCGGTGCCCGGGGTACGGCGATCTTCTCGTTCCATGCAATCAAGAACATGACATGCGCCGAAGGCGCGATGTTCGTCAGCGACGACGAAGCCCTGGCCAACCGTGTGCGCATGCTCAAGTTCCACGGGCTGGGCGTGGATGCCTATGACCGCCTGACCCATGGTCGCAAGCCCCAGGCCCAGGTGATCGAACCCGGCTTCAAGTACAACCTGGCGGACATGAATGCCGCCATCGCCCTGGTGCAACTGCAGCGCCTGGACCAGATCAACGCCCGCCGCGAAGTGTTGGCCAAGGCTTACCTGGAGCGTCTGGCCGGCCTGCCGGTGCAACCGCTGCACGTGCCGCAGTACCCGCAGCAGCACAGCTGGCACCTGTTCATCCTGCGCATCGACGCCGAGCGCTGCGGCCTGGATCGCGAAGCCTTCATGAAAGGCCTGCAGGAGCAGAACATCGGCACGGGTATCCACTTCATCGCCACCCACATGCATACCTATTACCGCCAGCGCTTCCCGGATGTGCACCTGCCACATACCGAATGGAACTCTGCGCGACTGTGCTCGATCCCACTGTTTCCGGACATGACACTCGACGATGTCGAGCGGGTTGCCGGCGCCATTGAAAACCTCCTGGACTGAAACCCTTGAAACCTTATCCCATTCAGTTCGTGTCGATCGTCATCCCGGTCTACAACGAAGAACAGAGCCTTCCCGAGCTGTTGCGACGTACCGAAGCGGCTTGCCGCCTGCTCAAGCACGACTTTGAAATCGTCCTGGTGGACGACGGCAGTCGCGACGAGTCGGCGAATATCCTGCAAGCCGCCGCGGAACGCGAAGGCAGCCCGGTGGTGGCGGTCATCCTCAATCGCAACTACGGCCAGCACGCGGCGATCATGGCCGGTTTCGAGCAGTGCCGCGGCGACGTGGTGATTACCCTCGATGCCGACCTGCAGAACCCGCCGGAGGAAATCCCGCGCCTGGTGGCCCAGGCCGAGCTCGGCTACGACGTGGTCGGCACCGTGCGCAACAACCGCCAGGACTCGGCCTTCCGCCGCTGGCCATCGAAGCTGATCAACATGGCGGTGCAACGCTCCACTGGCGTGGCCATGAGCGACTACGGCTGCATGCTGCGCGCCTACCGCCGGACCATCATCGACGCGATGCTGGCCTGTACCGAACGCAGCACCTTCATCCCGATCCTGGCCAACAGCTTCGCCCGGCACACCACCGAGGTCTTGGTGGAGCACGCCGAGCGCGAGCACGGCGACTCCAAGTACAGCCCGATGCGCCTGGTCAACCTGATGTTCGACCTGATCACCTGCATGACCACCACCCCCCTGCGCCTGCTGAGCATCATCGGTTTCAGCATGGCCGGCCTGGGTGCGTTGTTCGCCATGCTGCTGATCATCCTGCGCTTGATCTTCGGCGCCACCTGGGCCGGCGACGGTAACTTCGTGCTGTTCGCGGTGCTCTTCGTGTTCACCGGCGGCCAGTTCATCGGCATGGGTCTTCTGGGCGAATACCTGGGACGCATGTACAGCGACGTGCGGGCCCGCCCGCGCTTCTTCATCGAAAAAGTCTTGCGCAGTCAGCCGGCGGCACCCGCCCCGACCGTGACTGTCGACGGTTTAACTTCCACCCATACTGATCAGGTTTCCCCATGAGCAATAAAGCTGTTGTCTTCGCCTACCACGATATTGGCTGTGCTGGCATCGAAGCCCTGCTCAACGCAGGTTATGAGATCGCTGCGGTATTCACCCACGCCGATGATCCGAAGGAAAACACCTTCTACGGTTCCGTCGCACAACTGTGCGCACGCAAGGGTATTGCCGTACACGCCCCGGAAGACGCCAACCACCCGCTGTGGATCGAGCGCATTGCCAAGCTCAACCCTGACTACCTGTTCTCCTTCTACTACCGCAACCTGCTGAGCGAACAACTGCTGGCCACTGCCAGCAAGGGCGCGTTCAACCTGCACGGTTCCCTGCTGCCGCACTACCGTGGCCGCGCACCTGCGAACTGGGTCCTGGTCAAGGGCGAAACCGAGACCGGCGTGACCCTGCACCGCATGGTCAAGCGCGCCGATGCCGGTGCGATCATCGCCCAGGAACGCGTAGCCATCGAGCGCAGCGACACGGCGCTGAGCCTGCACCACAAGTTGCGTGACGCCGCTGCCAGCCTGCTGCGCGACACCCTGCCGGCACTGGCCCAGGGCAAGGTCAGCGAAACCGCCCAGGACGAATCCAAGGCCAGCTACTACGGTCGTCGTACCGCTGCGGACGGCAAGCTGGAGTGGAAGCGCCCAGCCGAGGAGCTGTTCAACCTGGTGCGTGCCGTGACCCAACCTTATCCAGGTGCCTTCTGCGCCGTCGGCGAACACAAGCTGATCGTCTGGAGCGCCGAAGTGGCCAAGGGCAACGAAGGCCAGGCCCCGGGCCGGGTCATCAGCGTCGATCCACTGCGCATCGCCTGTGGCGAAGACTCCCTGGTCATCACCTCCGGCCAGCGCAACGCCAACGGCCTGTACCTGAGCGGCCCGCAACTGGCCAACGAGCTGGGCCTGGTGGACGGTTCGCTGCTGCGCGGCGCCGAGTCCGGCCGCAAGCCACGTCGTACCCGCGTACTGATCCTGGGCGTCAACGGCTTCATCGGTAACCACCTGTCCGAGCGCCTGCTGCGCGACGACAAGTACGAAGTCTATGGCCTGGACATCGGCTGCGACGCCATCGAGCGCCTGCGCAGCCACCCGAACTTCCACTTCGTCGAAGGCGACATCAGCATTCACTCCGAGTGGATCGAGTACCACATCAAGAAGTGCGACGTGGTCCTGCCGCTGGTGGCCATCGCCACCCCGATCGAATACACCCGTAACCCACTGCGCGTATTCGAGCTGGACTTCGAAGAGAACCTGAAGCTGGTTCGCTACTGCGTGAAGTACAACAAGCGGGTGATCTTCCCGTCGACGTCGGAAGTCTATGGCATGTGCCAGGACAAGAACTTCGACGAAGACAACTCCAACCTGATCGTCGGCCCGATCAACAAGCAGCGCTGGATCTACTCGGTCTCCAAGCAACTGCTGGACCGCGTGATCTGGGCCTACGGCGCCAAGGGCCTGAACTTCACCCTGTTCCGTCCATTCAACTGGATGGGCCCGCGCCTGGACCGCCTGGACTCGGCACGTATCGGTAGCTCCCGGGCCATTACCCAGCTGATCCTCAACCTGGTGGAAGGCACCCCGATCCGCCTGTTCGACGGTGGCGAGCAGAAACGCTGCTTCACCGACATCGCTGACGGCATCGAGGCCCTGGCCCGCATCGTCGACAACGAAAACGATTGCTGCAACGGCCAGATCGTCAACATCGGCAACCCGGACAACGAAGCCAGCATCCGCCAGTTGGGCGAAGAGCTGCTGCGCCAGTTCGAAGCCCACCCGCTGCGTGGCAACTTCCCACCGTTCGCCGGTTTCCGCGAAGTGGAAAGCAAGGCCTTCTACGGCGCGGGCTACCAGGACGTGGAGCACCGCAAGCCAAGCATTGAGAATGCCAAGCGCCTGCTGAACTGGGAACCGACCGTGGAAATGAGCGAAACCATCGGCAACACCCTGGACTTCTTCCTGCGCGAAGCCATGCTGGAAATCGCCGATCGCGCCAAAGAAGAAGCACGCTGATGCAGGCAGGTCTGCGCATTGATGTCGATACCTACCGCGGCACCCGGGAGGGGGTGCCACGGCTGCTCGAATCGCTGGATGAAGCCGGGGTCAAAGCCACGTTCTTCTTCAGCGTCGGGCCGGACAACATGGGGCGCCACCTGTGGCGCCTGATCCGTCCGCAGTTCCTCTGGAAAATGCTGCGGTCCAATGCTGCCGGCCTGTATGGCTGGGACATTCTCCTGGCCGGCACCGCCTGGCCAGGCAAACCCATTGGCCGGGACCTGGGGCACTTGATGCGCCAGGCCCTGGCTGCCGGACACGAAGTCGGCCTGCACGCCTGGGATCACCACGGCTGGCAGGCCAACACCGGGCGCTGGAGCCAGGCACAGCTGATCGAACAGATCCGCCGTGGCGTCGACAGCCTCAACGATATTCTCGGGCAAGCGGTGAGCTGCTCGGCATCCGCCGGTTGGCGTGCCGATGAGCGGGTCATCGAAGCCAAGCAACAATTCGGTTTTCGCTACAACAGCGATTGCCGCGGCCAGAGCCTGTTCCAGCCACGTTTGGCGGACGGCGGCCTGGGCGCGCCACAGATTCCGGTAGACCTGCCGACCTTCGACGAAGTCGTCGGCCCGGTGGTCTCGAGTGCTGATTTCAACACTTTCATCCTCGACCGGTTCAAGCCAGGCAAGCTCAATGTCTACACCATCCACGCCGAAGTAGAAGGGATTCTGATGGCCAATGACTTCCGCCAGCTGCTGGCCAGTGCCAAGCAGCGCGACATTCATTTCCAGCCCCTGGGAGACATGCTCCCGGCGGACATCTCCAGCTTGCCGGCAGGCCAGGTGGTACGCGGCGCCCTGGAAGGCCGCGAAGGCTGGCTGGGAGTGCAAGGAGCATGACCAGACGTTGGGCCCTGTCACTGCTGCTGATCGCTTTCGGCCTGTTCTACCTCCTGCCCATGGCTACCCACGGCCTGTGGATTCCCGATGAAACCCGCTACGCGCAGATCAGCCAGGAAATGCTCCATGGCGGTCAATGGGCGTCGCCACATTTCATGGGGATTCGCTATTTCGAAAAACCGGTGGCGGGTTACTGGATGATGGCCATTGGTCAGGCCGTTTTCGGTGACAACCTGTTCGGGGTACGCGTGGCGTCAGCCCTGAGCACCGGACTGAGCGTGGTCCTGGCCTACCTGTTGGCCATGCGCTTGTGGAACGATCCGCGCAAGGCCCTGGCCAGCGCCGTGCTGTACATGAGTTTCACCGTGATGGCGCTGGTGGCGGGCTACGCCAACCTCGACCCGCAATTCACCTTCTGGGTCAACCTGAGCCTGGTTGCGCTGTGGTTCACGTTCGACTGCAAGACCTCCCGCGGGCAGCTACTGGCCTGGGTCGTCCTGGGCCTGGCCTGCGGCATGGGCTTCATGACCAAGGGATTCCTGGCCTGGTTGCTGCCAGTGTTGGTGGCCCTGCCCTACGCCATCTGGCAAAAACGCCTGAAATCGCTGCTGGTATTGGGTGGCATCGGCGTCCTCGTTGCCATCCTCATCAGCCTGCCCTGGGCCTTGGCGGTGCACGCCCAGGAACCGGACTACTGGCGTTTCTTCTTCTGGCACGAACATATTCGCCGCTTCGCCGGTGAAGATGCCCAGCATGCCTCGCCATGGTGGTACTACCTGCCATTGCTGGTGGCCTTCAGTGTGCCTTGGGTCATGCTGTTGCCTGCAACCTTCAAACAAGCCTGGAGCCAGCGACGCCTGGGCAGTAGCGGCTTCCTGCTGCTGTGGCTGGTGCTGCCACTGGCCTTCTTCAGCCTGAGCAAGGGCAAGCTGCCCGCCTATATCCTGCCGTGCCTGCTACCGCTGGCGCTGCTGATGGGCAATACCCTGATGGATCGCCTGAGTGCCAAGCAGACACGCATCATCAGCCTCAACGGCTTGCTCAATCTGCTGGCAGGCCTGTTGGGTTTGCTGGCGCTGGTGTACTTCCAGCTGAAAAAACCGGTGTATGTGGACGAGCCGCAGCACTTGGTGCTGGTTTACGTCCTGCTGCTGGGCTGGATCCTCAGCAACCTGCTGCAAGCCATGCGTCCGCTGACCCTGTGGGCGGCTCCAGCCCTGGGTAGTTTCCTGCTGGCGGCCCTGGCCCCGGCCGCCCTGCCCAATTCGGTGGTCTACAACAAGATTCCCGACCAATTCATCATCGATCACGTAGGTGAACTGAACGAAGCCAAGCATCTGCTGAGCAACGACCTTGGTGCGGCCTCGGCCCTGGCCTGGCGTCTGCGCCGCAGCGATGTGACCTTGTACAACACCGAGGGCGAGTTGAAATACGGCCTGGCCTATGACGATTCGGCCCAGCGCAAGGTCAACCTGGAGCAGGTCCAACCGTGGATAGCCGAGGCCCGCAAGCAAGGCTCTGTAGGCGTGGTCATGCGGGTCAAGAGCCGCGACGAGGAGCATGAAGTCCAACTGCTGCCACCGGATGCCAAGCGTTATGCCCAGGGCAACATCGTGATTTTTATCATTCCCCAGAGCCAGCCATGAGCCTGTTGCTTCTACTCCTGGCCTGCGGGCTGACCTGCCTGGGCCAGGTGGCACAGAAATTTGCCGTTGAAAGCTGGCGCGACCAGCCATCGACCGTGGTAGCCAAGCTGCGCTCGGGCTGGTTGTGGCTGGCCCTGTTCAGCCTCGGCCTGGGCCTGCTGGTGTGGCTGCTGGTGCTGCAGCGCATGGAGGTGGGCGTGGCCTACCCGATGCTCAGCCTGAATTTCGTGTTCATCACCCTGATCGCCCGTTTCGTGTTCCGTGAGCACATCGATCGCCGCCACTGGCTCGGTGTCGCCCTGGTGATCGGTGGCGTAGTGCTGCTGGGGCGTCACGCATGAGCCGGGCCAGGGGATTCATCTTCGCCCTGGGCAGCGTGGTGCTGGTCAGTGGCGCACAACTGGCCATGCGCTGGAGCATGACTCGCCTGCCCGCGCCACAGCAGTGGCTGGACGCCCTGGGCAACGGCACAGTCGATCTGGCGGCCCTGGCCGTGGTCATCGCGGCGATCTGCGCCTATGCCCTGTCGATGCTCTGCTGGCTGCTGGCCCTGCGCGACCTGCCGCTGGGCCGGGCCTATTCGCTGTTGAGCATCAGCTATGCACTGGTCTACCTGCTAGCCGCCAGCCTGCCGCTGTTCAACGAACCTTTCACGCTTTCCAAAACCCTCGGGGTGGCCTTGGTCATCCTCGGGGTCATCACCATCAACTCTCGATCTGCACCCGCGACAAGTCCCAGGAATACCCCATGAAAATCAGTGTATTTGGAAGTGGTTATGTCGGCCTCGTACAGGCTGCCGTGTTGGCTGAAGTCGGCCACGATGTCATCTGCATGGACATCGATGAGCAAAAGGTCAAACAGCTGCAACAAGGACACGTGAGCATCTTCGAGCCCGGGCTTGCAAGCCTGGTGAAGGAAAACCTCGAAGCCAAGCGACTGCACTTCACCAACGACGAAAAACTCGCGGTACAGCATGGCCAGGTGCTGTTCATTGCCGTTGGCACGCCGTCGAGCGAAGACGGCTCGGCCGACCTGCGCTACGTGCTGTCGGTGGGCGATGCCGTCGCCCGTCACCGTGAGCAGCCGCTGATCCTGGTGGAGAAATCCACCGTGCCAGTCGGCACCGGCGACACCCTCAAGGCCCACATCGAGAAAGCCCTGGACGGCCGTCCACTGCAATTCGATATCGTCTCCAACCCGGAATTCCTCAAGGAAGGCTCGGCGGTTTCCGACTGCCGCCGCCCGGACCGGATCATCATCGGTTGCGCCCGCGAAGAAGTACGCGACGTGATGCGCGACCTCTACGCACCGTTCAACCGCAACCATGACCGCATCATGTTCATGGACCTGCGCAGCGCCGAGCTGACCAAGTACGCCGCCAACTGCATGCTGGCGACCAAGATCAGCTTCATCAACCAGATCGCCGAACTGGCCGAACACCTGGGCGCCGATATCGAATCGGTACGCTTGGGGATCGGCGCCGATACTCGTATCGGCTACCACTTCATCTACCCTGGCTGCGGCTATGGCGGTTCGTGCTTCCCCAAGGACATGCGCGCGCTGATCCACAGTGCCGAGCAAGCCCATTGCTCCAGCGACCTGCTGCAAGCAGTGGAAGCCATCAACGAACGGCAGAAGCACAAGCTGTTCGAGCGTATCAAGGCTTTCTACAAGGGCGACCTGAAAGGCAAGACCTTCGCCCTGTGGGGCCTGGCGTTCAAGCCCAACACCGACGACATGCGCGACGCCCCAAGCCGGGTGCTGCTCGATGCATTGTTCGCCGCCGGTGCCGAAGTCCGCGCCTTCGACCCGGAAGCCATGCAGGAAACCCAGCGCTTGTATCCGGATGAGTCTCGCCTGCTGCTGATGGGCACCCCGGAGTCGGTACTCAACGGTGCCGACGCCCTGATCATCTGCACCGAATGGCAGCAGTTCAAGGCTCCGGACTTCGACCTGATCCAACAGCGCCTCAAGGCGCCTGTGATTTTCGACGGCCGTAACCTGTATGACGCCGAACGCCTGGCGCGCAATGGCTTCACCTACTTCCCGATCGGTCGTGGCGAGTCGCGCAATCTGCCGATCCCTCATCAGCAGTGGTCCGCCGAGGCCTGAATGAACACGCACTCCAGCTCCCCTGCGAACACACTACTTTGGCAATCGTTGGGGCTGGGGCTGCTGACTTTGCTGCTGTTCTGCGTCGGCGCCGATCATCAATCGGCGATCGGCTTCGATTCCCGTTTCTTCCTGTTCGCCAAGGAAATGCTACGCCATGGGCCGGGGTTCTTCCCCACGACCTATGGCGAGCCCTATGCCGACTACACCAGCGCCTCGACGCTGCTGGTGTGGTTGTTCTCGCTGCCCAACGGGCAGGTCACCAGCCTCACCGCCTGGCTGCCCACGGCCATCGCCTCGGCGCTGATCGTCAGCCTGGTCTACCGGCTGCTGGCGCCCTACTCCCGTACCTGGGCCCTGCTGAGCGTCGCCCTGTTGCTGCTCAGCAACACCTTTATCAGTGAAACCCGCGCGGTCTCACTGGACCAGATGCTGGCGGCAGTTTCACTCACCGTGTTCTACCTGGGCTATGCCCACGACCATTTCGCGGCGCCCCGGCGCCTGGGCTGGATCCTGCTGTTGCTGGTGCTGGGCTTTGCCATTCGCGGCCCCATCGGCCTGGTGATCCCCACCGGCATGCTGTGCAGCTACTACCTGCTGGGCGGCCAGTGGCGTCGCTTGTTCGGCTTTGGCTTCAGCGCCCTGGGGTTGCTGGTGGCGTGCATCGCCCTGCTGCTGTGGCTGGCCAAGCTCAGTGGCGGCCAGGGTTTCGTCGACGACGTGATCCGCATGCAGTTCATGGGGCGCATGGACGGCAGCGAAGGCTCCAGCGACGTCCTCTATTACTTCACCAGTTCCCTGGGCAACTACGCCCTGGCCTATCCGCTGGCGATCCTGGCCTGGGTCGCCGTGCTGCTGTCGCGCCCGGCAGAGCCGGGGCCTGGCCTGAAGCTACTGCGCCTGTGTACCGCAGCGGCCCTGGTGGTGATGATCGGCCTGTCGATTCCCCAGGCGAAGAAGGCCCGCTACCTGTTGCCGATGCTGCCCATGGCGGCCATTGTCGCGGCCTATCCGTTCCAGGCTGGCAGCGCTCGAATCATGGCCTGGCTGCGTGGCCTGATCCAGGGCTTGTGGTTGCTGCTACCGGGCCTGCTGATGGTCGGCCTGGTGGTATTGCGGCGCAAGTTCCCCGAACAGCTCACCCACCTCACGCCGATGCTGGTGGTGCTTGGCCTGTTGCAACTGCTGTCCCTGGCCTTGCTGTTCAAGCGCCAATGGCGGGCCGTGGGCCTGGCCTACAGCGCGGTCCTGGCGGTCTGGGCTTGCTATATCGGCGTTTACGAGCCTGTCGAGCACCGGCTCTACGACACCCGCACCTTCAGCCATGCAGCCCTGCAGTTGATCGAGGCGGACCCGGCCCCGGTGATCCTCCATCGCATGGGCAAGGATGCCAAGGCGATCAAGTTCATGGTCAACCTCGACCAGGACCTGCAACCGCAATTCACCGATCAGCCCCAGGCCCTGGCCCAGATCAGCGGACCGGCGTGGATCATTCTCGATCAGAGCGACCTGTCCAGTCTTGAAGGCACGGCCCTGGCTCACCTGGAACCCGTGCTCAGTGCTCGCTTCGACAAGAACGACTTCGTCCTGCTGCACCTGCCCAAGGCGGCGACCGCGCAACCCTGAAGTCGTTGCGCGGCGTACCGCTGCCTCCTTACACTCGCGTCCATGACGATCAATATCCGCCGGGCGCGAGTGTCCGATGCCAATGCCCTGCCCGCTATCGAAACCAGCGCCGCCAGACTGTTTCTCCGCGATCCGCAACTGGCCTGGCTGGCCGAGGCCCCGGTGCTGGACGCCGAAGGACACCGGCGCAATATCCAGCGCCTGCCGGTCTGGGTGGCTTGCCCGGCAGAGGACCAGCCTTGCGCCTTCCTGTGCGCCGAACCCCTTGGCCACGAACTGCACATCTGGGAAATCTCCGTAGCCAGTGATTACCAGGGTCAGGGGATCGGCAAGGCACTGTTGCAGGCGGCCATCGAACACGCCCGGCAGCAGCGACTCAAGGCCCTGACCCTGACGACCTTCCGGCAGTTGCCATGGAACGAGCCTTTTTATCAGCGCCAGGGTTTTATCACCCTGGATGCCGGGCAATTGGGAACACGCCTGGAACAGGTGCTGCTCGATGAACAGCAACATGGATTGCCGGCGCTGCGCCGTTGCGCCATGCGCCTGCTGTTGTAGACGCCATCAGCACAAGGATCGTACGAGGCCATGGCTGCCTACTCACTGATCATTCGCCGGTTGCTCATCTGCTCGCTGACCATCGTCGTCAGCCGAGCCCTGACCGGTGCCCTGCTCACCCAGTTTCTCAGCCACAAGCTGGGCCTGGACCAGCAGGACGTAGGCTTGCTGCTGGGCATCGCGGTGTTCAGCGCCACTCTGCTCGCCCTGTACGGCGGCTACATCATCGATCGCCTGGACAAGCGCCGGCTGCTGATCCTGACCATGCTCTCCAGCGGCATCGGCTTCATATTGCTGACCTTCGCCCAGGATCTGTGGCTGACTACCGTGGTGCTGGTCCTGGTGGAAACGGCCTCGGCGCTGTTCCTGATCGGCTCCAAGGCGATCATCAGTGAATGCCTGCCCCAGGAGCAGCGAGCCCGAGTCTTTTCCCTGCGCTACACCTTGACCAACATCGGCTACGCCACCGCGCCGATGCTGGGAGTGGTGATCGCCGGCTATATGTTTCAGGCCCCGTTCCTGCTGGCCGGGGCCATTGCCCTTGGCAGCATGTGGCTGATGCGCGGCGTGGGCCGAGGTGCGGTCGACATCGGCAAGCCGCTGAGTTTCCTCACGACACTGGCGACCCTGAAAAACGATCGCACGCTGGTCATCTTCACCGCTGGCTGCTTGCTCAGCACCATCGTCCACGGGCGTTTCACGCTCTACCTGTCGCAGTACCTGATGGTCACCCAGGAACCTCGCCAGGCCTTGGACACCATGGCGGCGCTGCTGGCCTGTAACGCCCTGTGCGTAATCGCGCTGCAATACCAGATCGGTCGTTTTCTCAAGCGCGAGCAACTACGCTACTGGATCGCCCTGGGCACGGCCCTGTTCATGGCCGGCCTGATCGGTTTCAGCGTTGCCGACAACCTGCTGCTCTGGTGCCTGGCGATGCTGGTGTTCACCCTGGGGGAGATGATCATCTACCCGGCAGAATTCCTGTTCGTCGACACCCTGGCCCCCGAGTCCCTGCGCGGCAGCTACTACGCCGCGCAGAACCTGGCGGCGGTGGGCGGTGCCCTGAGCCCGATCATCTGCGGCTACCTGCTGACCCACAGCATCCCGGCCAGCATGTTTTATGTGTTGGCCGGCCTGAGCGCCGCCGGTGGTTGCCTGTGTTATCGCAGTGCCCGCCGCGCGGGGGTTTGAGTGCAAAAAATCTGCACTTAAGCTGCATTATTATGAATTTGCCAACCTATCGATTCCTCGGCAGACTGCGCCGGTTCCTCCCCCAAATGTTGGAACGTTCAAGGGCTTTCTGGTGATCCAGACAAGCCCTTCTTTTTGCCCGCCTGAAAATGGATCGCTTGTGTCGATGTTCACCCGCTGGAAACCCGCCGCCATCAATACCCGCCCCCTGGAATGGAGTCGCGCTGCCATCGGCGTGGCCCTGGGCCCCCTGTTCAGTGTCTGGCTCTGCGCCAAGGTGTTCGGCATGCCGGTGGCCTTGCACTTGATCGGTCCCCTGGGGGCATCGGCCGTGCTGCTGTTCGCGGTATCCTCCGGCGCCCTGGCCCAACCCTGGTCGATCCTGGGGGGCTACCTGTGCGCGGCGGTGATGGCCCTGTTGGCCGCCCACTTCCTGGGGCGCAGCCTGGGCAGCGCAGGCCTGGCTGCCGGCACGGCCCTGGTGCTGATGTGCTGGCTGCGCTGCCTGCACCCACCGGCCGGTGCCCTGGCCCTGACCCTGGTGTTGGCCGACCCGGCCAGTGTCGCCCTCGACTGGCGCGAGCTGGGCCCGGTAATGTTGGCCGCGGCCAGCCTGCTGGCCAGTGCCCTGGTCTACAACAACCTGACCCGTACCCGCTATCCCAAGGGGCCGGGCGAGCCGCCGGCGGTCCTCGCCCCCGCCGGGCCCAGCGACAGCCTGGCGATCACTGCCGTCGATCTCAAGCGGGCCCTGGAGGAAATGGAGGAGTTCTTCGATGTCACCCCCGAGGACCTGGAGCAACTGATCCACGCCAGCGAAGCGCACGCCCGCCGCCGCAGTATTGGCCAGGTGCTGTCCTCGGCCCCACAGTCGCGCCCCTGAGCCCGTGCAGGCAGCCGCTTGCCGGCTGCCATGTTGCGCTCAGACCATCGGCGACCAGCGCTGGGACCAGTCGTTATCTCTCTGGATGACCTCGCGCAAGACATCGAAAGCCTGTTGCAGCGGCTCCGAATCCCGCTCCCGGGCATAGAGTAGATAGGTCGGGAAGCTGAACTCCGGGGCCTTTTCCACTCGTTCCAATACACCACTGTCCAGGTAGCTCTGCACCACCCGGGTACGGAAGTAGCCACTGCCACCGGCATCGAGGATGAACTGCAGCGCCAGCGGCCCCAGGTTGAAACCCACCGCGGCCTTGGCCTGCTCCGGCAAGGCGGCATCGTGCTGGCGCCGGAAGTCCTCGCCCCAATCGATATAGACATAGGGCTGTGGACGGCCAGCCAGGCGCACCTGGATCAGTTTTTCCTCAAGCATTTGCTCCACTTGCAGGCCCGGCGAGTACAGCGGTTGGAACACCAGCGCCGCATCCAGCACGCCCAGTTCCAACTGCCGTTGCAAGCTCGCGCCGTCGCCGATCTGGGTGCGCACCGCATGGTTGGGCAGCGCCTGGCGCAGGCGGC
This sequence comes from Pseudomonas sessilinigenes, assembly GCF_003850565.1. Lineage (NCBI taxonomy): Bacteria > Pseudomonadati > Pseudomonadota > Gammaproteobacteria > Pseudomonadales > Pseudomonadaceae > Pseudomonas > Pseudomonas sessilinigenes. The sequence goes on from NZ_CP027706.1 coordinate 5,458,432, forward strand.
GCACCCAGTTGAGCATCAGCGGATTGCACAGGCTCAACTCACCACCGATGTGCAGCACATTGCGATAGCCAGCCAGCAATGGCAGGTCGCGCTGGGCCGCTTCCCAGGTCTGTACCAGCTGGTTGGCGTAGGCAATGAAGGCCTCGCCATCGGCCGTGGGCCTGGCACCGGCACGGTTGCGTACCAGCAGCTTGCAGTTGAGCTGGCCTTCCAGGTTCTGCACCCGGGCGCTGATGGCGGTTTGGGTCAGGTGCAGGCGTTCGGCGGCGGCAATCAGGCTGCCGCTGCGGACGATCTCCAGGAAGGTGCGGGCCAGATCGATATCCATAGTGCCTCTGTAGCGTCGAAGTCGAGCGCCATTGTAACGGCCCGTCTCTTTTGAACCAGTGGTGCAAATGACCGGTGCCTCGCCCATCGCCCATCGCCTGTACATGGCCATGGCTGACGGCAAACTAACAAATACGCCATTCTATTGTAATCCAACTAACAACTTAACTAAGCAAAGCCACGACGCAGCCGGCCCCGGGTAATTAATTACAACTTTGTCAGTTACTTGGTGAAATATTACACACCACGCGACAAACGAAATTTTCACAAAACACCCACTGATTACCGACATTATTTTCCCAAGAATCAATCAGCCTTAAACGCTTGGGTTCATTCATGTCGCGACTATCGATAAGTTCATCAGGCCACCCATTAAAACAACTTTTCCGTTATCTACTGGTGGGAGGTGTTGCCACCCTGAGTCATTACATATTGTTCCTACTGTTGCTCGGCCCCTTGCCAGCCTTACTCGCCAGCCTACTCGGTGCCGCCCTCGGCACCTGGGTCGCCTACCTGGGCAACAAGCGTTGGACCTTCCCACCAGTCGGCACTACCAGGAACACCCAGGCCCTGCGCTTCTGCCTGGTGGCTGCCGGCTACAACCTCGGCAACGCCCTGCTGATGCTGTGCCTGCTGGCGCTCTACCCAGACTCTCCCTTGTCGATGCAAATGCTCAGCACGCTCTGCCTGACCTTGGGCAGCTATTGGATAAACCGAACCTGGACATTTAAAAATGAAGTTGCCTAGTTGCGTACCGATGGATAACCACTCGATTATCAGCATCATTGTCTGCTGTTATGACGAGGCCCACATACTGCCCGAGTTCCATCATCGCCTCATGCTGGTATTGAATGCGTTACCCGTGGCTTACGAAGTCGTGTATGTCAACGATGGCAGCCAGGATGGAAGTGACCAACTACTGGAACAATTCTGTCGTGCGCCCAAGGTGCGCTGCCTCAATTTGAGCCGTAACTTCGGCAAGGAGTCGGCGATGTCGGCAGGCATCGATCATGCAATGGGGGACGCGGTACTGTTTATCGATGCCGATCTGCAGGACCCGCCGGAGCTGATTCCCGCCATGGTCCGCCACTGGCTGGCCGGCTACGACATCGTCAACATGCAACGCAGCGACCGGCGCAGCGATACCGCCGGCAAGCGTTTGAGCGCACAGCTCTACTACAAGTTGATGAACCTGCTGGTGGACAAGTACCCGGTACCACCGGATGTCAGCGATTTCCGCCTGATCGGTACCGCTCCCCTGAATGCCCTGCGCAACATGCCGGAGCGGGCCACCCTGATGAAAGGCCTGGTCAATTGGCTGGGCTTCAGGACCATCGAAATTCCCTACCAACGGGCCCGGCGCAAGGCCGGTGAGTCGAAATGGAGCCCCATGGCCCTGGTGGACCTGGCCATGGAGGGTGTGCTGGCGTTCTCACGCAAGCCGCTGCGCTGGTTCAGCGTATTGAGCCTGGCAACGCTGCTGTTGACCGGTACTTACCTGATGCACCAATGGTTCGTCGACGCCTTCAGCGTGGATCACCTGATCCTCGGTGCCCTGGCCCTGGTCCTGGTGGGCGTTGCCATGGTGGGCGAATACATCGGCGCCGCACTGGTCGAGGTCAAGCGTCGCCCGCTGTACTTCCTGCGTAGCACCTTTGGCGGGTTTTCCCGCCAGTTGCAGGCGCCTCCTGCGCTTGAGTCCGACGAGCAAGAGCGGATCCGATGAACGCCCTTCCAACCCGCACCCTGTGGTGGTTGCTGCTGGGCATCCTCGGCCTGCGCCTGGCAAGCCTGGGGCTCTATCCACTGATGGACACCTCCGAGGCACGCTACGGCGAGATGGCGCGCAAGATGCTCGAGCTGGGCGATTGGGTGACGCCGATGTTCGACTACGGTGTGCCCTTCTGGGGCAAGCCGCCGTTGGCGTTCTGGAGCCAGGCCCTGGCCATGCAGGTCCTGGGGATCAGCGAATTCGCCGTGCGCCTGCCGGCCTGGCTGTTTCATGTAGCCAGTTGCCTGATCCTGATCCGCTTCGCCCGCGAGGAGTACGACGAGCGCAGTGGCCTGTTGGCGGCGATCCTGTTCTCCAGTTCAAGCCTGGGCCTGTTGGCGGCGGGCGTGGTGCTGACCGACCCGGCCCTGAGCTTTTCCCTCCTGCTGGCCTGCTACGGCTTCTGGCGCGGCTGCGTGCATGCCGACCGCGGCTGGGCCTTGGCGGGTTTCTTCGGCCTGGGCCTCGGGCTACTGGCCAAAGGTCCGCTGGTTCTGGTTCTGGTCGGTGCCCAGGCAGGCTTGTGGACGCTGTTCAATAGGCAGTGGCGGGCCCTCTATCGCCTGCCCTGGGCGAGCGGCGTGGGCCTGATGCTATTAGTTGCACTGCCCTGGTACCTCCTGGCCGAGTCGCGCAGCCCTGGCTTTCTCGACTACTTCCTGGTGGGCGAACACTGGAAGCGTTATGTGGTCAGCGACTGGGCTGGCGACCTGTACGGCAGCGCCCACGAACGGCCCTTCGCCAGCATCTGGCTGGAACTGTTGATGGCGCTGTTGCCCTGGAGCCTATTGCTGCCGCTGCTGTACCGGCTCTACCGGACACCTGCGGGGGTCGACCGCCGCCTGAGCTTCATCACCTTGTGGGCGCTGGTTACACCGCTGTTCTTTACCTTTTCGGGCAACATCCTCTGGACCTATGTACTGCCTGCCCTGCCCGCCTGGTGCCTGTTGTTGGCCCTGGCCCTGCAAGCACTGCCGCAACGCAGCAGCAGGAGCGCACCGTACCTGTTGCTGGTGCTGTCGTTGCTGCTGCCGCTGGGCCTGCTGTTCACCGTAAACAACGGCGCCGCCCTGCAACGACCGCAGAACCAGCAAGCCCTGGCCAGGGCCTGGAACGACCTGCAAGCGACCCAGCCCGGGCCGCTCTACTACTGGGGACGCCGCTCCTATTCCGCTGAGTTCTACAGCGCGGGGCAAGCACGCCGGGTCAAGGCCCTGGAACAATTGCCCACTGACCGGGCGTTCTACCTGGCGCGGCGGATGAAGGACCTTGACCAGGAGCGCGAGCAATTGCCGACCCTGGGCTGCGTGGAGCAACTGCGGGCCAGCCAGAGCCTGTTGTTCTGGTGCACCGGGCAATCCATCAGGCCGCCGAACGCTGCCGCAGCGGTACCGCCAGGCTGACCGCCCGCACCGAGGCCCCGGCTCCCAGGCCCAGCGCCCGGGCACTGGCGGCATCGACAATCAGCGTGCCAGCTGCGACCCGGGCTGGAGCCGCGGTGATCCGGCAGGTGGCGAACTGGCGGTTATGGATCAGGTATGGCTCGGCCTGCTCGCCAGGGGTGCCAATGCTCAGTTGCAGGACCTGGCTGTCGCGTACGGCGCGAATATCGCCGGTCGCACATTCGATCAGCGGGCCACCGTCGAAGATATCGATGTAGTCCTTGAAGCCGAATCCTTCGGCCTTGAGCATGCCCAGGGCCGGTTCGGTATTGGGGTGGACCCGGCCGATCACCGCGCGGGCGGCTTCGGGCAGCAGGCAGGTGGGCAATGGGAACTTGGGCATCAGTTCGGCAATGAAGGTCTTGTTACCCAGGCCGGTGAGATGATCGGCGGCGGCAAAGTCCATCTTGAAGAAATGCCGGCCCAAGCCTTCCCAGAACGGCGAAACCCCGGCCTCATCGGAGTAGCCACGCATCTCGGCGATCACCTTTTCGCCAAAGCATTGGCGGAACTCGGCCAGGAACAGGAACCGCGCCTTGGACAGCAGGCGGCCATTGAGGCCGCTGCGATGATCGGCGTGCAGGAACAATGAACACAATTCCGAATGCCCGGTCATGTCGTTCCCCAGGAACAGGGTCGGTAGTTGCTGGTTGATGCCCAGGTTCCTGGAGGCCGCGACGAACAAGCCCAGCCGGTAGTTGTACCAGGGCTCGCGCAGGCCCACGGCCCCGGCCAGGGCGCAAATGCCCACGGCTTCGCCCTGCTCGCTCTGCAGCACGAACAGGTAGTCGGCATCGGCCCGCTCGGCTTTGCCGGCAAAGGTCTTCTGCGCCCACTCCAGGCGCTGGCGCAAGCGCGTGGCGTCGGCGGGCAAGGTGGTCAGGCCGGCACCGGCGCTATGGGCCAAATCCAGCAGGGCTGGCAAGTCGGCCAGGTTGGCAGGACGGACGATCATCGTGATTGCTCCCTCTGGGGTTGACGTTCAGGCAGGTAGATTTCCGCCAGCATGCAGCGGGCACTGCCGCCGCCGATGCGTTCAATGGTGTCGATGTTCACCGGCAGGGGCTGGACGTGGCGTTCGATCAACCGACGCTGCTGCAAGTCCAGCGAGCGCCAGGCCGTACGCGACATCACCAGCAATGGCTCACCGGCGCTGTTGTGCACTTCCAGCATATTGCCGGCGAAGGATTCCAGTTGGGCCCAGGTCAAGGGCAGCACCTGTTTGCCGCTGTCTTGCAGGCTGCGCTGCAAGCTCGCCCGTTGTTCCGGGTCATCCACCGCCAGCAGGCAGGCCACGGCCAATTGGCTGCCGACGCTCATCATCACGTTGGTGTGATAGATCGGTACGCCCTGGCGATCGCGGGCATGGAACCCACAGAGCTGGTAGTCCAGCAGCTCGGCCAACTGCTCCAGGGCCCGGGCATGGGTGCGACTGGAGTAGCCGGCGTAGCAGATGCGCCGCTGGCGGTCCAGGACCATGCTGCCGGTGCCCTCGAGGAAGATGTCCTGCTGCTCCAGGGGGCTCAGGTCGAGGGTTCGTGTCACCTGGTATTGCTCATGCAAGTGGGCCAGTACGCCTTTGTAGCGCTCCAGGCGGCGGTTGCGTCCCTGCATCGGGTACAGCACCAGGGTGCCGTCCGGGTGGCTGCTCCAGCAGTTGTTGGGAAAGATCGAATCCGGGGTGTGAGGCACTGCGCTGTCTTCATGCACCAGTACCTTCACCCCCTGTTCGCGCAAGCAGGCGACATAACCATCGAACTCCAGCAGGGCCTTGGCCTGGACATCTTCGGCGGCCAGGGCGGGTCGCTGGAAACTGTTGTTGCTCGCCGTATCCTGGTTGAACGAGAAACACGAGGGACGGATCATCAAAACACTATGGGTGGTCTGCATGGGCACGCAATCAGTGAGAGTCGGGAGGTACCCATTGTGGTTTTGTACGCGGGCAAAACCCGGCTGATCCGAAGGCTTGCACAGTAGAAAATGGCTGAATGGACCCCAGACTCCAGCCGATTCCGCACAAGCCGGAGCGTCACTCCATGCCGGTCTTGACCATTGCCAGTTCCGGATGGCTGACCAGCTTGTCGATGTGCAGGTCCGGGTCGTCGAACCAGACCTCGGTCAGCACCCGGTAGTGCTCCATGTCACGGCAACGCATGCGCAGGCTGTAATCGAAAGCGCCGCTGATCAAGCGGCACTCCAGCACCTGGGGGCAGCCCCGGACCTTGGCCTCGAAGGCTTTTTGCGCCGCTCGCCCACTCTGGTTGGAGAGCGCTACCAACACCAGCAGCGACAATCCCGGGGTCAGTTTTTTCTCGTCGAGGATCGCCCCGTACCCGCGAATCACCCCCAATTGTTCCAGCTTGCGCACCCGCTCCAGGCACGGCCTGGGCGTGAGGTGCACGCGCTCGGAGAGTTTCTGATAGGTGATGCGCCCTTCATGGCGCAGCACTTCGATAATGGCCTGGTCGATACGATCAAGCACGATCGCCAGGTCGCGGATGTCCGCCATGGATGTTCTCCCTCACTTCAAACGGCCGGATAAAAACTGCTGCAAACGTTCACTCTGTGGCTGGTCGAGGATCGCGGCGCTGCCCTGCTCCTCTACCTTGCCTTGATGCAAGAACAACACCTGGCTCGACACCTGCCGGGCGAATCCCATTTCATGGGTCACCATGAGCATGGTCCGCCCCTCCTCGGCCAAGGCCTGGATCACCTTGAGCACCTCGCCGACCAGTTCCGGGTCCAGCGCCGAGGTCGGTTCGTCGAACAGCAGGATCTGCGGCTCCACTGCCAGCGCGCGGGCGATGGCCACCCGTTGCTGCTGGCCCCCGGAGAGAAACGCCGGGTACTGCTCGGCCACTCGCTGGGCCAGGCCGACCTTGTCCAGATACGCCCGGGCGCTGGCCTCGGCCTCCTTGCGGCTGCTGCCCAGCACCCGGCAGGGTGCCAGCATGATGTTCTCCAGCACGCTCAGGTGGCTCCACAGGTTGAAGTGCTGGAACACCATGGCCAGGCGAGTACGCAGGCGTTGCAATTGCGCCGGGTCGGCCACCTGCATGCCGCCGGGGGCATCCCGGGTGACGATGGTCTCGCCATCCAGGGCAAAGGCACCGGCGTCGGCACGCTCCAGGAAGTTGATACAGCGCAGCATGGTGCTCTTGCCCGAGCCACTGGCGCCGATCATGCTCACCACATCACCAGCCCGAGCTTTCAACGAGACGCCCTTGAGCACCTCGTTGTCACCAAAACGCTTGTAGAGATTTTCAACGGTCAATTTGTACATCTAGGGCTCCTGGAGCATCAGCCGCAGGCGACGCTCTGGATCAAGGGATAGACGAATGGGCTCAGTGGGCCGGGCCGAGAAAACCCAGCCAGCGGCGTTCTGCCAGGCGGAAGGCGCCGACCAGGGCGAACGACAACCCCAGGTACAGCAGCCCGGCGATGCCGAATGCCTGGAAGGTCAAGAACGTCGCGGCATTGGCATCGCGCGCCACCTTGAGGATGTCCGGGATGGTGGCGGTGAACGCCACTGAGGTGGCATGCAGCATCAGGATCACTTCGTTGCTGTAGTACGGCAGCGCCCGGCGCAGGGCCGACGGAAGGATCAGCCGCCAGTACAGCCGCCAGCCGCTGAGCCCATAGGCGTGGGCGGCCTCGATCTCGCCATAGGGAATGCTGCGGATGGCCCCGGCGAAGATCTCCACCGTGTAGGCGCAGGTATTGAGGGTGAAGGCCAGCAAGGTGCAATTCATGGCATCGCGGAAAAAAGCTTCCAGCAATGGCTGCTCGCGGATCGCCGCCACGCCGTAGAGGCCGCTGTAGCAGATCAGTAGCTGGATATACAACGGCGTGCCGCGAAACACATAGGTGAACAGTTGCACCGGCCAGCGCAGCAATGCCCAGTGGCTGGTCCGCAGGATCGCCAGGGGCAGCGACAGGACGAAACCCATCGCCAGGCTCGCCACCAGTAGCCACAAGGTCATGGCCAGGCCGGTCAGGCTCTCGCCGTCGCTGAAAAGAAACGCACGCCAGTATTCCTGGATCAGTTCGATCATCGCGACAGCCCTCGCACACCCTGGTTATAGCGACGCTCCAACAGGCGCAGCAACTGGTTCGAGGCACTGGTGATCAGCAGGTACAAGGCCGCGGCCAGCAGCAGGAAATCCAGCAGGTTGAACGTGCTCTTGCCGGCCTCCTGGGCCACCTTGACCAGGTCCGCCAGGCCGATGATCGAGACCAGCGCAGTGGCCTTGAGCAGCACCAGCCAGTTATTGCCCAGGCTGGGCAAGGCAAAGCGCATCATCTGTGGGAAGACCACGAAGCGAAAGCGTTGCCAGCGACTCAGGCCAAAGGCCGCAGCCGCCTCCTGCTGGCCCCGGGGCACGCTGACCATCGCCCCGCGAAAGGTCTCGGTGAAATAGGCGCCGTAGATGAATCCCAGGGTGATGATTCCTGCCACGAACGGGTCGATCTCCATGTAGGGCCACTCCAGCCACTCGGTCAGGGCGGTGAGCCAGCCCTGCAGGCTGTAGAAGATCAACAACATCAGGACCAGGTCCGGCACCCCGCGAATCAACGTGGTGTAGCAGGTGGCCGGCAGGTTCAGCAGGCGCAGTGGAGACAACTTGGCCGCCGCGCCCGCAAGCCCGAGGAGCATGCTGACCAGCAATGCCAGCAGCGAGAGTTTCAGGGTCGTCCAGGTACCGTGCAGCAACAGCGGTCCGTAGCCTTGCAAGACCGTCGGGTCCAGGCCAATCAGAGACAGTAGGGTATTCACGCCAGTCACCTTGCGCTCGCCATGGCTCGGCCTGGAACCGACTGTTGCAGTCCCGGGCCGGACCTTGGGAGATCAGTTGTTGTAGAGGTCGAGGTCGCCGAAATACTTGCGCTGGATCTGGGCGTAGATGCCCTTCTCGTGCAGCGCCTGGATCGCGCCATTGAGCATGGCCTTGAGCTCGTCCTGATCCTTGCGCAAGCCAATGGCGATCTGCGAAGGCACCAGCGGGTCGCTGATTCCCACGCTATTTTCGAAGTCCGCGCCCTGGGGCGAGGCGAGGAAACTCATCTGCGCCTGCAACTTGTCCTGGATCGAGGCGTCAAGGCGCCCGTAGACCAGGTCGGCGTACACCTGGTCCTGATTCTGGTAGGCACGCAGCTTGACCCCCGCCGGCCCGAGCCGGGCCTTGGCGTAGGTCTCCTGGACGGTGCCTTGCATGTAGCCCAGGGTCTTGCCCTTCAACGACTCGCCGGTGGGTTCCAGCCCCGAGCCCTTGCGCGTGACGATGGCCGTGGGGCCGGCATAGAGCCGGTCGCTGAAGTCGATCTGCTTGCGCCGCGCGTCGGTCACGGTCATCGACGACTCGATGGCGTCGAACTTGCCTGCCTTGAGCGCCGGGATCAGGCCATCGAAATCATTGCTGATCCATACGCACTTGAGCTTGAGTTCGGCGCAGATGGCATTGCCCAGATCGACACCGAAGCCCTGTACCCCGCCATCGGCGGTACTCGACTCGAAGGGTGGGTAGCTTGGGTTGACGCCAAAGCGCAGTTCCTTCCATTCCTTGGCGCTGGCGCCCAGGCAGGTGCACGCGAGCGCCAGTAACGGCGCGGCCAGCCATTTCTTATTCATCTTCAGAGTCCCGGATTATTTGGATTTATAGCGGCCCGGCGTAAAACCGGGCCCCACTTGTGACAGGGGCAGAGAGTGTGTGCGGGGTCGCCGCAATCGGGTTCTTGGCGTTATCGCCGAGGCCTGGCGCACCGCGCCGGGTTCGTCCTGGTCGCCACGAGCTACGCTGCAACCGAGCGCCAGAATGCCAATAGCGAATGCCACGCAGGTGTCGTAACGGGCACCTGAAACAGCCGGGATCGGCTGATAACCGTCATTTCACAGCCGATTCTGTCGCAGGCCTTCTAGCTCGGGGATCAGCACGCTTGAGGGGCTGGTGCCGGCGTTCACCCACCCATGCAAAAATGCACAGCCAACCTGCAGCTTTCACGGTTGAATTCGGCAAATTTGCACTGTTACGATCCGACGATGCTCGCGCGCGAGTTTCATATAAAGAACAATAAAAGCAGGGAGTTAGTGATGACTGCTCAGGTTCCATCCCAGACGGCACGGGACCTCGATACCCCTCAGGACGAGGTGCTGATCGAGGTACGCAATCATATCGGCCATCTGACCCTAAACCGCCCCGCCGGCCTCAACGCCATCACCCTGTCCATGGTGCGCACCTTGCAGCGCCAACTGGATGCCTGGGCCCTGGACCCGAAGATCCATGCCGTGGTCTTGCGCGGCGCGGGTGAAAAGGCCTTCTGCGCCGGTGGCGACATCCGCTCGTTGTACGACAGCTACAAGAATGCCGGCACCTTGCACGAAGCGTTCTTCGTCGAGGAATACGCCCTGGACCTGGCTATCCACCATTACCGCAAGCCGGTCCTGGCACTGATGGACGGCTTCGTCCTCGGTGGCGGCATGGGCCTGGTGCAAGGCGCCGACCTGCGGGTGGTCACCGAGCGCAGTCGCCTGGCGATGCCGGAAGTGGCCATCGGCTATTTCCCCGATGTCGGCGGCAGCTACTTCCTGTCGCGGGTTCCGGGTGAGCTGGGCACCTACCTCGGGGTCAGCGGCGTGCAGATCCGCGCGGCCGACGCGCTGTATTGCGGCCTGGCCGACTGGTACCTGGAAAGCGACAAGCTGGCGCTGCTGGACCAGCGCCTGGACCGCTTGCAATGGGGCCAGTCACCGCTCAAGGACCTGCAGGGCCTGCTGGCCAGGCTCGGGGTCCAGGCCCTGGCCGATGCGCCATTGCAGGCGCTGCGCCCGGCCATCGACCACTTCTTCGCCCAGCCAGACGTGCCCGGCATCGTCGAGCAATTGCGCAGCGTGACCGTGGCCGACAGCCATGAGTGGGCCCAGGCTACCGCCGACCTGCTGGAAACCCGCTCGCCCCTGGCCATGGCCGTGACCCTGGAGATGCTGCGCCAGGGCCGCCAACTGAGCCTGGAGCAGTGCTTCGCCCTGGAGCTGCACCTGGACCGGCAGTGGTTCGAACGCGGCGACCTGATGGAAGGCGTACGCGCCCTGATCATCGACAAAGACAAGACCCCGCACTGGAACCCACCGACCCTGGCGGCCCTCGAGGCCGAACGGGTGGCGAGCTTCTTCAGCGGTTTTGACGGCAGCGGGAGCTGAACTCATGCACGATATCGAACTGACCGAAGAACAAGTGATGATCCGCGACATGGCCCGGGACTTCGCCCGTGGCGAGATCGCGCCCCATGCCCAGGCCTGGGAAAAGGCCGGCTGGATCGACGACGCCCTGGTCCGCAAGATGGGTGAGCTGGGCCTGTTGGGCATGGTGGTTCCCGAGCAATGGGGCGGCAGCTACCTGGACTACGTGGCCTACGCCCTGGCCGTGGAAGAGATCGCCGCTGGCGACGGTGCCACCGGCGCCCTGATGAGCATCCACAACTCGGTGGGTTGCGGGCCGATCCTCAACTACGGCAGCGAAGAGCAGAAACAGGCCTGGCTGCCACGCCTGGCCAGTGGCGAAGCCATCGGCTGCTTCTGCCTGACCGAGCCCCAGGCCGGCTCCGAGGCCCACAACCTCAAGACCCGCGCCGAACTGCGCGACGGCCAGTGGGTGATCAACGGCGCCAAGCAGTTCGTCAGCAATGGCAAGCGGGCGCAGTTGGCCATCGTCTTCGCCGTGACCGATCCGGAGTTGGGCAAGAAAGGCCTGTCGGCGTTCCTGGTGCCCACCGACACCCCGGGTTTCATCGTCGACCGCACCGAACACAAGATGGGCATCCGCGCCTCCGATACCTGCGCCGTGACCCTCAACCAATGCAGCGTGCCGGCCGCCAACCTGCTGGGCGAACGGGGCAAGGGCCTGGCCATCGCCCTGTCCAACCTCGAGGGCGGGCGCATCGGCATCGCCGCCCAGGCCCTGGGGATCGCGCGGGCCGCCTTCGAAGCGTCCCTGGCCTATGCCCGCGATCGGGTGCAGTTCGGCAAACCGATCATCGAGCACCAGAGCATCGCCAACCTGTTGGCGGACATGCACACCCGGATCAACGCCGCGCGCCTGTTGATCCTGCACGCCGCCCGCTTGCGCAGCGCCGGCCAGCCCTGCCTGTCCGAAGCCTCCCAGGCCAAGCTGTTCGCCTCGGAGATGGCCGAGAAGGCCTGCTCCTCGGCCATGCAGATCCACGGCGGTTATGGCTACCTTGAGGACTACCCGGTGGAGCGCTACTACCGTGACGCAAGGATCACCCAGATCTACGAGGGCTCCAGCGAGATCCAGCGCATGCTGATCGCCCGTGAGTTGAAGCACTACCTGGTTTGATCGAGTAAAAGCATCGCGGGCAGCCGCGTCCTACAGGAACGTCATTTTCATGTAGGAGCGGGGCTTGCCCGCAATAGCCTTCTTGAAGACACAAAAAAATCGCAGCCCAGGCTGCGATTTTTTTATAGCCGCAAACCGCCTCAGCGATCCTTGAACTGCGGCTCGCGCTTGGCGATAAAGGCCGCCATGCCTTCCTTTTGGTCCTGGGTAGCGAAAGCGGCATGGAACACCCGGCGCTCGAAGCGCACGCCTTCGGACAGGCTGACCTCGAAGGCGCGGTTCACGCTTTCCTTGATCATCATGCTCACCGGTACCGACTTGCCGGCAATCAGTGCGGCGACCTTCAGGGCTTCGTCCACCAACTCGTCGGCCGGCACGATACGCGCGACGATGCCGCAACGCTCGGCCTCCACCGCATCGATGAAACGCCCGGTCAGGCACATTTCCATGGCCTTGGCCTTGCCCACGGCGCGGGTCAGGCGCTGGGTGCCGCCCATGCCCGGCAGCACGCCGAGGTTGATTTCCGGCTGACCGAACTTGGCATTGTCACCGGCCAGGATGAAGTCGCACATCAGCGCCAGTTCGCAACCGCCCCCCAAGGCAAAGCCGTTGACCGCGGCGATGATCGGCTTGCGCCGGTTGGCCACTCGGTCGCTGTCGCTGAACAGGTCGTCGAGATAGATCTGCGGATAGCTCAGCTCAGCCATTTCCTTGATGTCGGCGCCGGCAGCGAAGGCTTTCTTCGAGCCGGTGATGACGATGCAGCCGATTTGCGGGTCGGCTTCCAGGCGATCCAGGGCCTGGTTGATCTCACCGACGATCTGCGCGTTGAGCGCGTTCAAGGCTTGGGGGCGGTTAAGGGTGATCAGGCCGACCCGGTCCTTGATATCCAACAGAATGGTTTCGTAGCTCATGAATCAGCTCCTGCTAAAAGTCAGAGATTGCGCGAAATGACCATGCGCTGAATGTCGCTGGTGCCTTCATAGATCTGGCAGATCCGTACGTCACGGTAGATCCGCTCCAGCGGGAAGTCGCTCAAGTAGCCATAGCCGCCCAGGGTTTGCAAGGCCGCGGAACAGACCTTCTCGGCCATCTCCGAGGCGAACAGCTTGGCCATCGAGGCCTCGACCAGGGCCGGCTTGCCGCTGTCGCGCAGTGCTGCGGCGTATTGCACCATCTGCCGCGCCACGGCGATCTGGGTGGCCATGTCCGCCAGGCGGAAAGCCACGGCCTGGTGCTCGATGATCGGCTTGCCGAAAGTCTCGCGCTCACGGGCATAGTCGCGCGCCGCTTCGAATGCGGCCCGGGCCATGCCCACCGATTGCGAGGCAATGCCCACGCGGCCACCTTCGAGGTTGGCCAGGGCGATCTTGTAGCCCTCGCCCTCCTCGCCCAGGCGGTTGGCCACGGGCACCTTCACGTCCTCGAAGAGGATCTGGCAGGTATCGGAAGCATGCTGGCCGAGCTTGTCCTCGATCCGCGCGACCTTATAGCCCGGGGCGTCGGTGGGCACGATGAACGCGCTGATACCGCGCTTGCCCGCCGCCGGATCGGTGACCGCGAAAACGATCACCACCCCGGCGTTCTGCCCCGAGGTGATGAACTGCTTGCAGCCATTGAGCACATAGTGGTCGCCATCGCGGCGGGCCCGGGTCTTCAGGCTACTGGCATCGGAGCCGGCCTGGGGCTCGGTCAGGGCGAAGGCCCCGAGCATGCTGCCGCTGGCCAGGGGCTTGAGGAAACGTTCCTTTTGCTCATCGTTGCCAAACTTGAGGATCGGCACGCAACCCACCGAATTGTGCACGCTCATGATGGTGGAACAGGCGCCATCACCGGCGGCGATTTCCTCCAGGGCCATGGCATAGGCCTGGTAACCGGTGTCGCAACCGCCCCACTGCTCGGGCACCAGCATGCCGAAGAAGCCCAGTTCGGCCATCTCGGCAATGGCTTCCTTGGGAAAGCGATGCTCGCGATCCCAGTCGGCGGCAAAAGGCTTTAGGCGCTCCTGGGCAAATTGCCGGGCCGCGTCGCTGATCTGCAGTTGTTCGTCATTGGGCAACATCGCGATTCCTCGTTACAGGCATTCAACAGCCATGGCCGTGGCTTCGCCACCACCGATGCAGATCGCAGCCACGCCACGCTTGAGGCCTTTCTGGCGCAGGGCCGACAGCAGGGTCACCAGGATCCGCGCCCCCGAGGCGCCGATCGGATGGCCCAGGGCGCAGGCGCCGCCATGGACGTTGACCTTGTCATGGGGGATTTCCAGCTTGTTCATGGTCACCAGGCTGACCACGGCGAAGGCCTCGTTGATCTCGAACAGGTCCACGTCATCCAGGGACCAGCCGGTTTTCTTCATCAGGCGCTCGATAGCACCGACCGGAGCCACGGGAAACAGGCTCGGCGTATCGGCGAAGGCCGCATGGCCATGAATCACGGCCAGTGGCTTGAGCCCGCGCTTGGTGGCTTCGGAACGGCGCATCAGGACCAGCGCCGCGGCACCGTCGGAAATCGAACTGGAGTTGGCGGCCGTCACAGTGCCGCCTTCACGGAAGGCCGGCTTGAGACCGGCGATCTTGTCCAGCTTGGCCTTGGGGGGTTGCTCGTCGTCGCTGATCAGCCGGGTTTCCTTGCCGATCGTCACTTGTACGGGAACGATCTCATCCTTGAACAGGCCATCCTTGATCGCCTGCTGGGCTCGGGTCAGCGAGGCCACGGCAAAGGCATCCTGGGCTTCACGGGTCAGGCCGTTGGTCTCGGCGCAGTCCTCGGCGAAAGTCCCCATCAAGCGCCCCTTGTCGTAGGCATCTTCCAGGCCGTCGAGGAACATGTGGTCCAGCACCTTGCCATGGCCCATGCGGTAGCCGGCACGGGCGCGATCCAGGAGATAGGGCGCGTTGGACATGCTTTCCATGCCACCGGCGACGACCACTTCGGCGCTGCCGGCCAGCAGCGTGTCATGGGCCAGGATGGCCGCCTCCATGCCCGAACCGCACATTTTGTTCAGGGTGGTGCAACGGGTGCCCTTGTCCAGGCCGGCTCCCAGGGCCGCCTGGCGTGCAGGCGCCTGGCCGAGGCCGGCCGGCAGCACGCAGCCGAACAGCACTTCTTGCACCGCATCGCTGGCAATCCCGGCGCGCTGCACTGCGGCACGAATGGCTTGCGCTCCCAGTTGCGGGGCGCTGAGCCCTTTCAACTCGCCCTGGAAACCACCCATCGGGGTGCGGGCGGCACTGACAATGACAATCGGATCTTGGTTAATGGACATGATGCTGACTCCTTACTTGGCGGCCATGCGCAAGGCGCCGTCGAGACGGATCACCTCACCATTGAGCATGCTGTTTTCAATGATATGCCGCACCAGCGCGGCGTACTCGACGGGTTTGCCCAGGCGTGGCGGGAACGGTACGCCGGCGGCCAGGGAGGCCCGGACCTCATCGCTCATGCCAGCCATCATCGGCGTCTCGAAGATGCCTGGGGCAATGGTCATCACGCGGATGCCGAAACGTGCCAGCTCGCGGGCCACCGGCAGGGTCAGGCTGGCCACCGCGCCCTTGGAGGCGGCATAGGCGGCCTGGCCGATCTGCCCGTCGAAGGCCGCGATGGAGGCGGTGTTGATGATGACCCCACGCTCGCCATCGGCGTCGGCCTGGCCTTCGGCGATGGCCGCGGCCGCCAGGCGCATGAGGTTGAAGCTGCCGATCAGGTTGACGTTGATCACCTGGGCGAAGGTGGCCAGGGCATGGGGACCGTTCTTGCCGAGGATCTTCTCGCCGCGCACGATGCCCGCGCAGTTGACCAGGCCATCGAGCCCGCCAAAGGCCTTCACCGCCGCCTGGACTGCCGCTTCGGCAGCCGCCTCCTGGCTGATATCGGCGACCACGCTCTGGCAACCCAACTGTTGCGCCTTGGCCGCCACGGCCTCGGCGTTGAGATCCACCAGCATTACCTTGGCGCCGGCGGCTACCAGCATTTCAGCGCTGGCGGCACCAAGGCCCGACGCACCGCCACTGACGAGAAAAACCTTGTTCTGAATCTGCATCGTTCAAACCCTGTTCACGCGTTGACTGTTGCCGCCGCGGCCTCTTGAGCCTTGGCGATTTCCTGGTTGCGCAAGATAAAGCGCTGCAATTTGCCACTGGGGGTCTTGGGCAAGTCGCTGACAAACTCGATTTCCCTCGGGTAGGAATGGGCCGCCAGGCGCTTGCGCACATGCTGGCGCAGCTCCTCGGCCAATTCCGGAGTAGCGCGGTACTGCTCGCTGAGCACCACGAAGGCCTTGACCAGCTCGGTACGCTCCGGATCGGGCTTGCCCACCACCGCCGCCTCGATCACCGCCGGGTGCTCCACCAGGGCACTTTCCACGTCGAACGGACCGACCCGGTAGCCGGAGGTGGTAATCACGTCGTCGCTGCGCCCGACGAAGCTGATGCTGCCGTCCTGGTTCAACTCCACGGTATCGCCGCTCAGGTAGTAATCACCAACGAAGGCCTTGGTCGGTGCCCCGGCGTAACCGGCGAACCAGCACATCGGCGATTGCCGACGGTCGATAGCCAGGATTCCCGGCTGGCCGACACCCAGCTCGCGATATTCCTCGTCGAGCACCACGATGCGATGGCCCGGCGAGGCGAAACCGGCGGTGCCGACATGCACCGGGTGCTCAAGGCCATGGTGGTTGCACAGCACCATGCCCAGTTCGGTCTGGCCGTAGTGATCGTGGATCACCACCTCCAACTGCTCGGCAAACCAGCGGATGACCTCGGGGTTGAGCGGCTCGCCGGCGCTACTGACGATGCGCAGGCGGCCCTTGATCGAGCGGGCGAACTGATCGCCGCCGGCAATCAGCAAGCGGTAGGCGGTTGGCGACCCGGTGAGGTTGGTGATGCCGTATTTGTTGATCACCCGGCAAGTGCTTTCCAGGGTGAAGGGGCCATCGTAGAACGTGATCGGGTGACCCAGGCCCAACGGCCCGGTGACACCGAAGTAGATACCGTAGGCCCAGCCCGGATCGGCGACGTTCCAGAACGCGTCCTCGGGCCGCAGGTCCACGGCATCGCGGGTATAGCTCTGGAAGGCGACCATGGCCTTGAGCGGCACTTGCAGCGCCTTGGACGGGCCGGTAGTGCCCGAGGTGAACATCAGCAGGAAGGGATCTTCGCCACTGAGCAGCACAGGTTCGCAACGGGCCGGATACTGCTCCAGTTCGGCCCAGAAGCTGAAATCGCCCCGTACGATGCCCTGCCCCTTGGCACCCGCCACGGTGACTACCGTTGGGCACCCGGCAACCTCGGCGAGCTTGGGCCGGTTGATGGCGTCGGTGACCACCACCTTGGCAGCGGAACTGTTGACCCGGTGCTCGATGGCCTTGGGGCCGAAGGCCGTGAACAGGGGCTGGTACACCGCGCCGATGCGCCAGGTGGCCAGGACCGTGATCAATAACTCGACGTTGCGTGGCAAGAGGCCTGCGACCTTGTCGCCCTTGCCCACGCCCTGGGCCAGGAGGAAGTTGGCCAGGCGCCCGGCCTTGTCTTGCAGATCGGTGAAGGTGTAGCTGGCGCTGTTGCCGTCTCGCCCCTCCCAGAACAACGCGATGCGCCCAGGCAGAGCATGCCGGTCACAGCACTCGACACAAGCGTTGAGCGCCGACAGCGAGCCGGCCAGGGTGGCATCGACAGTGTGCTGGTAGTTGAAGTTTTCAGTGGCGGACAGGTAATCGCGCATTGCCAGAAGCCCTCGTTGTTTTTATTGGGGAACCTCATGAAAATCAGTGAAATACTGGCGCCAGAGCCTTGGCCGGACAATGGTCAAAGCTGTCAACCTGCGTGACCGGTTTGGCCAAGATCAGGCCGGGTCGTTGAGAATCAGGCTGCGATAGTGCCCGGGATTGAAGCCGGACCACTTGCGAAACGCCTTGTAGAACGAACTGGTATCGGCAAAGCCCAGGCGCTCGGCGATCTGCGCGAAGCTGATCTGCGGTTCCGCCAGCCAGACGATGGCCAGTTCCTTGCGCACGCTGTCCTTGAGCGCCTGGTAGCTCTGGCCCTCCTCGGCCAGGCGGCGGCGCAGGGTCGAGGCCGAAATGCACAGGCTCTGGGCCAGGCTTTCGCTTTCCGGCCACTGCTCTGCCGGTAGCTGGCGCAACTGCTGCTTGATCCGGCTGGCCAGGCTCTGCGGATCGCGGTACTTGACCAGGATGTTGGCCGGGGCCTGGGCCAGGAACCGCTTGAGCTCCTCCTTGCTGCGCTTGATGGGCAGGTCCAGGCAGTCGGCGGCAATGATCATCCGCGTGCGGGGTCGGTCAAAGCGCAGGTTGTCGGAGAACATCACCCGGTAGTCATCGCAGAACTCCGGCTGCGGGCAACGCAATTCGATGGCCAGGATCGGAATCCGCCGCCCTGCCAGCCAGCACGCCACGCCGTGAACGATCATCCAGTAGGTGAAATAGGTAAACGCCCGGCGCGGATGCTGCTCGTCCTCGGCCAGGACGATTTCCGCCAGGCTTTGCTGGCGTACCAGTTGCGCGCCCAGGTGTTCGAGCATCAGTGAAAGAAACTCCAGCACCGAATCCAGGCCTTGAGCCAGGGTCGGCTGGGCCATGGCCGAACGACAGAGAAACGCCAGGCTGCCGGACTTGAGCTTGCGCGGGTCCATGCCGAAGAACTCATCGTCCAGGCGCCGTGCCAGCAAGCGCCAGAGTCGCGCATAGGCGTTGGCCGGAACCCTCCCCGTACCTAACTGCACGTCGAGCGGATCGATGCCGACCTTGTGCAGCACTTCTTCGGTGGCCACGCCAGGCGCGCAGCTTTGCAACAAGGCTTCGCGCACCAGTTGCAGGGAGATGGTGTCTTTTTCCGACATCGTTACCAACGGTTTCCGGGACAAAGGAGGAGCTACGACGGCCATCTTAGGCAGTGACCGGGAAAAAGCCAGTGGACCTTGGGCTGATGTACCTGGCCATTGCATGGACGGCAATGGCGGATCGAAAACATCGCGGCGATCGCCTGCCATCACCGATATCATGCATGACCCGGCGCCCCGAGCCCGGCCCCTGCCAACCGCTGCGTGAGCGCCATCGACAGCATCTGGCCCCTTGAAGAGCGAATGACTATGTATCTGGTATGCGGTGAAGCGCTGTTCGATGTTTTTAGCGTGGACGAAGCCGGTGCTCCGGCCAATAAAGTGGCGTTCCAGGCGATTGCCGGTGGCTCGCCGTTCAATGTGGCGGTAGGCCTGCGCCGCCTGGGCATCGATGTGGCCCTGCTCGCCGGACTGTCCCGGGACTACCTGGGCCGGCGCTTGCGGCGGGTGCTGGAGGAGGAAGGCGTGGACACCCGCCACCTGCGCGAATTCACGGCCCCTACCACCCTGGCCATGGTGGCGGTGGGCAGCGATGGCTCGCCACACTACAGCTTTCGTGGCGAAGGCTGTGCCGACCGACAATTGCTGACAGAACATCTGCCGGAACTGGACGACCTGGTACGCGGGCTGCACGTGGGCTCGTTTGCCCTGGTGGTGCAACCGATCGCCGATACCCTGCTGGCCCTGGTGCGTCGCGAACGGGGGCGGCGTCTGATCAGCCTCGACCCCAATGTGCGACTCGGCCCGCAGCCGGATATCCAATTGTGGCGCCAACGCATCGATGAACTGGCCGGGCACGCCGACCTGATCAAGGTCAGCGATGAGGACCTGGAGCAGCTGTATCCCGGGCAGGCGCCCGAGACACTGATCCAGGGCTGGTTGCAAGGCAGTGCCAAGCTGGTGTTCCTGACCCGCGGCAGCCAGGGCGCGACGGTGTTCAGCCAGCACCACGGCCACTGGTCGGTCGCGACACCCCAAGTGCAGGTAGCCGACACCGTGGGCGCCGGCGATACCTTTCAGGCGGCGCTGATCGCCTGGTTGACCGAGCAGGGGCTGGACTCGCCCCTGAGTCTTGCGCAGCTGGGGCGCGAACAGATCGACGCCCTGCTGCGCTTCGCCGTCAACGCCGCAGCGCTGACCTGCACCCGCACCGGGCCGGACCTGCCCTACCGGCATCAACTGGTGTAATGCGCCGTGTAGCCGCTGCCGCGGGCTGCTTGCGACCGCGCAAGCGGGTCAAGACAAGGCCCTGCGGGCCTTCGCGCAGCCTCGCCACAGGCTCGACAGCGGCTACAGGGCAGCGCTGCGTCAGAAGATCGAGAAGTTGTAGCTGACGATCAGGCGGGTTTCGTCCATGTCGCGGGCGATCTTCTGGTAGTTGCTACGGTAGGTGGCGTTACGCAGGCGCAGGCTGACGTCCTTGAAGGCGCCGCTCTGCACCACGTACTTGAGTTCGCTGTCACGCTCCCATTCCCGACCTTCGCGCAGGCTGCCCGGGACCTTGATGTTGTCACCACTGACGTAGCGGGTCAGGAAGCTCAGGCCGTTGATGCCCACGGCCTTGAAGTCGTAGTCATAGCGCAGTTGCCAGGAACGCTCCTGGATCGCCGCGAAGTCGTTGACCTGTACATAGTTCACCAGGTACGGGTTGCTGCCATCCAGGTACGGCATCGAGTTCTCGCCGTACATGCGCTGCCAACCGGCGCTGAACACGTGCCCACCCAGGCCGTAGCTGAGCATGGTGCTCAGGGCCCGGTGGTCGATGCTACCGGCACGGGCACTGCCGCTGTCGTCGCTCTTGATCAGGCGCAGGTCACCCTTGAGCACGCCAGGCCCCAAGGGCTGGTTGGCCAGCAAGCCGATGAAGTGCTGGCGGTAGATGTCCTCCAGCTCGGCGTAATGGTATTGGCCACTAAGGCGGTCGCTGAACTTGTAGTCCACGCCATAGTTATCGAAATGATCCGCCGTGGTGTTGCAGGCATAGCGCTTGTTCTTGCAGTGCACGCGGATGTCCTGGGAGTCCGTGGAATCCCGGGCGGTGTAGCGATTCAGGCGCGCCGCCGTCAGGGTCAGGTCCTTGACCTCCTTGGAGGTCAGCACCGCACCGTTGAACATGGTGGGCAGCAGGCGGCCATCGTTGTACTTGAGCAGCGGCAGGTCCGGCAGTTGCGCACCGTATTTGAATACGGTCTGCGATACCCGCACCTTGGCGGTCAAGCCCAGCTTGGCGTACTGGTCGGCCGAGCCCCGCGGGTCATGCCCGCTGGATGGCAGCAGGCCGCTGTTGCTGCGGTCCGGGCTGGAGTCGAGCTTGAGCCCGAGCATGCCCAAGGCATCCAGGCCAAAACCTACGGTGCCTTCGGTATAGCCCGACTGCAGATTGAGAATGAAGCCCTGGGCGGATTCTTCACGCTTGGAGGCACCCTGGGCATTGCTGGTATGGCCGTCACGAAAGTCCCGATTGAAATAGACCGTGCGCGATTCGAGCTTGGCGCTGCTGTCCTCGATAAAGCCGGCGCCAGTGGCCAACGGTGTAAAACCCGCGCACAGGACAGCGGCTCCGAGGCCCAGGAGCGGGCACGGATTGAGTAAAGGAAAAGGGGGACGCATGAACAAGCTCCAGCAGAAAATCAGTGACGCGAGGCAGAAAAGACCCAGGAGAAATCCATCCGGCAAATTAAACATCACCGGTTGAATTGATTGAATCAATGAAGACCGGAAATGATGGCAGATCGCCCGCCTTTGCCCTACCCGACTTTAGTCTGACTCCAGCGCTCACGTTCGACACCTCCAGCCAGCATCGAGCTGATCAATTCCGAGACTTTTTCACTGCCCTGGAAAGCGCCTCGAAAAACTGTCTCATCGCTCAGAAACACTCTCTAGATCGTTCTTTTTTGTAGGTTGGTAGCAAAGAAGCATCAAACTTTTGTCGAAAATATCTACCGTTCGTCGGATTTTTAGCGAACCCAACAAACAAATACAAGTATTTGACGCTTTTCATTATGGCCATCATTAATAACTGTAAAGCTATGTTTTAAAAGGGTTTTATTTGTATCTAAAAAATAAATAGAGAGGCTGTGTCATTTATGTAACGCCAAAAAACGTCAATTAAACGTCTTTACCTTGTGGTAGTGTCAAAAAAAGAGCGCAATGAAGGCCATGTGCCATATGCGTTTTTTCAGGAGGTGAGCCACGCCCTCACCCAACACTCATCATGGACGAGGTCGTTCCCTTGGAAGTCAGCGTTTTTGGTACTGGCTATGTTGGCCTGGTGCAAGCGGTTGCATTGGCCGATGTTGGGCATAACGTGGTGTGTGTCGATATCGACAGCCACAAGATCGCCCAACTGCAGCGCGCCATTCCACCGATTCACGAACCGGGCCTGGCGGCCCTGATCGAAGAGAATCAGAAGGCCGGCCGCCTGCATTTCACCACTCAGCCCAGCGATGCCGTAGGCCATGGCCAGGTGATCTTCATCGCCGTGGGTACCCCCTCCAATGAAGATGGCTCGGCGGACCTCGATCATGTCCTGGCCGTTGCACGAAACATCGCCTGCCTCATGTACAGCGACAAGACCCTGGTCATCAAGTCCACAGTGCCTGTGGGCACCGCGGACCTGGTGGTCGAGACCGTGGCCGAGCAACTGGCGGACCTGGGCAAGTCCGAGCTGCGGGTCCACGTGGTCTCCAACCCGGAGTTCCTCAAGGAAGGCTCGGCGGTCGCCGATTGCATGCGTCCGGACCGGATCATCATCGGTTGCGCCCATGAACTGCCTCGCCAGCAATTGAGCGAGCTCTACGCTCCGTTCAATCACAACCACGACCGACTGATGTTCATGGATAACCGCAGTGCCGAGCTGGTCAAGTACGCGGCCAATGCCATGCTCGCCACCCGCATCAGCTTCATGAACGAGATGGCCAACCTGGCCGAGCGGCTGGGAGTGGATATCAACGCGGTACGCAAAGGCATCGGCGCCGACCCACGTATCGGCTATCACTTCATCTACCCGGGCGCCGGTTTTGGCGGCTCGTGCTTCCCCAAGGATCTGCGGGCACTGATCCACACCGCACAAAGCCATGGCCTGGAACCGCAGATGCTCAAGACCGTGCGCGACGTCAATGAGCAGCAGCGGCATGTGCTGTTTCGCAAGCTCAAGGCGCACCTGGGGGACAACCTCCAGGGCAAGGTCATCGCCCTGTGGGGCCTGGCATTCAAGCCCAACACCGACGACATGCGCGAAGCCACCAGCCGCTACCTGATGGAAGCGCTGTGGGAAGCCGGGGCCAAGGTCCATGCCTATGACCCCGAGGCCATGACCGAGTGCCGGCGCCTGTATGGCTACCGCGATGACCTGCAACTGTGCGCGACCCGCGACGACACTTTGCAAGGCGCCGACGCGCTGGTGATCTGCACCGAGTGGAAAGCCTTTCGCGTGGTGGACTTCAAGCTGCTGCGCGAGAAGCTCAACGATCGCCTGATCGTCGATGGCCGCAATCTCTACAACCCGCAACAGGCAGCGGACGCTGGTCTGCACTACCTGAGCATCGGCCTGCCTTACCGCGTACCTGGGGCACTTTGCGCATGAATATCCTGATTACCGGGGCCGCCGGGTTCATCGGCGCCCATACCGCACTGCGTTTGCTCAAGGATGGGCATCAGGTCACCGGACTGGATAATTTCAACGATTACTACGACCCCCAGCTCAAGCACGATCGGGTGCGCTGGGTGGAACAGCAAGTGGGGCATTTCCCGCTGCAACGCCTGGACCTGGCCGACAGCGAGGGCCTGGATCGGCTGTTCGCCGAGGTCCGCCCACAGGTGGTGATCAACCTCGCCGCCCAGGCCGGGGTGCGTTATTCCCTGGAGAATCCCAAGGCCTACCTGGACAGCAATCTGGGCGGTTTTCTCAACCTGCTGGAGATGTGCCGGCGCTACCCCGTGCAGCACCTGGTCTATGCCTCCTCCAGTTCGGTGTATGGGGCCAACCAGCAAACCCCATATCGGGTCAGCGACAACGTCGATCACCCGCTCTCGCTGTACGCGGCCAGCAAGAAAGCCAACGAGCTGATGGCCCACAGCTACGCCCACCTGTTCGGCGTGCCGGCCACCGGCCTGCGCTTCTTCACCGTCTATGGCCCCTGGGGTCGACCGGACATGTCGCCGATTCTGTTCGCCGACGCGATCAGCCAGGGGCATCCGCTGAAACTGTTCAATTACGGCATGCACCAGCGCGACTTCACCTATATCGACGACATCGTCGAATCCCTGGTGCGCCTACTGGGCAAACCACCAGCCCGCGACCCGCTGTGGGACCGCGAGCAACCGGACCCCTCCACCAGCATGGCCCCCTGGCGCCTGTTCAACATCGGCGGCCAGCGCCCCGTGCACCTTAAGGACTATGTGGCCGCCCTGGAGAAACTCCTTGGCCGCCAGGCCCAGGTCGAGTACCTGCCACTGCAACCGGGAGATGTGCTCAACACCTGCGCCGATGTCAGCGCCCTGGAGAACCTCACCGGCTTCGGGCCCCAGGTTCCCCTGGAAGACGGGCTCAGGGATTTCGTGCAGTGGTACCTGCGCTACTACCAAGGCCGGACGTCCTGAGCGGCCTGCGTGCCCTGAGCGTTCCCCCAACTCTTTTGCAATGGAAATACTTCCGGTGGATATGGACAGACCCCTCTCATCGCCCGCAAGCGATGCGCCCACGCGCATCGATCGGCGCAACGACCCGTTCCGACGCAAGGTCCAGGCTGCCATCGACCTGCAACACCATGGCTGGATCACTGGCCGCGATGGCGGCCGGCCCTGGACCTTGTCACGCAGCAAGCGACTGACCTCGGCAGTACTGGCAGCGCTGCTGCTGGTGGCACTGTCGCCGGTGCTTTTGGTGGTTGCCCTGACAATCAAGCTCACCAGCCCAGGGCCGGTGTTCTTCGTCCAGTTGCGTACGGGCTTTCGTGGCCGACGCTTCGGCATGTACAAGTTCCGCACCATGGTGGTCAACGCCGAGGCCCTCAAGGATTCGGTACGCCACCTGAACAAGCACGGCCCGGACTCGGTGGACTTCAAGATCGATCGCGATCCGCGGATTACCGGGATCGGCGGCTTCCTGCGTCGTACCAGCCTCGATGAACTACCGAACCTGATCAATGTGGTGCTTGGCCAGATGCGCATCGTCGGCCCACGCCCAACCTCGTTCCACGCCCAGACCTACAAGGAACACCACCTGGGTCGCCTGAGCATCTACCCGGGCATCACCGGCCTGTGGCAGGTCTCCGGGCGCAGCGACGTGGATTTCGACGGCCGGGTGACCCTCGACATGACCTACATCTTCCAGCAGAGCCCCTGGCTCGACCTGAAGATCCTGATCAAAACCCCTTTCAAGGTCCTCAATGGCCACGGAGCAAGTTGAAATGGCGGCAGCAACCTTTGCCAGTCTGAAAATCCAGCCCCCCAGTGAAAGCAACCTGGCAGTGACCGTGCTCGACCAGGAACTGCGCGTGATCCTGTTGACCGCGGCCAACCGCAACAGTGGCGTCACCAGCAGCAGCCTGAGCATGGCCAGTGAGCTGGCACGCACCAGCCGGGGCCGAGTACTGCTGGTGGATACCAGCCTGGGCGAGCAAAGCCTGACCCGGCGCCTGGGCCTGGACCAGCAACCGGGTTTTCTCGACCTGGCCCTGGCCAGTACCCCACCGCAGTTGAGTAGCTGCATTCATGACAGCCAGGAGCAGGACTTCGACTTCCTGCCCCTGGGTCGGCGCCAGCAGTACGCCGAACGCCTGACGCCCGAGCAGTTGCGCGACCTGCTGCAACTCCTGGCCGGGCAATACCGCTTCGTGATCATCGATGGCGACCCGGTGTACAGCAGTGGCGACATCCTCACCCTGAGTACCCAGGTCGATGGCGTGGTGCTGGTGGTGCGCAGCGAGGAAACCCGCTGGGAAGTGGCCCAGGCCGCGGCGCAACGGTTGATCCAGGCCGAAGCGAAGCTGATCGGCAGCGTGTTCAACGCCCGCAAGTACTACATGCCCAAGTGGGTTTACGACCGCCTCTGACCGGTACAAGGACCGTGTAACCATGAACAAGCCAAGACTCTCCCTGCTGAGCCTGTCACTGCTGCTGGCGGCCCTGGGTGGTTGCGCCGATCGCGAGCCGCAGCACATGCCGGTACAGATCCTCAGCGCCCCGGCCGATCAGGCCCAGCTCACCGAAGTCATGCCCATCGAACAGGTGTTGCGTCCCCAGGACGTGCTGGACGTGATCTTCCATATCGGCACCACCAGCCAGACCCGCTACCTGGTGCAACCGGGCGACCAGGTCGATGTGACCTTCATCAGCGCGCCGGAGCTTGGGGGCAACAAGCTGGTACTGCCCGATGGCAGCATCGACATGCCCTATATCGGCAATATCCAGGTCGCCGGGCTCTCCGCCGAACAGGCGCGCCAGGCCCTGCAAGCGCAGTACGCCAAGGTGTTGAAGAAGCCCCAGATCACTTTCTCGATCTCCCACGCCATGGCCCAGCTGGACAACCTGCGTACGAGCCTGACCAACCCGGCCACTGGCTTGAGTCGCGAAATCGTGGTGGGCTCCGATGGCCGCGCCAGCTTCCCGCTGCTGGGCAGCCTGTCCTTGCAGGGCAAGAGCCTGAGCGAGCTGCAAACCCTGATCAACCAGCGCTACGCCAAGGAAGTCGGTGCGGTGAGCGTCGACGTACTGCTCAAGACCACCGCCGCCAACGAGGTCTTCGTCATGGGTGAAGTCGGCCAGCCGGGCGCTTACCCGGTACGCCGGCCGATTTCGGTGCTCGAGGCCCTGACCCTGGCCAAGGGCGCCGGCCCCACCGCGCGCCTGGACTCGGTAGTGATCCTGCGGCGCAAGGGCAGCGAAGTCGAGGCCCGGGTCTACGACGCCGACGCGGCGCTGGATGGCAAGGCCCTGCAGTTCGCCTACCTGCAGCCGGACGACATGCTCTACGTGCCCAAGACCCGCCTGGCCAAGGCCGGTGCACTGAGCAAGCAGTTGGCGGACGTGATCATGTTCCAGGGTGTCGGCTTCAGCTTCGGCTACCGCGTCGACAACAAAGAATCGAATAACAACTGAGTTCGCCTCGATGACCAAGATCGAAAACTACCTGCACGAGTTCCTCCTCGTGTTCTTCGTCAATCGGCGCCTGATCAAGCGGGTATTCCTGGGCTTCGCCCTGCTCGCTCTGTTGCTGCCGCTGGTGCTCAAGCAGAGCTTCGAGATCACTGCCGAAGTCATCGTGCAGTCCAAGAAGCTGTCGCAGACCGACGCCAACACCGTGCTCGCCCCGGATGCCGACAAGTTCATCCCGCCTTCGCTGGCGGATATGGAGACCGAGAGCAATATCCTGCGCTCGCCGACCCTGATCCGCGACACCATCGACCAACTGCGTCGCGAGGGCCAGTTCAGTGGCAGCGAAGGCCTGTTGAGCAAGCTGGTGCTCAAGCCGATCCGCAGCATCCTGGTGGACCCGCTGCGCAACTATGTGATCAATCCGGCCCGCGGTTTCTTCGGCCTGGCAGTGGACCCGGTACGCGATACCAGCCTGGACGCCTTCACCGACCAGGCGGTCAAGGATCTGAAGATCGGCACCCTGCCCGGCTCCAACGTGATCTCCATCGTCTATAGCAGCCCGTCCGCCGCCGAGGGCACGCGCTTTGTCGAGCGCCTGCTGGCCAACTACCTCAAGAGCCGCCAGGACCTGCAATCCAATGAACTGCCCGAGGCCTTCTACGAACAGAAGAAGGCCCAGTACCAGTCACGCCTCGACGATCTGGAGGGCAAGCGCCAGGCATTGCTGGAAGCAGCCCATGCCTCCGATCCCAAGGAGGAGATCACCTTCCGCCTCAATGCCATCAACACCGAGGAGCAGTCGCTCAACGGCTACCGTGACCAGGCCCTGGAAAGCCAGCGCCGCCTGGACTACCTGCAGAAAAGCCTGGACGCTGCACGCAAGGCCGGCCTGACCGACTACACCTTTCCCTTCGCCTTCGCCAACACCGTGGACAACGTTGCCTACGAAGACCGCGAGATCAAGCACCTGGGCGAGCAGTTGACCAACCTGGTGAGCCAGTACGGCACCACCGCCGATACCTACCGCGCCGACAGCGTGCCAATGCAGCAACAGCGCGAGCAGATCGTCCGGGCCCGGGCGCAGTTCCTCAAGGTCGTGGAGAACCGCGTCCGCGAACGCAGCAGCGAATTGCAGATCACCCAGTCGGTGATCGCCCAGAAAACCACGCGGATCAACGACTACAAGACCCGTGTGCGCGACCTGCAGGAAGTGCTGAGCAAGCTGCGCCAGCTGGACACCGAGATCGATGCCCTGCACAAGGCCTTCTTCACCTACACCCAGCGCTATGAAGAGAGCCGCGGCGAGCGCCTGATCAGCGGCGAGCTGTCCAATGCGCGAGTCCTGAGCCAGCCCTACGAACCCAGCGAAGCGGCTTTCCCCAAACCGATGCTGATCATCCCCCTGGGTCTTTTGACCGGGCTGCTCCTGGCCATCGCCCTGGGTTATGTCTATGAGTTCTTCGACCATCGCTTCAAGCATCCGGCCCAGGTCAGCGACCATCTCGGCCTGCCCGTGCTGATGGTGCTCAACGCGGTCGAAACCCCGCAGCTCAACCCCTACCCACGCTGGACCTGGCGCTGGGCCTGGCATTGGGCCAAACAGTGAACGACTTGAGCATGGCCGCGCAGCCTATCGTGCATCTGATCCACAGCGGTGGCTTCTATGGCGCCGAGCGCATGTTGCTGGATCACTGCCTGATCACCCCGGGCGAGCATCGGGTGGTGTTCATCGATGCTCCGCTGGCGTTGCTGCAGCGTTTTGCCGAGGCCGGCGTGCCCAGCCACAATTGCCGGAGCCTGAAGGAGCTGCTGGCCCATCTGCGCCAGCAGCCCGGGCTGCTCAATGCCCACAACTTCAAGGCCCAGGTGTTCGCCTGGGCCTGTGCCAGGCGCCTGCAACTGCCGCTGGTAATGACCCAGCACGGTTTCACCCCGCGCAGCCTGAAGCAGAAGCTCTATACCTGGACCAGCCTGCGCCTGTGTCGCAGCAGCCACGTACGCCGGGTGGTGTGCGTCGCCCAGAGTATCGCCCGCCTGCATCTGCAGGCAGGCGTCGCCGAAGCCAAGCTGCTGGTGATTCCCAACGGCCTGCCGGAACCGGCCCCGGCCATCGCCACGGGCAACCAGGCTCCGCCCCTGCATGACGCTCCGGTGCGGCGCGACGAGCAGGAACCCCTGGTGGGTTTCGTTGGGCGCCTGAGCGGGGAAAAAGGCCCGGATCTGTTTCTCGATGCCTTGATCGGCCTGTGCCAGCAACGCCCCTCCCTCAAGGCGGTGCTCCTGGGCGATGGCGAGCAGAACGCGATCCTGCGCCAGCGCATCGAGGCCGCCGGCTTGTCCCTGCGTATCCTGCTACCGGGCTACCAGAGCAATATGCAGCCCTGGCTCAAGCGCCTCAACGTGCTGGTGATCAGCTCACGCACCGAAGGCACGCCGATGATCCTGCTCGAAGCCATGCAGGTCGGGACTCCGGTAGCGGCCTTTGCCGTCGGCGGCATTCCCGATGTCCTGCAGCATCGGCACAACGGCCTGCTGGCCACGCCCCTGGACAGCGAGGAACTGGCCCGCTGCATCGGCGAGTTGCTGGACGATCCAATCCAGGCCCGGAGC
The DNA here is from genome assembly GCF_003850565.1 of Pseudomonas sessilinigenes. Lineage (NCBI taxonomy): Bacteria > Pseudomonadati > Pseudomonadota > Gammaproteobacteria > Pseudomonadales > Pseudomonadaceae > Pseudomonas > Pseudomonas sessilinigenes. The sequence goes on from NZ_CP027706.1 coordinate 5,487,885, forward strand.
CTGGCCGAGGCGGCTCGTGTCACCCAGCGCCAGCACCATCACCTGCCCACCCTGGCCAAGCGCTGGGATGAGCTGTACCGCGTTGCCAGAGAGACTACCCCGGTATGATCGCCGCACCTTTTCTCGGTTTGCTCCTGGGCCTGGCCGGCCTGGCCTTGCTTGCCAGCCCGTGGCCATTCCTGGCACCACTGGTGGTGGTCGGGATGTTCGGCCTGGCCCTGCTCTATCGTCGTCCGGCCTGGGGCCTGCTGGGGATCTGCGCACTGGTGCCTTTCGAGGGGCTGTTCAAGGACAGTGCTTTTTCCGGGGCCAAGCTGCTGGGCGCCTCGCTGATCCTGATCATGCTGTTCAAGCTGTTGTTGCGGCAGATCCCCGAGACCCGCCTGGGCAGCAACCTGTGGCGCGCCCTGGGGCCGTTCCTGCTGTGCCTGCTCTTGAGCCTGATGTACAGCGAGAACCTGGCCGTCTCCCTGGACAGCCTGCGAGAGCTGGCCGTGGGCCTGGTGCTGTTCTTCGTGACCTTGCTGATTGCCCGTGAGATCAACCTGCTGATGCTCTGCCGCCTGTTGGCGGTCAGCGTGGCCATTACCTGCGTGATCGCGCTGGTTTCCGCCAAGTACCAGGTGGGCGGCCGGGCCATCGGCCTGCTGCAGGACGCCAACTACTTTGCCCTGCTGATCGCCATGGCCGTGCCACCGGCGATCCTGCTCGCCTTGCGTTCGCCCCACTGGCTGGAGCGCCTGTTCTGGGTGGCCATCAGCCTGACCCTGATGGCTGGGATGACCAAGACCGACTCGCGCTCCGGCCTGCTGGTGGTGCTGTTCACCATCGCCATCGGGGCCTGGCATTACCGCGACCGCCTCAAGCGCCTGCGGCCCAAGCACCTGGGCTTCGCCATGTTCGCCGTGGCGATCGTCGTGCCCCTGGGTATCGCCGCGCTGCCGGCCGACTATGTGGCGCGGATCAAGTCCCTGGGCATGCTCAAGTCCGGTTCGCACTCGGCGGACACCTCCCTGGGTCGTCGGACCTCCTACCTGGTGGTCGGTAGCCAGATGATCCGCGAGAACCCACTGCTGGGCTCAGGCCTGGGTACCTTCCCGATCCATTACGCGCAAACCGGCTTCGCCAGCAGTTTCTCGGAAAACCTCAACGAGCCGGACCTGTATCGCCGGGCCCACAACACCTATCTGGAACTGTTCAGCGAGCTGGGCATTCCCGGCGGCCTGAGCTTCGTGGCGCTGCTGCTCATGGGGCTGCGCAATTTCGAGCGCTCGCGCCAGGCGTTCCTCGCCCGGGGCGCCCGGGAGCAGGCCGACCTTGTCACGCACCTGGGGCTGAGCCTGTTGGCACTGGCGGTGTTCCTGCTGTTCCTCAGCGCACCGAACCACAAGTACCTGTGGATCTTCCTGGCCTTGTCCAGCGTGCTGCGGCGTGAGGCCGAGCAAGCGTGATGAGGCACCGTTACTCGGGGCGCGAGCGCCGCAAGAAAGTCGTCCTGGCGTCGCGACGCCAAGGCGAGCATGTCATCAGCGAGATCCTGCCAAGGGAGGCTGCAATGCAACGGATCAGCGTGATCGTGCCCATGTACAACGAGGCGCGACACATCGAGCGAACCCTGGGCAGCGTGTTGCGCGCCGCCCGGGCGGCCGACATGGACTGCGAGCTGATCGTGGTCGACAACGGCTCCACCGACCAGGGACCACAACGGGCCAGGGAACTGGGTGCCCAGGTCCTGCCATGCCCCGGGCTGAGCATCGGGGCCTTGCGCAATCGCGGCGCCGCCGTCGCCACTGGCGACTGCCTGGCCTTTCTCGATGCCGACATCGAAGTACCCGGCAACTGGCTGCAACTCTGGCAACGCAACCAGGCGCAGGCCGAGGTTTTCGCCCTGGATTGTGCCGCCCCTGCCAGCGCTCCCTGGTTCGCCCGGGCCTGGCAGCGACGCAGCCTGGCGGCCGGGGGCAAGGCTCGCCTGTTGCAGTGGATGCCTACGCCCAACCTTTGCCTGAAGCGCGAATGGTTCGAGCGTGTCGGCGGTTTCGACGAACAACTGCGTACCGGCGAGGACAAGGACTTCGGCCTGCGCCTGAACGCCGCCGGAGCACGGCAGTTGAGCCTGGCCCAGCCCCAGGTGCTGCACTGGGGGTTCGAAGCCAGCTGGAGCGAATGGGCCGCCAAGGAACGCTGGCGCCAGGGCAGCCATGTGCAATTGCTCAAGAGCGCCGGGCCGAGCCTGCGCCTGCTGCGCTTCCCACTGCTGTGCCTGGCGTGTGCCTTGTTCAGCCTGATGGCCGTGCTGGCGCTGCTGTTGGGCCAGGGGGGCGGCGCCTTGCTGTACCTGGCCTTGGCCGCGCTCGCGCCCCTGCTCCTGGCCCTGCGCCAGGGGTGGCGCCAGCGCGACCCGCTGTTTGTCCTGCAACTCTGGCTGCTGCACTGGGTGCGCCTGTACCTGGGGGCCTCGGCCCTGATCCAGGGTCTGTTCAACCGTTCTGTCAGGAGGCCCGACCGTGGCTAAGATTCTTTTCTGGCTTTGCCTGCTGTTGCCCTTCTATGCCTGGGTGGGTTATCCGCTGCTGCTGGGCCTGCTCAGCCTGTTCGTGCGCCCACGCCCTGCGATGCAGGGCCAGCCGCTATCGGTCAGCGTGATCATCGCCGCTCATAACGAAGGACCGCATATCCAGCACAAGCTCCAGACCCTGCTGCAACAGGATTACCCGGCCACCGACCTGCAGATCATCCTGGCCAGCGATGGCTCCAGCGACGAGACCGTGGCCATTGCCCTGGGCCTGCGCGACTCACGGGTCCTGGTGCTGGATCTGCCGCGGGTGGGCAAGGCCGGGGCCCTCAACGCCGCGGTAGAGTTGGCACGCAATGACATCCTGGTGTTCACCGATGCCGACAACCAGTGGTCCACCGACACCCTGGGCAAGCTCCTGGAGCCCCTGGCCGATCCGCAGGTAGGCGCCTGCGGTGGGCATATGATCATCCCCCGGCCCGGGCACAACCTGAGCCTGGGAGATAGCTTGTACCGGCATTACGAAGCCTGGTTGCGCCAGGCCGAGAATCGTACCGGCTGCATGGTTTCAGCCGACGGCGCGTTGCTGGCCCTGCGCCGGGAACTGTTCCAGCGGATTCCGGCCGAGGTCAACGATGACTTTTTCATCAGCACCTGCGCCCCGGTGGCGGGCAAGCGCATCGTCTATGTGGAGCAAGCCCAGGTGCTGGACCAGGGCGTGGATGAAGCCGACAAACAATACCGCCGACGCCTGCGGGTCACCGTGGGCGGCTTGCAGAGCCTGGCCCAGCGCCGGGAGCTGATGAATCCATGGCGCCACGGCGCCTATGCCATTGCCCTGATCAGCCACAAGCTGATCCGGCGCCTGGCACCGGTGTTGTTGTTGCCACTGTTGCTGAGCAACCTGTTGCTGTGGGACGCCGGCCCCTTCTATAGCGCGTTGCTGGTTGCCCAACTGGCGGGTTATGGCGCGGGCCTCCTGGGCTTGCTGGACTCGCGCGGACGCCTGCCCAAGGTGTTTCGCCTGGCCGGATTCATCCTGGTGACCCTGGCGGGCATGAGCATGGGCCTCTGGCAGTTCCTCCGCGGGCAGCGCTATGCCCTGTGGAACCCACAGCAGAATCGCTGAGGTGAAGGTGAAACTGATTTTCAAGCGCCTGCTGGGCAGTGCCTACCTGCACAGTGTCGGGCGCCGCCGCCTGAGCGATTGCTCGGTGATACTGATGCTGCACCGGGTGCTCGCCGATTCCACCGCGGCGAGCCTGCCCCACCGTGCGCCATTATGTGTCGGCCAGGCGCAATTCGAGCATTTGCTGCGCTGGTTGCGCCGGCATTTCGACTGTGTGCCGCTGCAGCAACTGCTGGAGCTGCCCGGTGGCGACCGCCCCCGGATAGCCCTGACCTTCGACGATGGCTGGCGCGACAACGCAGAAGTGGCCCACCCGCTGCTGGAGCGCTACGAAGTGCCGGCAAGCATCTTCCTGTCCACCGATTTCATCGGTCGCAGCCAGGGCTTCTGGTGGGAGTCCATTGGCGAGACCCTGTGGCAGCAACCCAACGCCAGCGCAAGCCAGCCACTGCTGGACTACCTGCGAATGTTGCAACTGCCCCCGCCCGCAGCCTTGCTGCAAACGGCCGCCAGCGTGGCTCGCAGTCGTGTCCTGGGTGGCTACCTGCAACGCCTCAAGCAACTGGACCCGGTCACCCTGCAAGCCCTGGCCGACAGTTGTCCGGCCGGCGCCGCGCCCCATGCCATGGACTGGAGCCAGGTCAAGCAGCTGGAACGTTCCGGGCTGGTGTCTTTCGGCCCCCACGGGGCCAGCCATGGCATTCTCACGCGTCTCGATCCGCTCGCCCTGCGCAGTGATCTGAAGCGCTCCCATGACGCGCTACGCAAGCATTGCCAGGCCCCCCTGGAGATCTACTGCTATCCCAATGGCGATCACAACCTGCAGGTGCGCAGCGCCGTCGCCGAGCTGGGCTATCGCTATGCCCTGGGCACCCAACCCGGCCTGATCGAGGCAGGTGACAACCCATGGCTGGCCCTGCCACGAATCGATGTCAGCCATGCCAGCGCCGCCCATCCGGGGCTCCTGGCCTGGCGCTTGCTGAAGGGGGCGCGGGCATGAGGCGTGGAGGCTACCTCTGGCACCTGGCCCTGAGCATGGGCACGCGCCTGGCGATGATCGGCCTGCGCCTGCTGCGCAACATACTCCTGGCGCGGCTACTGGGCCCGGCGGATCGCGGCCTGTTCGCCCTGCTCAGTACCCTGCCGGACCTGATCGCCGCGCTCACCAGCGGCGGTCTCAATACGGCAGTGGGGTATGACGCTGCGCGCCAGCGCCCCATGGCGCTGCTGCTGACCCAGGTCCTGGTCTACGGCTGCCTGCTGGCCAGCCTGCTGACCCTTGCCGCACTGGCCCTGATCAACACCCTGGGCAGCCAGTGGGAGCTGAGCCTGCAACTGGGGAGCCTGGCCTGGCTACTGCTGCTGGCGGTGCCGATCACGGTGCTCAAGAGCGGCCTGCTGACCCTGCACAACGCCGATGGCCGGGTCGAAGCCTTCAATGCCCTGCGGTTGCTGGAGTCCCTGGTGCCCTTGGTGTTGTTCGTCGGCCTGTGGTGGATCTGGCGCGACCAGCCGTTGTCCGCGGCGCTGGTCAGTTGGTTGGGGGGCACCCTGCTGGTGGTCGTGGTGGGCTGGTGCTGGCTGGCGCGCTTTCACGACCTGCGCTTGCGCTGGCAGTCCGGCGAACAAGGCCGGCTCCTGCGCTATAGCGCCCAGAGCCATCCCGGTGTCCTGGCCCAGCAGTTGATGCTGCGCTCGGACTATCTGTTCATCGGCGCCTTGCTCGACCCCACGGCCCTTGGCTGGTATGCCATGGCCAGCGCCGCCGCCGAGCTGTTGCTGATCATTCCCGAGGCCGTGACCACGCCCCTGATGAAGCGCCTGTTACAGCAAGGCAATGGCATCGAGCAGCTTACCGCCCTGGCCCTGCGCCTGACCGCCACGGTCATGCTCGGCGCTTGCCTTGCCATGGCGCTGATCGGCCAGTGGTTGATCGTGACCCTGTTCGGTGCGGCCTATGCCCCGGCCTACCAAGCACTGTTGGCCCTGCTGCCCGGGCTGTTGGGCCTGTGCTACGCCAGCATCCTGCGCCTGGACCTGCTGGGCAAGCAGCGGCCCGGCACCCTGTCGTTGATGCTGGGGGCCGGCGCGCTGCTGAACCTGGCCCTGAACGCGCTGCTGATCCCGCGGCTGGGCATCGTCGGTGCGGGCCTGGCTTCGTCCATCGCCTACCTGGCGGTAAGCCTGGCAATGCTCGCACTGTACTGTCGGCTCAGCGGTATTGCCTGGTACCGCACCCTGTTTCTGCTACCGGCAGACATCGTCTACCTGCGCCACTTGTTGCGCCCCAAGGAAAAGGCCTGATGAAACCCCGTTCCCTGTTCGCCCTGATGCTATTCGTGGCGCCGTCGCTGTACGCGGCCCCCATGCAGTGGGGCGATATCCGCGATGGCAGCCTGTACCTGCAGGCCGCTGCCGCCGACACCCTGCATCTGCGCTGGAGCCCCGCGTGGCAAAGCGACGCCAACCACGAGCAGTTGTATTTGCTGGCGCCTGACGGCCAGTTGCTGCAAGCGCTGGATATCCCCGCCAGCCAAGCCTATGGCCAGCAGGATATCCACCTGCCTGCGGCCCAGGGCGACTATCGCCTGCAAGTCCCGGGCTACAGCTTTCGCAATTTCAAGATCGGCCATGACAGCGCCACTCAAGCCCAGTTCGAGCCGGCCAAAGTGCATTTCAGCGCCGATGTCGCCGAAGGGGCCGAGCTGTATTTTCAGGTGGCCGCAGGGGAGCGAGCGGTGCTGGCTGGCAAGTATCACGGTGGTGTCAGCGTGTTGCAGGCCGTGCGCCTGAGCGATGGCTTGCAAGTGCGATTGAAGCTGGAGCGCCACGAACAGTACCCGCAATTCGACCAGGTCCCGTTGCCACCGGCCAGCCAGGATGAAGTCTGGCGCCTGTCAATGGGCGGCTCCGGCAAGGTCGGGTTCTGGCTCGATGGCACCGCCAACCTGTTCGCCCAGGACCTGCACCAATTGCATCCATTGCAGTGGACCCCGGGACAGGTGGAGCTGACGCTCAAGCCGCAGGCTCGGGGTCCCAGCCCGTACTTGGGTATCGCCCTGCCCTACGCCCAGCCGCCGCAGTCGACCTTCGAACTGCTACGGGCCCTGGGCGCCCGATCGGCCAACTTCTACAGCTTCGTCGATGTGATCAAGAGCGAACCGCTGCGGGAAATCGGCTTTCGTCGCCTGTATCGCGAAATGTTCGCCATCGATCACGACATCACCCTCCTGGCAGGTACCGGGCGCCGTCCGGTACTGGAGGCCGATCGCCAGACCCTTGCGGGGCTCGATGCCTGGCTGGCCGACAGCGCGCAGTTGGGCAACCGAGGCACGCACTACCTGGCCTTTGCCGACGAACCCAACCTGAACTACCCAAGCTATGCCGCGTTCGCCGCCTATTTCGGGCAGATGCTGGAGCACACCCGGGCCAATCCCGATACCCGCGCAGCCGGGGTACGTATTGCCATGCCAGCCAGCTCCAGGCTATTGGACGGGCCATTCCGGGTCGGTGCCGGGCAACGCCGGGGCATCGACTGGGCGCAGCGGCTGCTGCAAGAACATGGCGAGGATATCGATGCCCTGGCCTGGCACGAATGGATGGTGCGCGATCTGCTGGCCACCCGGCGCTACCGCGACAGCGTGCGCGCCGCTGCGCAATTGGTGGGGCTGGACGAGCACGGCCGGCCACGCAAGGCGCTGCTGTTGAGCCAGACCAATATTTCCAGCGGCCCGGACCTCAGCCCCTACCAGCAAGACACCCACTATGCGGCGCTGTGGTGGATGTCGGTAGTGGTCAACGCTTCGCAGGACGGCCTGCTGGACATGCTCAACTGGTTCCAGGCCGCCGACGAACCCGAGTATCCCAAGGGCATGCTGGCCCTGCGCGACGCCCAGCGCTTTGCCCTCAAGCCGGTGGCCAAGGCCCAGCAATTCATCCAGCAGCACTGGCTGGGCGAGGTCCAGGCGCTGGACAACCCGGCCTTCGAGGTGGACGCCCTGGCCCTGCGCGATGGCGCCCGTCACAGCTTGCTGGGAGTGGCCAAGACCCTACGGCCACACACCATCGAGCTGGCGGCGACGACCGATCTCTGCCAGTCCGGCCCTCGTCTGGAGTTGCTGGGGCCCGACGGCTACAGCCATGACGCACCGGTGCAGTGCCATGCCGGCCGTGCAGTGTTCCAACTGCCCGGCGAGACCCTGTTCGCCTTGACCTGGAAAACCCTATGAATCGCTTGACCGGCCTGCTGGCCAAGATTCGCCGCAAGGGCCTGCGCGGCAGCCTGCGCCTGCTGCGCGAACGTTTCTTCTACTACCACTGGGAGCTGTTGACCCTGGAGCGCCCCCTGGCGCTGCCGGTGCCCTGCCCCATCAGCCCCGAGCGCTGGCCCCAAGTGCGCATCACCCGGGAGCTGCTGCCGGCCTTCGACAAGTACTTCAAGGCGCAGCTACCGGCCATTCGCGGCCTGCTGGACAAGGGCAGTCGCGGCAGCGCCCACCTGGATCACGAAGGCAACGTGATGATGATGGTGTGGATCAGCGAGCGTGATTACTACGACGATCAGTTGTATCGCTGCTGGATGCGCATGCCGCCTGGCTGCCTGTACCAGTTCGCCGGGGAATGCGCGTTGCCCTACCGTGGCTCGGGGGTGGTGATCCTGGCGCAGAAGATGCTCTGGGAGGAGTACCGCGAGCGCGGCTTCAAGGCCACCCGGGCACTGGTTAACGTACGCAATGAGGCCGCGTTGAAGATGCACATGCGCCTGGGCTTCCAGGAGGTCGGCGAATCCTTGCATGTCTATTGCCTGTTGCGCTGCCTGCACTTGCATCGCCGCCGGCCCTATCACCAGACGCGCCTGCATCACCTCAGGCGCGGTCGCCTGGCCGAGCAGCAGGCCGCGGCCAGCCAGATCGACAAGGAGCGCACGTGACCCTGCGTTGGCAATGGTGCACCAGCCTGTGCACCGAAAACTTCCCCGCACAAGCCTATGAACGACTGTGCGAAGCGACCGAACAGGCTACCCCGTTCAATCGCCTGGGCTGGCTGCGCGGCGCCGAACAGGCCCTGACCGAGCACCAGGCATTGCACATCCTGATGGGCTGGCAGGACGCGGAGTTGCTGCTGTGCCTGCCATTGATCGCCGGGCGAGAGTCCCGTGGCGGCCTGCCATTGCGGGTCTTGCGGCACTTGGGGCACCCACTGAGCGATCGCCTGGCGCTGTTGGTGGCGCCCGCTGCAAGGTCGGCCATGGCCGAAGCCCTGGGCCAGATTCGCCGGCGCCTGCCCCACGATTTGCTGCAACTGCACGAGCTGGTCGATGCCGCCGGCGTGCTGGAGCCTTGGCGCCGGGCCAGCAGCTATGGCGAACAGTCGCTGGGATGCCGCGTACCGGAGCACCAGATTCTTCCCAGCGATCGCGAAGAAGCCAGCGGGACCCTGCGCTATGAACTGCGTCGGGCAAAGAAACGCTGCGCCGAAATCGATGCGCGGGTCGTTCGCCTGTCCCCCAGCGCGCAAGACATCGACCAGGTCCTGCAGAGGCTTTGCGAAGTGGAACAGTCCAGCTGGAAAGGCACCGATGGCCTGGGGATCTTCTCTGGAGCGCGGCGCCAGCAATGGATGTTCAGCGCCTTGCACGCCCTGGCAGCCGAAGATCGGGTGCGAGTGGCGATGCTGGAACACCAGGGGCGCTGCATCAGCTATCGCCTGGGACTCCTGGAGCGCGGGCGCCTGTATGACTACAACATCGCCTTTCTCGCCGACTACGCCAACCTGGGCAGCGGCCGGCTGTTGCTGGACGAGTGGATTCGCTGGGGCCTGGAGGACGGCTGGCAGTGGGTCGACGCTTCCCGAGTGAGCCTCAGCCGCTCCAGCCACCAGTTGCATGAACGCCTCAGTGGCCTGGTGGAGCACCAGCGCTGGAGTTTCTACAGTTGGCGTCCGCGCGGCTTGCTGGCGGGGCTCGGCGAGCGCCTCTGGCAACGACTCAAGCCTCATTTCAAGGCCTGGCGCGAACGTCGCCTGGCCGCTACTGCCAAGAAGGTTCGTCCATGAAGCACTCCCGGCTGCAGCAGGTCATCGTCAATGCCGACGACTTCGGCCTCGACCCCGAATACAACCAACTGACCCTGCGCGCGTTCCAGCGCGGGGTCATCAGCTCGGCCACTCTGATGGCCAACATGCCGGCCTTCGAAGACGCCTGCCGCCTGGCCAATCAGCACGCCCTGCTGGGGCGTATCGGCCTGCACTTCAACCTGACCTATGGTGCCCCCTTGAGCCAGGCAATCGCTGGCCAACCGCTATTCTGCGATGCCCAGGGCCAGTTCGATCTGCACCTGCGGCGCTCGGCCCTGCATTTGCCGGCCGCGGCCAGGACCGCCGTGTGGCAAGAGCTGCAAGCCCAGTGGGAGCGTTGCCTGGACCACGGGGTGAGGCCCAGCCATATCGATTCGCACCAGCATGTGCACAACATCTGGCCGATCGCGATGATCGTCGCGCGCTTCGCCGCCCAGCAGAGGGTGCCCGTACGGCTGGCGCGCAATGTCGGCGGCAACATCGGCCCGCTCAAGTGGCTGTTCAAAAGCTCGTTGAATCGTCGGATGCGTTGGCTATCGGGGGCCTCGGCCGACAGGGTCTGCACCCCCAGGGACCTGCTCGACGGCTTGCGCCCGCACGGCCTGATCGAGGTGGTCGCCCATCCGACCCAGTTGGACAACGGTGATTTCGGCGACGACTACCTGCCACCCCGGCAATCCCTGGACCACTTGCTCGACCAAGCGCTACCCGGCTACCAGCGCATCGCCTACAGCGATCTGTAGGGTCGGCCATAAGGCGCGCTGCAGCCTTGAACGGCTGCGAGACCGGAGCCTGCAACCACCTGGTCGATGGGTAACAGCGGCTGCCTACCGGACTTGGGCACGAAACGCTGGGCGATGCTTCAATGATGGGCGCGCTTGAGCTCCCCGATATGACTGGCGTTGTGGGCCAGGTCATAGCGCAATTCGGCCACCAGTTCGTTGATTTCCCGGCAGCCGTTGAGCTGCGCGGCATCGATGCCGGTCACCAGCAGGTCGACGCGATCGGGCTCACGGTCGCCGAAGACCTTCACCGTCATCGACAGGTCGGGGCTCAGGGTGCATTGGCATCGCTTGGGCAGGAAACTGCTTTCGATGATGTTGCGCAACTCCAGGGCAGATAGAAACATGGCGACTCTCTCCTTCTTCGAGGCGACCAATCGACAGGCCAAGCGCCTGCCAGTGGCGACGTCCGTGTTCGATGTCGTGGCCCGGCCTGCGGGATCTGCATACACGGGGCCAGGGTTCAGACTATGCGGCTTTGGCGAGTCTGTTAAATTCGATTTGGCTCTGAGCCGCAGTTTTTTTGACGCGAACCCGTCCGTTCCTCACTGGAGTACCGTCCTTGATTACCTGCCATGTCCGCTATGTGATCGACCCCTACCAACTGGCCGAGTTCGAGGCCTACGCCAAGGCCTGGATTGCCGTGGTGCAGCGCCTGGGCGGTACCCACCATGGCTACTTCCTGCCCAGTGAAGGGGCCAGCAACATCGCCCACTGCCTGTTCAGTTTCCCGTCCCTGGCCGACTACGAGGCCTATCGCCAGGCGGCCCTTGGCGATCCGCAAAGCGTGGCCCTGGTGGATTCGGTGGTAGAGAAGAAATTCATCCTCAGCTACGAACGCAGCTTCATGCGGCCACTGCTGTCCTGACCGTCCCTGCACTTCAGGCTTGCGCCACGGCAGTGCACAGCGCCGCCCGCTCGGCCACGTGGCGCAGGCTGTCGAAGTTGATATTGGCTCCCGAGTCGATGGCCACCAGGGTCTGGCCACGGGCACCGCTGTCGGCGACGTAGCGCTTGATGCCCGCTACCGCCAGGGCCCCGGAAGGTTCGGTGATCGAGCGGGTATCGTCGTAGATGTCCTTGATCGCGGCACACAGTTCGTCGTTGCTGACGCTGATGACCTGGTCCACATGCTGGCGGCAGATCTGGAAGCCGTACTCGCCGATCTGCGCCACCGCGACACCGTCGGCGAAAGTGCCCACCGTCGGCAGGATCACCCGCTCCCCCGCCAGCAACGCCTGCTGCAGGCAATTGGAGTGTTCGGACTCGACACCGACGATACGGATCTGCGGCTGCAGGTATTTCACATAGGCCGCGATCCCGGCGATCAACCCGCCGCCGCCCACCGGCACGAAGATCGCATCCAGGGGGCCCTGGTGCTGGCGCAGGATCTCCATGGCCACCGTACCCTGCCCGGCGATCACATGGGGGTCGTCGAAAGGCGGCACGAAGGTACAACCGGTGCGCTCGGCCAGCGCCAGGGCGTGGGCCAGGGCGAACGGAAAGCTCGGCCCATGCAACAGGGCCTCGCCGCCACGACTACGTACCCCCAGGACCTTGAGCTCCGGGGTGGTTTCAGGCATGACGATGGTGGCCTTGATCCCCAGCTCCCGGGCCGCCAGGGCCACGCCCTGGGCATGGTTGCCGGCAGATGCGGTGATCACCCCACGCTGTTTCTGCTCAGCGCTCAGTTGCGCCAGCCGGTTGTACGCACCGCGGATCTTGAAGGAGAAGGTCGGCTGCAGGTCCTCGCGCTTGAGCAGCACCTGGTTGCCCAGGCGCAGGGACAATGCCGGCGCCACTTGCAGCGGCGTGCAGATGGCCAGGTCGTAGACCGGGGCGGCCAGGATCATCTTCACATAGTGTTCCAGCAAGGCCATGTCGGTGCTGGGCGCGGGGGTACTGGCAAGACGGCTGGGGTGACTCATGATGGATCTCCTGGCTGTGTTCGAAGCCCGGGAGACAGAGAGAAAAAACCCGCCTCCAGGGCGGGTTGGGTGCAGTCGTCAGCAAGCCCGCCAATAAGGAATGGCGGTAATAATGCTTGGCTGGGAACGTACGGCAGAAAAAGTCATGGAGGAAAACTAGCGAATTAAATCCGCTCTCGCAAGCCCCGGATCGGCCTATTTTGCCTTGAGACCTTATATATGAAACGTATATGATTCGTATATTCACCCCACCCAAAGAGGACCTCCCGCGACATGGGTATCGTCAAGATCTCCGATGAGTTGCATGAGCAGATCCGCGTGGCCAGTGCCACCATGGATCGTTCGATCAATGCCCAGGCCGAGTTCTGGATGAAGATTGGCCTGCTGGCCGAGCTCAATCCGCATCTGGCCTATAACGACCTGATCAACAAGCTGTTGTTGAACAAACCCGACCTGCTCAGGGGTCGTGCATGACCCAGAGCCTGATCAAGACCGCCGATCAACTGGCGTTGATGCGTGAATCCGGACGACTGCTGGCCCGAGTCTTCACCTTTCTCGATGAGCTGGTCGGCCCTGGCCTGTCGACCATGGAGCTGGACGCCGCAGTGGAGCACTTCATTCGCCATGAGCTCAAGGCGCGCCCGGCGAGCAAGGGCCAGTACAACTATCCCTACTGCATCAATACCTCGATCAACGAGGTGGTGTGCCACGGCATGCCCCACCCCGAGGCCGTGCTCAAGGATGGCGACATCGTCAATATCGACATCACCCTGGAAAAGAACGGCTATATCGCCGACTCCAGCAAGATGTACCTGATCGGCCATGTCGCCCCCAAGGCCCAGCACCTGGTGGACACCACGTTCCAGGCCATGTGGGATGCCATCCGGCTGGTGCGCCCCGGCGCCCGGCTCGGCGATATCGGGCACGCCATCCAGTCCCGTGCCCAGGCCAACGGCTACAGCGTGGTCCGCGAGTACTGCGGCCACGGCATCGGTCGGCAGATGCACGAAGAGCCCCAGGTCCTGCATTTCGGCCGCGCCGGCACCGGCCTGGAGCTGCGCGAAGGCATGACCTTCACCATCGAGCCGATGCTCAACCAGGGCAGCGCCCGGGTCCGTGGACTCAAGGACGGCTGGACCGTGGTCACTCGCGACAACGGCCTTTCCGCCCAATGGGAACACACCGTGGCCGTGACCCGCGACGGCTTCGAGGTGCTGACCCTGCAACCGCAATGAGCCTCACGGCTCCTGTACGCGACGGCTGCCAAGCCGTCGCAGCCCTACGGTCATGGCAACGGCAGCCAGCAGCATCGCCAGCAGTAGCAGCGAATAGGCCAGCCACCAGGGCGTGCCCGCCGTCATCATGCTGAATTCGGACATGCCGCCGATGCTGGCGATCAGGTTCAGGGGCAGGAACACCACGTTGATCAGGGTCAGCTTGCGCAACAGCTGGTTGCTGCTGTTGTTCATCAGGTTGCCGCGGGCGTCCATCAAGCCGGCAAATACCGTGGAGTAGATCTCCGCCTGCTTGTAGCACTGGTTGTTCTCGATGATCAGATCGTCGATCAGGGCAATGGCCGAGCCCTGGAAATGCTCCATGTGTGCATGGTTGCGCAGCCGGGCCAGCAGCGTGCCGTTGCTGTGCAGGGCGTTGAGGTAATGGATCAGGCTCTCGCTGAGATTGAACATCTGTAGCAGGTGGCGGTTTTCCAGGGTCTGGTTGAACTTGTGTTGCAGCTCCCGAGCCACCAGCTTGATCACCTTCAGGTGGCCCAGGTAGTGATGGATGTTGTGGAGCAGCAAGTCCAGCAGCACATCCAGGGGCGCATGCAGGTTGTGGCGGCTCCCGAGCCCGTCCAGGGACGTGTCGTCGGCGGCGATCACCAGCAACCGGTCCGCAGCGAACAGCAGGCCGCAGGACGACACTTCGAAGGACTGGCTAGGGCCTGCGGAGTAGTTTTTCGGACGCTTCCAGATCAGGAACAGGTAGTCGGGGTGGAACTCGATGCGCGAAACCTCATCCGGGTCCAGGGCCGAGGCCAGGGCATGTTCATCGAGCTTGAAGGCGCTGCGCAGCAGGTCGCGCTCGGCCGGGTCCGGATTGCTGAACAGCATCACCTCGGCATCCCACCCCGGTACCGCCTGCAAGCGGCCATGGGCCAATCGATAGCTGTGGATCATCGTCTCACCAGGCCTGGCCGCGACGCTTGAGCTCCAGGCGGCGGACGAACTCCTCCAGCACCAGGGAGTACAGGTCGTCCTGCAGATAAGCGTCCTCGATTCCGCAGTCGAGGTTGGGGTTGTCGTTCACCTCGATCACCACCACCTTGTCGCCGGACTGCTTGAGATCGACCCCATACAGCCCATCGCCGATCAGGTTGGCGGTTTTCACCGCCAGCTCCACCACGGCCCGCGGGGCCTCGTGGACCGCCAGGGTACGGCATTCACCGTTGATGTCCTGGCCCTTGGCCTTGTGGTTGTAGATCTGCCAATGCCCCTTGGACATGAAGTACTGGCAGGCGAAGATCGGCTTGCGATTGAGAATGCCGATGCGCCAGTCGTACTCGGTGTAGAAAAACTCCTGGGCCAGCAGCAGTACCGAGTGCTCGAACAGTTCGGCCGTCGCCTCAAGCAGCGCCTGCTGGTTCTCGACCTTGATCACGCCTCGGGAGAAACAGCCATCGGGAATCTTCAGCACCAGGGGAAAGCCCAAGCGCTCGCCAACCCGCTCGAAGTCCTGCGGTCGCTCCTTGTACAGGATCTCGGTGGCGGGCATGCCCAGCCGGTGGCGCTTGAGCAGGTCGCTGAGATAGACCTTGTTGGTGCAGCGCAGGATCGAGGTCGGGTCGTCCATCACCACCAGCCCTTCGCTCTCGGCCTTCTTGGCAAAACGATAGGTGTGGTTATCGATGCTGGTGGTCTCGCGAATCAGCAGGGCATCGTATTCGGCCAGGCGCGAGTAATCCTTCTTCTCGATCAGTTCCACATCGATCCCCAGGCCCTTGCCGACCCGGATGAAGTTTTCCAGCGCCCGGGCATTGGAAGGCGGTAGCGTTTCCTGTGGGTCATGCAGGATCGCCAGGTCATAACGGGCCAGGCGCCGGGAACGCGGAACACGCCAGACCTTGCGACTGAAACTGTCCAGTGAGTTGGCAAATTGATCTTCCTGATCTTCTCGCAACTTATGTAGTGCCCCACTCTTGACCCCTTCGATATGCCAACTATCCGTTCTTTTGAACTCAACCAATAGAATCGGACATGGAAACAACTCGAATAACTGCCTGGCCAACTCTTGCAAGGGTTCTATATGGGTTCGACCAAAATAGAGGGTTAGCGTAAAGCCCTCGGTTTCACGGTAGAGGTGATGGCTGAGGGCCTTTTCCAGGGTCTTGTCCAGATCGTCCAGCGCCAGCCCGTAGAGGGCCTTGCGGGTCAGCTCGCTGATCGTCCGTACCGAAGGAATCACCCGGTGGCCGCGGGCCTCAGCCAGCAACGAGCAGTAATAGCCATGACCCAGGTACTTGTAGTTGCGGCACAAGTTGATGACCTGGACGCGCTTGCCCGGTTCACTTTCACAACTGTGTTCCAGATACTCCTGGGCGCTGAGAATATCTTCACTTGGAAAATAAGAAGCCCAGTCTTCCTTGCGTTCGACAATGATGATGACCTGACTGGAGGCTTTATCGACAGCCGACAAATAACTTGTCGAAGTGATTGCCGCCGGCAAACTTTGCCCGGATACTTCTGGCCAATGATTTTGTACCGCTGACATAAAGTTCGATCTCGCTGAAGAAACCTGACCCTTTCTATTAAGCACGAACTTTCTTTGAAGTCTCGTTTCATTACGCAACTTTTACGGCGGTTATATGGATCTTGTCTTTCGCACTGCAACCCCTGACGACCTGCCGGCACTGGTGGCTCTGGAACAGCAATGTTTCACCAGCGACCGCCTGACCCCGCGCAGCTTTCAATGGATGATCAGCCGCGCCCATGGGCAACTCTGGGTGGCCCAGCATCAAGATCGGGTACTCGGATATGCCCTGGTGTTGTTTCATCGCGGCACATCCCTGGCGCGCCTCTACTCCATCGCCATCGCTACCGACGCCCGTGGGCTGGGCCTGGGCAAACGCCTGTTGCAACGGATCGAAACCTGCGCCCTGGAGCATGACTGCGCCTACCTGCGCCTGGAGGTGCGCAGCGATAACCCGACAGCCATCGCCCTGTACGAGCGCCATGGCTATCGGCGCTTCGCCCGTATCCACGACTACTACGAAGACCATGCCGACGCGCTGCGCCTGGAAAAACGCATTCGCGAACACCGCCAGACCCGTAGCATTCGAGTGCCTTACTACCAGCAGACCACCGATTTCACCTGTGGTCCGGCCTGCTTGCTGATGGCCATGGCCGCGCTGCAACCATCACGCCCCTTGATGCGTACCGAGGAGTTGCAGATCTGGCGCGAGGCCACCACGGTATTCATGACTGCCGGACATGGCGGCTGCAGCCCCCAGGGACTGGCACTGGCGGCCTGGCGCCGGGGATTTGCCGTGCGCCTGCAGGTCAACAGTGCCGGGCCGTTGTTTCTCAACGGTGTGCGCGACGAGCATAAAAAAGACGTCATGCGCCTGGTCCACGATGAGTTCTGCAAAGAGCTGGACCGTAGCGATGTGCAGCAGGTGCTCGGCGGCCCGCTGGACCTGGCGCGGCTGCTGGATGCTGGCGGCCGCCCCCTGGTGCTGATCAGCAGCTATCGCCTGACCCGCTCCAAGGCCCCCCATTGGGTGATCGTGACCGACTGCGACGAGGATTTCGTCTACCTGCACGACCCGGATGTCGACCACAGCCAGCACCGCCAGCCCATGGATTGCCAGCACTTACCCGTGAGCCGCGATGAGTTCGACAAGATGTGCAGCTTCGGCAGTAATAAGTTGCGGGCCGCCGTGGTGCTTTCGTCACGACGGCCCACGTAGGTGGTGCTACTGCAGGCCTATCTTGTAGAGCCCACCCTGGTCCTCGTCGGTAACGACATAAAGATACCCATCGGGTCCCTGGCGCACATCGCGGATACGCGACTTGAATTCGCCCAGCAGGCGCTCCTCGTGCACCACCCGATCACCGTCGAACTGCAGCCGGATCAGTTCGCCACTGACCAGGGCACCGATAAAGGCGTTGTGCTGCCAGGGCTTGAAGCGCTCGTCATCATAAAAGGCCATGCCGCTGATGCCCGGGGACTTCTCCCAGACATGATGGGGCACCTGGGTACCAGGAGCGTCCTGGCCCTTGGCCTCGGGAATCGGCTGGCCGGAATAGTCGATGCCATGGGTTGCCAGGGGCCAACCGTAGTTCCTGCCACGCTCGATGATGTTGACCTCGTCGCCTCCCTTGGGCCCGTGCTCGTTCGCCCATACCGTGCCGCTCCAGGGATTGAGCGCCGCGCCCTGGGGGTTGCGATGGCCATAGCTCCATATCTCCGGCCGCACCCCGGCGCGGCCGACGAAGGGATTGTCTTGCGGTACTCGGCCGTCGGCATACAGGCGCACGATCTTGCCCTGGAGCTTGTCCAGGTCCTGGGCGGTGATGCGGTCATTGTTTTCCCCCAGGGTGATGAACAGATAGCCGTCGCGGTCGAACACCAGCCGTGAACCGAAATGATTGCCCACCGACAGTTTCGGCTCCTGGCGGAAGATCACCTGGAAGTCCTTGAGCCCACGACCATCGGCCGCCAGCCGTCCGCGCCCCACGGCCGTACCGGCCGTATCGCCCTGGGCACTGCCTTCTGCGTAGGACAGATAGACCATGCGGTCCTGCTGGAAATCCGGCGACAGCGCCACATCCAGCAAGCCGCCCTGCCCCTTGGCCCACACCTCTGGCACGCCACTCAGGGGTGCCGACAGCTTGCCCTCGGGGCTGACCAGTCGCAGGTTGCCGGGGCGCTCGGTCACCAGAATACCCTGGCGTCCTGGCAGGAAGGCCAGGGCCCAGGGATGATTCAACCCCTGCACCACAGGGACCAGGCTCAAGGTGCCCTGCTCGCTGGGAAACTGCTGGGGATCCGCGGCCTGGACCGATACGGCGCTGCTCAACAGGGTGCTGGCGCACAACGCGGCAAAAAGGGTTCTACGCATGCCTTGCTTCCTTCTATGGATCATTGAATTCCCTGGCAGCCTGCCGGCCGCCTGCTCGACAACGGATTGCCTCAACGCCGGTTGCCATTGGCGTCGTAGCTGGGGCTCGGCAACCGGGGGTCGGGATTGGGTTGCGGGGCCCTGCCACGAGGATAGCCGTTGCCAATGCCGCCGTTCTCCAGACTAGGCGGTTGGCCACTGGGCACGGTGCCAGGACCACGCAGCGGAGGGTTGGCAGGCTGGGTGCCCTGCATGCTGTTGGGGTTCGCCCGACGGATGGGATTGCTGTAAGGGTCGTTGTTGCCGCTACCCGGCAGGTTCTGAGCCAACTGCTGGGTTTCGGGAAACGGGCTGGAAACAAGGGCTTCGGGACTGGCGGCCCAGGTGCTGGCGGTACAACCAAGCAAACACAATGCGGTGAGCCCGCGAACCAGACTGTTCATGACAAGCCTCCATGGGAGCGACAAGGTATCGAATACGATTCCACGCTACGCCCAGGGTTCGGCTTTGTTAATCAAATTATCTTCAAGAACATGCAGCGCCCAGTATCCAGGACGCAGATGCGGGGGCGGATCGGCAGGCCCCTTCACCACCGCGCAATAACGGCTCGGTGAAAGGGCTGCTGGAGGCGGGATAAATCAGATATAGATGAACAGCAACAAGAGTGCGGCGAAGATCGCCCACTTTTCCAGGTAGTAGCGCGTGCGATTGCGCTTTTTCAGTTCCTTGCCCCGTAGGCGAATCTTGTACAGGCGGTTGAAGGCACGGTTCAGGCCACCAGTCTTGTCACCGGCATCATTGGGCGAGCCGGCCGCCGACATCACGGTGCGGCTGAACCAGCCATTGAACGCTGCGGCCCAGCGATATTTCATCGGCCGCTCGACATCGCAGAACAGGATGATGCGATTCTGGTCGGTGGTGTTTTCCGCGTAGTGGATATAGGTCTCATCGAACATCACGGCTTCGCCGTCACGCCAGTGATAGCGCTCGCCATCGACGTCGATGTAGCAACCTTCGCTGTTAGGCGTGGACAAGCCCAGGTGATAACGGTAGGAACCGGCATAGGGGTCGCGGTGGCGTACCAGCTTGGAGCCCGGAGGCAACTCGGCGAACATCGCCGCCTTGATCGAACCGATGCTTTGCACCAGCTCGGTGGTGCGCGGGCACAGCTTCATGGCCGATGGATGGCTATCGCCGTACCACTTGAGGTAGAAGCGCTTCCAACCGGTCTTGAAAAACGAGTTGAAACCTACGTCGTTGTACTGCTCCGAACGCTTGATCTCGCCAGCCTGCAGCAGGTTCTGGCCCTCGGCACGAATCTCTTCCCAATGCTCCTGCAGCTTTTGCATTTCAGGAAAATCCGCCGGATCCAGGTAAGGCCGGTTCGGGTGCTTGGAGAACAGGTAGAGGAAGCAGTTGATGGGGGCCAGGAAGGTGGAGTGGTCACTGAGCTGGCGGCCCAGTTTGTGGCGCACGCGCCCCCGCAGGTGTACGTATGCGATGGATAGGACGTATACAGCGGCAATGATGAGTTTCACGGAAATCGTCACATGTCAGAAGGGAACATGCTGCGCCTCCAAAAGCCCGGAAGGCCAGAGGCAAATGGCAGCGTCTGAATTGAAAAAGCGCGACGGGCAACACGCTTCGTTGCCCGTCCGGCTCTCGGCATCTGGCCGTCGGCTGGCATTTTAGCCACAGTTTGTAATCAATGGTTAACTCAAATTTGTGAAAAGCTGCTCTGTTCCAGCGCTTGGCCCCATCTACCACTCAAGGGATTGATATACCTCAATAAAGCTCGATGCGCTGTTGGCTGTGCCTGCCGATTGCAGCGGAGTATCCTGCGCCACTAACCGAACTGCCTGGTAAGGATCGCCTGGTCGATGACTGCTACCCTCCCCCCGATGCTGGTCCTGCTGCCTGGAATGGACGGCACCGGCACCCTGTTCCAACCCTTGCTTGACGCACTGGGCCCCAGCACCCCGGTGCAGGTCCTGGATTACCCGAGCGACCGGGCCCTTGATTATCCGGCCCTGGAAGAGCGCGTGTGGCAGCAGATCCCACGGGAGCGACCGTTCGTGCTGCTGGGCGAGTCCTTTTCCGGCCCGATAGCGGTGGGTATCGCCGCCAGGCGGCCCACAGGATTGATCGGGTTGGTCCTGTGCAGCAGCTTTGTCCGCAATCCCCGTCCAGCGTTGGCGCCCCTGGCGCCCTTGCTCAAGTTCATGCCCTTGCAATACCTGCCTTCCTGGCCGATGGATGCCCTGCTACTGGGCGGGTTTTCCACCCCAACGCTGCGCAACATGCTCATCACCGCCGTCGCCCGGGTGGCGCCGGCAGTGCTGCGTCTGCGCTTGCGGGAGGTGATCGGTGTCGACAGGTGCCAGGCCTTGGCTGCCTTGGAGGTACCGCTGCTGTATCTGCGCGCCCGGGAGGATCGACTGGTACCTCCCCAGGCTTCGGCCTTGATCCAGCTGCTTCGCCAAGATGTGCATCTGATCGAGGTCGATGCCCCTCATTGCCTGCTCCAAGCCGAGCCCATGAAGGCCGCGGCGCATCTGCAGCAGTTCATGCAGATGCTCCAGCAGACGGGGCACGACTGGCAATCATCCACGGGATAACCATCGCGGCCAGGGCGACCAACGCTGCCACGGCATAGAAGGAGTGAATGAGTCCGATGGCGTGTGCCGCATACCCCACCAAGGCCGGCCCCAGCAGGACACCCAGATAGCCCAGCATGCTGGCTGCCGCGATAGCGTGGGACGCTGGCATGATTCGCTGCCGGCCTGCCAGCGAGAACAACACTGGGACGACATTGCCCGCTGCCAGTCCGGCAACGGCTATGCAGATGAATACCAGGACCAGGCTGCTGGCCCAGGCAGCCAGCCCCAGGGCCATGGCAGTCACCAGGAAGCCCCCCAGGAGCATCGTGCGCTCGCCGATGCGCTGGACCATCCGATCACCCACCAGGCGGACCAGGGTCATTGCGCAGGCAAAGAGCGAGTACCCGGCACCGGCCACGGCGATGTCCAGGTGTTTTTCCCGGGTGAGCAGCAGTGCACTCCAGTCGAGCATCGCGCCTTCGGCCAGGAAGATCACCATGGCCAGGAGCCCAACCACCAGTACCACGCCCTTGGGCATGACGAACAACGGCGCCCTCTCGCTACTCTCGATGTCCAGGAACCCTGGAGCCGCCATCAGCAAGCAACAGGCGACCACCAGTGCGGCAACGCTTGCAGCCAGCACCGGGCTTGCCCCGGCAGCGATCGCAGCCGTCACCGCAACAGCGCCTATCAGGCCACCGACGCTGTAGAAACCATGAAACAACGACATCAGCGGCGTATTGGCAATTTTCTGTACTTGGGTCCCATGGATGTTCGCCACCACGTCAATGGCACCTATGGATGCACCGAACAGCAGCAGACAGAGCCCCAGTACCGCGGGTGTCGAGACAATGGCCAGAAGCGGCAAGGTGGCTGTCAAGCCAATGCCTCCCACTACGATCAATAGGCGACACCCCAGGCGACTGGCCAGCGCTCCGGCAACGGGCATACCGATCAGGGCTCCAAGCCCCAGGCACAACAGCAGGGCTCCCAGGGTGGCCGAGTCCACGGCCAGGCGCGCCTGGGCAAAAGGCACCAGGGGGGCCCAGGATGAGAGTGCGAACCCCGCCATGAAAAACGACAGTTGAGTCGATCGCTTGGCACCCTTCAGGGATGGGGTGCTCGACACATGACCCGGTAAAGGTGCGGGGAAATCTGTTTGAACGTGTGACACAACCACTCCTCGGGAATGCAAAATTCCACCTCTTTATTGAGATTGATTTACATTAACAGGAGTGAAATTCGTTATTTATCTGTACTATGCCAAATTATGTCGATAACCCGTCACGATAATCCCCCCAGGGACCCCGATCCAGACAATGCCTACGCCCCCGTCGTCGGCCGCCTGGAGCAATGGTTGCCCGAAGAAGCGGCACCTCACCGGCACAGGCGCCACCAACTGATGTGCGCCGCCAATGGTGTCATTCACGTCACCACGGATTTGGGGGAGTGGGTCCTCCCCGCCACCCGGGCGATCTGGGTCAGCTCCGGCACCGAACATGCAACCCAGGTCAAGCGGCCAACCCATACCCGTGTGCTGTACATCGACCCGGATGCCTACGACATGCCCAAGGAAGGCTACTGCCTAGTGGTTGCCATGACGCCACTGATGCGCGAAGTGATGACTGCTTGTGCCGGGTTCCCCTGGGACTATGCCGAAAACACGCCACAGTCTCGCTTGGCCCGGGTCTTGATCGACCAGGTGACCGCTCTGGACCACTCACCGGTGGACCTGCCCTTCCCCACGGACCCTCGTGCCACGCGCCTGGCGAAAATCCTGCGTAGCGATCCGGCAAACCGACTGCCGCTGGAGGTTCTGGCCAAGCAGGTGGGCGCCAGTCCACGGACCATTGAGCGGCTGTTCAGCCATGAGGCTGGCATGTCTTTCGGTAACTGGCGCCACCGCCAACGACTGCTGACGGCCATGGAGTACCTGGCCTATGGCGAAAGCGTGACGAATGTCGCGCTAAATGTGGGCTACGAATCGGCCTCCAGCTTTGTCGCGGCGTTCAAGGCTGTGTTCGGAAGCACACCGGCCCGCTACTTCAAATCCGCCACCTGAGCCTTGCCGGCGCAGTGTCATCCAGGCAACAAAAAGCCCGATGCTTGATCGGGCTTTTAACGTCTTGGAGAACCTGCTCTAGGTGGCAGCGGATGAACGCTCCACAAATACGGCCTTCAACATCCCCAGGCACAACACGACAATTGCGCCCCCTGTGCCAAACGCCAGGCAACGCCATTGCCAATCAAGCTCATCATCGAATCCGCTGATCAGCGCAGCGACACCCAATCCCAGGAGGATCAAGAAGAGGAAGGCGGCGATAAGCCAGGTACCGAAGAACAGAATTCGCCACCGCCATTTACTTCGCTTGATGGGCAAACGAGCGTCAGTAACGGAGGGTTCATGCTGCATATCCATCGCAAGTTTTCGGCTCATCCCTAAGAAGAAACCCCGGCCGAGCAGCCGGGTTCAAGACATTCCTATACCCAACCCCCAATTGAGAGGGGTGGAGGATTGGGTAAGGAATGAAGGCCAGATGATGCCAAAGACCCGGACCGGGGACAACCTAAAAACCCACAGGGGCGTCTTTACCCCCCTCCTCGTACCGCACAGGGCTGCCTAGCTTTTGCGGTACTCGCTCAAGCCAAGGCCGGTATGACGCTTGAAGTACTTACCCAAGTAGGAAGCGTCGGCAAAGTGCAGCTCATCAGCGATCTGCTGGACGGACTTTCGAGGTTGGCCAAGCTGTTTCTTGATCTCCAGCACCACCTGTCTATCGATCAGGGTCTTGGGGGCGTCATTGAAGTACTTCTTGGAAAGTTGCGACAGATAGAAGGGAGTGATGTGTAGCAGGCCTGCATAAAACGCCACTTCGCGGTGTTGCTTGCAGTGTGCCGAAATCAACTCCCAGAACTTCCAGCAGATTGCCTCTGGCCTGCTGTAGTCGTTTTTTGTCCCCGCCTCCAGATCCACTTCCGCGCAGAGCCACAAGAACAGGTTCTGCAAATGATTGATGAACATGACCCGCTTGTAGCTCGAACATTGGCCCTGGATCATCGCCAGCTGGCTCTCCCAGGCTTGCAGGAAAGCACTGAGCCCTTGGTCTGGACGAAAGAACGGAAAACGATTCAAAAAAACGAACAAGCTGCTAGGCAATACAGCCGCCACCTCTGCCGCAGCGGATCGGTTGAGTCGATAGCCAGTACACGAAAAATCGTCCGACTTGCTGGTTATCAAGGCAATGGAGTCTTCAGCAAGTACCAGGAAATCCCCCTTCATCATCCTGTACGGCTGGAAATTGACCTCCAGTTCGGCACTTCCGTCTTGGCAAACCAGCACAACCACATAGGCCAACGCCAGTGGATGCCCTACTTCCCCGCTGAACTGGCTCTCACCGATGACATAGTCTTCGGTGCCGGGATCTCCCAGGGAATTCATTTGCATTCAACACTCCAGGCAAGCGAGCCATTCGGGCTACTAGTTTTCAAAACTACTTATTTTACCCAAGTCCATGCGTTGCCGGCGCTCGCTCTCATTTCCACAATTGTCTTCTTACTGTCTCCCTCCCAATACAGAAGAGAACCGATGCTGAACACTGAACGCCTTGTATTACGGGCCTGGAAAGCCAGCGACGCGCCCAGCCTCTACCAATACGCAAAGGACCCACGGGTTGGACCCATTGCCGGTTGGCCGGTGCATACCAGCGTGGAGCAGAGTTTGGAAATTATCCAGACAGTCTTCTCGCACCCGGAGGTCTATGCCGTGACATCAAGGGAAAACGACATCGCAATCGGCCTGGTAGGGCTGTTGATCGGCAAGGACAGCAACTTCGAGATTGCCAATGATGAAGCCGAGGTCGCCTATTGGATCGGCGTTCCGTTCTGGGGCCTGGGTCTGATACCGGAAGCCGTCAAGGCCCTGATGCACCATGCCTTCGAGGACTTGGGCCTCAGTGCCCTATGGTGCGGCTACTTCGCGGAAAACGAACAGTCATTCAAGGCCCAGGCAAAATGTGGCTTCAAGCATCACCACACGCAGGAGAACAAATTCAATCAATTCATGAGTGACTATCGGACCGAGCATATAAGTCGTATCAGCAAGAAAGAGTGGCTGGCTTTGCTGGAACAACAAGCTTAGGTGGTAGGATCAGCGCCCTTCATTTCTGGGAGCGGCCTGCAGTGACACCGATCATCTGTGCCAACGAATTCGATATCTGTATCTCCATGCCCGATTTCGTTACCTGGAACGACGACCAGAGCGCCCCCAATACCGATTTGGTGGCGGCCTTGCAGGCCATGGGCATTGTGCTCGACATCACCGGGCTCCATGACGTCTATTTCAACGAGACATCCGTGGGCACCGGTGATGTACATGTCTACCCCTGCGGGAAGTACCAAAGCGTTCTGGTGATCGATATGTATCGAGAGCTGAGCGATCAGCTGGACATTGTCAGCCTGTCGCTGCAAGTGGAGCCAGCCATCCTCGATCGAGTCTTGCCGCACCTTAGGCGCTTCTTCGATGCTGCCGAATGCCAGGTCGCCTTTCGGCAATCCAGTCATTCGCAACAGTTGCGGACATTGCTTGATAGCGGCAGGTACCCTGCGCAGGTCGATGAGAGCGGTTATCGACAGAGGCTGATCAGTCACCCTCACCCATCGCTATAGCCAGCAGTAGTCGATCCTTAAGCCATAGGACCGCAATCTGCCCTGATGATGTATCGAGGAAAGTCAGGCCTTGGTCGACTGGGTGAACGCCCAGCCAAACGCAACAGCCGCGATGACAGGCCGTATCAGGTCAGAAGCAGGCGCCATGCCAGACACCACCGGCAGCGCCATGATGACGAGCACAACCAACGCGGCGAGCACGCCAAATGCTGAGATCCAGCGAAAGTACCGAGGAAACATCATGCGACTCCATTGTAGAAGCGCGGCATCGTAATTGCATTTTGCCACCTACTCAATATCCAAGCCTGTAGGGCCACATGCCGCAAGGAACTCCTTATGAAAGAACCGGGCTGCGGCACACCGCGGCGTGTTTTAGCAGCTACTTCTTAACTACGGGTCCTGTTTCGTTCACACTGCATAGCAAGACTCATGGATTGGCTGCCCGCCAGCCCCTAGCAATTGGAATGCAGCAATGAATAAGAGCATCCCTACCCTGCTTTTCTTTTCCGCTTTGTTGGCAGCCTGCGGCCCAAACAAACTCGTTTCCGACCTGCCTTCACCCAGCGGGAAGTATCATGTAGAGGTACGTCAGTGCCCTCAAAGCGGGTCCATTACATGGAGCGAGAAGATTCAGGTTTCCATACTCGAATCGGGTGTATCGGCAGCATGCCAATCGGCGGTGGAGGCATTGATGCAATTCGACGCAAACGAGTCGGCAAGCCAGCTACAACTCGAATGGGTCTCGGATACCGAACTTCGGGCATGGCTCCCAGGCTTCAACCCCGAGTACGGCCCATCGATTGCAATGTATAAGCCCAACAACCCGATCAAGGTGGTTTTCTCGCCGAAGCCATGAGAGTGCGAGTTGGATGAAGGCCTAAGGCTATGCGCCAACACACTAAGGCGAGCCCTCCATGGCATCTTCTGATTGACCTCCTCCATAAGTACAGAAGCACGCTTCAAGGCTGGGGTAGTTCAAGATAAACCAACAGACGGCCTGCCAGGCGATCGCAGGTAAAGAAGGCTTACCATGCCCAACCATGTAACCAACAAGATCAACGCCCCTGCCCATGTCCTCGCATCACTGATAAACGCAAACGGTGAGATTGACTTCAACAAGCTCATCAAGTCCAAAGGTGAACCAGTAAGCTCGATTTGGGGAACCAAATGGAACGCCTACCACCAGACCGTCGACACCGATGGCTGCCAACTCACTTTCGATACAGCCTGGTCAGCGCCCGAACCTGTTTTCAAGGCGCTCTCGGCGCTTCACCCATCTGAAGAAATCATTGTCCTGTTCGCTGACGAAGATATCGGCAACAACTGCGGGACGATCAAGCTAAAGGCTGGGTCGATAGTTGAGCGCGACGGTCCGAGCTACTGTGGGGAAAATAGCGAGTCCGAACAGCAGAAGTGGTCGGCATTTGCCATGGAAATCAAAGGCTGGACCGACGAGGAGTAAAAACCTGCTGCCAAGGGCGACCTGAGATCATCCCACCGGAGTAAAAAGAACCGGTTTAGATTCAGTTCTCAAGGGTTGGCATCCTCCTAAATTTGCGCCCCTCTGCCCTTCCCCTCTACATGATGAAAAAACATCAAAGCCCCCGCTGTCACAATCAGGCAGTCAGCATCAATTTGAAGCCTTTCAATGAGGTCTAGGCAGACTTTCGGCTGCGTTGGTCAATGATCACGCCAAGCCCGGCAAGCAGGATGGCCAGTGTGTAGGCCACCAATCCCAGATTGAGTCCAATGATCATTCTCTCAGATCCATCGGTAAGGACCATCGAACCGCCGTAGCCATCCCGAAACCAGTAGGCCAACAAGAATCCGCCCGTTACGAATGTCGTGAGAAGGCTCGCGAGCTTCACGTTACCCGCCTCCCAAACCAGCCAGACACTGAATACTCCAAGTGCAGTATTGGTAAACAACTGCCAAGTCTCATGCAGCCTGGCATGTGGCTCCCACGCGGGGTTGAATACATGGGTATCGTTGATCTCAAGAATCGGTACGACCACGGCATAGAAGACAATTCCGACCGTTACCAACAGTTTTGCCAGCATCAGCCACCTCCTTGTTCTTGGTTTGAATCCAGGCCATCGTCTAGTACTGTAGCGTGGTGCCAAAAGGTGTTCCAGATGCCAAAAGCCCAGTACTGTGGTGGTCTCTTTGACCTTCTAGGTCGGTCTGAGGCCAACAGCAGTGTGAGTTGCCCTGGATTTCACAGACACTCCCTTACCTGAAAATGTGGCCAAGCAGCCCGCGCTACACCGAAGAGTTCAAGCAGTCGACCAAGTGGCCGACAATCAGTTTTCGTAGCGGACGTTGCAGTACCCATGGCGCATCGACTTACAGCCTTTATGCGTAAATCAAGCGATACAACAAGACCACTTGCCCTGAGCATACCAGGCTGATGAAATTCGCCGACTTCTCGCTTAATACCCTTGACCTTAAGCTTTCGAGCCTCACGCTCGTAGTGCTTTATTGCATTGGTAGCCACTCAGTGCTTGCCGATAACTCGCAGGCAGTAAACAACAAGCATGGGGTGGCCAACATCGCCGTCGGTGAGTCTTTGATCAAGACCAGGGCTAAATTAATCAGGCAAGGTTGGCAGCCGATACGGATGCATGCCGCTGATAGTCATGGATACAGTGGCGTGGAACGAGAACTGGCTGCGCACAAGTTTTTCGAAGTCGATGCCTGCTCCTTCGATAGCTCGCGCTGCATCTTGTTCTACTCAAGGAAAGGCACTTGCCTGCGTATCGACACCATCGGCGAGCAACTCAATGAGATGACGGTTACGCGATGGACAGAGGAGTGTCCTGATACGCCTACGGCGCCAGGCGTTAATCCTGAGCAGAAACATATCGACGCGAGCAGGCCGAGACAGAGATGATCCCCCGGGTGAACTCCACTCCCTCAAGTACAGACAATAGCTGCGCAGTAAGACCAGGCTTCCCAATGTAGGCACGGCTATAGCCATCCTTGCTCTGACACTTGCCGGAGAGCTTCATGCGGTCAACCTCGACACCACGATACAAGTTAGCTTAAAGACGAAAAAGAAAAGGCACCCGAAGGTGCCCTCTTGCGCCGTTTACGGCAGGAATCGCGTGCCACAAGCGTGGCATAGCCAGGTGCGGCGCCACTCTTCCAACTTGTCGTACTGCGCGACGTTGAATTTCCAATGGCGAACGAATCCAATCACACCGACGGTGATCAATATCGAGCCCATGAAGAACCTCGTCCAATCCACACCCCAGAACGTATTCATAAGTTTGAGGCCGTCGTACAAGATGATGGCGCCAACCCCCGTGAGGATCACTGGGCCAAGCAAGCGTTTACCTGGAGGTGGACCGACGCTAGCGGCCAAGTAGGTCTGATGCCGACCTGTAGTTTCGACGGTCACGCCTGGCCCGAATCCGGATTGTGCGTGATGGGTTGCTTGTATGTGAGTAGTACCAGCAGCATGTATGACGGACAGTAGCTGTACGTTTTGGCCTTGGCATTGCGGACAGCAGATGGCGTTGTTGCTCACCACGTAATCATTCCTTTGAAGGGCGGGAAAGGCCCATTCTAAGATAATGTGCTCCTTCTATGTATCTGAAATCCAAGTTGATGCTCGCAGGCAGTAGGTATGTTCCAAATGCAATAAGCCCAACGTGGTGCTGGGCTCGTTACGAGTGGCCGATATGCATTTCGCTAGCGATATCCGTAAACCAAAACCGCTTGAGCTAGCCTGATGTCGCTGACCGTACGCGTTTTACTCTGAGTACGTAGCACCTCAAATGCAGCCTCCAAGCTCGCGCTTCGAATAACGCCATCACTTGCGACGAAGGCTGCCGCATCATTGCGAGCGGCAAGTATTTTTGGATCGCCTTTCTTGGCGCTGTTCTGGGTACTTGCTTGACTGTCTTCGGTGAGGGTAACGGGGAAAAGAGTCACAGCAAGACTCGATGAAACAACTGCACCAAAGGCCGACACTTTCACGCCGCCATCACCTGCGATTACAGGAGAGCTGCACGGAAGACCGAACATAAGTACAACAACCAGTTTGCGCAAAAAATCCACTCCATGGGAGAAAGTCATCCTTTAGAGGCTGAATCTATCGTCTTCCTGTCCGAGCATCCAGTGCGGATGAAATGCCAGTAGCAGCCGTAGCAGCGTTTCGCCTCCGACCATCTAGGAGTGCTTCGCGACCCTTCGCACCCATCGTATTTCGTCGCAATTTACGCTGACATACCTAGCTCCTCAGGGCTCATGGCCCACACCTCAGAGTGAAACCGCAGCGAAGGTATCGAGCCCGAAGCTTTGCGCTCATTGCCTCCGCGCGTCCCTGCCTTGATCCCCCAGGCTCCTGATCTACACTCCCCCGGACCGGCAGTAGGCTCGTATCGGTGTTTTCCCAAGCACCCGGGTTCACAGTAAATCGGAGTAGGGATGCTCGGAAAACCATTCAGGAAATGGATTCCGGAAACCATTCAATAGACGGGGCGAACTCCGAAAAGCCAGACGAGTAGGAATTTAAATATGGAGATTTAATTCATGACAGCTCAAGAGCATTCCGTTGGTGGATGGACCCCTTACCACCCGCTGACTACCGAGGAAAAAAAGGTATTCGAGGAAGCGATAGCTGGCGTCATTGGTGTGAAGTACGTCCCTAAAGAAGTTTCGAGCCAGGTCGTAAATGGCACAAACTATCGCTATCTGACAGTAGCAACCCTACCGGGCTCATCAGGATCCTGGAATGCCATCGTGGAAATCTATGCGCCCATTAAAGGCAAACCGTACATCACGCAAATTATCCGAATTTAAGTTGTTGTGAAGCCCTTCGGGTCCGCAGCAATTGCGAGACCCGAAGACTACCCGCAGCGCCCTCTTCCACCCCCTGTCCTTCTGATCGACGACGTCGCTGCGGCCTGAGCATCCGGCGCTACCAGCCAGTGAGCAAGGGTCAGTTCTGACCTGGTAGTTCGTACTCAAATTTGTATGAATGCTGCCCGTCGGTGATCGTAATGATCATGCTGCCAACCAGCCCGGAAAGCGCTTCAGTACCGGAATCTGGTACGACGTTGATGGACTGAACGGGGGCTCCACGACTCATGGTCGAACTATGTTGAAGCACGAAGCTGCCACGGCGGCCGTTCAATGTTCCATGCACGGTTTCCATGGCAACGTAGCCTGCAGAACCTTGAACGCTACTGCGAAACGACAGCATTTCGCCTTTGCTGATCGCGTCCAGATCGCCATGGAATTGCTTGTCTAGAGACATCCGGCCAAGCCCCGTCCCCTCGGCAGTGACACTCAAGGACTCCGGATTTAGCGATACTTCAAACGGCCCGTTGGCTGTGTAATTCATGTCAAACCCTCTTTTGCCCGGCTCCATGCCGGCCATGCGTCATACCCCATCCCACGCCAAATATCCATCATGCCGCCATCCGCCCGGAGGACGGCGCATACCCAGGAGAAGACCATGGCATACCTTGCCCGCGTCAACCCGAAGTACTTCACCGCGATCCAGCAGTGCGCGGCCAAAGATATCCGCTACGACCTAAAGCAGACGCCAGGCCTGCACAAGCATTGGGTGCCGGTGCTGAATGAGCCGTGGATTAGAAGGAGGCCCCCATACAACTGTCGTCACACCTATGCGACAATATGCTCAATGTCCGGCCTTAACCCCGCATTTATCGCCCAACAGCTGGGTCACAGCATGCAAATGCTGCTGTCGACGTATGCCCGTTGGCTCAACTCAAGCTCCGACTGGAGCGAGCTGGAAAAGCTCAAGATTGGTATCAAATCGGTATCAGCTGAAAATCCGGCTTCGTAAGTTACTGATAGGTAAGCATTTTGATCTCCACCGCCAACATCACCATGCAGTTCGGCGCCAAGCCGCTGTTCGAGAACGTTTCGGTCAAATTCAACAACGGCAACCGCTATGGCCTGATTGGCGCCAACGGTTGCGGCAAGTCGACCTTCATGAAAATTCTCGGTGGTGACCTCGAACCCTCCAGCGGCCAGGTCATGCTCGAGCCGAACGTCCGCCTGGGTAAATTGCGTCAGGACCAGTTCGCCTACGAAGAATTCACGGTGATCGACACCGTGATCATGGGGCATGAGGAATTGTGGCGGGTCAAGGCCGAGCGCGACCGGATCTACTCGCTACCGGAAATGACCGAAGAAGACGGCATGGCCGTGGCCGAGCTGGAAACAGAATTCGCCGAAATGGATGGCTATACCGCCGAGTCTCGTGCCGGTGAACTGCTGCTGGGCCTGGGCATTCCCCTGGAGCAGCATTTCGGCTCCATGACCGAAGTAGCCCCAGGCTGGAAGCTCCGGGTCCTGCTGGCCCAGGCGCTGTTCTCCAACCCGGAAGTGCTGCTGCTGGACGAGCCGACCAACCACCTGGACATCAACACCATTCGCTGGCTGGAAAACATTCTCACGGCGCGTAACAGCACCATGATCATCATTTCCCACGACCGGCACTTCCTTAATAGCGTCTGCACCCACATGGCCGACCTGGACTACGGCGAACTGCGCCTGTTCCCAGGCAACTATGACGAGTACATGACCGCCGCGACCCAATCTCGCGAGCAACTGCTGGCCGACAACGCCAAGAAAAAAGCCCAGATCGCCGAACTGCAGACCTTCGTCAGCCGCTTCTCGGCCAACGCCTCGAAAGCCAAGCAGGCAACCTCCCGTGCCAAGCAGATCGACAAAATCCAGCTGGCCGAAGTCAAGCCATCGAGCCGGGTCAGCCCCTTCATTCGCTTCGAGCAGACCAAGAAACTGCATCGCCAAGCCGTCACCCTGGAAAAGGTCTCCAAGGGTTTCGAGGGCAAGCAGCTGTTCAAGGATTTCAGTTTCACCATCGAAGCGGGCGAACGCGTTGCAATCATCGGCCCCAACGGCATTGGCAAGACCACCCTGCTGCGCACCCTGGTAGGCGAGTTGACTCCGGATGCCGGCGCAGTGAAATGGACCGAAAGCGCGGAAGTCGGCTACTACGCCCAG
Source organism: Pseudomonas sessilinigenes (assembly GCF_003850565.1). Classification (NCBI taxonomy): domain Bacteria; kingdom Pseudomonadati; phylum Pseudomonadota; class Gammaproteobacteria; order Pseudomonadales; family Pseudomonadaceae; genus Pseudomonas; species Pseudomonas sessilinigenes. The sequence goes on from NZ_CP027706.1 coordinate 5,520,711, forward strand.
GACCACGCCCATGATTTCGAAGACGATGTCAGCCTGTTCGAGTGGATGGGCCAGTGGACCCAGGGCGAACAGATGATCCGTGGCACCCTCGGCCGCATGTTGTTCTCCAACGACGAGATCCAGAAGTCGGTCAAGGTGATTTCCGGTGGTGAGCAGGGTCGCATGCTGTTCGGCAAGCTGATCCTGCAAAAGCCCAACGTGCTGCTGATGGACGAACCGACCAACCACCTGGACATGGAATCCATCGAAGCGTTGAACCTGGCCCTGGAGAACTACCCAGGCACCCTGCTGTTCGTCAGCCACGACCGTGAGTTCGTATCGTCCCTGGCCACTCGTATCATCGAGCTGAGCCCCGACGGTGTGACTGACTTCAGCGGCACCTACGACGACTACCTGCGTAGCCAGGGCGTATTGTTCTAAGCCACCGCAAGCTGCAAGCGTCAAACTAAAGCCCCATCACTCGTGATGGGGCTTTTTGCATCGGCTCGATTCATCACCCCTGGATAAATAGTTAGCCAGCTTCCTTTTACCTTCGCGGCACGCGATGATGCGCTCCTCTAACCGCCACCCGCGAAGAGCCTCCATGCCCGAGCGTCAACCGCCCGCCCAAAGCTCCATGGCGATCACCCTGCAGATCGTTTCCATCGTCTTCTATACCTTTATCGCCTTCCTCTGCATTGGTTTGCCAATCGCCGTGCTGCCGGGATATGTCCACGAAGAACTGGGGTTCAGCGCGATAGTCGCCGGGGTGACCATAGGTTCGCAGTACTTGGCCACCTTGCTCAGCCGCCCCCTGGCCGGGCGTCTGTCGGACACCGTGGGCACCAAGCACGCAATCATCTACGGCCTGCTGGGCATTGTGCTGAGCGGCCTGCTGACCCTGGTATCGGTGCTGCTGCAAAACCTGCCCTGGCTGAGCCTGGCAGTGCTGCTGGCGGGACGCCTGCTACTGGGGGTCGCTCAAGGCTTGATCGGGGTTGGCACCATCAGTTGGTGCATGGGACAGGTAGGAACCGAGCACACTGCCCGATCGATCTCCTGGAATGGCATTGCCTCCTACGGCGCAATAGCCATAGGTGCACCCCTTGGGGTGGTGATGGTCCAGCAATATGGCTTCGCCAGCCTGGGTATCGCCCTGTCGGCCCTGGCGCTGGCGGCGCTACTGTTGATACGCAACAAGCCTTCGGTGCCCGTGGTACGGGGCGAACGCCTGCCTTTCTGGGCGGTTTTCGGGCGTATTGCACCGTTCGGTGTGAGCCTGAGCCTGGCCTCCATCGGCTATGGCACGCTGACCACATTCATCACCCTGTTCTACCTGAGCCTTGGCTGGAACGGCGCAGCCTATTGCCTCACGGTATTTGGCGTGTGCTTCATCTGTTCACGCTTGTTGTTCATTTCCAGCATCAGCCGTTTTGGCGGCTTTCGCTCGGCTATCGCTTGCATGTGTGTCGAGACCCTGGGGCTGAGCCTGCTCTGGCTGGCACCATCCCCCAGCTGGGCATTGGTGGGTGCGGGCCTTACCGGTTTCGGCCTGTCGTTGGTCTATCCGGCCTTGGGCGTGGAGGCTATCAAGCAAGTTCCCAATAGCAGTCGGGGTGCCGGCTTGAGTGCCTACGCCGTGTTCTTCGACCTGGCACTGGCCGTAGCCGGGCCGCTGATGGGCGCGATTGCGCTGAACCTGGGCTATTCGTGGATCTTCTTCTGCGCCGCATTGTTGTCACTCAGCGGCCTGGGACTGACCCTGCTGCTCAAGCGCCGCAGCGGCGCCTGAGTCACTGATCGGCGGTCTGCATCCCTGCCCTGTTCGGTCTCCCCAGGGTCTGGGCGAAGAACTTGCCCGCCTCGGCAATCAGGTTGCGATGAATGTCCTCGCGATCGACGCCATCAGCGTCGGTACACAAGGCCGGCATCGCGGCCAATTGTTCGGCACTGCACGGTGCCATGAAGATAAAGTGCCCGGCCCCGGCCAGTAACTTGAAATCTGGGGCCACCGGCAGCTTGCGCGCCAGGGCCGCGGCATTCTTGTCCAGGGCGACCAGTTGGTCACCGTCTCCGCTGTACAGCAGTACGGGCACATGCACTCCGGCCAGGGTCTGGCGACCGAACTTGAGACTCAACGGCGCCATGAGCATCAATGCATGCACGCGCGGATCGGCCACTGGCGCCAGATCGTCACGATCGACGATCAGCTCGCCATGGGTATTGCAGGCATCCCGATCATCGGGCCGCTCCAGGCAATAACGCCGCAGGCGATCCAGGTCGGGAGTCGCGCCAGAAAGAATCAAGGCCGTTTCGCCACCGGCGGAGTAACCGATGACACCGACCTGGTCGGCATTGACGAACGGTGACAGCATCGGATCGCTCAATGTGGCAGTGATGGCTTCGGATATCTGGATCGGCCGTCCATAGAGGTTGCTCAGGGTTCCCAGCCGACTGTAGTCCTTGGAGTTGTCACCCGGATGAATCACCGCCACCACGACAAATCCCTTGCGCGCCAGCGATGTAGCCAGGTCATGCAAGGCCAGGGGCGTGCCGGTATTGCCATGGGAGAGCATCAGCATCGGGAAGCGACCGATAGCGATCTTGGCATCGCGAGAGGCCGCAATCTGATAACCCTCCAACGGGCTGGAGTGCTCGATCCCGGTGGACGGATAGAAGGCGATAGCCCGCATCGGTTGCAAGTCCAGCGGGTCGAGGAACGTCATTTCATGGAAACCGACGCTCCAGCGCGGACCATGCGCAGGAGCAGCCTGCACCGAAACCAGGCCACTGAGCAGGAAGATCAGTAACAACGCACATTGACCTTTCATGACACGCCCACCTTTGCCGCTGGATCGAGAGCGCCTCTTCCCTCTGCCATCCCTTGCTGCCAAGGCCCTGGAACGGATCTGGCGTCGCAATGGAGCTACACGGGAAACAAGCCTCGCTTCGTGTGCTGCATAACTCGGGCCAGAAAACGTGAAAAACGCCAATGAAAAAACTCCGTACCCGATCACTGAAAGCAGTGACCGGAATACAGAGTCTAGTAGGGCTGACGCAGGGGGGAAGCGTCTTTACACAAGCCTTACGCGGCAGCGAAGAGCTGTTTGTTGATCTGTACCTGGGCGTCAGTCATGGCCTTGTTGCGCATGTCGTCGCCATAGGCCAGGCCATGAGCACGGACGAACTCGATATCGGTGATGCCCATGAAGCCGAACATGACCCGCAGGTAATCCTCATGCCCTACCCCGGTAGGTTGGCCGACATGCAGGCCACCAGAGGTGGACACCACGATCACCTTCTTGTCGCCGCACAAGCCCTGAGGGCCGGCTTCGGTATAGCGGAAGGTCTGGCCGGCTACCGCAATGCGATCGAACCAGGCCTTGAGCTGGCTGGGAATGGTGAAGTTGTACATGGGGGCTGCCACCACCACCGCATCGGCGGCGAGGAATTCGCTCAGGGTCTGGGCGCTAAGCTGGGCTTCGTGCTCCAGGGCCGCATCACGCAATTCGGCAACGGTACCCGCAGCAACCAGGGTAGCAGCGGAGAAATGACTGATCGCATCAGTAGCCAAGTCGCGGTAGGTCACCACTGCCTGTGGCTCGGCGGCCTTCCAGGCCTGAACCACGTCGCGGCTCAGCTGACGGGAGGCCGAGTTGTCACCAAGAATGCTGGAATCGATATGCAAGAGTTTCATCTGGGATCTCCAAGTGAGGACCGCCACTTGGCGATCGAATGTTGTAAATCCTACCCATGAAACCAATAGCTTATTAGACGGTATAAATGCGATAGTTAATCCCATCAGCAGAACAATAGGGCCGTATCTCATGCAAGACCTCAACGACCTCTACTATTTCGCCAAAGTGGTCGAGGCTGGCGGATTCACTGCGGCCGGCCGGCTGCTGGGGATTCCCAAGTCGCGCCTGTCGCGGCGCATCGCCGAGTTGGAGGAACGACTCAATGCCCGGCTGCTGCAGCGCACCACCCGACAACTGAAGCTGACGGCCGTGGGCGAGCGATACTTGCGCCACTGCCAGGCCATGTTGCTGGAGGCGGCAATGGCCGACGAAGCCGTGGCCAGCATGGCCAGCGAGCCTCGCGGTCGGCTCCGGGTATCGAGCCCGGTCGGCCTGGCCCATGAGCTACTGACCCCCCTAGTGAGCAGCTTCCTGCAAAAGTATCCGCAAGTGCAGTTGGAGATGCTGCTGCTCAATCGTCGTGTCGACCTGATCAACGAAGGCGTCGATGTGGCGCTGCGGGTACGCGAGCAAGGCGATGAGGACCCGCTGCTGGTCACTCGGCGCCTGCGCCAGGCGCAGACCGCGATAGTCGCCAGCCCGGCATTTCTGCAACGCCATCCAGTGGAACATCCGGATGACCTGCGCCACCTGCCGATCCTTGGCGCCCTGGAAGCGGACCGCCTGGTGCATCTGCGCCTACTGGACGAGCAAGGCAACGCCCATGAACTGGCCCTGGAAGCACGCCTTGGGATCGACGACTTCATTGTACGCAGGGCCTGCGCCCTCGCCGGCCTTGGGTGCACAGTGCTGCCGATGCTCTATTGCGAAGAGGAACTGAGCAGCGGCCAACTGATCCAGTTGCTGCCACAATGGTCTCTGCCCGGTGGTTGGCTGCAAGCGGTATACCCCCATCGCCGTGGCGTGATGCCAGCCGTGCGGGCCTGGATCGATCACCTGCGCGAATCCTTCGAAGCCTGTGGAGACAGATTGCTGTGAAAGCCCCACTGATGGATCAAGAACAAGTGGCACAGTTTTGCCTGGGACTGCCCGGTGCCCGGGAAGACTACAAATGGGGAGGTGTGCGGGTGTTCTCGATTGCCGGGACCAAGATGTTCGCCCTGCAGAACCTGCGGGGCGAATCCCTGGCCTTCAAGGTCGACCCTGAGCTGTTCCTCGGCCATGTCGACCGCCCCGGTGTTTCTCCTGCGCCCTACCTGGCTCGCGCCCACTGGGTCATATTGCGCGTGCCCTACCCCCTGGAAGCGGCTGAGTTGAAGCAACTGTTGCAGCGCTCGCATCAGTTGGTGGTGGCCAAGCTACCCAAACGGGCGCAGGTCGGATTGCAGATCTAGATCCAGCTCAACAGGCCGCTCTCAAGAAACAGTCGATCGATCCAGAACACCTGGTGCAAGGCCACGATCAACCAGAACACAGTCTGATAGGACAGCTTGCGGGTCTTGTGTCGCACTAGTTGTTGCGCCAGCAAGGCCCCGGGCCAGCCACCCGCCAGCTCCAGGGCATGCAGGACGTTCTCGGGCGTACGTTGCCCCTGGTCCCGGGCCCGACGTTTGTCGTGCCAGTAGACCAGGAACGTCAGTAGGCTGACCGCGCCGTAGGCCAGCAGAGGAATGGCCGAGACGCCCCGCCACCACAGGGACAGGGCGCCGAACAATGGCAAGGCGCACAACAGGACGAACACCAGCAGCTTGCTCCTGGCATGCTGAATCCGCCCAGCATTGCCCGGACGCCCTTCTTGACGGCTGCCCTTCACGCCTTGGCCGCCGCCCAATCGACCCAACCGAACTGCCAGGTCGCCAGGATCAGCAGGCCAAAGGCGATGCGATACCAGGCGAATGCCGCATAACTGTGGCTGGCAATGAATTTCAGCAACCCCTTGACCGCAATCATCGCGAAGATGAACGCGGTGACAAAGCCGATGGCGAACACCGGCAAGTCGTCAGGTTGGAACAGATGGCGGTACTTGTAGCCGGAGTACACCGCCGCCCCGACCATGGTTGGCATGGCCAGGAAGAACGAGAACTCGGTCGCGGTCTTGCGCGACAGGCCGAAGAGCAAGCCACCGATGATGGTCGAGCCGGAGCGCGAGGTTCCTGGAATCATTGCCAGGCACTGGATGAACCCCACCTTGAGGGCGTCCTTCCAGGTGATTTCATCGACGCTCTCGGCATGGACCTGATGCTGGCGACGCTCGGCCCACAACATGATGATCCCGCCAATCACCAGCGCCGTGGCCACGGTGATCGGGTTGAACAGATAAGCGTGGATCAGGTCGGCGAAAATCACCCCCAGCACCACTGCCGGGAAAAACGCCACCATCAGGTTGACCGTAAAACGCCGGGCCTTGGGCTGGGTGGGCAGGCCCACTACCACATCGAAGATCTTGCGGCGGAATTCCCAGACAACTGCCAGGATCGCGCCCAACTGGATGATGATGTTGAAGGCCATTGCCCGTTCGCCACCAAAATCCAGCAAGTCGGCCACAATGATCTGGTGCCCGGTGCTACTGATGGGTAAAAACTCGGTGAGCCCTTCGACAATCCCGAGTATCAATGCTTGTACGGCGGTCCAAAGATCCATCAATCCCCCAATGAGGCCCTGCTCGTGGCATGCCTCTTTTTAAATATTCAAAGCCTTCACGGCGTCGATCACAGCCAAAACCGCAGCGCTGGCAAGATCAACACAAGCCCATGAAAAATCTGTGAAAAACTCAGAAAACTTCAGGTTTTGTGTAAAGGCGCCGAAATCCTAGCAGACAGGCGCAAAATGCGCCGCGATGTTATTGGACTTCCGTAGGGTTGGCGCTCGCAGGCAGGCATGCTTGGATGCTTACGAGCTTTTATGACAAGAACAAGAATCTGGAGTGACCGGATGATGAATAGCCTACGCAAGATGTCCATCAGCCAGCGCCTGTGGCTGATCCTGGTCGTGGCAGTGCTGACCCTGGTAACCCTGGGCGTGATGATGCTCAAGCAGATTCATGACGACCTGTACCAGGCCAAGGCGCAGAAAACCCAGCATGTGGTGCAGACCGCCGCTGGCGTACTGAACTACTACCAGGGCCTGGAAGCCTCCGGCAGCCTGAGCCGCGGACAGGCGCAGCAGCAGGCACTGCAGGCGGTCCGTGGCCTGCGCTACAACCAGAATGACTATTTCTGGATCAACGACCTGACGCCGGTGATGATCATGCACCCGGCCAACCCCAAGCTTGATGGACAGAACCTGGGCGCTATCAAGGACCCGGACGGTTTCCAGGTATTCAACGAAATGGTGGCGGTGGCCAAGGCCAAGGGTGCCGGCATGGTCGATTACCGCTGGCCCAAGCCCGGAGCCCAGGAGCCGGTGCAGAAGACCTCCTATATCCAACTGTTCCAGCCTTGGGGCTGGATCATCGGCTCCGGGGTGTACATCGATGACCTGCAGGAAGAGTTCTATGCCCAGGTATTGCGTGCGTCCTCGGTTGGCCTGGTGATCGCCCTGCTGATGGGCGCCCTGGTGGTACTGATCGTGCGCAGTATCGTTAGCCCGCTGCGTGAGGCCGTGCACGCCATGGCCAATATCGCCAGCGGTGAAAGCGACCTGACCCGTACCCTGGATACCCACGGCCAGGATGAAGTCACCGAGCTGGCCCGCCACTTCAACGGCTTCACCGCCAAATTGCGTGGCGTCGTGACCCAATTGCAGGCCAGCGCAGCCGCCCTGGAGCAATCCTCCAGCGAACTGGGCAGCAATGCCTCCGAGGCCCAGGAGCGCAGCCAACAGCAATCCTCGCAAATGGAACAGGTGGCAGCCGCCATCAGCCAGGTCACCACCGGCGTCCAGGACGTGGCGCGCAATGCCGAACAGGCCGCCGACGAAGTGCGCGAGGCCGAGGTCCAGGCCCAGCAAGGCCAGGTCAATATCGACAGCAGCCTGCAACAGATCGACCAACTGTCAGGCACCATCGATCAGGCCGTGGAGGTGATCCGTACCCTGGCCACCGAAAGCACCCAGATCGGTACGGTGCTGGAGGTGATCCGCTCCATCGCCGAACAAACCAACCTCCTGGCCCTGAATGCCGCTATCGAGGCCGCCCGCGCCGGCGAGCAGGGCCGGGGTTTTGCCGTAGTCGCCGACGAGGTGCGCCTGCTGGCCCAGCGCACCCAGCAATCCACTGCGGAAATCCAGGGCATGATCGAGCGCCTGCAAAATCACTCCGAAGCGGCCGTCAAGGTCATCGGCGACAGCAGCCGGGCCTCGCAACTGACCATCGAGCAAGCCGGCCTGGCTGGGGCCAGCCTCAGCGCCATCGGCCAGGCGCTGCATACCCTCAACAACCTCAATGCCTCGATTGCCAGCGCTACCCTGCAGCAGGCCCATGTCGTGGAGGACATCAACCACAACGTCGGCCAGGCCGCCGGGCTGTCCCAGGGCACGGCCCTGGCGGCCCAGCACTCCAGTACTGCCAGCCGCCACCTCAAGGAGTTGTCCGAACAGCTCAATGGCCTGCTCCGGCAATTCCGCGTCTGATTTCGCGGTGCGTGCGAATCCGCCGGTGCTGGTTGCACAGGCGGATTCGGGCAAGGCCTGACGCACGGCCCCTACTCTGGGTACAATCCGCCCCCTTTCGCCATTTCCCCAAGGAACCGCCATGTCCGGGCTTGAACTGTTTGCCGCTGCGCTCGGCGTCATTGCCGTCTGGCTGACGGTCAAGCAAAACCCCTGGTGCTGGCCCATCGGCCTGGTCATGGTGCTGCTCTACAGCTGGATCTTCTACGAGGTCAAACTCTATTCCGACATGCTGCTGCAGGTGGTCTATGCCGCGCTGCAGCTCTATGGCTGGTGGCAATGGACCCGCGGCGGCGAGCAGCACCAGGGGCGTCCAGTCAGCCAGCTGCAATACCCGGCGCTGCTCCAGGGACTGGCTCTGGGCGCTCTTGGCAGTCTGCTGCTGGGGGCCGCCATGGCCCATTGGACCGATGCCGCCCAACCCTGGCTCGATGCCGCCCTGACGGCTTTCAGCCTGGTGGCGCAATGGTGGATGGCACAAAAGCGTGTGCAGTGCTGGCCATTGTGGGTCGCGGTAGATGTGATCTTCGTCGGCCTGTTCATCTATAAGGCGCTGTATCTCACTGCGGCCCTATATGCCTTGTTCACCCTGCTGGCCATCCAGGGCTGGCGCAGCTGGCGTGCCGATCCGGCCTTGCAACCATGAAGATCCTGGTCCTTACCGGCCCCGAGTCCAGCGGCAAGAGCTGGTTGGCGGCCGAGCTGCGAGCTCACTTCGGTGGCCTTCAGGTCGCTGAATACGTGCGTCATTTCATGGAACAGGAGCGCCGCGACACCTGCCTGGCCGATATTCCCGAAATCGCCCGAGGCCAACTGGCCTGGGAGGATCAGGCTCGGGCACAGCAACCTGAACTGCTGATTCTCGATACTCACCTGCTGAGCAATATGCTCTGGAGCCAGGTCCTGTTCCACGACTGCCCGCTGTGGCTGGAAGAACAGCTACTGGCCCGGCATTACGACCTGCACCTGCTGCTATCGCCCCAAGGCGTGCCCTGGAGCGGCGACGGCCTGCGCTGCCAGCCACAACTGGCCCAGCGCCAGGCGTTCTTCGACGCCACGCAGCAGTGGCTGGAACAACACCGGCAAACCTATCGGGTCATCGGCGGTGACTGGTCGGCTCGTCGCCAGCAAGCCTTCGAACTGGTCCGGCAGTACCTGCTGGATTGATCGCTGGCGGCCAATCAAGGCTGCCAGTGTCCATTCCTGAAACACTCCTGCGCAGACCCGCCCGCCATTTTCCTGGGCCAACACGGCTAATCGGCAAAACTGTTAAGCCTGCGATACAACAGCCCAGCAACCCGCATTCCAGAGCATTGCCATGGTTATGGCCATTGGCCGCTGGCCAATGCTGTCTCATCCATGAAACAGCTTCTTTGCGTATTCGCCTTGAGAATTCGCAAGTCCTTGATTACTCGAAATAAATGAAAACCGGCACGGCTTCTGCTCTCTCCCTCTCAACGCTGACTAGGGCCAGCACTGAGAAGAAGGAATACCGCCGTGGGGACTCTACCTAGAAGTTTTACCCGCCTGATGCTGATCAGTTGTGCCGTCAGCGCAGTGTGCAGCCTTCCGGCTCTGGCGGCAGGCAATGGCGAGATCGTGCTTGAACGCCAGGTGCACCCGACTATGGCTGGTCGCCCGCTGAACCTCGACAACAACCCCACCACCGTCAATGCCAACCCTTCTGGCCTGGTCACCAGCATGGCCAATGATGAAATGACCGACAGCGAGTTCGCCGGTATCAGCAGCGGCTCCCTGGTCCGGGGAGCGGTGATGCCCAATGGTACTGGGGTTGCCGGCATGAACGTCATCACCAACTCCGATGGCCTGCCCGGCATGGCCGCCGGCCACGGTGGTGGCTCTGGAAGCACCATTTCCAACTCGATCAATCGCTCCATCAGTGCCGGCATGGCGCCCCTGAACAATATCGGAGGCCGTTGAGATGAAACGCGCATTGATCCTGCTGGCCCTGCTCGGCTGCACCTCGGCCATGGCCGATAGCGGTGCCCCGGTCCAGGACACCGCAACCCTGAGCAATTCCGGCGCCCGCTATACCGGCAACCTCAACATCAACCAGGCCGCCGGCGATCAGCAACAACAGACCAACACCCGGGCGATCGCCATCGGCACCAATGCCAGTGCCAGCACCAGCGTGAGCCAGAAAATCACTACGCCAGCCGACCGCTCGGTCAATGCCAGCAGCACCATTGGCGGCAACTCTTTCAGTAACGGTAGCGGCGCACTGGGCGTGAACCAGTCGTCCGGTGCCAACAACCAGATGGCCAATACCTTGCGGATCAGCATCAGCGCCAATCCGCAAGGCATGGACGACAGCGCGCTTTCGCAGCAGAACGTTGCGCTGTCACCAAACTCAGGAGCACCTGATACCCATCAAGGCAGCCGCCAGGTCGCGACCAGCGACCAGGCCTTCACCGGCAGCCGGGGAGTCGTCCAGGTGAACCAGAGTGCCGGGGTGGGGAACCAGATGGCTAACACCCTGAGCATCCGGGTCGCAGACTGACCCTTCGTAGTGCGATTAGAAAGTACCAACACTTAACCAACTAATAAGCACCGGAGAAACACCATGAAACCAACAATGGCTCTCAAACCACTGGTTTTCGCACTGGCCGCCATCATGGCAATGGCTGCCCAGGCAGGTGGAAACAACGACCACGGTCACGGCGGCCACCATGGCAACCAAGGCCCGGATCTCAACACGCTGCTGCAAATCACCGCCGGGGCCGGTGCTGCAGTGACTGACGTCCAAGAAAGCAACACCAACGTGGTGAAAAACCAAGGCACCAACAACAACTCCAAAATAGACAGCTCGTTGAACTGGTCCAACGGCAACATGGGCGCCAACGCCGCAGCCGGTGATGGCAACCAACAAGACAATGCCGCCGCCCTGGCCACCGCCGACGAAAACTTCATCTTCGGTAGCGCCATCGCCGTCTCCAGCGCCACCCAGGTGAACAACAACAACTACGTGAAAAACTCTTCAACCCAAAACAATGCTGTGCTCAACAGCTCGGGCAACAACGGCTCCGGCAACATTGGCATGAACGTCACCTCCGGCGACTTCAACCAACAGAAAAACAACCTGGCAATCGCCGTGTCCGGCGGTCGTGTAGCCACCGCAGCGGCTTCGGCCAACCAGTCCTCGACCAACCTGGTCGTGGATAACAAAGGCGTCCAGGCCTACAAAACCACCACCCTCAGTGGCGGCTTCGTAGCCTCCGGCACCTACAAAGGTACCGGCAGCGGCAAGATCGAAGGCGGCGACGATCATGGCCATGGCTATGGCGACAAAGGCCATGGCAACGACGATCAAAAACTCACCTTCAAGGAACAAGGCACTGTCGAACTGGCTGGCTACTGGACCCAGCAAGTGCTGACCAAAGACGGCTGGAAAAACCCAGTGGTCAACAACGCCAGCATGACCGGCTCGATGAATGGCTTCTCGGGCAACGGTGGGGCCAACGTCTCGGCCGGCGTGGGCAACCAACAAAGCAACTCGCTGTCCATCGCTGCCGGCTGCAAAGCCTGCATGTAGTCGCGATCGTAACGAAAGCCCCGGAAACGGGGCTTTTCCACAGTCTTACCAGGCGTAACGATCATGCGTACTGCAATCCTTATTCTGGCGCTGAGCCTTTGTGGCCCGGTACACGCAGCGCAGATGGCCTTTGCCGGCCTGCCCGATGGCGGCTTGCTCTTCAAAAAGGTACAGAGCGTACGCGAACGCAAGTTCGCCGACCTCGTCGAGCAGAAGACCGATTTCAGCTGCGGTGCCGCCTCCCTGGCCACCATCCTGCGCCACGCCTACTGGCTGGATGTCAATGAAGAACAGGTGATCAAGGGCATGCTGACCACGTCGGATCAGAAACTGGTCCAGACCCAGGGGTTTTCCATGCTCGACATGAAGCGCTACGCCGAGAGCATCGGCATGCGTGCCCGCGGCTACCGGATCCCGGCCGACAAGCTCGAATCCGTGAGCATTCCGGTGATCGTGCTGATGGAAATCCGCGGCTACAAGCACTTCGTGGTACTGCAACGGGCGCAAAAAGACTGGGTGTACATCGGCGACCCGGTCCTGGGACACAAGCGCTATACCCATGAAGATTTCGTCAAGGGCTGGAATGGCATCGTCTTTGCCATCATCGGCCCCGGCTATGACAAGACCAATGCGTTGCTCGACCCACCTGCCCCGCTGACCGCGAAAAACAAGCTCGATACCTTCTACCCGGTCCGAGATGCGGAGCTGATGGATTTTGGTTTCATCCAGAGCGACTTCTTCTAGAAGCCCAGACAACTAGAAAGGGGCAGGATGCTCCGGGAGCAGCAGATGAAGACTTCATACTGGCTGGCCGCGGCCTGCCTGGCAGCAGCTCTTCCGGCCCATGCGGGTTTCAAGCCCATTGAAGTGCAGGACCAGGAACTCTCGCAACTGCGCGGCCGCTATGTCATGCCCGGGCGCATCATCAGTTTCGGCATCGTCATGAGCACGACCTGGCGCAACGCCAGTGGCGACCTGATCGGCGCCAGCAGCACCCTGCAGATCCAGCAGTCGACGATCAAACCCCAGTTCTATGTCACCACCATCAACCAGACCGGCAATGGCAGCACCCCTGCCCAGGGCACCGGCAATGTGATCGGCGGCTCTGGCCTGGGCACCGGCCAGGGCGTGACCCAGGTGGTCCGGGCTGCGGGCGACGGCAACAGCGCCTACAACAACGTCAGCATCAACGTCAGCGAGGCCAATCAGGCACCGACCCAGGGCATTAGCCCCGGCCAGGCACTGGTAAACGGCCAGACCATCACCAGTAGCAACGCTGCCGGCAGCGTCACGGTCTCGGCGCTCAATAGCGGCATCCAGATGGCCATCCAGGCCAATGCCAACCAGGGTAATACCCTGCAGCAAGTGGCCCAGGGCAATGTGTTGCAGAACACCCGTCTATTGGGCAACAGCAACTTGGTGAACAACCTCACCCAACTCAATGTTGTCCTACAAAACAACGGCCCTAGCACCGGCGCGCTGGACTGCAATCTGACTACGCTGAACGGACTACGCAATTTGAAATTCTGAACTACGCTGCTTTCGACCATTGGGGTTTACAAGGGACGGTTTATTTCATGTATCGATCGGTTTCACTGCGCGCGGTTGTATGTTTGAGCACCCTCTTTCCGATGGCGCTGCAAGCAGCGCCCGACTCGGATGTAGAGGCCCTGAAACGGGAACTTCTGGAGCTGAAGCAGCGTTATGACGTGCAACAGAAGGCACTGGCAGTCTTGGAGCAACGGGTCCGCCAGGTCGAGGACCAGCCTGCCGCCCCACAGCCCAAGCGCCTGGCCAAGTCGCCTTCGGACCTCAAGGGCAACCCCCAGGTTGCCGGTACCGGGGCCGCAGCGGCCTCCGGAGGTGCTGGCGGCGGTGCCAGCTATGGGCAGTCGCTCAAGGATGATTCGACTCCCGCCCAGAGCGTGACCAACCTGTATGACGAGGCCAGTGGCTTCTTTGGCGGCGGCAAGTTCAGCTTTGAAACCGGCCTGACCTACGCCCGCTACGACACTCGCCAGCTGGTCCTCAATGGGTTTCTGGCACTGGACTCGATTCTCCTGGGTAACATCAACCTGGACAGGATCAAGTCGGATACCTGGACCATGGACCTGACCGCCCGTTACAACCTCAATAACCGTTGGCAGTTCGATATCAACGCACCGGTCGTCTACCGCGAGTCGGTTTACTCGGCAGGAGGTGCTAATGGTGGATCGGCGCAGTCTATCTCAGAGAAAACCGTCACTCGCGATCCTACGCTGGGAGATGTCAACTTCGGGGTTGCCTACAAATTCCTCGACGAATCCGACAGCCTTCCTGATGCCGTGGTCAGCCTGCGGGTAAAAGCCCCCACCGGCAAGGACCCGTTCGGCATCAAGTTTGTTCAAGCAAACCCAGGCAACAGCAACCTGTTCGTACCGGAAAGCCTGCCAACCGGTAACGGCGTCTGGTCCATCACCCCAGGTATCTCGCTGGTCAAGACCTTCGACCCGGCGGTGCTCTTCGGTAGCGTGTCCTACACCCACAGCCTGGAAGAGTCCTTTGGAGACCTCAGCTCTACCGTCGGCACCAAGACACCGGGCAAGGTGAAGATGGGAGACAGCTTCCAGGTCGGCGCCGGTGTAGCCTTCGCCCTGAACGAGAAAATGAGCATGGCGTTCTCGGTTTCCGACCAGATCCAGCGCAAGAGCAAGATCAAGTACAGCGGCCAGGACTGGCAAAGCGTGGAGTCCAGCGATGCCAACGCCGCCTACTTCAACGTCGGCATGACCATTGCAGCCACCGACCACCTGACCATCGTGCCCAACCTGGCCCTGGGCATGACACAGGACGCCCCGGACTTCACCTTCAGCCTGAAATTCCCCTACTACTTCTAAGCCGCCGCAAAAACCAAGGCCCGCAGCGATTCTCCAATCGCCGCGGGCCTTGGCCTTTCTCCCGCCCTAGCGGATCTGGTGCTTGTGCAGCAAACGGTAGAAGGTCGGGCGTGAAATACCCAGGACCCGGGCGGCGACGCTGAGGTTGTCGCTATGGCGGTTGAGCACGTCGCACAAGGCCTGATGCTCGGCACGATGCTTGTAGTCTTCCAGGGTGCCCATGGGCACATCTTGGGAAGGCAGGCTGTGCAGGCCCAGATCGCTGGGCTGGATCTGCCGTCCTTCGGCCAATACCAGGCCACGGCGCACCCGATTGGCCAGCTCACGGACATTGCCCGGCCAGTCGTGCTTGCCCATGGCTACCAGGGCATCCTCGCTGAAGCTGCGCGGCCGGCGCCCGGTTTCCTGACTGTAGAAATGCGCAAAATGGCTGGCCAGCATGCCCAGGTCGCCATGGCGCTCACGCAAGGGCGCCGTGACCACCTGCAGCACATTGAGCCGGTAGTACAAGTCTTCGCGAAAACGACCGCTGATGATGGCCGCTTCCAAGTCCACGTGGGTCGCCGCCAGTACCCGGACATCCACTGGGATCGGCTGGCTACCCCCTACCCGCTCGATGTGTTTTTCCTGGAGAAAACGCAACAGGTTGGCCTGTAGCTCCAGAGGCAAGTCACCTATTTCATCCAGGAACAGCGTGCCGCCATTGGCCGCCTCGATGCGCCCCACCTTGCGCTGGTGAGCACCGGTGAAGGCCCCCTTTTCATGCCCGAACAACTCGGACTGGATCAGGTGCTCCGGAATCGCTCCGCAGTTGATGGCGACAAAGGGCTTGTCATGGCGCAGGGATTGGCGGTGCAGAGTGCGCGCCACCAGCTCCTTGCCGGTACCGCTCTCCCCACGGATCAACACGGGCGACTCGGTGGGTGCCAACTTACCGAGCAGCTTGCGCAGGTCACGGATCGAACGGCTGTCACCCAGCAGCTCGTGTTCTGGCTGGTCCACATGGATCGAACCCTGGCCCCGCAAGCGCGCCATCCCAAAAGCGCGTCCCAGGGTGACCTGCACCCGCGACACATCGAATGGCAAGGTATGAAAGTCGAAAAACCACTCGCAGACGAAGTCACCGACCTTTTGCAGTCGCAGGACTTCCTGGCTCAGCACTGCTATCCACTCGGTGCCGCTGCGGCTGATCAGGTCCTTGACCGCTTCCGGGCGCTCCAGATGGAAAGGTTGCAGGCGCAACAGGCCAACATCGCACGAGCGCTCGCGCGCAGACTCCAGGTCACAGCTATCGACGTCCCAACCGATGGTACGCAACCCGGGTAACAACCGATGGCAGTCCTCGCAGGGGTCCACCACCAGCAAACGACGCTGCGCGCAAGCTTCGAGCATGACTGTTCCTCGGTGCCCAAAAAAGCGGAAAAGTTACTAGAAACAGCGGCTTGGAAAACCTGGCTGTAACATTAGCAAGAACTTGACACCGGAATGTATCAATTGCTTATAGCGCTGATTACCAAAGGAACTAAGGTGCGCATCGAGGGTCCATCCGAGCGACTGATTGTCGCAGTTGTTTTTTAAAAACCCCGCAACTAAAGGCTCTGACACAAGCCTCTTCGACGAAAGATGTAAAAACTTGTTTTTCGGTGTGACCCGATGCCTATCTCGGTGCATCAGTACAAATAACCAGCCGAACGGTAAGCCCAACCGACGGCACATCATTTGATTGGGCACATAGAGAGAAGACCCCATGAACGCCCCGCTCCGTATCAACGAAGCACTCTTGATCGCCGACCGCGCATTCCAGCCTTTCCAATGCGTGGCCTGGGCCCCACAGGACGGTAACGGCGAGCTGAGCCTGACCGTTGTCGACCGCACCAGCACCCGTATTGGCCGTGCCCAGATTCCCTGCAGCGCCTACTCCGATCCAGCCCAGCTGGAAACCCTGCTCAAGCAGGCTCGTGACGAGCTGAGCCTGGGCGGCTATACCCTACAATCCTGGGTCATGCCTAAGTAAGCATTGCTGTTAGCGGATCCCCTCCAGGGGATCCGCTATTTGAAGCAAACAACTAAGCACGCTATCTATTCACACCATTCATCACAACTTCTGCCATGCAGCATTAGTTGCTTTTGGCATTCCTGCAGCAGGCGGTAGTTTCATTCTCACAGTGACTATCCCGTGCCTGCACCTGTGCGAAGACCTTCCCAGTAAAGAACCGGTTTGTCTTTAGGCCGCCCCCTCGAAAAGCGCATGGCCGGCGTACAAAACCCGTTCACCGGGACCAGCCCTCACCCCTGCCCCATCAATGGATCACTGATGCTATGGGCGCCGGTTTCCAGACGCCCGGCCACGCGGCGCAGCCAGCCACCCTCACTGTGCAATGTCAGGTCATACCAACCGCCGCTGGACTCGCAGGCAAACACCTGGCGCACCTGCGCCCCGGCAGGCACCGACAATGTCCACGGCCCCTGCTGGGTATAGGGGCAACGGTCGATAGAGATCGATACCGCATGCTCTCCAGGGTTGCTCAGGGTCAGTTGCAACTGATTGTGGCTGGAAGTCACTAGCAGTTCGGGCTGGCGCAACTGCAACTGGCCGTGAAAACTGCGGTGAAAGCCGTTCGGCCCCAATACCCATAGCTGATAGCGCTCCACCACCGACCAACTGTCCTGCAGCGCCTTGCCGGCCTCCACGGTGTAACGCCGTGGAATATCGCTCAGGCGCAGGCAATCGTAGACATGGAACACCGCCCCTTGCTCGCCCGTGTTCTGCAGGCTCAGGGACAAACTCCGGGTCTTGGGGTCGAGTTGGCTGTCGACATGCAGCCGGTATGGCAGGGCTCGCGAAGGACGGGCCAGGCGTTTCTGTACCGGAGGCAACTGCTTGCTGGCCGATGGCACCGGCACGGGCAACAGCTTTTCCTGACGCTGGCGCAGGCTGTCGGCGGCCTGGCGCGTGGTGGTCTGCAACGCTGGCAGTGGTTCATGGTTGGGGTCGACGAAGTTGAACGCCGAGATCAGGTCGCCACATACCGCGCGACGCCAGGCACTGATGTTCGGCTCACGAACACCGAAGCGTTTTTCCAAAAATTGCAGGACCGAGGTGTGATCGAACACCTGCGAGTTGACCCAGCCGCCGCGACTCCAGGGCGAAAGCACCAGCATCGGTACCCGTGGCCCGGGCCCATACACGCCGCCATCGGGGCGTGGTTGCTGGGTCGAGCCCGGTGGCGCCGGGTGCTTGAACAACTCGTTGTCGAAACCTAGCGTCGATTTGCCGGCAAAGCTGCCGTCCTGGCGTTGGGAAGGTGCCGAAGGCGACGGTACGTGGTCGAAGAAGCCATCGTTTTCATCGTAGGTCAGCAACAGCACGGTCTTGCTCCAGACCTCGGGATTGCTGGTCAGGGCCTGCAGGATCTCCTGGGCGAACCAGCCACCCTGTACCGGGCTCGATGGCCCGGGATGCTCCGAGTAGGCCGCCGGGGCCACGATCCAGCTGACCTGGGGCAGCTTGCCCGCCTGCACGTCGTTGCGAAACCCGGCGATGATCGCTTCCAGGTTGCTGCCACTGCTGGCTGGCAGGGTATTGCCGTTGCCCTTGTACAAGGGCGCCACGGCATTGAGCGCATCGCTATAAGGCACGTAGGCATTGAAGCCACTGGGGGGCTGGGCCGGATTGCCCACCTGTACGCTGGCTGCACGGTACTGGCGAAAGCCAGCCAAGGGGTTGTCGCCAAAGTTATCCGGCAGATGCTGGTAGACCTTCCAGCTGACCCCTTGCTCCTCCAACCGCTCGGGGTAGGTTTTCCAGCTGTAGCCAACGTTGGTTGGCCCCGGACCGTCCCATTCATTGACCACCGCAGCCACCTGGGCCGCGGACGCACCATTGCTGCCGGTCCAGAGAAACAGCCGATTGGGGTTGGTGCCCGCATGCACCGAACAGTGATAGGCGTCGCACAGGGTGAAGGTATTGGCCAGGGCGAACTGGAAAGGCAATTCCTGCTCGCGGTAGTAACCCATGGACGTGCTGGTCTTGTGCGTCGGCCAGGCATTCATGCGCCCATCACTCCAGGCCGCATGGGCGTCAGGCCAGGTATGCGGCGTGCCACTGACCCGCTGGGCATTGCCACGGGAACTGTCCAGGTGATACGGCATGACGATCCGGCCTTTGCCCTGCTGCTCCCAGACATCGCGCTGGCCGGACAACGGAATGGTGAAGCGATCACTGAAGCCGCGAACCCCGGGAAAGGTGCCGAAGTAATGATCGAAGGAGCGGTTTTCCTGCATCAGGATGACGACATGTTCGACGTCCTTGATTGTCCCCGTGCGGTTGTTCGCCGGTATGGCCAGGGCTTGGCGAATGGACAGCGGCAAGGATGAAAAGAACGAGCCGATGGCGGCCGCCTGCAAGAGCTTCCTGCGTGTAAGACTGGGCATGGGTCATTGAATCCTTATGGTTGCAGCGCGATATAGGACGCTGCATGCAAAGTATTCACAGCAAATAACAATGCAGTGACATTGGCATTGCAATAACTTGATGCCGTACCCATGAACTCGACACTGTCCCTGATTGCAACGGCGCTACTAACCCATATCGATTAGATATTGGAAGAATATTCAATGAAAAAAACACCCGAGTTCAGTGCTCCCTGAGCCAAACATGATCCGGGCCATTTAACGCCTTGGTCTTGGATTTACCGGGAAACAGGATCGACCTGTTCCCGGCCAGCTCATCTATACAGCCCACACCTTCTATTGCAGCTCATCGGCCACTTCATTGCGTTGCACTCGAAGTGGGTTGAAGATCAAGCGAATGAACTGCGGGTCCTGCGCCAGCTTGTAGTCCTTGCCCACAAAATATTCCCTGGCCGCCGGATCATTCTTAGCCACGTACAACACCCACGCGGTAGTGATACCCGCGAATTCGTTTTCCCTGACAACCCGCACCGGGCTGAAATGCGTAGCGTTATGGGCCGTGGCGCTCCACCCCGGCACCGTCCTGATCAGGCCGCCTTGCCACAACCTGGGCCATGCCCAGGCCGGTACCACCACATCTGCCGCACCGGTGAGCACCAGTGTTGGAGTCCTCACCGTCGAGCCAAGGCCGATCGGCCCGGGCTCGATCGGCAGGGAGCCGATGAAACTCAACTGCGGGTCGATGGCCCTCAAGGTCTCTGGCGCAAGGCTCGAAGACAGGATCGAAGCCCCTCCTCCCGCCGAATGCCCGGCCACGATGGTGCGTGACAGGTCGACCTTGCCAAACAGCGGCGAGGTCGGGTCCTGATTGAGCTTGCTCAACTCGACAGCCCCCAGGACATGCATGCTCGGCGCGGTATTGATGAAGTCGGAAGACACCACCACGATGAAACCGTAGCTCGCCCATAGCCGCAGCAGATTCGTATATTGTCCCTGGTTGGAAAGAATACCGCCGACGAAATTGATCACCGGCAACTTGTCCAGGGTCTTTATATTGGAAGGGTAATAAACACTGGTGGAAATCGGATTGGAGAAACCATAAGGAAAAGACTGATTGCATTGAACACTGTTATCCAGCAGCAGGATCCTGGCCAATACCCCCAATAACCCACGACAGTCACCAAGTACTGCATTGGTGGAAACATTGTAGGGCCCTGCCGTCTTGGCAAACTGCTCGTTTGCCAATCCGAATGCCGGAACAAGCTGAGAGGCGCCGACCAAGCCTCCATGTCCAAGAATGATCGTGCCCAGACACAAAGACAGCAGATACCTTGATATCGATTTCATGATAAGTCCCTTTATGTTCTTGCCACTCCTGCAAGACCGAATACCGATGCCTGGCCATGCTTGCGTTAGTTTCGAATAGATCCACCTCAAAAGGTGGTAGTTGAACCGCAACAGCACTGAAACATCATGGCCTTGGTTGTTCCTCAACCACCCACGACCCTAGACAAGGCAAATTCAGCGGTCAATGACTGTTGGTCGACGCGACTCACCCTGCTCCGCCTCGTTGCTCCAGCCTTGATGACTGCCGAAACGCGAGATTGTGGCAAAAGATTTCATCGTTTCTTGATTCTCAATCCTGCTTGCGGCAACTTGCGCCCTTCTCACTACAAGGAGCAGCCAATGTCCGGCTCAATGGCCCAGGCGTTCACCCACAATTTTCTCGGCCACTCACCCCGCTGGTACAAGGCAAGCATTGTCGCGTTCCTGGTGCTCAATCCCCTGCTGTTCTTCTGCATCAGCCCCGCCGCTGCCGGCTGGTGCCTGGTGATCGAATTCATCTTCACCCTGGCCATGGCTCTCAAGTGCTACCCCTTGATGCCTGGCGGATTGTTGCTGGTGCAAGCGATGCTGTTGGGCATGGCCACGCCTGAAGCGTTGTACGAGGAACTGGTGCACAACTTCCCGGTGATCCTGCTGCTGATGTTCATGGTCGCCGGCATCTACTTCATGAAAGAGTTGCTGTTGTTTCTGTTCTCCCGGTTGCTGCTGGGGGTGCGTTCCAAGGCCTTGCTGGGTTTGCTGTTCTGTTTTCTCTCAGCCTTTCTCTCGGCGTTTCTCGACGCCCTGACAGTCACCGCAGTGATCATCAGCGCGGCGGTCGGCTTCTATTCCGTTTATCACCGGGTAGCAACAGGCAACGATCCACGCCAGGACAGCGCCTACGGCGACGACCAGCACTTGCCGGCGCTGCATCACGGTGACCTGGAACAATTCCGTGCCTTCCTGCGCAGCCTGCTGATGCATGGTGCCGTGGGCACTGCCCTGGGGGGCGTCTGCACCCTGGTGGGCGAACCCCAGAACCTGCTGATCGGCCATGAAATGGGCTGGCACTTTGTCGATTTCTTCAGCAAGGTGGCGCCCGTCTCCCTGCCGGTACTGGCCGCCGGGCTGGTGACTTGTGTGCTGTTGGAGAAACTGCGCTGGTTCGGCTACGGCACCCTGCTGCCGGACAATGTCCGCCAGGTACTGGCCAACTACGCCGCCGAAGACGATGCCCAGCGTACGCCCCGTCAGCGCGCAGCCTTGCTGGTGCAGGGGCTGGCCGCACTGATCCTGATCATTGGCCTGGCCCTGCATGTGGCCGAGGTCGGACTGATCGGCCTGCTGGTGATCGTACTGATCACCGCCTTCACCGGGATCACCGACGAACACCGCCTGGGCAACGCCTTCAAGGACGCCATGCCCTTCACCGCACTGCTGGTGGTGTTCTTTGCGGTGGTCGCGGTAATCCACCAGCAGCAACTGTTCACGCCATTGATCCAGTGGGTCCTGGCGCTGCCCGCCGATAGCCAGCCTGGCATGCTGTTCATCGCCAATGGCCTGCTCTCGGCCATCAGCGACAACGTGTTCGTCGCCACTATCTATATCACCGAGGTCAAGCAAGCCTTCCTGAACGGGCAGATGAGCCGCGAACATTTCGAGACCCTGGCCATCGCCATCAATACCGGCACCAACCTGCCCAGCGTGGCTACTCCCAATGGCCAGGCGGCGTTCCTGTTCCTGCTGACCTCGGCAATCGCGCCGCTGGTGCGCCTGTCCTATGGACGGATGGTGTGGATGGCCCTGCCCTATACCCTGGTGATGGGCGTACTGGGCTGGTATGCCGTCAGCTACTGGCTCTAGGAAAGGCTCGGCAGGCGCTGGCACGGTGCGACCTAGGGGGTCGCGCCCGGGCCTGAAGACTCAACGCAGCAGAATGTAACGCTCGATCGCCTCGGCAGCGCCATCTTCCAGGTTACTGCCGGTGATCACGTCAGCCTGGCGCTTGACCTGCTCTTCGGCCTGGCCCATGGCGATCGACAGCCCGGCACGTTGGAACATCGCCGGGTCATTACCGCCATCGCCCAGGGCCGCAGTGCGCTCCAGCGGCACCCCGAGGTATTGGGCCAGTGTCTCCAGGGCCTGGCCCTTGTCCGCCTGAACCGCGGTAACGTCCAGGAACCGTGGTTGAGAACGCGAGACCTGGGCCTGCCCTGCCGTCTGTTGTTGCAGGCGCGCCTCCAGCTCCACCAGCAAGCGCCAGTCACTGCTGGCTGCCACGACCTTGTCGATGCAGTGCAGGTAGTCCTCGAAACTGTCCACCACTTGCGGCGCATAACCCAGGGCCTGCTGCTCCAGGGGTAGCAACGGACCGTGCGGATCGCGCACCAGCCACTGGTTGTCAGCAAAGACCCAGGTCTCGACCTCTGCATAGGGGGCGAACAACAGCAAGGCCGTCACGGCTGCCGCCACCGGTACATGGTGGCGTGCCAGGTAGCGACCATCGGGATGGACAATGCTGCCGCCATTGAAGCCGGCGCAAGGCAGCTCGACACCCAGGGTTTCAATCTGTTGCCTCATGGCTCGTGGCGGGCGACCGCTCGCCAGGCTGAAGCCGATGCCGGCCTCATGCAGGGCCTGCACCGCGGCGAGGGTCCGCGGGCTGAGGCTGTGATCCGGGCGCAACAAAGTGCCGTCCATATCGCTGAGCACCAGAGCGATGGGATAGTGGGCCGCACTGTTCATCCAAGAGGGCGCCAGACGCGTCCGTCCCGGGCCAGCAGTTGATCGCCAGCCGCTGGGCCGTCACTACCGGCCGGATATTGCTGCAGCGTTGCATCCTGCTTCCAGGCATCGAGGAAGGGTTGCACCGCACGCCAGCCGTTCTCGATATTGTCTGCCCGCTGGAACAGCGTCTGATCGCCGATCAGGCAGTCATAGATCAGCGTCTCGTAGCCGGTGGACGGCTGCATCTCGAAGAAATCCTTGTAGGCGAAGCCCGACTCGATGCTGGCCATGTCCAGGGTCGGCCCGGGTTTCTTCGCCAGCAGGTCGAACCACATGCCCTCATCGGGCTGAATCTGGATCCGCAGGTACGTCGGCATCAAGCGTTCGACCTCGGTATCGCGAAACTGCGCATAGGGCGCAGGCTTGAAGCAGATGACGATCTCGGTGTCGCGCACGCTCATGCGCTTGCCGGTACGCAGATAGAACGGCACTCCGACCCAGCGCCAGTTATCGATCATGACCTTCAGGGCAACGTAGGTCTCGGTATTGCTATCGGGAGCCACGTTGCTTTCATCGCGGTACCCGGCCAGCGCCTTGCCCGCCACCAGGCCGCTGCTGTACTGGCCGCGCACGGAATTGGCCCGGGCTTCCTCGGGCGACCAGGGACGAATGGCCCCGACGACCTTGGCCTTTTCGCCGCGCACCGCGTCGGCACCAAAAGCCGCTGGCGGCTCCATGGCCACCATCGCCAGTAACTGGAACAAGTGGTTGGGCACCATGTCCCGAAGGGCACCGGTGTGTTCATAAAAGCTGCCACGGGTTTCCACCCCGACGGTTTCCGCCGCCGTGATCTGCACGTGGTCGATGTAATGGTTGTTCCAGAACGCCTCGAACAGGCTATTGGAAAAACGACTGACCAGAATGTTCTGGACCGTTTCCTTGCCCAGGTAATGGTCAATACGATAGATCTGTTTCTCGCCCATGACCTTGAGCAGGCAGGCATTGAGCGCTTCGGCAGTGGGCAGGTCGGAGCCGAAGGGCTTCTCGATCACCACCCGGCGAAAGGCCTCGGGACTCTCCTTGAGCAGCCCCGCCGCTCCCAGGCGCTGCACCACTTCACTGAAGAACCGTGGCGCGGTCGCCAGGTAGAACACCGCATTGCCCGTACCGCTGGCGGCGATCCGGGCCGCCAGCTCGGCATAGGTGGCATCGTCCAGGAAATCGCCCTGGACGTAACTGATACCCCGGGTCAAGCGGGCCCAGGCATCCACGTCGATGGAGGCGCCTTGGCCCTGCTTGTTCAGCACTTCATCGCGAAGGAAGTTTTCCAGCAAGGTGGCGAACTCGGCGTCGCTCACCGCATTGTGGTCGACACCGACAATCCGCAGCCCGTCATCCAGCAAACCATCGCGACTGAGGTTGTACAGCGCTGGCATCAGCAAGCGCTTGACCAGGTCACCACGGGCTCCGAACAGAAACAACGTGGTCGCCGGCGCCGGTAACGCCTTGGACTTCCTTCGCTCTGAGGTCATTTCTTCCCAGTCTCCACATGGCCGCCGAAGCCGAAGCGCATGGCCGACAACACCTTGTCACCATAGGTGCCCTGGCCACGGGAACGGTAGCGGGAGAACAACGAATTGGACAGGACCGGTACCGGCACCGCTTGCTCCATGGCCGCCTCGATGGTCCAGCGTCCTTCACCGCTATCGGCTACCGAACCGGAGAACCCATCGAGCTTTGGATCGCTGGCCAGGGCGTCGGCAGTCAAGTCCAGCAGCCAGGAGGACACCACGCTGCCACGACGCCAGACCTCGGCGATATCGGCGACATTGAGATCGAAGCGCTGGTCTTCCGGCAGCGTCTCCGAGGCCTTGGTCTTGAGGATGTCGAAGCCCTCGGCGAAGGCCTGCATCATGCCGTACTCGATACCGTTGTGGATCATCTTGACGAAATGCCCGGAACCGGCAGGACCGGCATGGATATAGCCACGCTCGGCGCGATCATCGGTAGCGACCCGGTCCTTGGTCCGAGGGATCGAACCCATGCCAGGCGCCAGGGCGGCAAACAGCGGGTCCAGGCGCAGGACTTCGTCGGCATCACCGCCGATCATCATGCAGTAGCCGCGCTCCAGGCCCCAGACTCCGCCGGAAGTACCCACGTCAATGTACTTCAGGCCTTTGTGCGCCAGGTCGCGAGCGCGACGGATGTCATCCTTGTAATAGGTGTTGCCGCCATCGATGATCACGTCGCCCGGCTCCAGCAACTGGCTCAGGGTGTCGATGGTTTCCTCGGTGGGTGCGCCAGCTGGCAGCATGACCCACACCGCGCGAGGCTGTTGCAGGCCGGCCACCAGCTCTGGCAGGTCAGCGACACCCTTGGCGCCCTCGGCGGCCAGGGTGTCGACGAAGTCGGTATTGCGGTCGAAGACCACGGTCTCGTGCCCATTGAGCATCAGGCGCCGTGCAATGTTGCCGCCCATGCGGCCCAGTCCAATAATCCCCAGTTGCATGTGCTGATGCTCCTACTGCAAAAATCCAGATCAAAAATGTATAGCCCAGCGAAGGGCCCAGGTGAAAACCTCAAGGTGCGCAACTATACAAGGCAAGAGACCTCAAGACAGCGCAATCTTCCGTCATCAGGCGAGTTTTTGCTTCCAGCTGCGGTCAATCCCGACCGTTCGTCCCGGATTGGCACGAGTTGCTTGAAGATTAGTCCCGCCACCAACGCTGAAGTTTCCAAATTCTCGGGTGAATAACGCCCCTGTTCACCGCGAAGGCACAAGGACCATGAAAAATAAAAAAGTTCACTTGAGCCAGAAAATAAATAGAATTGCCCCCGTCGGACAGCCTGCCGCCTTGATCCAGCAGGTGCTGCACCGACTGCCATGGCGCTTGGAGCA
This sequence comes from Pseudomonas sessilinigenes, assembly GCF_003850565.1. Taxonomy (NCBI): domain Bacteria; kingdom Pseudomonadati; phylum Pseudomonadota; class Gammaproteobacteria; order Pseudomonadales; family Pseudomonadaceae; genus Pseudomonas; species Pseudomonas sessilinigenes. The sequence continues at coordinate 5,546,790 of NZ_CP027706.1, forward strand.
AGGACGCAGACAGCGGAGCATAGTTCAGAGACACCATTTGCGAGGTGAAGCGATGGGCACCGTAGTACCTGCACGACCTGCACAGACCCTGTACGTCACTATTCGACGCGACGAACTGCGTCAACTCCAGGCAGAACGTGAGCAACTGCAACAGGAGCTCGCACAATTGCGCCTGCAGTTACAGAATCAGCAGCGCACGCCTTCGCACTAACGCCCCGCAAACCATAACGACCGGTCCTGGCCCCAAGCATAGGGAGCTAGCCGGTGCCGGGTCGTGCGCCACAAAAATCCAACGTTCTACCGACAAACTTTTCACACTTGGCTCTCGATACTCCCGGCCATTGTGGCCGTCTTGATACAAACGACGGCCTTCATTTGCAGCGCTGAGCAGGCGCGCAATGATCATGGTTTTCTGGGGAGCGCTGAATGGCATTGTTCAAACGCGGTGGCGGTGACACGCCTGCGAAAGGTTTCGACTGGATGGGCCTGCTCTGGCTCTTCCTGTTCTTTTGGTACTTCTCCGGCATCACCCAACTGCTGATCCAGCTGACCGGCACCTCAGGCTTCACCGGTTTCCGCCAGGCCTTCATCATGAGTGCCGTCTGGCTGGCACCGCTGCTGCTGTTTCCTTCACGCACCAAGCTCATGGCCGCGATCATCGGCGTTGTGCTCTGGGCGTGCTCCATGGCCAGCCTGGGCTACTTCTTCGTCTACCAGCAGGAGTTCTCGCAAAGCGTCATCTTCATCATGTTCGAGTCCAACCCCTCGGAAGCCGGTGAATACCTGACCCAGTACTTTGCCTGGTGGATGCTGCTGGCATTCCTGGCCCACACCGCTTTCGCCATCTTTCTCTGGACTCGCCTGCGCCCGGTCTATATGCCCCGGCTTCAAGCCTTGGCGGCAGCGGTGGCGATCCTGGTGGCCATTGTCGGCTACCCGCTGGTCAAGCAGATTTCCCGCACCGCCACCCTGGCCGAGGGCCTGGAAAAATTCGAGACCCGCATCGAGCCCGCGGTACCGTGGCAGATGGTGGTCGCCTATCGCCGCTATCGCGAACAACTGGACAACATGCAGGGCATGCTCCATAGCGTGAGCAAGATCCCGCCCCTGACCAACCTCAAGGACAGCATGGCCAATCAGCCGGCCACCCTGGTGCTGGTGATCGGCGAATCCACCAACCGCCAACGCATGAGCCTCTACGGCTATCCGCGCCAGACCACCCCTGAACTGGACAAGCTCAAGGACCAGATGGCGGTTTTCAACAACGTCATCACCCCGCGCCCCTACACCATTGAGGCCCTGCAGCAGGTACTGACCTTCGCCAACGAAGAAAACCCCGACCTGTACCTCAAGACTCCGTCCCTGGTCAGCGTGATGAAACAGGCCGGCTACAAGACCTACTGGATCACCAACCAGCAGACCATGACCAAGCGCAACACCATGCTCACCACTTTCTCCGAGCAGGCGGACGAGCAGGTGTACCTGAACAACAATCGCAACCAGAACGCCCGCCAATACGATGGCGATGTACTGGAGCCGTTTTCCAAGGCCCTGGCCGATAGCGCACCGCGCAAGTTCATCGTGGTCCATCTGCTGGGCACGCACATGAGTTACCAGTACCGCTACCCGCCCAGCTTCGACAAGTTCACCGATCGCCAGGGCGTACCGCCGACTCTGCACGACGACCAGGTTCCAACCTACAACAGCTACGACAATGCCGTGTTGTATAACGATTTCGTGGTGTCCAGCCTGATCAAGGACTACGCCAAGACCGACCCCAACGGTTTCCTGCTGTACCTCTCGGACCATGGTGAGGACGTGTTCGACTCAGCTGGACATGACACCCTTGGGCGCAACGAAGGCAAGCCCACCGCGCCGATGTACACCATTCCGTTCATGGCCTGGGCATCGCCCAAATGGCGGGAAACCCACGATTGGAGCTTCGCCTCCGATCTCAATCGCCCTTATATGAGCTCGCAACTGATTCATACCTGGGCCGATCTGGCCGGCCTGAGCTTCGATGAACTGGACCGTACCCGCAGCCTGGTCAGCGACAGCTTCAAGCCGCGCCCCTTGCTGATCGGCGATCCCTATACCCGCCAGAACAAGCCATTGATCGATTTCAGCCTGATGAAACCCAAGGCCCCCACCGACAACGCGGTGGTCCAGCAGTAAGCCACGAATAGAGGGCCGCAATGGCCCTCGATACCGGGCTGCGCTCACGCCTGCATAGCCACCGTAACGGACAGCAGGCGCCCTGGCGGAAACACCATGTCAATAATGTAATGATCGAATCAGGCTGACGTTAACCCTGACTTAATAGAATCGAGTTTAACTTCCCCCGTCACTTGTTATTCAGGGATGGGGCAAGTACCGAATACTCTTAAGCAGGAAATACAGCATGAAACTCTCGACTATTGTACTCAGCGGCCTGATCCTGGTCGGCTCCAGCGCAGCCTTCGCTGAGGGTGGTTCCGAGCGCGTACAACAGTTCTATCAGAACTTCCGTGTCAATCAGCAGCAAATCCACGGCACCCAAGCCGCAAATACTGCCAAGACCGAAAAGCAGCAATCTACCTCGCAATACTCAACATCGGATGCCAAACAAGAACAACAAAGAACCCAACAGCCCGATGCCTGACTCAGTACAAACCACTCTCTGCTCCGGACCGCCATCGGTTTGAGGAGCGGACTTCCAGGCGCCTGCATAGGCGCCTTTTCTTATCGCGTTAATTCTTTCACGGCAATTACCGCGACATTACAACCTTGTAACCTGGCGCACCTGTCGATTTAACTCACTTAACATCCAAGCCAACTGGATAGGACCTCTCCTCAAGACACGAAAGGAAACAATAAGCCCCAGGGTATTTCCTGAGCCTCTATTGCGCCTGAAAATCGAATATGAATGTTCTGACAGGACGCATGCCAGTCGTCGAGAACAGATCTAATCCATTGAATTATCTGGATTACTTTATTGACCCTGTAGCTACTTTAGGCTTCATCATCGAACCATCGGATAAAGCCCAAGCAGTTGAAGAGGATAAAGACCATGCGCATTCTAGTGATTGAAGACGAACCGAAAACAGCTGACTACTTACATCAGGGACTCACCGAAAGTGGCTATATCGTCGATCGTGCCAACAACGGAGTAGATGGACTACACCTGATCGAACAACAACCCTACGAGTTGGTGATACTTGATGTAAATCTGCCGGGCAAGGATGGCTGGCAAGTGCTGGCGAACATGCATCGTCAATACACCGCTAGAGTCATGATGCTAACGGCCCGAGGGCGCCTTGAAGACAAAGTCAGGGGCCTGGATATGGGGGCCGACGATTATCTGGTCAAACCATTTCAATTCCCGGAGTTACTGGCTCGCGTCCGAACCCTGATGCGTCGTAGTGAACCTGTGGCTCAACCAGAAGTATTGCAAGTTGCCGACTTGCAACTTGATCCCAGGCGCCACCGGGCTTATCGCGGTGATCGTCGTATCGACCTGACGACCAAGGAATTCACCCTGTTGCATGTTCTGATGCGACATTCGGGAGAAGTCCTGACTCGCACACAAATCATTTCCCTGGTCTGGGACATGAACTTCGACTGCGATACCAACGTGGTGGAAGTGTCCATCAGTCGCCTGCGGGCGAAGATCGACGATGCCAGTGAGCTCAAGCTGATCCATACCCTGCGCGGCGTTGGCTATGTACTGGAAATACGCCAATGAACACCCACCCGCCCTCGCCCACCAACAGCAGCTTGTCCATGCGCCTGGGGCTGACCGTCAGTCTGATGGGGGCAGCGCTGGTGTTGCTGCTGGCCACCTTGGCCTACCTGTCCTTGAACCATGAACTGGACAACCTGGCGCGCAAGAGCTTGCGCAGCAAGCTGGAACAGATCCAGCACAGCCTCCTCAGCGATCTCAAGAGCAGCGACCTGGCCGCCCGCCCCCACTCCCTGCTGGATCTGGTGATGGGGCACGACAACCTGCAACTCTCGGTGCTGGGCAGCGCCCCTCAGACAGAACCTTTGCTGGACGTCGGCGGCATCGGCCAACAGCCCCTGCCCGACACCTTGAAGAAAGCCACCGGCAGCGCTTATCTGGAATGGAACGATAGCCGTGGCAGGCAGCTACTCAGCGCATCGCAAGCCATGCCACTGCGCAATGGCGAACAGGTACGGGTGATCCTGAGTCTCGATCGAAGCAATGACCAGGCCTTGCTCAGTGCCTACCTGCGCTCAACGGTGATTGCCTTGCCGCTACTCCTGCTGTTGATCGGTATCGGCGCCTGGTGGCTGGTGCAACGCGGCTTGCTGCCGCTGCAGCAGTTCACCCGCGTCGCGGCGAAGGTCACGACCCAGGACCTCACCCATCGCCTGAACCTGGAGCGCCTGCCACGGGAGCTGGCGGAGCTGGGCCAGGGCATCAATGTCATGCTGCAACGCCTGGACGGAGGAGTGCAGCGCCTGTCGCAGTTCTCCGACGATCTGGCCCACGAGCTGCGCTCGCCCATCAGCAATCTGATGGGCAAGGCCCAGGTGACCCTATCTCGCGAACGCCCGCCCCAGGAATACAAGGCCGTGCTGGAGGCCAGCATCGAGGAGCTGGAACGCGTGACCCGGATCGTCGCTGACATGCTGCTCCTGGCCCAGGTCAGCCAACCCGCTTCCCAGGCGCGCTTCGCCCGGGTGTCGCTACGGGTGGAAGCCCGCAAGGTCATGGACCTGTTCGCCCTGAGCGCCGAGGACAAGCACGTTCAGCTGCATTTGAGTGGCGATGCCTGGGTCCTGGGCGATCGGTTGATGATCCAGCGAGCGATTTCCAACTTGTTGTCCAATGCCATCCGTCATAGCCCGCCCGGAAGCCGTATCGAGCTGGGAGTCGAACCACGACTACAAACCGTCAACCTGACCGTGAGCAACCCGGGAGCGGGCATCGCCGCCTGCCACCTGCCTCATCTGTTCGAGCGTTTCTACCGGATCGACAGCAGCCGCACTCGCGCCGAAGGTGGTACAGGCCTGGGGTTGGCGATCGTCCGCTCGATCATGAGCCTGCATGAGGGGCAAGCCGAGGTCAGCAGCGTAGAGGACGGCCAGACCGAGTTCCGCCTGGTGTTTCCCAAGCTCGGCCCCGCGCACCACGACCTCTAGCCGCGATCGGCTAGAGCAGCCAGGCCCCTGCTGCAGCCCCCAGAAGCACCAGGAACCAAGGCGGAATCCGGATACTGCATAACACCAGGGCCAGCAACACCAGCAACAGTTCCACTGGACCGGTGACGCTCTGGCGCCACAACGGCTGGTAAAGGGCAGCAGCCAACAACCCCACCACTGCGGCATTGACTCCGGCCAGCGCCGCCTGGAGCCCCTGGCGGTGGCGTAGCGCTTGCCAGAATGGCAGCACGCCTATCACCAAGAGCAGCCCCGGCAAAAAGATCGCCACCAGGCAAACCAGGGCTGCGCTCCAGCCATCGATGGCGGCCCCGAGAAACGCCGCGACACTGAACAGCGGCCCCGGCAGTGCCTGGGCGCTGGCGTAACCGGCCAGGAACAGTGAGTTGCCAAGCCACCCAGGTTCAACGACCTGGGCCTGCAGCAGTGGCAGCACGACATGGCCGCCACCAAAGACCAGCGCGCCAACGCGATAGAAGCCATCGAACAAGCTCAAGAGTCGATTCGGCCAAAGCGCTGCCAGGACCGGCAACAGCACCAGCAACCCCAGTGCCAGGCCCAGGGCCATAGCTCCCAGGCGTCGACTGGAAGGCTTGGATGGGACCTCGAGCCCCGCGACGAACAGCGGCTTGATCAGCCCCCTGCCAAGCAGTGCTGCCAGTAACATCACCAGCAACTGAACCTGCAGTCCCGGCCAACGCAACACCAGCAGTGCTGCCAATACGGCAATGGCGATCCGCAACGGCCCGCGACACAAGCTGCGCGCCATGCTCCACAAGGCCTGGATCACCACCGCCACGGCCACTAGCTGCAGCCCCTGCAACACCCCCGCCGGTATCCCCGCGCCCACCCCCAACGCCAACAGGGTCATGAGCAATGCCGAAGGCAAGGTGAACCCGGCCCATGCAGCCACAGCGCCTGGCACCCCGGCCCTGGACAAGCCCAAGGCCATGCCCACCTGGCTACTGGCCGGCCCCGGAAGAAACTGGCACAGGGCAACCAGCTCGGCGTAGGCGGCCTCCCCCAGCCAACGACGACGCTGGACGAACTCCTGGCGGAAGTAACCCAGGTGCGCCACCGGCCCACCGAACGAGCTCAGCCCCAAGCGCAGGAAAACCAGGAAAACGCCCCAGGCGGTTTCCGTCTCTCTGGCTGGCGAAGGCGTGGTGCCTGGCATTACAAGGATTTGCTCCAGAACAGCATGCGGCCATAGGCAGGATCGAGCATCGCGCTGGCAAAACCGCAAGCCTTATAGGCCGCCTGGGCCCTTGCATTGCCTTCCAGTACCTCCAGGGTGATCTTGCAGCAGCCACGCTGGCGAGCGATGTCCTCGACCTTTTGCAGCATGCGCTTGCTCAGGCCCTGACCGCGGAAGGCATCGAGCACCACCACGTCATGGACATTCACCAGGGGCCGGCAGGCGAAGGTAGAAAAACCCTCGAAACAGTTCACCAACCCCACTGGTTGCCCACCCGCGAAAGCCAGCACACTGAATGCTTGCGGCCGCTTGGCCAGCTCCTCTGGCAGTTGCTGTAGCTGGTCCACTGCCAGGGAACAGCCTCCGCCCATGGGGCCTTCGGCATAGTGACTCAGTAGCACGCCTATGGCTTCGGCATGCACCGGATTGCTGTAGCTGGCTTGCAACACCACGACATCGGCAACGTCCATGTTCATCCTCGATCGATGCATTGAAAGTGAGCACTGGCGGCTCAGGCAGCTCGGATTGTAGGCGGAGCATGTGAGCAAACGAAGATTTTCACCTGCCCCCTACGGAAAAATCCTAATCAATGGCCAGGATGAACCGTAGCCGGAACGGTTTCCCGGCGAGAAACCTCGGGTGAGCCAAAACGCTGCAATTGCATTTCCTGCAGTCGGCTCAAGGTCCGGCGAAACGCAAACTCCAGGTAGCCTTCGGTATACAGCTGTTCCATCGCGACGTGAGCCTCCAGATAGAGGGGCACCTTACGGTCGTAGCATTCATCCACCAGCGCGATGAAGCGTCGCACCGCATCGTCATGAATCGACAGCTGCGGCAATTCGCGGTCCCCTGCTACGACCCGTTCGGCGCCGTCCTCGGTGCCACGGGCAATGCGCCCCGGGCGCTGCTGGGCGCTCAGGCAAGGCACCTCACTGAGCATGATCGCGCTGTAGCGGTCGCACAGGGCCATGAAGTCCATGGCAGAAAACGGCTGCTCGCACAGATCGGCAAAACGGCACCAGATCACCGATTCGGCAGCCTTGATCACCACGACCTCACGATAGCCAAGCAGCACCGGCTCGCGGGAAACGGCCTGTCCGGCGCTCAAGCCCTGGAAGCACGGCTCCAGGGCACTGGCCTGGCCTGGCGCGCCAACCCAATAGCGTTGCGTAGCGGTTCCAGGATGCAGGCGATGATCCTGCTCGCCATCCACCGCCACCACCTGCATGTATCGGGTGATGGCCTCGATCGCCGGAATGAAACGCCCACGGTTGAAACCGTCGGCATAAAGCTGCTCGGGAGGTTGGTTGGACGTGCAGACCATCACCACGCCCTGCTCGAACATCACCTGGAATAGGCGCCCAAGGATGATCGCATCACCGATGTCATTGACGAACAGCTCGTCAAAACACAGCACCCGCACCTCTTCGGCCAACTCCCGGGCCAAGGCCTGCAAAGGATCGGCGGTACCGGTCAACTGGAACGACCGTTGATGCACCCACCCCATGAAGTGATGAAAGTGCTGGCGTCGCGCCGGTACCTTGAGGCCCTGGTAGAACTGGTCCATCAACCAGGTCTTGCCCCGCCCTACCGCGCCCCATAGATAGACGCCCTGTGTCTCCTTGCGCTGGTGGTGCAAGTCCTCATGGCAACGCTGCAAGGCCTGCACCGCCCGGGCCTGGGCCGGATCGGCAACGAAGCCGTCATGCTCCAGGGCATACTGGTAGGCACTCAAGGGAGAATCGAAGGGCATCGGGCAACGCTTCCTGGCAAAGAGCGACAGTATGCCATCACCCTCAGCGGGATATATCCAACCGTGCGATCAGCCCTTGCTCATCCAGGCGAAATACCTGGCGCAGCGACTGTGGGCTGCCGGGGAAATCGCCGCAGATCCGACCGTCCAGCAGCACCTTGTCGGGGCGCTGCTGCACTGCGACGACTTCCAGCCGACAGCGCCTGTGGCGGTGGCTGTCATCCATCCAGCGCGCGATATCCTGCGGGCCGACCCGGTACTCACGCTCATCGAACACCTGGGCCTTGGGCGCGAAGATCGCCGCGGCCCGGGAGCTGTCGCCACTGTTGGTGGCGGCAATATAGGCAACGATCGCCGGGGCCAACAGGACCTTCGCCACAGGGTGCTCACTGTGCCCGGATTGATTGATGGCTGACATGAGAAGAGCTCCTGCTAGTGAATGGGAGCGGCATGTTAAGAGCCCGGCGCGTCATTTCTTGTCAGGAGTGAAGCGCTTGGCTTCCTCGCTTTGCATACGCTTGCGCCAGCCACGCAACCAATCGCTGCGACGCCCCGGATAGGTCTCGTCCAGCTCCAATGCCGCAGCCACGCGATCGGTACGAAAAGTCCGATAGTCGCCCCGCAACTCGCACCAGGTGATGATCACCCGAGCCTCGTTGAGAAACCCCAGGGCCAGGGGCCAGACCAGTCTCTGGCTGGGCACCTGGTTGACATCGGCATAGTCGATCAGCAGCTTGGCCTGGTGCCGGATCGCCTGGCGGAATACGTTCAGCGACACAAGATTATCGGGAAACCCATAACCTGCCGGCCCCGCCAGCAGCGTCGGGTTGCGCAACGCGTCCTGGGCCGCCGGGGCCAGCACGGCGGCGATCTTGGCCATGGCATCGGCGGCGGCCTTGCTCAACTCTTCATCACCACGCTGATCGACATAACGCAGGCCCAGGACCACCGCCTCGGTCTCGTCGGGATTGAGCATCAGCGGCGGCAGGAATAGTCCGCTACGCAAGACATAACCGATTCCAGCCTCACCATAGATCGGCGCGCCCAGGGCCGTGAGTTCGGCGATGTCGCGATACAGCGTGCGCTCGGACACCTCCAGCTCCGCCGCCAGGGTCGCGGCAGTGACCGGACGGCTCTTGCCGCGCAACATCTGCAACAGGGTGAGTAATCGACTGGCTCGCGACACGCTGGATGGACTCCCTTGAAAAAACCGCCGCAGGATAGCAGAGCCTCCTGACAGAAACTGTCAGCAGGCACGACCCTGCGACCGCTGCGTGGCCTCGCACACTCGGCAGCGGCTACAGCAGCTCCATCTAGCCGCTGCCGAAGGCTGCATATGCCCGCGCAGCGGGCACCGATGAAGCAGGCAGATCGAGTTGCGGCGATCGCGACGCCACCTCGGCAACGGCTACCGGCTCAGCGGTAAATCAATAGGCCATGGACCAGCTCAGGGTGTAGGTGCGGCCACGCCCCTGGTAGTCATAGAGGTACTCGGGCCCGTAGGTCGGCGAGTAGAACAGCTTCGCGCGCTGGCCCCAGACCGTGCTGTACTGTTTGTTCAGCAGGTTCTGGATGCCACCGCTGAAGGTGCCGAAGCCGGTGTCCTGGCTGCCCAGCAGGTCGAAGGTGGTGTAGCCGTCGATGGTGTGGTCGGCATCGTCCTTGAGGGTGAAGGCATGGTTGCCCTGCAGGCGCACGCTTTGGCTATCGCCCTTCCAGCCGATGAAGGCCGTGGACTTGGACAGCGAGGCGTAGCGCGCATCGCGCTTGATCCAGCCGCCGTTCTTGCCCTCCTCCTCGGAACGCACCAGGTGCAGGGTGCCACCCGCCTCCCAGCCGCTCTCGAAATGCCGGGTCAGGGCGCTTTCGAAACCGTAGTCGCGGCTCTTCTGGTCCTTGACGTCGATGGTCAGGGTCGCGTTGTCGGTGGTGATGACCTTGTCCGACCAGATGTAGTACAGCGCCGCCTGGGCATCCCAGTCGCTATCGGAGAAGCGCCAGCCGGTTTCCACCTGGCGACTCTTGATCCCGGCCAGGGGGTTGTCGTCGACGCTCAGCCCCGGCTTGCCGTAGAACTTGGCCGGGTCCGGCAGATCGAAGCCCTCCCCGTAGTTGACCCAGACCTGGTGGCCGTTCTTGAAGTCATAGATGGTGCCCAGGTTGAACAGGTTGACCTGGTAATCATTGTTGCCCCCCGGCACGTTCTTGAACCGCCCGACATCCACGTCCATCTGCTGGCGCCGATAACCACCGGACACCGTCAGGTTGTCCGTGGCGTGCCAATCCAGCTGGGTATAGGCGGACAGGCCATCGACCCGGTAGCTGGGATAGCGCGCCGCCTTGCCCTGGGTCACCAGGTCCAGGCCACCACTCTCTGAAGACACACGCTGGTCGAACGTGCTCTGCTCGGCGTTGAAACGCTCGCGATCCAGGTCCACGCCATAGGTCAGCTTGACGGTCTCGAACTCCTTGGCGAACAGCGCCTTGAGGCTGCTGACCTCGAAGTTCTGCTGCGAGGCGGCGAAGTACACGCCCTTGGAACCGGTCGGCTTGCCGGTGTTGTAGTAGGGAAACGGATAGAAGTTGTCGTTTTCCTTGCGATACGAGGCCTGCAGGTAGAAATCCTGGCCCAGCACATCGGCGTGGTGGTAGTTGGCATTAAGCAACAGGCGCCGGGTGCGCGGTTCCAGGTCGGTGGAGTAGCCGCCACGCAACTTAGCGTCTTCCAGGTTCGAGGGGGCCTGGTTCTTGAGGTTGGGAAAGTAGATCCCGGTGCTGCCGTGGTTGCCCGAGTCGTAGTACTGGGCCAAGAGGTCCAGGCTCTGCTCCTCGTTGAAGTTCATGGCCAGGCTGCCCATCAGGTCGATGGTGCGGTTGTACTGCAGGTCGGTCTGGGTGTTGTCGATGAAGATCTGCTTGCCGGCACCATCGTAGAACGCCTGGTTCTGCTCACCGGCCACGGCCAGGCGGCCGCTGATGGCTTCGTTGCCGCCGCTCACCGACTGGGCGATACGGGTGGTCAAGTCGTCGCTGTTGTTGAAGCCGCTGCTGGCACCGATCTGGGTCTCGAAACGCGCCGGACCCGGCTCGCCTTTCTTGGTGACGATATTGATGATGCCGCCGGTGGCGCCACCGCCATAGATCGCGCTGGCCCCGGACAGCACTTCCACACGTTCGACGTTGAACGGCGAGATGCTGTCGAACTGGCGCGACAAGCCCCGGGAGCTGTTCTGGCTGACCCCGTCGATCATCACCAGCACGTTGCGCCCGCGCATGTTCTGGCCATAGTTGGTACGGCCTTCCGGCGCCAGGTCCAGGCCCGGCACCAGCTTGCCGATGGCTTCCTTGAGGCTGACGCCCGTCTCCAGCTGTTCGCGCAACTGGCTCTGCTCCACCACCCAGACGGTGCCGGGGATCTCGCTGATGGCGGTGCTGGTACGCGACGCCACGGTGACCTGGGTCGGCTTGAGATTGAGGCTGCTCGCCGCAGGCTCGGCACGACGCAGGATGACCGTGCGCCCATCGCTGAACGACCAGCCCATGCCACTGCCGGCCAGCAGGGCTTGCAGGGCCTGGGCGATGGTGACTTCACCGGCGAGGGCCGGTGCCTGCAAGCCCGCCACATCACTGGTGGTGTACAGCAAGCGCAGGTCGGCCTGGTCGGCGAAACGGGTCAGGGCCTGGTCCAGGGGCTGGGCCGGCAACTGCAACGACACGCGGCGTTCCTGGGCTGCACCGGCCTGGCTGGCCGGCAATGGCGGTTGCGCCTGGGCCAACAATGGGCCCAGGGCCCCGGCAAGCACGGCCTGGGCCAGTAATGTGCGGCGCACCAGGTGTTGACCGCGCCCGAGTATCGACAGCTTGAACATAGCTTTCACGTGTTCCTTCCCAGCCCGTTGAAATGACGTCAATGAGAATGATTGCCTTCTCAGTCTCACTACGACGATTGGCCGGAAAGGAACTTGCAGTCCCCACTGCAAAAAAATTCAGTGCAGCAGTGCCAGCCAGGGCAAGTAGGTGATCTGCAAGGGATAGCGTTGCTGCAAGGTGCGCAGCGAACCCTGGGGATCGTTGAGGTCGAACACGCCGCTGATGGCCAGGTCCGCCAATTGCCGGTCGGAAACCAGGATGCGCCCATGCTGGTAGCGCTCCAGTTCGCCGATCACCTCACCCAGGGGCCGGCCGTTGAAAATCAACTTGCCGCGCTGCCAGGCGGTCAGGCTGCTGGCATCCACCTGCTGTTGGGCCAGCAGCGGCTGGCCGGCCTGGTACTGCAGGCACTGGTCGGCCTGCAGCAGTACCGGGGCATGATCGCCGGTGAATTGCACCTGGCCCTCGCGCACCACCACCGTCAGCCGGTCGCCATCGCGGCGCACGCTGAACGCTCCGCCCGCCCCCAGCAGGCGCTGGTCACGAACCTGAACCACAAACGGTCGCTGCCCATCGGCCTGTGGCTCGAACAGCGCCTCGCCCTGCTCCAGGATCACCCGCCGCTCACCCGCCGAATAAGCCAGCGACAAGGCGCTGGCACTGTTGAGGATCACCCGCGAGCCATCGGCCAGGGTCAAGTGTTGTTGCTGGCCCACGCCGGTGTGGTAGTCCGAGGTCCAGGCCGGCCATTGCTGCCAGCCGATGGCGCTGCCCAGGGCCAGCAGCAGCGAAGCGGCCAGCGCCGGCCACCAGTGATGGGACCTGGCTGTGGCTGCCGGGCGAGCAGCCTGCAGGTGCTGCTGTGCAGCCTGGGTCTGGCCCAGGTCACCCCATAGCCGTTGAGCCTCATCCGCCGCCCGGGTGTGGGCCGGGCTGCGCTGGCGCCATTGCTGGAACGCCATGCGCTGGGCCGGGGTGGCCTGGCCGGAGTGCAGCAGCACCAGCCAGTCGATGGCGGCGTCGTCGAGGTTCTCGGAGTCTTCGGTCATGGTGGTGTCGGCAGCGCGCTGGAAGGAGTCATTCATGGTGCTGTTGCAGCCAGTCGCGGCAATGGCGCAGGGCCTGGCCGATGTATTTTGCCACCATGCTTTCGGAAACGCCCAGCCGCACAGCGATCTGGGCCTGGGTCAGGCCCTCCAGGCGATTGAGCAGCAGGGCCTGGCGCGCATTGTCGGACAGCTGTTGCAGAGCCTGGTCGAGCACCTCCAGGCGCTCCTTGGCCAGCAGTACCGCCTCTGGAGCCGGGGCCGGGTCCACGACCTCGACATGCTCCAGAGGATCGCCAAGAGTGGCCCCCTGGCGCTGTTCGCGACGCAAGGTGTCGATGGCCAGGTTGCCGGCCACGCGAAAGATGAAGCGACGATCGTTCTGGACCTCCAGCGCCTGCTGCTCGACCTTGAGCAGTTTAAGGTAGGTGTCCTGGGCCACGTCCGCCGCCCGCTGGCGGTCGTTCATGCGCCGGGTGAGAAACTTCAGCAGGTCGTCGTAGTGCTCTTGAAAGCTGCGCAGCAGGCTGGGTATCGGCAGCATCGAGGGGCGGTCCGCAGATCGGGGACGCGGATTATTCCATAAAGGCAAATGAGAAACAGTATCTTTCGTATCGCAACAAAGTTGCGCTTTTATGCCCGGTTACCCTTCTGAGAGCCGCCCCTTTCTGGCATCCTGCGCCTCCATTTTTTCCGACCGGGTCCCTGGATGCCTGCTGATGGCAGCTCTTGGGCCCAAGTCCCGTCCACTTTCCGGCGCGTGTCCCCGTTGTATCCACGTGCCATTGGCAGGCCTTCCTTCATGAGCGCATCCGAACACTCCCCTCCCCGCTACAAGTCAGACCTGATCTATGGCCTCAACGATCGGCCACACTTCAGCGCGGCGATCTTCGCTGCCCTGCAGCACGTGCTGGCCAGCTTCGTCGGCATCATCAGCCCGACCCTGATCTTCGGCGGCGTGCTAGGCCTTGAGAGCGAATTGCCGTACCTGATCAGCATGGCGCTGTTCGTCTCTGGCCTGGGCACCTTCGTCCAGGCCCGGCGCCTGGGGCCCATCGGTTCGGGCCTGCTGTGCGTGCAAGGCACCAGCTTCTCGTTCATCAGCGTGCTGCTCAGCGCCGGTTTCATGGTCAAGGGCCGGGGTGGCGACACCAACGAGATCCTCTCGACCATCTTCGGCATCTGCTTCGTCGCCGCCTTCATCGAGATGTTCCTCAGCCAGTTCATCGGCAAGCTGCGCAAGCTGATCACCCCGGTGGTCACCGGCACCATCATCACCCTGATGGGCCTGTCGCTGATCAAGGTGGCAGTCACCGACATGGCCGGCGGCTATGGCGCCAGCGACCTGGGCGCCGCCAGCAACCTGGGCCTGGCGGCACTGGTGCTGCTGACTATCGTGGTGTTGAACCGCTTCAACAATCCGATGTTGCGCCTGGGCTCCATCGTCATCGGCCTGACCCTGGGCTTCCTGGTGGCCTGGATGCTGGGCCGGGTGGACATGGCAGCCATGCCCGAAGTGCCCCTGGTGAGTATTCCGGTGCCGTTCAAGTACGGTTTCTCCTTCGACCTGATTGCCTTCATCCCCCTGGCAGTGATCTTCCTGATCTCGCCACTGGAGGCCGCCGGCGACCTCACCGCCAACTCGATGATTTCCCAGCAGCCGGTCAAGGGCCCGCTGTACATCAAGCGCATCAAGTCCGGCCTGCTGGCCGATGGTTTCAACTCGGCGGTGGCGGCGGTGTTCAACAGCCTGCCGATGGTCACCTTCGCCCAGAATAACGGCGTGATCCAACTCACCGGCGTAGCCAGTCGCTACGTGGCCTACTTCATCGCCGGGCTGCTGGTGCTGCTGGGGCTGTTCCCGGTGATCGGGGCGGTGCTGCAATTGATGCCCAAGCCAGTGCTGGGCGGCGCGACCCTGATCATGTTCGGCACCGTGGCGGTGGCCGGGATCAAGATCCTCGCCGAGGCCGGCCTGCACCGGCGCAACGTGCTGATCGTGGCGATTTCCCTAGGCATGGGGCTGGGTGTGGCGGCGGTGCCCGAGGTGCTGCGCGAACTGCCCAAGGCCTTGCACAACATCTTCGAATCGCCGATCACTGTCGGTGCCTTCTGCGCGATCTTCCTCAATATCTTCCTGCCCGAAGAGTTCCTGGAGCTGGAAGAAGACGAATTCGACCCAGAAGCTGCGACCCTCAAGGTCATGCAGGACCCGGACCGGGACGCCAAGGCGAACTCCTGAGGCGCAACGGCGTCTATCCTGCGTGCGTCAAGCAAGGCCCCCTGGGGCCTTGTGGCAAGCTCGACAATAGCCGGAACGTCGAGCGCAAGCCCTGTAGCGACGCCGTGGTTATTCACTCCCATCGCCAGTAGGTAGCCCATGCGCAAACTCATCGCCCTGTCCCTGATCCTGCTCAGCCTCGGCGCCTGTGCCCTGTTGCCCCAGCGCGATCCGCTGGCGATCAACGTGGTCGGCATCGAGCCGCTGCCGAGCCAGGAGCTGGAGATGCGCTTCGCCATCAAGCTGCGCTTGCAGAACCCCAACGAAACCCCTATCGACTATAACGGCGTGGCCCTGGACCTGGAGGTCAACGGCCGGCCGCTGGCATCCGGGGTCAGCGACCAGCAAGGGCATATCGGCCGCTACGCCGAGGATATCCTGGTGATCCCGGTGAGCGTCTCGGCCTTCTCGGTATTGCGCCAGACCCTGGGCCTGAGCCAGACCCAGAGCCTGGACAACCTGCCCTACGTGCTGCGCGGCAAACTGGCCGGTGGGCTGTTCGGTACCCAGCGTTTCATCGAGCGCGGACAGATCAGCCTGGCGAGCCCCGCAGGCAGCTGGTAGGCCCCGTTAGAACACCGACCAGCCAATACGCTGGCTGAGCAACTCCAGGGCGGCCATGCCCACCAGCGAGTTGCCGGCCGTGTTGAGTTCCGGCGACCAGACGCACACCGTGAACTGCCCCGGCACCACCGCGACAATCCCGCCGCCCACCCCGCTCTTGCCCGGCAAGCCGACCCGATAGGCAAAGTTGCCGGCCTCGTCGTACAAGCCGCTGGTGGCCATGATCGAGTTGACCTGCTGGGTCTGCCGGCGACTCAGGATCTGCTCGCCGCTGTGCTTGCAGAAGCCATCGTTGGCCAGGAAACAGAAGGCCCGGGCCAGGTCGACGCAGTTCATGCGCAAGGCGCAATGGCTGAAGTAGCTGCGCAGTACCGCCTCGACATCGTTGTGGAAGTTGCCGAAGGATTGCATCAGGTAGGCCATGGCCGCGTTGCGCGCACGGTGCTGGTACTCCGACTCGGCCACCCGACCGTCCACCATCACGTGGGGGTTGCCGGACAAGCGTCGGACAAAATCACGCATGGACAAGGCCGGCGCCGCGAAGCGCGACTGGTTGATGTCGCAGATCACCAGGGCCCCGGCATTGATGAACGGATTGCGCGGCCGCCCCCGTTCGAACTCCAGTTGCACCAGGGAATTGAACGGCTGCCCGGAAGGCTCGTGCCCCAACCGCTCCCAGATCGCCTCGCCGGAATGACCGATGGCCTGTACCAGGCTGAAGACCTTGGAAATGCTCTGCACCGAAAATGCCGTGTCGGCGTCACCGGCGCTGAACACCTGGCCATCGTTGCCATAGACGGCGATGCCCAGCTGGTTGGACGGCACGTCCGCCAGGGCCGGAATGTAGCTGGCGACCCGGCCTTGGCCGATCAGGGGGCGGACTTCATCGAGAATCTGGTTCAACAGCGCTTGCATGGTCTGGCTCATCGTCACGGGCCCCGATACGGCTGCGGGGCCAAGGTCTGCTAGACGCACGTTGCGGCCTGCACAGCACAGTCCGTTGCGCGAATGAATGAAAATGCGATTGATAGTCGATCATTTTCAACAACTAGAACAATGAGGCCGCTGATACAGATCAGCATGAAATCAGCGCTACAGGCTAGAATTGAACGCTGTTGCGCGACCAATCCTGTCATATTCAACTTTAGTCGCAGCACAGCACATCGTTCCTTGCATCGTCGTTATTCGCTGTACCGTCGCGGCGATGCTTTTGCCCTGACGGCATTTGCTCACCGGAGTCATGCACCCTTGAGAACCTGGCATACGATCGTCGGCGTCCTGCTGATCACCACTTTCACCCTGCTAATGGAAATTCCCAGCCAGACCTGGCTGACGTCCGCCACCCTGAGCCTGGTATTGGGCAGCGCCGCCCTGGCCTACATGGCCCTGTCGTGCCTGCTGTCGAGCCGCTGGCGCTGGGTCGAACGGCTGTTCGGCGGCCTGGATCGGGTGTACGAGACCCACAAATGGCTAGGCATCTGGGCCCTGGCCTTCGCCAGCTATCACCTGGTGTTCAAGGCCAACCTGGACGAATGGAACAGCGTGCCGATCCTCGAGCTGTCCAAGTACTGGACGCGCATGGTGCGCCAGTTGAGCTACGTGGCCCTGGGGCTGATCGTCCTCCTGGCCCTGAACCGCAACATTCCCTACAGCCAATGGCGCTGGTGGCACAAGCTGTCCGGACCGCTGTTCCTGGTGGTGATCCTGCACTGGCTGAGCTTCAAGTCGCCCATCGCCCTGGACAACCCGTCAGGCATCTGGCTCGGCCTGCTGTGTGTGCTCGGCGTCCTGGGAGCGCTGTACAAGCTGCTGCTCTACCCATTCCTGGCCAAGGCTGGCGAATACCAGGTAACTGCCGTGCGCATCGAGCGCAACTCGTTGCATCTGGAGCTGATCCCCCAGGGCCGCGGCTTTCCTTTCAAGGCCGGACAGTTCGCCTTCCTGGCAATGCAGGAAAAGGGCTTGCGCGAACCCCACCCCTTCACCATTGCCAGCGCCCAGGCCCACGACGGGCGCATCGAGTTCGTGATCCGTGCCCTGGGCGACTACACCCAGCGGCTGCACAAGCAGGTCAAGGTCGGCATGCTGGCCGATATCTACGCCCCTTATGGTCGCTTCAAGCGCCCGCTACAGGCCGCCCGGGAAATCTGGATCGGTGGCGGTGTCGGCATCTCGCCGTTCATTGCCTGGCTGCAGGACCAGGCGGCCGGCCAGCTCGACCGGGCGACCCTGGTGTATTGCTACAACCCGTCCCGGGCCTTCCCCAGCGTCGATGCCTTGCAGGGCATGGCCCAGGCCCGCGGTGTCGGTTTCGTCGCCAACAGCGGCGGCGTCGAACCCCTGGCCCAGACCCTCAAGCGCGCGGCGGCGGAAACCGATCCGGCACAGATCCAGATCAGCTTCTGCGGGCCCAAGGGCCTGCTGGGGCGAGTCCGGGAACTGATGCACGAATGCCGGATTCCCGAGGCCAACCTGCACTACGAGTTCTTCGAGTTCCGCTGACCCGGCGTGCGGCGCGGCTCATGCAGCGCCACTCGCACCACCAGGGCCGACAGCAAGGTGATCACCACCAGCACCTGCAGTAACTGGCTGAAAGCCCCGGTATACAAGGCCAGCAAGCGTTCGCGGGCAACCTCCGGCAAGGCGGCCGCGCTGGCCGCCAGGTCGCCTCCGGCCAGTTGCCGGGCCGCCAGCAACGCGGTATCGCCCCGGACCTGCACCTGGCCCAGGGCGTGCTGCAACAGGCCGGCCAGCAAAGCCACCACCAGGGCCAGGGCAATACCCTCGCCCGCCACTCGCGTGGTGCTGAAGATGCCGCTGGCCATGCCCGCCCGCTCCTTGGGCACCACGCTCACCGACAACCCATCCATCAAGCCCCAGGGCAGCCCGGTGCCCAGACCGATCACCAGCAACGGCCAGGCCCGTTCCATGGGGGCCTGCCCTACGCTGCCGCAACTGAGCCAGAACAGCCCGCCAGCAGCCACCACCAGACCCAGGCTCGCCAGCTTGCCGGCGCTGAACCAACGGTTCAGCCAACCCGCGGCGAAGGGCACCACCAGCATCGGTGCAGACAAGGCGATCATCAGCAGCCCCGCCTCGATCTCGCTGTAGCCTTCCACGCCGATAAAGCGGATCGGCAGCAGGATCAGCAGCACCACGTAGCAGTAGCAAGTGGCGATAGGCAGCACCTGGACCCCGACGAAACGCGGGTAGCGAAACAGCGACAGATCGAGCATCGGTCGCACCGCCCGACGCTCCACGGCCACGAACACCCACAGTGCCAGACCCGACCCCGCCAGCAACGCCAGGACCAGCGGGCTGTCCCAACCGCTTTGCGGGGCTTGCAGGATGCCCCAGGTCAGCAGCACCAGGGCCAGGGTGAAGCTCAAGGTGCCGGGCCAATCCACGCCCCTGGCCTCGGGATCGCGAGACTCGACCATGCGCGGCACGCCAAAACCCAGGGACAGGACCCCGATCAAGGCGCCGGAAACGAAGATCCCGCGCCAGCCGGCATGCTCGATCAACACCCCGGCCAGGATCGGCCCGAAGGCCAGGCCGACCCCGAAGGTGGTGCCCAACAAACTGAAGGCACGGGTCCGGCCCGGGCCATCGAACGCCTGGGCCAGGGCCGCCGAACCGCCGGCCAGGGCAGCCGCGCCGGCCAACCCCTGGACGCCGCGCAGCAAGTTGAGCCACAACAACGACGGAGCGAACACCAGGGCCAGGGAAGTCAGGGCAAACAACGCCACGCCAAGGCTGAACAGGCGTTTGCGGCCAAATTCGTCGGCCAGGGTGCCGGCAGCCATCAGCACGCTGCCAAAGCTGAGCATGAAGGCGTTGGTGGTCCAGCTCAGTTCCAGCGGGCTGCCACCCAGTTCACGGCCGATGGCCGGGGTCGCCACCGCCACCCCGACAAAGGTCAAGGGCAGCATCAAGGCTGCCAGGCACACCGCGGCAAGCACGCCTTGGGCTGCGCGTTCGCCACTGCGGGCCGGCGAGCCCAGGGTCAATTCAAGTTCAGGATTCACGGGCACCTCTACCTCCTGGCAACCAGGGTCAGCTAAAAAATTCATGGTAGGTGTGCCGTAATAGGCGAAAAACAGGGCAGTATTCCGGTCTTTACGGACAAAAAGGCTCTAATCGAGGTCGCCATGGATAACCTGAACGGCTTGCAAGTGTTTGTCTGCGTGGTGCAGAGCGGCAGCCTGGTAGCTGCCGGCGAACGCCTGGGACTCTCCGCCTCGGCGGTGGGCAAGGCCCTGGCCCGCCTGGAACAACGGCTCGGCGTGCGCCTGCTGAACCGCAGCACCCGGCGGATCAGCCTGACCGACGAAGGCACGCTGTTCTACGAACGTGGCCAACGCATCGTCGACGAGGTGCAGGAAGCCGAAGCCGAGCTCGCGCGGATCAGCGACAAGCCCCGGGGGCGGTTGCGGGTCAGCCTGCCAGCCATCGGCTACCGCATGCTGCTGCCGATCCTCCCGGAGTTCTCCGCACGCTTCCCGGACATCGAACTGGACCTGGATTTCAACGACCGGATGGTCGACGTGATCGCCGAAGGCCTCGACGCAGTGATCCGCAGCGGCGAGCTGGCGGATTCGCAATTGCGCTCGCGCAGCCTCGGACCGTTCGGTTTCGTGCTGGTTGGCGCCCCGGGCTACTTCGCCCAACGCGGCATGCCGCAGGCCCCGCAGGACCTGGAGCAGCATGCCTGCCTGCGCTACAGGTTCCCCGCCGGCACCCAGATGCAGGTCTGGCGCCTGCGCTTGCCCGAAGGCGCACCGCCATTGGTGCTGGGCAAGGCCTTGACCAGCAACAACCTCGAAGCGCTGATCCACGCCGCGACCCAGGGCCTGGGCATCGCCTACGTGCCGGAGTTCGTGGTCGCCGGCGCCCTGGCCGACGGCAGCCTGGTCTCGGTACTGGACGACTACCAGGGCGAGCGCGGCAAGTTCTCGATCCTCTGGCCTGGTAGTCGACAGCTACTGCCAAAATTGCGAGTCTTCGTCGACTTCCTCAGCGAACACCTGGTGCTCGGCAAAACCCACAAGGAGCCATGATCATGACCGACCCCGTACCGCCGCTCACCACCCCGCGCTTGCTGCTGCGGCCCCTGGAACTGGCAGACGCCGGTGCCATCCAGAACCTGTTTCCACAGTGGGAAGTGGTGCGCTACCTCAATGCCAACGTGCCCTGGCCCTACCCGGTCGATGGCGCCTTGAGCTTTGTCCGTGACATGGCCTTGCCGGCCACGGCTCGGGGCGAGGAATGGCACTGGACCATTCGCCTGCGCGAGGAACCGGGGCAAATGATCGGCAGCATCAGCCTGATGCGCGAGCCCGATAACAACCGTGGTTTCTGGCTGGCTCCGCAATGGCAGGGCCACGGTTACATGAGCGAGGCCTGCCAGGCGGTGGATCACTATTGGTTCGAAGTGCTGGAGCAACCGCTGATGCGCGTGCCCAAAGCCGCGCCTAACCAGGGCTCACGGCGGATATCCGAGCGCGGCGGGATGCGCCTGGTGCACAGTGCGAATGGTGAATTCGTCAGCGGGCGGTTCCCCCAGCACATCTGGGAAATCACCCGCGAGGAATGGCGGCAACTGAACTCGCCGACGAGCGTTCTCAGGTAAAGCGCACCCCTGGACGGGGTCGCTGGTCCACGCTCAGCTCGAACACATCCGGGCGGGCATAGTGGCCGACCACGTCGTAGTCATAGCGGGCCTTGACCAGGTCATCGGTGTCTATTTGCGCGCTGATCAAGCCCGCACGACCGACCAACGGCCCGGCCAGGACATCGCCCATGGGCCCGACGATGACACTTCCTCCCGCGATCAACGGCCGTTGTGCAGGCCAGTTGGCCACCTCAAGGCCCAGCGCTTCGGGCGAGTCCTGCACCTGGCAGGCGCTGACCACGAAGCAACGCCCCTCGTGAGCCACATGTCGCATGCTCACTTGCCACATTTCGCGCTCATCCACCGTCGGTGCGCACCAGACCTCGATCCCCTGGGCATACATGGCCGTACGCAGCAACGGCATCATGTTTTCCCAGCAGATCACTGCACCGACCCTGCCGACCTGGGTGTCCAGTACTGGCAAGGTGGAGCCATCGCCCTTGCCCCAGATCAGCCGCTCGGTACCGGTGGGCATCAGCTTGCGGTGCTTGCCCACCAAGCCTTGCTGGGGATCGAAGTACAGTGCGGTGCAGTACAGACTGCTGCCACTGCGCTCGATCACCCCCAACACCAGGTTGGCTCCGGTGCGGGCCGATAGCCCGGCCAGGGCCTCGGTCTCCACGCCGGGTACGTCGATGGCGTTGGCGAAATAGCGGGCGAAGGCCTCACGCCCCTCTGGCAGGCGATAGCCCAGCTGGGTGCCGAAGCCTTCGCCTTTGGGGTAACCCCCAAGCAAGGCCTCGGGCATCACCACGAGCTGGGCACCGGCTTCGATGATGGCGCCTTCATAGGACAGGATCTGTTCCAGGGTTTCGCCCTTGCCCCCTGGCAGGGCTCCGATTTGCAGGGCGGCGACTATGGACTTGGGCATGGGGTGACTCCTTCGGCGATCAGGTATTGCGCATTCTCCAGCGGCCGCTGATCATCGATAAACCCCAAGCCAATGCTTAATGATATGAACCAGATGAATATCGCCAGTGTCGATCTCAACCTGCTCAAGGCCTTCGAGGCATTGCATGATGAATCCAGCGCCAGCCGTGCCGCGCTGCGCCTGGGCGTCACCCAATCGGCCATGAGCGCAGCATTGCGCCGGCTGCGGGAGTTGTATGACGACCAGTTGTTCGTGCGTACCGGGCGCGGCCTGGCACCGACCCTCAAGGCCAATCAACTCAAGCCGGTGGTGAGCGATGCCTTGAACAAGTGTCGCCAGAGCCTGGCCATGGTCGCCCCGGACAGCGCCGACTATCGAGGGCGGTCGGTGACGGTTGGCCTGTCGGATGATTTCGAGATCGCCTATGGCCGGCGCCTGATCGAGGCCGTGGCGCGACGAGCGCCCAAGTTGCGGCTGATCTTTCGCCAGACCCACAGCCAGATCGTCGCCGAGGCATTGCTGCAGCGTAGTGTCGACCTGGCCATCAGTTCCGGGGGCTTCGCCCAGCGCATGCTCAGCCGCCAGGTCCTGGGAGAGGGTCATTACCTATGCCTGGCGGACCCGGCCAGCCTCGCCCCGGGGCAGGAGCGGATGGAGATCGAAGAGTTCGTCGCACGCGAACATTTGTTGGTGTCGTCACAGGGGTTCATCGGGATCACCGACGAGGGTTTGGCCGATCTGGGGCTCAGTCGCCAGGTGTGCGCCTCGACCACGCACTTTGCCGCCCTGCCGTTCCTGCTCAAGGGCAGCCAGGCGGTAGCCACCATTCCGGCCCATGCGGCCAGGAGCATTGCCCAGTTCACCGGTCTGCAGCTGCTGCCGTGCCCGCTGGCACTGCCGCGTTATCCGATCGAGCTGGGTTGGCGTACCAGCCCGCAGATCGACCCGTTGTTGCTGAAGGTACGCGAAGCGATCGTCGAGAGCTTCGCGCTTACTTGCTCGCCGCCATCAGGCGATTGACTTCACTGCGCACCATGTTGGAAAACTCCGGCGGCGACATGCCGTCGAGCTCCGCGCGGACCCACTCGGCCCACTTGCCCTTGCGCTTGCTACGTTCGCCGAACAAGCGCGCGGCCTCGCCCTTGGCCTTGCCCAGGTTGCTCTGCCATAACTCGAACAGGCGGGATTTCTCATCCTCGATGGCGGCGCGCTCGGCCAGGGTCTTGTTAGCCAGATTGAAGCTCATGGGAAATTCCTACTGCGTAAAATAGGCGACATCTTACACTGTAGGCGCTGCGGTTTTATCTCGGGCTGGCGGGTGGAGAGCAAAACAGCTGCAACTTTTGTCTCGGCACACGACTCCATTGCTTGCTATCCCATCGATCCGGCACCGCTGCTGGCAATGGGCGACACCGGAGCACAGGCGCGCCTCGACGGTGCGCATGTACACTGCATCAAGGCCACATCGACAAGGAACTACTTCATGGCTCGTAAATCTGCCGCGCAAGCGGAAAACGATCAAATCAAGGACCAGGCATTCAGCGAGCTGCAGGCGCTGATCGAGGAGTCCGAAAAGCTGCTCAAGGGCAGTGCCGCCCTGGTGGGCGAAGAAGGTGAAAGCCTGCGCCGCCAGGTCAGCCTCAAACTCAAGCAAGCCCTGGACTCGGTCAGCAGCGTCCGTGAACGCAGCAAGCCGGTGGTCGATGCCACCGAACAGTACATCGGTGGCCATCCATGGCAGACCGTGGCCATTTCCGCCGGCGTCGGCCTGGTGGTCGGCCTGCTACTGGGCCGTCGCTCCTAACGTGAGCCCATCATCAGGGCCAGGCGCCAAGTGCCTGGCCCTGGTTCGACTGACTTCAACCTTGCGCCAACGCCCTTAGCTGCTCCAACCGCTCACAGGCAATGGCGATCCCCCTCTCCTGCGAACGCGCACGCTGCCAATGCCGGCGCTCTCCCGGCAGGCGCTTGAGGCCTACTGCATGCATCTGTCGCACCAGCTCCTGGCTGCGCTCGGCAAAATCCTGCCCACCGCCCTTGCTCGGATCGATGACGATCAGCAACTGGCCGGTCCAGGGCGTCTTGGCTCCCGGATGATTGGACCAGTCGAACTCGAATGAAAAATGGCCTCCGGTCAGTCCCGCACACAGCAACTCCACCATCATCGACAGCGCCGACCCCTTGTGGCCGCCAAAGGGCAGCAAGGCGCCACCCTCGAGGATCGCCCTGGGGTCCTGGGTCGGCTGTCCCAGGCTGTCCACCCCGATACCAGGGGGCAAGCGCTCTCCCTTGCTTGCGGCAATCTGCACATCACCGTGGGCGATGGTGCTGGTGGCCAGGTCGAAAACAATGGGCTGGCCCTTGGCTTGGGGCGCGGCAAAGGCGATGGGATTGGTACCGAACAACGGACGGTCGGCGCCATGGGGCACCACGCAGGTCATGCTATTGACCACGCTCAGGGCCACCAGCCCTTCTTCGGCGAAAGGTTCGACGTCCGGCCAGAGTGCGGCGAAATGATGCGAGTTGCGGATAGCCAGCACCGCGATCCCGGCGGCGCGGGCCTTGCGGACCAACAGTTCGCGACCGACAGCCAAGGCCGGCTGGGCAAAGCCGTTGGCGGCATCGACCCGGACGAACGCCGGGGCCACGTCCTCCACCACCGGCAGGGCCCGACCATCGACCCAGCCACTGTCCAGGGTCGAGATATAACCGGGGATACGGAATATGCCGTGACTGTGGGAGCCGTCACGTTCGGCTACGGCACAGTTCTGCGCCAAACAGCGTGCCACTTCGGCACTGCAGCCATGGCGCTGGAGAATCGCCTGCAGCAACTGCACCAAAGCGGGCAAGGACAGGTATTCGCAGGGGGTTTCAACAAGCGGGGACGAGGCAGACATCTGAAGCTCCAGAATAGTTATTGGAGGGGGCTACAGCGCATGACTCGACGATTAAACAACGCCGTGGCCCGGGCCTGTCAACCACCAGTCCGGGCCACGGCCTACAACGGTTGTGGCAGCCTGTGCACGGCCCGATACGAGCCGTGTGCAGGCGGTAGGCCCCAGGCTAGGCAACGGCAGATCCTGCCTGTGGGCAAGTACGGTCAGTCCTTCTGATCACGCAGGATGTTCCCCGATGTCCCGTCAATCCGGAACTCATAGACACTACCGTCGGATTTACGCCCCTCACCCTCCCAGTAACCGTCGTTGTCCGCCTCGATCTTGTAGATGTCCACATAACCGGCCTTGGTCTTGGCGGTCTCGATGGCTTTCTCGATGGTGATCCAGCCCGCCTGCGGATGATCCGCCAGGGCGACAGAGCTACCCAACAGGGTGGTGCAGGCAAACAATGCGGCCAGTGTGTGCTTCATCATGTTCCATCTCCATTTGTCGATAATTTCTCTACACAACGTGTTTTTAGGGCGAGACGAATGAAAATAAGTTCACTTTGATGGCCAATAGCATGATGACTGTTCTACAACGCTTGCCCTGGAGGGTAGAATGCGCGAAATCAGGAAGAGTCAATGACCGAACAGATCCTTTCAGAAGCCGAATACGACGCCATCACTCAAGCTGCCGCCCAATGGTGCATGCGCCTGCATGAGCCTGACTGCAGCGATGCCGAGCGCCTCGCCTTCCAGCAATGGCATGATGCCGACCCCGTGCACGCCTTCGAATATGCCGCGATGTGCGAGATCTGGGAGGTGGCCGATCATCTGCCGGCCTCGGCGCTGACCCAGCCCCCCGCCCCGGCCAGGCCCGCACCTCGCCGCACCTGGCAACGCTATGGAGTAGCGGCGGCGATCACCTTGTGTGCATTGCCCCTGGCGGCCTACAGCGGGTGGGAACTGGGCTGGCTGCCCTCCTCCTACGAACGCTTCGAAGCCGGCGACAGCCTGCGCACGGTAGTCCTGGCCGACGGCAGCCAGGTGGAGCTGAACCTGGGCAGCGCCCTGGTCTACAGCAACTACAAGGATCAACGCCGGGTCACCCTGAAAAAAGGCGAGGCGTTCTTCAAGGTCAGCCACGACAGCGAGCATCCGTTCGTGGTCAAGGCTGCCAGTGGCCAGGTCAAGGTCACTGGCACCCAGTTCAACGTGTGGATGTATCAGGACCAGGTGCGAGTCACCCTGCTGCAAGGTTCGGTGCTGGTGTCCAGCAATACTGCCCAACCTGGCGAGGGCTTTCGCCTGGAACCGGGCATGCAGGCCAACTACAAGGCTGGCGACTATGCACCGCAGATCAACCAGACCTACAGCAACGACAGCTCCCTGGCCTGGCGCAATGGCAAGCTGGTGCTCGACAACCTGGCGCTCAGCGATGCCCTGCCACTGATCAATCGCTACCTGGACCTGCCGGCACAGGTAGCTGACAGCCATACCGGCCAGATTCGCGTCGGCGGTATCTACAACACCCGGGACATCAAGAGCCTGTTGAGCTCGCTGCCCAAGGTGCTGCCGGTGTACCTGACCCGCAACCGCGACGGCAACCCGGTCATCAACTCGCTGCCGCAGTTCCCGCCAAAAAGCTGAAGGCCGCCCCATTGCGGGGGCGGCCTTCAGCGATCTCACTGGCTCAATGCCCGGATACTGGCAGCGCCTCCTTGCGCGGCTCTTCGATCGACTGCAATCGATAGCCCCGGTCCGCCTGGATCTGTGCCTCGCTGAAAGGCAGCTCGCTCCATTGGTTACGGGCAAAGGCCTGGGTCTGGTCGCGAAAATGGGCCGAACTCGGGTCGCTGGACAAGGAAAATGCCAATAATCCCAGGGCTCGCGGCCCCTGCCCATCGAAGCTGACCACGCTCAGGTAGCTGGTACCACTCACCACCTCACGCTTTCCAGCACTACCCGGCACGCTCTGCATGGCGTTGTAGATACCCAGGCTCTCGGGGCCACCGGGTACCGGAGTGGGCTGGCCACCCTGGCTGACCTGCTGGATATCGCCCCAACGAACATCATCGGCCAACCCGGCCTCCTTCACCTGTTGCAAGGAAGCCAGCATCGCCTCACGCATGGCCTGAGCGACGGGCGCACGGCTGATGGCCAAGCCTCTGGGGGTATGCAGCGGATCCTTGGGATCGAAGGCTACGCGCCAGACGTCCGGGCGCTGCAACAACTCCTGCATGATCCCCTGGAAATACACGAAGCCCAGCCCGGCCTGCAAACCAGCACTGCGATCCCAGGACTTGAGGCTGGCGCACAACGGTCCGAGGCGCTCGGCATCCGCTCCCAGGTCCTGCTCGCAGAACTGCAGCAAGTCCGGCATGACCTGCCCGGCCAGATAGACCTGCTCGTCATTGACCATGTGCTGCAAGTCACTGACCTGGGCCGTATGCAGGCGACCCAGGCGCTCCAGGGCGAAGCGTGCGCGCATCTTCAAGGGCACGTCCTGCTGGCTGATCACCGGCGAGAAGCCCTCCAGCGGAGCAACGGGATTGACCATCCAGGCCGAGTCATTGGAATGCTGCAGATAGTCGTTACGGGCCAGTTGTGGCAGCTGGCTGGCGGCAAAGATACCCGGCTGGGCCGCTGCCGGGTCGATGTCCCAGGCACACGCACGCCGCGAACCATCAAGGACGATGACCTGGGTTCCGGCCCGCGGGTCGCTGCAAAGCGCCAGCTTGGCCTGGGTGACGTTGGGTACCACCGATTGGTTCATATACAAGGCTCGCCCCTGGTCATCCACGGCCAGCGTGTTGACCCAGGGAATGCCCTGCAAGCGATGTACGCTGTCCTGCAGGCCAGCAATGCTGGAGGCCTGATTCATGGCTTGCCACTGGGTCAGCACCCGAGTGTTGTCCAGGTTCGCGTCACGCAGGCTGTAAGCGTATTGCCGGTTCCAGTCCAGCTCACCAGGCCATTGCACCACGGGGCCGAACTCCGAGCTGTAGAGTGTGCGCGATTGGCTCTGCAACTGGCCATCCACCCCCTTGACCTGCACCGTCACGACCTGGCGCACCAGAGGCACCGAACGGCCATCCAGCAAATACCGGGTCGGGTCCTTGGGGTCGAGTTGCAGGCGGTACAGGGTGAAATGCTTGGAGGCGTCCACCGTATGCGTCCAGGCCAGGTGCTGGTTGAAGCCGATATTGATCAGCGGTAGTCCGGGCAAGGCCGCACCCATGACATCCAGCTGACCAGGAATGGTCAGGTGCATTTGGTAAAAGCGCATGGCGCCAACCCAGGGAAAGTGCGGGTTGGCCAACAGCAATCCGCGGCCATTGAACGAGCGCTCGCTGCCGATGGCCACCGCGTTGCTGCCTCGATCCAGGGCAAAGCGCTGCTGGCGCGCGGAGGCCAGCTGCCAGGCCTGTGCCGACAATCCGGCCTGCGCTACAACGCCTGGCGGCGCGGCCCCAGCCAGGGCCTCGGCGAACTGCCCGGCCCCGCCCTCCACTAACAAGCGCCGGGTCAACTTCACCAAGTCCGCCGTGGTCAATGCCCGCACCCACTCGCCCTGGCACTGTTCTGGCAGTCCCTGCTTGCGGCGCTCAGCCAATTGACGGTTATACCCTTCGACATAACCCTGCATGCGCTCGCGCATCGCCGGAGTCTGCGCCTGCCAGAATGCTTCGACGGCCTGGGGAGTATTGAGCCAGCTGAAGAACACATCGCTGCTGAGATTGTCTCGCTGCTCCAGAGTCTGCGCCTCAGGGCCGAAATACCGTGAACGCTGGGCATTCACCGTCAACACTTCATTGGCCAGCAGGCACAGGTTGTCCTGGGCATAGGCATAACCGATGCCGTATCCCAGGCCACGCTCATCGCTGGCACGGATGTGCGGCACGCCGAAGCTGGTGCGACGGATCTCGGCTCGCGTCTGTTCCGGCTGGGCCAGCGCCTGGACGCCGCAACTGAAGCCCAGAACCAGGGCTGCAAGGCAAAAATTCGGGAACTGCCTGGAAATGATCACACCGACTCCTGATACAGAAATACAGAACCAGGGCTGGGGTGCAGGAAGAATGGGCAGGGCCGCCAGCCTGGGCATCCGGCCGGGCACGGATAACCCGGCGCCTGCCTGCCATACAGACGAAGCCGATGGAAAAAAATTAACCGCACCGCGCCTTTATCAAGGCGGTCATGACATGTCAGCGACCTGATACTGACAATTTTTCTACATCCAGGGCCTCATGATTTGCCCTGCTCGTTCGTCTAGTTACTAGAGCACCCATCATTCTTTTCCTGATCAGGCTCTGATTAAGGAGTTTTTGCATGTACAACCCGCAACTGCCAATGGACGGCAATACCGTGACCAGAACGCCCTCCCTGAACGCCGGCGCTGGTGTCTTCGGCAAAAACGTCGAGCGCCACAGCAACGAACGAATCAAGCACATGCTCAAGAGCTTCGGCCTGCGAACCAGCCTGATTCGCCTGAAAGTCATCGATGCCCTGCTCACTGCGGCCCAGAGCGAACGCTCCCTGGGAGTACGCGGCATCCACAGCCAACTGCTGGAACTGGATATTCCATTGTCGTTTCTAAGCGTGCGGGAAGTATTGAAGCGACTCTGCAGCGAGGGCGTCATCACCCTCAACGCAGACAAGAGCTACAGCCTGCACCAGCAGGCGGCAGCGGTGTTGGACGGCCTTGCCTGAGGCCGCCCGGCACGGGCTCAAGGCTTGACCTTGCGCCGCATCACGCCATTGATCACCACCACGATAACGGCCACGGCGATGGCGATGTACTGGAAGGTCTTCTCGCTGATGACGCCGCTGTTCTGTAGGTAGGAAAGGCCAAACATGATTCCCAGGACTGCCAGGGAAATCAGAATCGAATATTTCAAACGTTGTGACTGGGTCATTGCCGGAATCCTGAAGCTGAAATTGTATCCGCTGTGTATCAAGGCCAATGCCAAGCACATACCCGGATACGGGGATGTGCGGGGCAAATCGGGGTCACATGGTACAGGCGCGCTGGAGATTTTTCTTCCTCCCCGCCTTGTCATGTTCCCTGTGCCTTTGAGGATCGAGAAATGCTTCGTCGAATCACACTGCTGATTCCCCTGCTGGCCATACTGACCTTGTCGGGTTGCATCATCATGCCCCGCGATGGCTGGCATCACCGTTACTACGGTGGTGGCCCCGGCTACTACCACCGCTAAGTCATCCGGCCAAGCCATCGGCCATCCCCGCCCACTTGACCAACGCCCGCCCTGCTGCGGGCGTTTTGCTGCCTGCGCCAGGCTCAAGGCCTGGCGGGGCAATGGCCCTGGCGGGCGAACAGCTCCACCAGCCAATCGACGAATGCCCGTACCCGGGTAGAGAGCTGGCGCTGCGGCGGATAGAGCGCGGTCAAGGGCAAGGGCGGCGGCGCATAAGCCTGGAGCACCTCTTGCAAGGCCCCCGCCTGCAACGAGTGGGCAGCATGGTAGTACGGCGCCTGCACCAATCCATAGCCAGCCTCGCAAGCCGCCAGGTAACCGTCGGCACTGTTGACCGAGACCTGCCTGGGCAGCTCGACCTCCCGCAACAACCCATCCTGGACAAACTCCAGGCCATAGCGCTTGCCGGAGACGCTGGAAAAATACTCCACCATCCGGTGCCCTTGCAGATCCTCGAGAGACCGCGGAATACCGTACTGCCGCAAGTAGCCAGGGCTGGCGCAGGTGACCTGGGGCATCTGCGCCAAGGGTCTTGCCACCAGGCGGTCATCCAGGACCGGGCCACCGCGCAAAGCGCAATCGACCCCCTCGCGAATCAGGTCCACCGGGCGATCGTTGAGGCCGATCTCCAACTCGATCAACGGATAGCGAGCGGAGAACTCCGGCAGCGCCGGCATCAGGATCAGGCGACCAACTCCGGCCGGCATATCGACCCGCAACGTACCCCGCGGATTACGACGATCCTGGGAAAACACGGCCTCGGTTTCCTCCAGGTCCGCCAGCAGGCGCACGCAACGCTGGTAATAGGCGACGCCATCCAGGGTCGGACTGACCTGGCGAGTGGTGCGGTGCAGCAACTGCACCCCCAGGTAGGCCTCCAGCTGCTTGATCAGGATGGTCACCGAAGCCCTGGGCAACTGGAGGCTGTCGGCAGCCCGGGCAAAACCACCGAGTTCGACGATCCGGGTGAAGACACGCATGGCGTTGAAACGGTCCATCACTCCTCCGATAATTGTTTAGAAAATAATAATAGTGATAGTGATTTTTGCCTGTTTATCCGAATTTTGTCGAGCAGCACAATAGCGCCATCCCCCACCATCGGAGTATCCGACAATGCACACTCGACAATTGGGCCGTAACGGCCCGCAGGTTTCCGCCATAGGCCTGGGCTGCATGGGCATGAGCGACTTCTACACCACCGGCAGCGATCCCCGGGAGTCCATCGCCACCTTGCATCGAGCCATGGAGCTGGGCATCACCCTGCTGGACACCGCCGACATGTACGGTCCCCACAGCAACGAAGAGCTGATCGGCCAGGCGATTCGCGGCAAACGCGAGCACGTGTTCCTGGCCAGCAAGTTCGGCATTGTCCGCGACCCCAGCAAACCCTCTGCCCGCGAGGTCGATGGCCGCCCGGAATATGTGCGCGCCGCCATCGATGGCAGCCTGCGACGCCTGGGAGTCGATACCCTGGACCTGTATTACCAGCACCGCATCGATCCCGAGGTCCCCATCGAGGAAACCGTCGGTGCCATGGCCGAACTGGTGAAAGCCGGCAAGGTACGTTACCTGGGGCTGAGCGAAGCCTCGGCGAGCACCCTGGAACGAGCGCACAAGGTCCACCCCATCAGCGCCCTGCAAAGCGAGTACTCATTGTGGAGCCGCGACCCCGAGGAAAACGACTGCCTTGCCACCTGCCAGCGCCTGGGCATCGCTTTCGTTCCCTACAGCCCGCTGGGCCGGGGTTTTCTCACCGGCGCCCTGAAGAGCCCGGACGACTTCGCTGCCGATGATTACCGGCGTTTCAACCCGCGGTTCCAGGGAGAGAACTTCCAGAGCAACCTGCGCCTGGTGGAACAGGTGCAGCAGTTGGCGATACAGAAGGAGGTCAGCGCTGGGCAACTGGCCCTGGCCTGGGTCCTGGCCCAGGGTGAATACCTGATACCCATCCCCGGTACCAAGCAGCGGCGCTATCTGGAGGAGAACGTAGCGGCCCTGGACGTGCGCCTGAGCGCCGACGACCTGGCGTCGCTGGGCCGCATCTTCAGCCCGCAAGCCACCGCCGGCACTCGCTACAGCGAAGAGGTGATGGCCCTGCTCAATCGCTGAAACGACAAGGCCGGGGTCGCTGGTAAAGCGCCCCGGCCTTTTTTAGCCCGACTCAGGCCTTGGCGGAGGTGGAGCCGTCTTTGTTGGGCACCGTAGTGCCGTTGCCCTTGCCGTAGTTCTGCAAGCTCTGCAGGACGTAGATGGCCTTCTTGTACTCAGGGATCAGGTAGTTGGCGTACTTGTTGCCCTTGAGGTTGTTGTTCTGGATGTCGTCGAGCTTCATCGCGAAATACTCCAGGGCGTTGAACGACTCCTCAGGATTTTTCGGGATGCCAAAACGGTCGAACTTGTCACCGGCATTGATCAGGTTCAACGCCGTCACGTCCGAGATCAAACCGTTGTTCTTGAGGAAGGTACTCATGCTCCCCAAGGACTTGATAGTGACGTTGGTCGGATCGAAACCCTTGATTTGCTTGTGCAGCTTGAGCTGATCCATCTTGCGGACATCGAGCACCGTAGGGTTCTGCCCCACCTGGCCCAGGATCTGCCGGACCTTGGCGCTTTGCGGGACTTTCTTCACGTCGCCACCGCTCTGGTTCAATAGACCGGCCTTGCTGCTCCAGCCCCCAACGTATCCGATTGCCATACTGATACTCCTGTAGTCCGGCTTTCCAATTCCCCTGCGGGCTATCTTCGGACTCTGCGAAAAGTCCTGGATAAGCTACTCAAACAGGGTAACTGCTGTATTGAAACATCTGAATGGACGCAAGTATCAACGCCGAAACAATCATCGCCAATGATTTATTTCCACAATTTACAATTTTCGTACATTTTCGACACGATCTCCCAAAGGCCCGTATTTAAAGGGTCTCAGCACTTCAAAAAACCTTCCCTGGATCGATTTTGGCTATCTGAAAGGTATCAAGCCTGAAAAATCCAGCACCTGCTCAGCATTCCGGCAGACTCTTTGCTAATAAATTCAAACTTTTTGGACAAACGTCCTAAAGAGCCCTGGATTCGTGCCGACAACTTATGAATGCCCCTAGCAAGGTGCAGCCCCCAAAGAATAAGAAACGCTCGGTAAGGACAGGTCCCATGCCCGCTTTGCGCACGATTCAAACCCGCTACACGCTGTTCCTGGTCCTGTTCATTGTCTTGATGCTGGTACTCACCGTGCTGGGCATCGGCCAGTTGGTAGCCCCCAAGCTGCGCCACACCGAAGAACAAGTCGCCCTCGATCGCATCGCCGAGGTGGCAGAACGCATCCAGGGTGAGTTGAACAAGGTCCAGGCCCAGCAACGCAGCATCACCCAGACCATCCCCCTGCTCGACAGCGACAGCATCGACCGCGTCTTGCCAGAACTGGTGGACCAATACGGCGAGCAGAAGGTCTTCGGTGGCGGCATCTGGCCCTTGCCCGGCCAGCGCACTCCGGGGCGCGCCAAGCACAGCACCTTCTGGCACCGCGATGGCTCGGGCAAGCTCAAGGTCAATACCTTCTGGAACAGTGACGCCGCGCCCAACTATTACGACCAGGCCTGGTACAAGGGCGGCCTGCAGAGCCCAGCGGGCCATTGTGCCTGGGCTGCGGCCTACAAGGATGACGCCAGTGCCGAACCGCGCACCAACTGCGCCATGGCGATCAGCCGCGACGGCGCCGCCTATGGCGTGGCGACCATCGATGTGACCCTGGGCTTTTTCAACGAGCTGGTCGCTCGCCAGGAACAGGCCCTGGGCGCCCAGATGCTGATCGTCGAGGCCGATGGCAAGATCATCAGCAACAGCTCGCGGATCAATAGCCCGATTGTCCTGAAGAACATCAGCGAACTGGCCCCCGCCTCGCCCTTCGCGGCCCAGGTGCAGCAAGCCCTGGGCAAGCACGATAGTGGCTTGCAACGCCTGGAGTTCGACAACGGCGGCGTGGCCAGCACCTTCTTCATGCGTCCCATCGAAGGCACTCCCTGGTTCCTTGCCAGCGCCCTGCCAACCCGCTTGATCACCGCCCAGCGCGACGATGTGCTGAGCACCCTGAGCCTGTTGCAATTACCCATGGTGCTGCTGCTGGTACTGCTGCAGATCTATGCCATCCGCCAACTGGTGCAACGAATGAAAGCCCTCAAGGCCAATATCGATGCCCTGGCCACTGGCGATGCCGACCTGACCCGGCGCATCACCATCCGTGCCGAGGATGAACTGGGAGCCATTGGTCACTCGATCAACCGCTTCATCAGCTACCTGCAAGACATGATCGGCGAAGTGACCCAGGCCACTGATGCCATGGCCGACAGCCTGCATCAGTTGCAGCGGACCTCGCAGCAGACCGGACAGATCCTGGCCCGACATGCCTCGGAAACCGACCAGACCGTCACTGCCATTACCCAGATGAGTTCCACCGCCGACAGTGTCGCGGCCAATGCCGCCGAGACCGCAGCCTTCACCCAGCGTGCCAATGAGCATGCCGAACATTCGCGACAGGTGGTGGGCCAAGCCTCGGGCAGCGTGATCGCCCTGGTCGAGGAAGTGGCCAGCGCGACCCAGAAAGTCGAAGCCATGCAACAAGATGCCCAGCGCATTACCGAAATCCTTGGCGTGATTGGCGCCATCGCCGGCCAGACCAACCTGCTGGCCCTCAACGCGGCCATCGAAGCGGCACGCGCCGGGGAACAAGGTCGCGGCTTCGCCGTGGTAGCCGATGAAGTACGAGCCCTGGCCGCCCGTACCCAGGCCAGCACGTCAGAGATCAACGAAATGCTCAGCCGCCTGACCCAGGGCGTCAGCTCTTCGGTTGCCGCCATGGAGAACACCCAGGCCAGCTGCCAGTCGGCAGCCGACGCCACGGCCCGGGTCAACGCCGGCCTGGACGAGATGGCCGGTTCGGTGAGCCAGATCAACAGCCTGAGCACCCAGATCGCTACCGCCGCCGAGCAACAGAGCGCCGTTACCGAAGAGATCAACCGCAGCATGGTGAGCATCCGACATATGGTCGAGGAGCTGGTACGCAGCGGCCAGGCCAGTGAAGACAACACCCAGAGCCTGTTGCAGGCCAACTCGCGAGTCAGTGCCTTGATGGGACGCTTCAAAGTCCGCTGAACGGTCGAGCGCCCTCCCGATTCAGTGCGCGAGGGCAGCTATATTTGCAGCTCCGGTCACAAGGAGGTGCGTCATGGGCCAGCGCCAGCCCCACTTGACGGGTGAATACATCAGCCAGCAGCGGTACATCGCTGCCGGCATCGACACGGTCTACTACTACCTGTCCCAGCCGGATCGCTGGCATGAATGGAACCCCGGCTCCCTGCGGGCCGACACCGGCTTGTGCGGCTCATTGCCAGCCGGCCACCGGTTCAGCGAAATCATCGACCTGCTGGGGCTGCAGGTCCAACTCAGCTATCGAGTGACCAGCGCCGTGCTGCCCCGGGAGTTCAGGGCCGTTTTCAGCTCCGCGCCACTGGATGGCAGCATCGACTACCAACTGCGCAAGCAAGGCGATGGCACGCTCCTCAAGCGTACCCTGCACTTCTCCACCGATCTCAACCTGGGTGGCCTGCGCTCGCGCATGGAGCGCCTGTCCAGCCAGGCCCTGGATAATCTCAAGCGTGTGCTCGAGGCCCCACCGGGCTGATCAGTCCCCCGGGAACACCCCGTTGCTGTTCAGCGTCTTGTCCGGCAGCACCTGGGTGGCATCCCAATGCTCGACGATCCGGCCTTGCTCCAGGCGATAGATATCGATGATCGACCTGACCACCCCGGGCTCGCGACCGGTGTTCTTGACCTGCACTATCACGTGGTCGCCATCGACGAACACCTGGCGCACCTCGCTGCGCGACGTTGGATAGTGCTCGCGCAGAAACTCGATGAACTCCCGAAACCCCTCGATACCGTCCTTGACGCCGGGGTTGTGCTGAATGTAGTGATCGCCCAGGTAAGGTCGGGCGGCGGCGAAGTCCTTGTCGTTCAGGGCCAACTGGTAGAACGCCAGCACCTTGCGCCGGTTCTCCTGCTCCAGGGGGCTATGCTCCGCCAGGGCTGGAGCGCAAAAACACACCAACACCAGCAACATCAGGTATCGCCTCGTGGGACCTCTCCAGTCTCGGGAAAACATCGGGCAGCCAGGAGCCATGACCCTGGGCATTTATAACCCCACAGTCCTTCACCGCTACAAGCCTTTCCTTGAATAGGATCGCGCTGACAAATCTGTAACCTGCCCCTCAGTTTGCTGACAGCCGTAGCTGATTAGTCTCTGCCTCAACCTGAAATCCAGGACAAACAGGACCTAATCGGCATGCATGGCAACCCCACTCGACGCAGCTTCATCAAAGGCCTGGCCGCCGCCGGAGTGCTGGCCGGCAGCGATCTCTGGCGCTCTCCAGTCTGGGCGCTGGGTACCGGTGGCCAACCCCTGGAGCTGAGCGGCCAGCAGTTCGATCTGTTCATCGGCGAATCGCCGGTCAACTTCACCGGCCAGCCGCGCACCGCCATGACCATCAACGGCAGCCTGCCCGGTCCGCTGCTGCGCTGGCGCGAAGGTGACACCGTCACCCTGCGCGTACGCAATCGCCTGGCACAGGACACCTCGATCCATTGGCACGGGATTCTCCTGCCAGCCAACATGGACGGTGTCCCTGGCTTGAGCTTCCAGGGCATCGCCCCCGGCGGGCTCTACGAGTACCGCTTCCAGGTCCGGCAGAACGGCACCTACTGGTACCACAGCCACTCCGGGTTGCAGGAGCAGGCCGGGGTCTACGGCCCCCTGGTGATCGACGCCCGCGAGCCCGAGCCATTCCAGTACGAGCGCGAGCACGTGGTGCTGCTCAGCGACTGGAGCGACATGGCACCGCAGCGCTTGATGCACATCCTGAAAAAACAGTCCGGCTACTTCAACTACCACAAGCGCACCGTGGGCGACTTCATCGAGGACGTCAGTCGCGATGGCTGGGCCGCGACCCTGGCGGACCGCAAGATGTGGGCCGAAATGAAGATGAGCCCCACGGACCTGGCCGACATCAGCGCGGCCACCTACAGCTACCTGCTCAACGGCCAGACCCCGGGCAGCAACTGGACCGGGCTGTTCAAGCCAGGAGAACGGCTGCGCCTGAGGCTGATCAACGGTTCGGCCATGACCTACTTCGATGTGCGCATCCCCGGATTGAAAATGACCGTGGTCGCCGCCGACGGCCAATACGTGCTGCCGGTCAGTGTCGACGAACTGCGCATAGCCGTGGCCGAGACCTACGACGTGCTGGTCGAACCAGGCCCTGAACCGGCCTACACCCTGTTCGCCCAATCCATGGACCGCACCGGCTACGCCCGTGGCACCCTGGCCGTGAGCCAGGGCCTGAGTGCCGCGATCCCGGCCCTGGACCCGCGCCCACTGATCAGCATGGCCGACATGGGCATGGACCACGCCAGCATGGCCGGCATGGACCATGGAGCCCCATCCGCCATGGGCGATATGCAGGGCGAGCACCCGCCGATGGCCTCGATGGACCACAGTTCCATGCAGGGAATGCAGGGAATGCAGGGAATGCAGGGAATGCAGGGAATGGACCATGGGCAAATGACCGGCATGGGCCAGATGCAGTCTCACCCGGCCTCGGAAACCGGCAATCCACTGGTGGACATGCAAACCATGAACCCGACGCCAAAGCTCGACGATCCCGGGATCGGCTTGCGCGCCAACGGCCGCAGGGTACTGACCTACGCCGACCTGCGCAGTGCCTTCGAGGACCCCGACGGCCGCGAGCCTGGCCGCACTATCGAACTGCACCTGACCGGGCACATGGAAAAGTTCGCCTGGTCCTTCGACGGCATCAAGTTCAGCGACGCACAACCTTTACGCCTGCACTACGGCGAGCGGGTACGCATCACCCTGGTCAACGACACCATGATGACCCACCCGATCCACCTGCATGGAGTGTGGAGCGACCTGGAAGACGAACAGGGCCGGTTCCTGGTGCGCAAGCACACCATCGACATGCCACCGGGTACCCGGCGCAGCTATCGGGTCACCGCCGACGCCCTCGGGCGCTGGGCCTACCACTGCCACCTGCTGTACCACATGGAGATGGGCATGTTCCGGGAAGTGCGAATCGAGGAAGAGAGGGCTGCGACATGAAACTGACCGCATGCCGTCTATTGTCCGCAGCCCTGTTCGGCCTGGGCCTGGCCGGGTTTCAACCGGCCGGCGCGGCAACCACGGGCTTAGGGCAGGCCATGCCCGCCATGGACCATAGCCAGATGGGCACCCTGCACGATGGCATGCAGGCCATGGACAGCGCGCCACCCCCCACCACCAGCCGTACACCGATCCCGCTGCCCAGCGATGCCGACCGCCAGGCCGCTTTCCCCGACGTCGACGGTCATGGCGTGCACGACCGCGCCATCAACTCGTTCTGGCTGCTCAATCAACTGGAATACCAGGATGCCGAGCGCGGTAGCGCCCTGGCCTGGGAACTCAATGGCTGGATCGGCGGCGACATCGACCGCCTCTGGCTGCGCAGTGAGGGCGAACGCACCAACGGTGTCACCGAGAACGCCGAACTGGAGGCACTCTGGGGCCATGCCGTCGGGCCCTGGTGGGATCTGGTCACGGGCGTACGCCAGGACTTCAAACCCGGCTCGCCACAAACCTGGGCCGCCCTGGGCCTGCAGGGCATGGCCTTGTACAACTTCGAAAGCCAGGCCACCGCCTACCTGGGCGAAGGCGGCCAGGCGGCCCTGCGCCTCAAAGGCGATTACGACATTCTGCTGAGCAACCGGCTGATCCTGCAGCCCACCGCCGAGGTCAACCTGTACAGCCGCAACGACCCTCAACGGGGCATGGGTACGGGCCTGGCAGACAGCGAAGTCGGCCTGCGCCTGCGCTACGAACTGCACCGCCAGTTCGCCCCCTACATCGGCGTGACCTGGAACCGCAGCTACGGCAAGAGCGCCGACTACGCCCGCGAAGAAGGCGACAAGCGCGGCGAAACGCGCCTGGTCTTGGGCGTGCGCCTGTGGTTCTGAAATCCAACAGCGCCACTCCTCACATCAACCATTGGCGGCTACGTCGCCGGGAGCCTTGCATGCCATCCCTGAAAACACTCAACACCAGCCTTGTCCTGGGCAGTGCCCTGCTGTTTGCCGCACTCGCCCAGGCCCACCCGAAACTGCTGTCTTCATTGCCGGCCGAAGGAGCGCGGGGACCGGCGCCGGAACGCATCGAACTCAAATTCTCGGAAACCCTAACGCCGCAGTTCTCCGCCGCCAAGCTGGTGATGACCGCCATGCCGGGCATGGTCCATCCCCCGATGCCGATCAACGCCAGGATCAGTGCCGGTAGCGATCCCAAGACCCTGCTCGTCACCCCCTCCAGTCGCCTGTCTGCCGGTCGCTACAAAGTGGAGTGGCGTGCGGTATCCGCCGATACGCACCCGATTACCGGCGCCATGACCTTCACCGTCGACTAAACCATGGACCACGTCCTCACCATTGCTTTGCGCCTGGCGCTGTACCTCGACCTGATGCTGCTGGCAGGGCTGCCGCTGTTCCTGCTCCAGGCGCCTGGGCAACTGCGTGCGAACTGGAATCCGCGCCAGTTGAAGCGCCTGCTGATGCCCTGTGCGCTACTGGGGTTGCTGCTGTCGCTGATCGCCCTGGTACGCCTGGCCCTGGAGCTCGACGGCCAGAACCAGCTCAGCCAATTGCAAGCGACCACCCTGTACATGCTATGGACCCAGACTGCCGTGGGCCAAAGCTGGATCCTGCGCATGGCAATGCTGCTCGGAGTCCTCCTGGCCTTGATCCTGATGACCCGGGCAGCCTACGGCGGCCTGTGGCTGCTGGCCGGTTGTTCCACCACGGCCCTGGCCACCCTGGCCTGGAACGGACACGGCGCCATGAGCGAGGGCCCGCTCCACTACCTGCACCTGGCCAGCGACATTCTCCATCTATGGGCTGCAGGGGCCTGGTTCGGTGCCCTGCTGGCCTTTGTCCTGCTGCTCAGGGGCAATTGCCTGGTGGTAGAAGACCAGCCGCACTTGCTAGCCAGTGCCCTGAGAGGTTTTGAGCGAGCCGGAGGCCTGATCGTGCTGGTCCTGCTACTGAGCGGCATGGCCAACCACCTGATGATCAGCGGCCCGGTATTCGCTCCGTTGGCAGATAGTTTCTATGGCCAGTTGTTGCTGCTCAAGTTGCTGCTCTTGGCTGCAATGCTGGGGTTGGCTGCGCTCAATCGTTTTCACCTGACGCCCCTGCTGGAGCGCTCGACCCAGGCTGGCGACCACGCTGCCGCCCTTGTTGCCCTACGCCGCAGCCTGGGCGTGGAAGCATCGATAGCCCTGGCGATTTTCGCCCTGGTGGCCTGGTTAGGCACCCTGAACCCCGAACCCTGAAGGCAACCGAGCCGTATAACCTTGAAACACAAGCCTCGCCCCTGGCATTGCAAAAGCCGCAAAATGCACCGCGATCCGCCCAGGCCCGCCTGGGCGTTCCCTTTGTTCGACACGAGATACTGCATGAAACACTTCCTGCGTCTGGCGGCCCTGTCCGCACTGTTTTTCACCAGCTTGGCCCAGGCCGCAGCCCCTATCGATATCGACGTCCACCGGGACGCCAACTGCGGCTGCTGCAAGAAATGGATCGAACACCTGCAAGCCAACGGTTTCAGGGTCAAGGACCATGTCGAAGACAACATGAGCAGCGTCAAGCAGCGCCTGGGCGTCGTACCCCGCCTGGCGTCCTGCCATACCGCGGTGATCGACGGCAAGTTCGTCGAAGGCCATGTGCCGGCCGACCAGGTCCTGGCCCTGATCAAGCGCGCCGACCTGCTGGGCATCGCAGCCCCGGGCATGCCCATGGGCTCCCCCGGCATGGAGATGGACGGCATGGGCGCCGATGCCTATCAGGTCATCGGCCTGACCAAAGAAGGCCGCGATGTGGTGGTCGCGGACTACCCGGCCCATTGATCGGCGTCTACTGCGGCCTGTTCCTGGCGGCCTTCGGCGCCGCCACCCTGCTGCCGCTGCAATCGGAAGCCTTGCTGGTGGGCCTGTTGCTCAATGGCCAGTGGGCGGTTTTCGGCCTGTGGCTGGTGGCGACCCTGGGTAATGTCCTGGGCTCGCTGGTCAACTGGTGGCTGGGGCGGCGCCTGGAACACTACAAAGATCGCCGCTGGTTCCCCATCGCCCCACGCCAGTTGCAACGCGCCCGGAAGCACTACCAGCGCTACGGCCACTGGTCGCTGCTGTTGAGCTGGCTACCGGTGGTCGGCGACCCGCTGACCCTGGTCGCCGGGGTCATGGGCGAGCCGCTCAAGCGCTTCCTGCTGATCGTCACCCTGGCCAAGGGCGCACGCTATGCGGTGCTGGCCTGGCTGACCCTGGGCTGGATCGGCTGACCGGCCCGCCTCGGACCTTCGCGCGGCCGCTGTGGTCGTTGAGACCATCCGGGGCCTGAAACACCTTCCTCATCGAACAGGATGTCGTCGGCACTGGCCACGTTCACCCCGGCCAGATACTGCCCTGGCAGGCTACCAGCGCCTCGTCAGTTCAACGCAGGCGACACCACCGCTCGGCGCGATGCCCATTACCGGCGCACAACCTACTGGACCCTGCACCAAACCCTGGCACGGCGAGCCTCGGGCCGACCTTTCGTCGGCTGCGTTCAACCGGCCGGACTGGCGCGATGGCCAAACGCGAACCC
This sequence comes from Pseudomonas sessilinigenes, assembly GCF_003850565.1. NCBI lineage: Bacteria > Pseudomonadati > Pseudomonadota > Gammaproteobacteria > Pseudomonadales > Pseudomonadaceae > Pseudomonas > Pseudomonas sessilinigenes. Next base: position 5,589,034 of record NZ_CP027706.1, read on the forward strand.
TGCCCGGCACCGCCCAGGGTTCTGTCCTAGACTGGCTTTCGCACCGTGACCAGGCAGTCACGCCGCGCGGAAAAAAGTCGAAACTTTTCGTTCAAACCCAGAGTCAGGGTAAAGGTAGGGCCGCTGCCACTGGTGCATTCCTTGCAACGGCCTCTGCGTCCTTTCTGCTTCGACACTCGGGCCATTCAGGCTGCGCAAGGTGCGGTGCGCTCGCGCCCGGCCATGGAACGGGCGGGAACGGCGTTGAACACGCCAGAACAGATCAACAACACGGGAGAGACACATGATCAGTACCGTATTGGATACCCAGGGAGACCCCCTTCCACAGCAGGCCGGCGGGCGCAGCAATGCCCCGGGCCCGTACCCTGGGAGCAAGACGGTCCTGCCGCTGGCACGCCAGAACCCCAACCGCAAGCGCGTACTGTTCGTGACCTCGGAACTCACCGACCTGGTCAAGACCGGCGGCCTGGGGGATGTCTCCGCCGCCCTGCCCCGGGCCATGGCTCATTTGCACGATGTACGGGTCCTGATTCCCGGCTACCCCCAGGTGCTGCACAGCGAGAACCCGATTCATGTCATCGGTGAACTGGGCGGCCATGCAGCGCTACCCGCCTGCAAGATCGGCCGCATGGACATGCCCGACGGCCTGGTGATCTACGTGCTGATCTGCCCCGAACTCTACGAACGCGAAGGCACGCCCTACGGCGCCAATAATGGCCGCGACTGGCCGGACAACCATATCCGCTTCGCCCGCCTGGGCCTGGCCGCCGCCGATATCGCCGCCAACCTGGCACAGATCCACTGGTGTCCCGACCTGGTGCACGCCCACGACTGGCCTGCCGGCCTGGCCCCGGCCTACATGCACTGGCGTGGCCAGCGCACCCCGACCCTGTTCACTATCCACAACCTCGCTTACCAGGGCGTGGTCAGCCTGGCGTCCTGCCCGGAGCTGGGCATCCCCGAACATGCCCTGCAACAAGAGGGCATGGAGTTCTACGGCAAGTTGTCGTTCCTCAAGGCCGGTATGGCCTACGCCAGCCACATCACCACGGTGAGCGCCACCTATGCCAGGGAGATCACCACGCCGGCCTTCGGCTGCGGGCTCGATGGTTTCCTGGCCAGCAAGACCCAGCAGGGCCTGCTCAGCGGCATCCCCAATGGCATCGACGAGAGCTGGGATGCCGCCACCGATCCGCACCTGCATTGCCCATTCGGCATCGGCGACTGGGACGGCAAGGCCGCCAATGCAGCCCATGTCCGGCAATTGTTCGGCCTGGAGCCCAGCAACGGGCCGCTGTTCGCCGTGGTTTCGCGCCTGGTCTACCAAAAGGGCCTGGACCTCACCGAGGCGGTGGCCGAGTTCATCGTCGCCTCAGGCGGCCAGATCGCCATCATCGGGCGCGGCGAACCGGAAGAAGAGCAGTCCATGCGTGCCCTGGCCCAACGTTTTCCCGGACGCATCGCCGTCCATATCGGCTTCAACGAGACCGATGCCCGGCGCATGTTCGCCGGTAGCGACTTCCTGCTCATGCCCTCGCGCTACGAGCCTTGTGGCCTGAGCCAGATGTACGCACAACGCTTCGGCTCGCTGCCGGTGGCGCGCAATACCGGTGGCCTGGCTGACACCATCGACAACGGCGTCACCGGCTTTTTGTTCGACGAGTCCACCGTGACCAGCTACCAGCAGGCCCTTGCCCGGGCGTTCAAGGTCTTCGCGTACCCACGGCTGCTCAATGCCATGCGCTGCCGGGCCATGGCCGCGCCATTCAACTGGTGCCAGGCCGTGGAGCCCTACGCCGAACTCTATGAACAGCTGGTAGCCCAGGCCCTGGGGCACACCGCCAGGTAAGGGAGGCCACGCCGATGCCCTCAAGCACGCCACCGACCTGGCACCACGGCGCACTGCCGCTCGATGCAGAGCGCACTCGGTTCGCGCTGTGGGCACCGGATGCACGCTACGTCAGCGTGGAGCTGGAGAACGGCCAGTCCCTGCCGATGCTGCCCCAACCCGAAGGCTGGTTCGTGATCCAGGCGCGCTGCCCCGCCGGTAGCCGCTATCGCTTCAATATCGACGACCAGCTCCAGGTGGCGGACCCGGCGTCCAGGGCGCAGCACGGCGGTGTCCATGGCACCAGCCTGGTACTCGACCAGCAGGCCTACCGCTGGCAACACCCACATTGGTGCGGCCGCCCCTGGCATGAAGCCGTGATCTATGAACTGCACGTTGGCGTCATGGGCGGTTATGGCGCCGTGGCCCAGGCACTGCCCGCCCTGGTGGAACTGGGCGTGACCGCCATCGAGCTCATGCCCCTGGCCGAATTCCCCGGCACCCGCAACTGGGGCTACGACGGGGTCCTGCCCTATGCCCCCCAAGCCTCCTATGGCACCCCGGACGAGCTCAAGGCACTGATCGATACGGCCCACAGCCTGGGCTTGGCGGTGATCCTGGATGTGGTCTACAACCACTTCGGCCCGGACGGAAACTACCTGCAGCGTTATGCCCACGGGTTCTTTCGTGACGACCGGCATACCCCCTGGGGCGCAGCCATCGACTTCCGCCGCCGGCCGGTGCGCGACTTCTTCATCGACAATGCGTTGATGTGGCTGCTGGACTATCGCTTCGATGGCTTGCGCCTGGACGCCGTGCACGCCATCGACGATCCGGACTTTCTCCAGGAACTGGCGCACCGGATACGCGAGGCGACCCCCACCGGACGGCACATCTGGCTCACCCTGGAAAATGAGCGCAACCAGGCCAGCCTGTTGCGCCAGGGCTTCGATGGCCAATGGAACGATGACGCCCACAACGCCCTGCATGTGCTGCTGACCGGCGAGCAGGAAGCCTACTACGCGGACTTTGCCCAACAGCCCACCGAGCAACTGGCCCGTTGCCTGAGCCAGGGGTTCGCCTTCCAGGGACACACCGACCGCCATGGGCAGGCCCGTGGCGAACCCAGCGCCGACCTGCCACCCACAGCTTTCGTGCTGTTCCTGCAGAACCACGACCAGATCGGTAACCGCGCCTTTGGCGAACGCCTCAATCAATTGGCGCCCCCCCAGGCCCTGCACGCGGCCACGGTGTTGTTGCTGCTATCGCCCATGATCCCGTTGCTGTTCATGGGTGACGAGGCAGCGGCCCGGGAGCCGTTCCTGTTCTTCACCAGTCATCAGGGCGAGCTGGCCGAGGCGGTGCGCCAGGGCCGACGCAGTGAATTCGCAGCCTTCAGCGCCTTTGCCGACGCCGAGCAGCGCCAGCGCATTCCCGATCCCAATGCCCTGGAGACCTTCCAGGCCTCGTGCCCACGTCCCTGCCCGCAAGACGCTGCCAGTACCCGGGCGCTCTATCGTGAACTGCTGCAACTGCGGCATCGGGAGCTGGTCTGGCGCCTGCCCGGCACCCGCCCCCTGGGCACCGACGTGTTGGCCGAGGGAGCCCTTAGCGCCCGCTGGCGCCTGGGCGACGGTTGCTTGCTGCGCATCGATATCAACCTCAGCGCACACCCGGTCCAGGTGCCCCAGGCGCCCAGTGTCCAGCCCTGGTTCCAGTATCCACCCCAGCCCAGCGGGCACTGGAGCCAAGGCAGCTTGCCGGCCTTCAGCGTGCAGGTGCGACTGGACTTGCAAAGCCCCTCGACTACCGCAAATGGAGAGCACCCATGAGCGATGCGCAACTGGAAATCCTCGCCAGCCGCGCCGGCCTGGCGGTGGACTGGATCGACGCCAATGGCCGCCCGCAAAAGGTCGAGCCACGGGTCCTGCGGGCGGTTCTGGCCGGTCTGGGGCATGCCGCCGACAACGACCAGGAGATCGCGCACAGCCTGGGTCAATTGCAGGCGCTCCAGGAGCACCGACACCTGCCTCCCCTGCTTACCGTGGATATCGGCCAGGGCCTCGACCTGGCCCGCTACTTTCCCCCGTTGACTCATTGCCAGGTCCAGCTGGAAGACGGCGCATCCCTGCAACTGCAATTGGATGAAGGCAGCGTGCTGCCCGGGAGCCTGCCCGTGGGCTATCACGCGGCGCACATAGAGGATGAGCACTTCATCCTCGCCGTAGCCCCCGAACGCTGCTACAGCGTGGCCGATGCGATGCACCAGGCCGTTCCCCGGGCCTGGGGGCTGAGCGTGCAGGCATACGCCTTGCGACGTAGCGGAGACGGCGGCCTGGGCGATACCCAGGCCCTGGAGGAGCTGGCCCGCCAGGCTGCGGAGCGCGGCGCCGATGCACTGGCCATCAGCCCACTACATGCCATGTTCAGCAACGACCCGCAGCGCTATAGCCCCTACTCGCCCTCCAGCCGCCTGTTTCTCAATAGCCTGTATGCCGCGCCGGCAGCGATCCTTGGCGAGCGAGCCTGGCGCATCGCCGTCGAGAGCTGCGACCTGGCGGAGCCATTGCAGGCACTGGAGAAGCTGCCCTTGATCGACTGGCCCGCAGCAGCCAAGGCCAAGCAACAGGCACTGCGCGCCCTGTACGAGGGGTTCTGCCAGGGCGAACACCCCTTGCACCAGGACTTCGCCAGCTATCGTCAGGCCGCAGGCGAAGCCTTGGAAAACCACTGCCGCTTCGAGGCTATCCAGGCCTTGCGAGTGGCCCGCGGGGAAGATCCGGACTGGCGCCACTGGCCATCGCACTGGCGTCATCCCGGGAGTCCGGCGCTGGCCCAATTGGCCAGGGAACAGGCCCACGACATCGGTTTTCATGCCTTCTGCCAGTGGTTGATCGCCCGCTGCCTGGAACGGGTCCAAAATGCCGCCCGCAGTAGTGGTATGGGCATCGGTCTGATCGCCGACCTGGCGGTAGGCGCCGATGGCGGCGGCAGCCAGGCCTGGAGCCGCCAGGACCAGTTACTGGCGCAACTGACCGTGGGCGCACCGCCGGATATCCTCAATCGCCAGGGCCAGAGTTGGGGGATCTCGGCCTTCTCTCCGGAGGGCCTGCAACGCAACGGCTTCCAAGCCTTTATCGAGATGCTGCGGGCCAACTTCGCCCATGCCGGCGGCCTGCGCATCGACCACGTGATGGGCTTGCAACGACTGTGGGTGATTCCCCTGGGCGCCGCCCCTTGCGATGGGGCCTACCTGCACTATCCGGTGGATGATCTGTTGCGCCTGCTGGCCCTGGAGTCCCACCGGCACCAGGCCATCGTGCTCGGCGAAGACCTGGGCACCGTCCCGGACGGCCTGCGGGAGAAACTCACGACCCGGGCCATGCTCGGCATGCGCGTGTTGCTGTTCGAGCAGGATCACGGCTGCCACTTCAAGCCCATCCTCGACTGGCCGGACAATGCCCTGGCCACCTCCAGCACCCACGACCTGCCAACGCTCAATGGCTGGTGGCGTGGCCGCGATATCGACTGGAACCAGCACCTGGGCCTGGTGGACGACAGCACTGCCCGGCAGTGGCGCGAGCACCGCCAGCGTGAACGCGACGGCTTGCGCCATGCCCTGGCCCGGGACCCACAGAACTTTCGCGAGCCCTTTGACGAGACCGACCAGGTGCTGGATGCCAGTGTGCGCTTTCTTGGGCACACGCGGGCGCCCCTGGTGCTACTGCCCCTTGAGGACGCACTGGGGATCGACGAGCAGGCCAACCTGCCCGGCACCGTCGAGGGCCATCCCAACTGGCGTCGGCGCTTGGCTGGCAGCGCCAGGCGCCTGCTGGACGACAGCGACGCGGCCCGGCGCCTGGAGCAACTGGCCCGGGCGCGGCAACAAGCCCATGAGCGTGACCGATGACCGGGGTCGTGCGAGCCAGCCTGCGCCTGCAGTTCCACCGGGGCTTCACCCTGGACGATGCCGTGCCGCTGGTGCCCTACTTCGCCAGCCTGGGCATCAGCCATGTCTATGCCTCGCCGCTGTTGTGCGCCCGTGCCGGCTCCCTGCATGGCTACGATGTCGTGGACCCGACCCGGGTCAACCCGGAGCTGGGGGGCGAAGCCGCCCTGGAGCGCCTGGTGGCCGCCCTGCGCCAGCATGACATGGGCCTGATCCTGGATATCGTGTCCAACCACATGGCGGTGGGTGGCGACGACAATCCCTGGTGGCTGGACCTGTTGCGCTGGGGTCGCCTGAGCCCCTACGGCGAGTTCTTCGATATCCAGTGGCACTCACCCGACCCGCTGCTGGAAGGCCAGCTGCTCTTGCCGTTCCTGGGCAGCGACTACGGCCAGGCGCTGCAGGAAGGCAGCCTGCAACTTTGCCTGGAGGAGGATTGCCGTGGTTTCCATGTCCGTCACCACGAGCATCGTTTCCCCATCTGCCCCAGCGACTACGCCCCTTTGCTACGCCCCGACGAAACCCGGCACCCAGAGGCCGGGGCGGCCTTGAAACCCCTGGCCGACGACTTCGCTGCCCTGCGCTTCAACGGCGACGCCCACGCCCAGGCGCTGCTCCTGCAAGAGGCGCTGGCCCAGGCGCTGCAACAACCGCTGCTACGCCGGGCCGTGCAAGAGCGCCTGCACAACTACGATTCAAGGCACGCCCCTGGCTTCGAACGCCTGCACCAGTTGCTGGAGCAGCAGAGCTATCGCCTGGCCAGCTGGCGTACTGCCGCTGACGACATCAACTGGCGCCGCTTCTTCGACATCAACGAACTGGCCGGACTGCGCGTCGAACGTCCAAGGGTATTCGCGGCCACCCACGCCAAGATCTTCGAGCTGATCGAACGGCACCTGGTGGATGGCCTGCGAATCGACCATATCGATGGCCTGGCCGATCCCCGAGGCTACTGCCGCAAGTTGCGCCGCCGGGTCGATCGCCTGCGTCCGGGGCAGCATTTGCCGATCTATGTGGAGAAGATCCTGGGTGACGGCGAGACCCTGCACCGCGATTGGGGGGTGGACGGCAGCACCGGCTATGAATTCATGAACCAGCTGTCGCTGTTGCAACATGCCAGCAGCAGCCAGGCGGTGCTGGGCGAGTTGTGGAGTCGGCACAGTGAGCGACCGGCACACTTTGCCGAGGAAGCGCGCCTGGCACGCCAGCAGGTGCTCAACGGCTCCCTGGCCGGAGACTTCGAGAGCGTGGCCCAGGCCCTGCTGCAAGTGGCACGCCTGGACCTGATGAGCCGCGACCTGACCCTGGGGGCGATCCGCCGGGCACTGCAAGAACTGATCGTGCATTTCCCGGTTTACCGCACCTACATCGGTGCCTGCGGCCGCGGTCCAGAGGACCAGCGGTTCTTCCAGCAAGCCATGGAGGGTGCCCGGGCCAGCCTGGGCGAAGCCGACTGGCCGGTGCTGGACTACCTGCAACGCTGGCTCGGAGGCCAGGGCTGGCGACAACAGCCCCTGGGCCAGGCTCGCAAGCTGCTGCGCCACGCCGGCAGGCGCTTCCAGCAACTGACCTCGCCCGCGGCGGCCAAGGCCGTGGAAGACACGGCCTTCTACCGCTCGGCGGTGTCCCTGGCGCGCAACGACGTGGGTTTCAACAGCGAGGTATTCAGCGCCCCTATGGCCGCCTTCCACCAGGCTTGCATCGAGCGCCTGGCAAGCTTTCCCGACAATCTGCTGGCCAGCGCCACCCATGACCACAAGCGCGGCGAAGACAGCCGTGCACGCCTGGCCGTGCTCAGCGAACGCGCCACCTGGTACGCCCGGCAGGTGGACCACTGGCGGGCCCTGGCCACTCCCTTGCGCCCATCCGCCCTGGCACCTTCGGCGGCGGACGAGTTGATTCTCTACCAGGTCCTGCTGGGCAGTTGGCCCCTGGACCTGCACACCGAAGACCGACCTGCCCTGCAGGCCTATGCCGGACGTATCTGGCAGTGGCAGGAAAAAGCCCTGCGCGAGGCCAAGCTGCACAGCAGCTGGGCCAGCCCGAACCGGCCATATGAAGAGGCGGTACACGCTTTTATCGAGCACCTGCTGCTGTCCCCCCAGGGCTCGCTCCTGCGCCAGTCGATCGCCGCTGCCGCCAACGCCATTGCGCCCGCCGGCGCCCTCAACAGCCTGGTGCAGACCATGTTGCGCCTGACCGTGCCCGGCGTTGCCGACCTGTACCAGGGCAACGAATTCTGGGACTTGAGCCTGGTGGACCCGGACAACCGCCGCCCCGTGGACTACCCAACCCGGCAACGAGCGCTGGAGCACCCGGCACCGCTGGCCTGCCAGTTGGCCCAATGGCGCGAAGGGCCTATCAAGCAAGGTTTGATCGCCCGCACCCTGGGGCTACGGCGCCAGCACCCGGGGCTGTTCCAGCGCGGCAGCTACCGGCCACTGACCGTGCTCGGGCAACACGCCGGGCAGGTGCTGGCTTTTGCCCGTGAATACCGCCAGCAGCGGCTGCTGGTGGTGGTGCCGATACAGGTGGCCGGACTGCTGGGCGACAGTACGTGTCCCCAGGTCGCTCCCGAGCTCTGGGGCGATACCCGGGTGCAACTACCGTTCGCCGTCTCGAGGGGCAATTTGAATGGACTTTTTTCCAACGGGCCAGTCACAGCTCACGGTGAGCTGATGCTCAGCGAGGTGCTACGAGACTTTACGCTCAACCTCTTGATCGAACATTGAAGCCACTCCAGGAGCATTGCGATGAGTACCGACGACAAACGCATTCGTGAGTTCGCCTATCAGATCTGGGAGTCGGAGGGTAAACCCGAAGGCCAGGAAAAACGCCACTGGGAAATGGCCCGCAAGCTGGCGGAGGCCGAGGCCCTGGCGCCAAGCAAGCCGGTCAAGGCCAGCCCGGCTACCGCCAAGCCCGGCAGCAAGGCAACAGCCAAACCCAAGGCCAAGGCGCCCACCGCCGTGGTGCCACCGGGCGAGAAGCCGGTGGCCGCGAAAAAGCCGCGCGCCCCGCGCAAGCCCCCGGCCCGTTGAGACCCGACCCGGCCTGACCGGAGCCCGTGACAGGCCCCTGCCACCCCCATTTGGGCGTGGGGCATGCACCCCGCTCGATCCGCCACTGTCACTGCAGGAGCCATCATGAGCACATCCAAGCACGGCACAACGTTCACACCCCAGGGCGAGCCATCACGCATCCGCGAAGGCCTGCCCTTCCCCCTGGGTGCCACCTGGGACGGCCTGGGTGTCAACTTCGCGCTGTTCTCGGCCAACGCCACCAAGGTCGAACTGTGTGTGTTCGACGCCGCCGGCGAGGTGGAGCTCGAACGTATCGAACTCCCGGAATACACTGACGAGATCTTCCATGGCTACCTGCCCGATGCCCATCCCGGCCTGGTCTACGGCTACCGCGTGCACGGGCCCTATGATCCGCCCAATGGCCATCGCTTCAATCCCAACAAACTGCTGATCGACCCCTACGCCAAGCAATTGGTGGGGACGCTGAAATGGTCCGAGGCATTGTTCGGCTATACCATCGGCCACCCCGAGGCCGACCTGAGCTTCGATGAGCGCGACAGCGCGCCCTTCGTCCCCAAGTGCAAGGTCATCGATCCGGCCCACACCTGGGGCGACGACCAGAGGGTCAGCGTGCCCTGGGACAAGACCATCCTCTACGAGACTCACCTGCGGGGGTTCACCATGGCGCATCCGGCGGTACCAGAAGCCCTGCGCGGTACCTGTGCCGGGCTGATGGTGGACGAGGTGCTGGCGCACATCCGCAAGCTGGGGGTGTCTTCGGTGGAACTGCTGCCGGTCCACGCCTTCGTCAATGACCAGCACCTGCTGCACAAGGGCATGACCAACTACTGGGGCTACAACAGCATCGCGTTCTTTGCCCCCGACCCGCGCTACCTGGCCAGCGGCAAGATCGCCGAGTTCAAGGAAATGGTTGCGCACCTGCATGAGGCGGGCCTGGAGGTGCTGCTGGACGTGGTCTACAACCATACCGCCGAGGGCAACGAGCAAGGCCCGACACTGTCCATGCGCGGTATCGACAATGCCTCCTACTACCGCCTGATGCCCGACGACAAACGCTTCTACATCAACGATTCCGGCACCGGCAACACCCTGGACCTGAGCCACCCCTGCGTCCTGCAAATGGTCACCGACTCGCTGCGCTACTGGGCCGGCGAGATGCACGTCGATGGTTTCCGCTTTGACCTGGCGACCATTCTCGGGCGTTATCACGATGGTTTCGACGAGCGCCACAGCTTCCTCGTGGCCTGCCGCCAGGACCCGCTGCTGCGCCAGGTGAAGATGATCGCCGAGCCCTGGGACTGCGGCCCCGGGGGCTACCAGGTAGGCCGCTTCCCGCCGGGCTGGATGGAGTGGAACGATCGCTTTCGCGATACCGTGCGCGCCTTCTGGAAAGGCGATGATGGCCAGTTGGCAGACTTCGCCGCGCGCATGACGGCTTCTGGCGAAATGTTCGACCAGCGGGGCCGGCGTCCCTATGCCTCGGTCAACTTCGTCACCGCCCATGACGGTTTCACCCTGCATGACCTGGTGTCCTACAACGACAAGCACAACGAAGCCAACGACGAGAACAACCAGGACGGCAGCAACAACAACCTGTCCTGGAACCACGGGACGGAGGGGCCCACCGACGACTCGCAGATCAATGCCCTGCGCCTGCGCCAGATGCGCAACTTCTTCGCCACCCTGTTGCTGGCCCAAGGGACTCCCATGATGGTGGCCGGCGACGAGTTCGCCCGTACCCAGCACGGCAACAACAATGCCTATTGCCAGGACAGCGAGATCGGCTGGGTCAACTGGAACCTGGACGAGGACGGCAAGTCGCTGCTCAAGTTCGTCAAGCGCCTGGTCAAGCTGCGCCTGAGCTACCCGATCCTGCGGCGTGGGCGCTTCCTGGTGGGCAGCTACAACGAAGATATCGGGGTCAAGGATGTCACCTGGCTGGCACCCGACGGCAGCGAAATGACCACCGAACGCTGGCAGGACCCGCACGGCCGCTGCCTGGGCATGCTGCTCGACGGGCGCGCCCAGGAAACCGGCATCCGCCGTGCGGGAGCCGACGCCACGGTGCTGCTAGTGGTCAATGCCCATCACGACATCGTCAACTTCCGCCTGCCACAGGTGCCGGCCGGGGAGTTCTGGACTTGCATGATCGACACCAACCAGCCAGCGGTGCATGGCCAGGAGCGCTTCGCCTTCGGTGACGAGTACTCGGTCACGGGTCGCTCGCTGCTGTTTTTCGAACTCAAGCAAGAGCCACAGGACTGATTAGGCCCCCCAGGCCCTGTGAGTTTGTAGCGCCATGTCATGGATTTGGGTGTCCGCCGAGGGTAAACGCCCGTCAGCCCGGAACGCCTTCCGGGGAATTGCGTCTACCCTTAAGTAGCAACGCAATCGATAAATCAAGCCAACGCCCTGTGTCAAAGGGCCGCGGCTGAGTATGATTGCGCAGCGACCACGCGACTCCAAAGGGATGGAGCCGCGGTACTTCACGTCGAGGCAAGCGCCATGGAATCGACGTGCGTGCAAACCCAGGGTGCGACAGGACAGTCGCTCATCATCTTTATCGGTGACCCGGAGACAGGGATGTATCAGGTTATGAAAGCCATACCCGCAATAGACAGTATCTGGCCCAGCCAGATCTGGAACAGTGCCCGCAGCCTGGCCGAAGTGCCAGCCATCAAGTTCGACATGCTGGTCCCCGCCGGTTCACGGGCGGTGATCGTTGCTCCGCACCCTGGCGATGAGGTGATCGCCACAGGCGGCCTGTTGCAAGTCCTGGCCCATCACGGGCACCCGATAGAACTGATCTCGGTCAGCGACGGTAGTGCCAGCCATCCAGGCTCGGAAGTCTGGCCAGAACGCCGTCTGAGTGTATTTCGCCCCCAGGAAAGCGCCGAAGCCCTGCGTCGCCTGGGCCTGCCTCTGCACAGCCTGAAGTGGATTCGCGGTGGCTTTGCCGACAGAGCCCTGAGCGAACGCGAACACCAGCTGGTGCCCTTCATCAGCCGTTACTTGCGTCCGGGCGATGTGGTGTTCAGCACCTGGCGAGCCGACGGCAACCTCGACCACGAGGCCGTTGGACGGGCGGCGGCCAAGGCCGCTGCCCAAATGGGCGCGTGCTTCCATGAGATCCCGGTGTGGGCCTGGCACTGGTCGCCACGCGAAGAGCACCAGATTCCCTGGCACCGTGCGCGCAAGCTACGCCTGGATACCTGGACCGTAGCCCGCAAGCGCCATGCCGCCCACGCCTATGCCAGCCAGCTGCAGGGCGAACCCGAGATCGGCCTGGAGCCCTCGTTGTCGCCGGTCGTGCTGGAGCGCCTGCGCCTGCCCTACGAGATCATCCTCATGTAATGCCGCTGGGTGATCCAGGCAAGGGTTGCCGTATGTCTGGATTCTCCTGCAAATGCTGGCGCGCCCATCGCAGTAGTGCATGCTCCTTGCGGGGAATTTCCCGTAGAGGAGTTAGCCATGAGTGATCAACCTACCATCGTGCTGGTCCACGGGTTCTGGGGTGGAGCCGCCCACTGGAACCGAGTCATCGTCGAACTGCTGGAGCGCGGCTACCAGAAGATCCGCGCCGTTGAACTGCCCTTGACCTCCCTGGCCGAGGACGTCGAGCGTACGCGCAAGCTGGTGGCCCAGCAGACCGGGCCGGTGCTGCTGGTGGGGCATTCCTATGGCGGTGCAGTGATTACCCAGGCCGGGCATGCAAGCAATGTGGTGGGCCTGGTGTATATCGCCGCCTTCGCCCCTGACAACGGCGAAAGCCCCGGTGGCCTGACCCAGGAGTTTCCACCCGAGGCCGCGCCCAACCTCGAGCCCGATAGCGACGGTTACCTGTGGGTTCGCCCGGAGCGCTTCCAGCAGAGCTTCTGCCAGGACCTTCCCGCCCAGGAAGGACTGGTCATGGGCCTGACCCAGAAGGCCCCCCTGGCCAGCACCTTCGGCGATACCCTCGGCGCCCCGGCCTGGCGCGAAAAACCTTCGTGGTATCAGGTTTCCAGCGCCGATCGCATGATTGCCCCGCACAATCAGGAGCGCATGGCTGCGCGCCTGAACGCGCGCAAGGTGATTCGCCTGGATGCCAGCCATGCCTCCCTGGCCTCCCAGCCCGGCGCCGTGGCCGGTTTGATTGCCGAAGCCGCCGCCAGCCTCTGACTTGCCAAGCCTTCAGCGCAATGGCAACGACTACAGGTGCAGTGGCTGCCATTGCCACAAGACTGGCGGGGCCTTCTGCATTCATCCGGACATCGGTAATGGCGGCCGCTGCGCACCCGTGCGCAGCCTGCGGCAGCGGCTACACGAGGCCTTGTAGGCGCTGCCGGGCTGGTGAGGCTGCGACAAGGCCCACAAGGCCTTCGGCATGCCGGGATCAGTGCCCGGGACGCAGGATCAGCACCGCCAGGGGCGGCAGGTTGAGCACCAGGGACAGGGCCTGGCCGTGGCTTTGCTGTTCTTCGCTGAAGACTTCGCCGGCATTGCCATAGTTGGAGCCCGCATACAGCTGCGAATCGCTGTTGAGCAGCTCGCTCCAGCGTCCTCCCAGCGGCACGCCCACCCGATAGCCCTCACGCGGCACCGGAGTGAAGTTGGCCACCACCAGCAAGGGTTCGCCACCACGGCTCCAGCGCAGCCAGGCATACACGCTGTTGACCGCATCGTCGCCGATCAGCCACTGGAAGCCCTGGGGCACGTGGTCCTGCTCGTGCAGCGCCGGATACTCGCGGTACAGGCGGTTGAGGTCGCCCACCAACTGCTGCACGCCACGGTGCTCGGGATACTGCAGCAAATACCAGTCCAGTTGCTGGTCATGGTTCCACTCACGCCACTGGCCGAACTCGCATCCCATGAACAACAGCTTCTTGCCCGGATGGGTCCACATGAAACTCAGGTACGCCCGCAAATTGGCGAACTTCTGCCAGCGATCGCCGGGCATCTTGTCGATCAGCGAATGCTTGCCGTGCACCACCTCATCGTGGGAAATCGGCAGGATGAAGCGCTCGGACCAGGCATACACCAGGCCGAAGCTCAGTTCGTTGTGATGGTGGGCCCGGTAGACCGGGTCCTGCTGGATGTAGTGCAGGGAATCGTGCATCCAGCCCATGTTCCACTTGTAGGCGAACCCCAGGCCACCATGGTCGGTACCCTGGCTGACCCCGGGCCAGGCGGTGGACTCCTCGGCGATCACCAGGGCCCCTGGCGCTTCGAGGGCGACCACATCGTTGAGATGGCGCAGAAAATCGATAGCCTCCAGGTTCTCCCGGCCGCCATGGCGATTTGGCACCCACTCCCCCGCCTTGCGCGAATAGTCGCGATAGAGCATCGAGGCCACGGCATCCACCCGCAGGCCGTCGACATGGAAATGCCTGAGCCAGTGCAAGGCCGACGCCAGCATGAAGCCATGCACCTCGGTGCGCCCCAGGTTGTAGATCAGCGTGTCCCAGTCTTGATGGAACCCCTCCAGCGGGTTGCCGTACTCATAGAGCGCCGTGCCGTCGAACTGTGCCAGTCCGTGGGTATCGGTGGGGAAATGCGCCGGCACCCAGTCAAGGATCACCCCGATGTCCGCCAGGTGGCAGGCATTGACGAACGCGGCAAACTCCTCGGGCGTGCCATAACGGGCACTGGGCGCGAATTGGGCCAGGGGTTGGTAGCCCCAGGAGCCACCGAACGGATGCTCCATGATCGGCATCAATTCGATATGGGTGAACCCCAGGTCCTTGATGTAGGGAATCAGCCGCTGCGCCAGCTCGGGCCAGCTGTAGTGACGGGCCACCTCGCCCACATCGTCGACCTCGCACTGCCAGGAGCCAGCGTGCAACTCATAGATCGCCAACGGCGCCTCGACCCCCTGGCGTTCGCCACGGGCCAGCATCCAGGCCTGGTCCTGCCAGTCGACCTCCAGGGGCGCGGCCACCTTGGAGGCGGTGTCTGGCGGCAACTGGGTGGCCAAGGCCATTGGATCGGCCTTGAGCGGCAAGATGCCATGGGGGCCGAGTATCTCGTACTTATAGGCCTCCCCCGCACGCAGGCGGGGAATGAACAGCTCCCAGACCCCAGAGGGATGACGCAGGCGCATGGGGTGGCGGCGTCCATCCCAGCCATTGAAGTCGCCCACCACCGAGACCCTGCGGGCATTGGGGGCCCAGACCGCAAAACGCACGCCCTCGATGCCATCCACGATGGCCAGTTGCGCGCCGAGGCAAGCACCCAGGTCACGATGGTTGCCCTCGGCGAACAGATACAGATCCATCTCCCCGAGCAACGCCCCGAAACTATAAGGGTCCTCGCTGACCTGCTCGCCGCCCGCCCACTGGATTCGCAGCAAGTACGCCTGAGCCTGGCCAAAGTGCCCGACGAACAGCCCCGGCACCTCGCCGCTCTCGAGTTCGCCCAGCAACTGTCCCCCCTCCCTGGCCAGCACCTGCACGCTCAACGCGCCAGGCAGGTAGGCGCGGATGAACTGCCCGCCTTTACCATCAGCGTGGGGCCCAAGAATGGCGAACGGATCATTGTGCTCGGCGCGCACCAGGGCCTCCACCGCCCCAACTGCTGGCAACCGTGCCGCGTGCCCCTGTCCCTGCTCTCTGTTCGAGAAACTCATGGCTGCTCTCCAGCATGCTCAATATCGGAAAAAGCCCGCAGCTCGCGCAGCAATCCGGCCAGCCCGCGCAGTGGCACATGCAGCCAGCCCGGACGGTTCTGCGCCTCATAGGCCAGCTCATAGGCGGCCTTTTCCAGACTGAACAACGCCAGGACCGCGTCAGCGGCCTGAGGGTCTTGCCAGTCATGGGCAAGACTAGCCGTCGACAGCCGATAGGCGTCGATAAATGCCTGGCGCGCCTGGGCCAGGTACCGCCGCACCACCCGCTCCCGGATCGCCTGGGTTGGCGCTTGCGCATCCAGTGCCGGGGCCTCCAGGGCCATGGCCGCCGCGTAGTCGAAAGAACGCAGGATGCCGCTGACGTCCTTGTAGGGACTGTACTTGGCCCGCCGTTCCGCCAGCGGCCGCCCTGGCTCGCCCTCGAAGTCGATCAGGTAGGCATCGCCCTTGATCACCAGGACCTGGCCCAAGTGCAGGTCGCCATGCACGCGAATCCGCAAACTACCCTGCAAGTGCTCGGCCAGGTGCTGGATATGGGCCAGGATCTGCGGCTTGTACTGCTCCAGGCGCCGACTCAGCTCGCGATCGGCGCCCCCCAGCTCGCCCTGGTGCTCTTCGAGCAGCTGCAAGCCGCGTTCCACCTGCTCGGCGATCTGCCGTCCGCAAACCTGAGCCTGTGGCCTGGTATAGGTTTGCGCTCGGAAGTCCGGCGTCGCATTGGGGGCTGCCAGCAACCGGTGCATTTCCCCCAGCCGCTGGCCCAGTTGAGCGGCGAAATCCTCGAGCTCGCCCAGTGCGTTGTAATGCTGCTCCTGTTCCGATATGGCGCTGGCCAGCTCATCGCGGATGGCCCGGTCCAGGTTGCTCTGGGTCCACTCCCAGGCGTCGCCCTGATTGCTCAGGTAGCCCTGGGCGATCATCAACAGGTGGTCCTCGCCCTGCTCGTCACGCCGGACCACCGACCCCAGCAACGGCGACATATGGGCAAAGCCGGCCTGGGTGAGAAAGGCGCCCATTTCCAGTTCCGGGTGGATACCGCCTACCACCTTGCGCATCAGCTTGAGCACCAGGCTTTCGCCCACCACCACCGAACTGTTGGATTGCTCGGCCGACAGGTAACGCACGTCGACCTCGGCATCCAGCCCCAGTTGCTGCAGCTGCGGGCCGGCGTCGAAGCGGATCTGCCCGGCGTCGCTGTCCAGTCGGGCCTGGGCCTTGAGCCCCTGCAGCACGCTGCGCACGAAGCTCTCCAGAGCGAAGGCATCGGTGATCAGCCCCACCTGCCGCCCGCGCCGTACCCGGGACATGGCCAGTTGCTGGGGCAAGGCGCTGCTGATCTGGTCCTCGGCCAGCAGGCCGAACGGCAGTTGGTAACGCTGGCTGCGGCCCTGGCTGGTGACCTCGATCTCGCCCAGCAGCACCGGATGCTGCGGATCACCGAAACGCACCCCGTAGTCCAGGCGCACCTGCTCGATGGCACTGTCCTTGTCGGCGAACCAACGCCGATTGGGCAACCAATTGGGCAGGACCTCCTGCTCCAGGATGGTGCGCGACGGTTCATCGAGCAGTTCTTCGAGGCGTTTTTTCAACACCAGGGTGGTGAAGTCCGGCAGCCCCTGGGTCGGCTCGACGTGCCAACTGGGCATCTGGTTCTCACTGGCCAGGACGAACCAGTAGAAGCCGTAGGGCGCCAGCGTCAGCAGGAAGTTCAACTGGCCGATGGGCGGGAAGGCGCTGCCACCGAGCATTTCCACCGGCACCATGCCGGCGAAGCTCGACAGGTCCAGCTCCGCCGCCTGGGCACTGCGCGAGACGTTGGCCACGCACAGGATGATCTCCTGCTTGCCATCGGGCCCGGTGTATTCGCGGGTATAGGCCAGGATCCGGCGATTGTTCGGCGACAGCATCTTCAGCGTGCCCCGGCCGAAGGCCCTGGATTGCTTGCGCACCGCCAGCAGGCGCCGGGTCCAGTTGAGCAGCGAATGCGGGTCGCCGGACTGGGTCTCGACGTTCACCGACGGGTAGCCGTAGAGCGGGTCCATGATCGGCGGCAGCACCAGGCTCGCCGGGTCCGCCCGGGAGAAACCGCCGTTACGGTCGATGGACCACTGCATCGGCGTGCGCACGCCATCGCGGTCGCCCAGGTAGATGTTGTCGCCCATGCCGATCTCGTCGCCGTAGTACAGGGTCGGGGTACCGGGCATCGACAGCAGCAGGCTGTTGAGCAACTCGATGCGCCGCCGATCGCGCTCCATCAGCGGTGCCAGGCGTCGGCGGATACCCAGGTTGATCCGCGCCCGACGGTCAGCGGCGTAGTAGTTCCACAAGTAGTCGCGCTCCTTGTCGGTGACCATCTCCAGGGTCAGCTCATCGTGGTTGCGCAGGAAGATCGCCCACTGGCAATTGGCCGGGATTTCCGGGGTCTGGCGCAGGATGTCGGTGATCGGGAAGCGGTCTTCCTGGGCCAGGGCCATGTACATGCGCGGCATCAACGGAAAGTGGAAGGCCATGTGGCATTCGTCGCCATCGGCGCCGTTGCCGCTGGCCTGGCCGAAGTACAGCTGGGTGTCCTCGGGCCACTGGTTGGCCTCGGCCAGGAGCATGCGGTCCGGATAATGGGCGTCGATCTCGGCGCGGATGCGCTTGAGCACATCGTGGGTCTCGGCCAGGTTCTCGTTGTGGGTGCCATCGCGCTCGATCAAGTAGGGAATGGCGTCCAGGCGCAGGCCGTCGATGCCCATGTCCAGCCAGTGGCGCATGACCGAGAGTACGGCCTTGAGTACCTGCGGGTTGTCGAAGTTCAGGTCCGGCTGGTGGGAATAGAAGCGGTGCCAGAAGTACTGGCCGGCCACCGGGTCCCAGGTCCAATTGGACTTCTCGGTGTCGAGGAAGATGATCCGCGTACCGGCGTACTTCTGATCATCGTCGGACCATACGTAGAAATTGCGCGCCGCCGAACCGGGCTTGGCCTTGCGGGCGCGCTGGAACCAGGGGTGCTGGTCGGAGGTGTGGTTGATCACCAGCTCGGCGATCACCCGCAGTTCGCGCTTGTGGGCCTCGGCGATGAAGCGCCGGACATCCGCCAGGGTGCCATAGTCGGGGCTGACCCCACGGTACTCGGCGATGTCGTAGCCGTCGTCGCGCCGTGGCGAGGGATAGAACGGCAGCAACCAGATGGTGTTGACCCCCAGTTCCTTGATGTAGTCCAGCTTGGCGATCAGCCCGGGAAAATCGCCGATGCCATCGTTGTTGGAGTCGAAATAGGACTTCACATGCACCTGGTAGATCACCGCGTCCTTGTACCAGAGCGGGTCGTCGATAAAGGTCGAGGGTCGGGTTCTCTTCGCCATTGCTCACTCCTGAATCTGTTGGCAGGTTCCTGCCCCGGCCACCGCCACCAGGCCCTCGGGCCGGCGGCGCGGCCGGGTCAGTCGACGCTGATGCGCCAGATGCCGAACGGCTGGGCCGGTTCGAGGCGCATGAACTGGACCTTGCCGTACCAGGTCCAGCGATGGCCGTTCATCAAGTCCTCGCCCTGGGTGGCGGCATCGTCGGGCAGGCCCATTTCCCAGAGCGGCAGCTCGAAATGCGCCTCCTGGGGGTTGAAGGGATCGAGGCTGACCGCCACCAGCACGAAGTTGCCGCCATCGGCGCTGCGCTTGCCGAAGTACAGGATCCGGTCGTTCCAGGCGTTGTACAGCTTGAGCCCCAGGTGCGATTGCAACGCCGGGTTCTGGCGGCGGATACGGTTGAGCTGGGCGATCTCGGCGATGATGTTGCCCGGGGCATTGAAGTCCCGCGGGCGGATCTCGTACTTCTCCGAGTCCAGGTACTCCTCCTTGCCCGGCAACGGCGCCGACTCGCACAGTTCGAACCCCGAATACATGCCCCACAGGCCCGAGCCCATGGTGGCCAGCGCCGCCCGGATGAGAAAACCGGGGCGGCCCGAGTCATGCAGGAAACCGGGATTGATATCCGGGGTGTTGACGAAGAAGTTCGGCCGGAAGCATTCGCGCCAGGGCGACTGGTTGAGCTCGCTCAGGTAGCTGGCCAGTTCGCTCTTGGTGTTGCGCCAGGTGAAGTAGGTATAGCTCTGGGAGTAACCGATCTTGCCCAGGCGCGCCATCATCGCCGGGGTGGTGAAGGCCTCGGCCAGGAAGATCACCTGCGGATGCCGGCTGCGCACATCGCCGATCAACCACTGCCAAAATGGCAACGGCTTGGTATGCGGGTTATCGACCCGGAAGATAGTGACGCCCTCCTCGACCCAGCCGACCACGATATCCCGCAGTTCCAGCCACAGGCTGGGGATGGCATCGGCGGCGTAGAAATCGACATTGACGATGTCCTGGTACTTCTTCGGCGGGTTCTCGGCATATTTGATGCTGCCGTCCGGGCGCCAGTTGAACCAGCCCGGGTGCTGGGTCAGCCAGGGATGGTCCTGGGAGCACTGGATCGCGAAATCCAGGGCGATCTCCAGGCCATGGTCGGCGGCTGCGGCCACCAGCCGGCGAAAATCCTCGCGGCTGCCCAATTGAGGATGGATCGCCTCATGGCCGCCCTCCTCGCTGCCGATGGCATAGGGACTGCCGGGATCGTCCGGCGCGGCAACCAGGGCATTGTTGCGGCCCTTGCGGTGGCGCCGGCCGATGGGGTGGATAGGCGGGAAGTACAGCACGTCGAAGCCCATGTCATGGATCATCGGCAAGCGCCCATGCACATCGTCGAAGGTGCCATGGCGGGCAGGATCGTCGGTGATGGAACGGGGGAACAGCTCGTACCAGCTGGCGAACTGCGCACGCTCGCGCTCCACGTCCAGCGGGTACTCGGGACTCAGGCTGAGATAGGGACGCAGGTCGGCCTCGGCCATCAGCCGGGCACTATCGGCACTCAAGAACAGCGCCACCTGCTCGGCCGCGAGCAAGCCGCCCAGTTGCTGGTGCAGTACCAGCAGTTGTTCACGCAGCGCGCCTTCGCTGCGTTCGCCAGCCTGTTGCACCAGGGTCCGCCCTTCTTGCAGTTCCAGGCTGACCGGCTGGGCGGCCAGGTGCTTCTTTTCCAGCTCGTAGCAGAAGCTGGCGAACGAGTCGATCCAGGCCTCGATACAGAAACGGTAGCGGCCCACCTCCGGCACCGGGAAGTGGCCCAGCCAGCCGTCGTTGCCCTGGTCTTCCAGCGCCCGGCTGTGCCAAGCGTCCTGCCGTTCGTTGCGCCAGCGCACTCGCACCGCCAGCGTGTCGTGGCCATCGGTGAAGACTTTGCACCCCACCTCGATCTCCTGCCCAGCCACTGCCTTGACGGCGAACTGGCCGGCGTCGAGCACCGGGCGGGGATTCTCGATGGCGATGCGCGGCAGCAACAGGGCCTGGGGCAATGGCAAGTGGGCCTGGTATTGCTGTTCGGTCGGTTTTCCTGTCGTCATCGAACATCACCCTGTCCCGCGCCAGCGGCGCTGTAGTGATAGGGCTGGTCGGCCCCGGTGAATGGCTGAATCAACATACTTAGGTTCCGAGCGGTGCTCGTCGTCGAAAGTTCAGCGCGATTGATCGCCAAGCGAACCGGAATCAAATGCACCTTTTCAGGGTCCACCGAGCACGCCCATGCGCCGACAGGCACGAAGGAGACCCGTGCAATGAGTATCCCGATTCCGCCAGAACCGCCTGATCCGAACATCGACCAGCCACCCCTACCGCCTGGCGAACCACCGGCGGTTCCCGAGCAGGAGCCACCGGACACGCCCCCACCGCCCATGGGCGACCCGCCCATTCCAAGGCCACCGGTGGAAGCATCGAGGCCACTATCAGTGGCACGCCCACAAGCATAGATAGACAGCCTGCGCGAAGCTGGCGAGATTCACCCATCGAGCACCGCCCGTCAGCGGCGTCGAACCCTGGCCATGACTCGCCCGCCTAACTTGTACGTCCACCGCGAAGAGGTATCCGCCATGAGCCTGCGCATCGACCGACAGCACTGCTACTTCGACACCCAGACGCTCCACGAGCACTTGCCTGCCAGCGCCGTGACCATCATCACCGACGGGGCCAGGGCCATGTCCGCCGTCGAGATCAAGGGGCAACGGATCTACATCACCGAAGCAGAAGCCGACGCATTGACCGTAGCAGGCGCCGTCGACGGCCGACGCCATCTAAAGGCCACTAATGGTGATTCGGTAATTTGACTGATCTGGATCAGGGCCCGCCCTGCGGGCCTATGCCAGGCAGCGTCATCGCCAGGCCTGCGGAGCTTGCCGGGGTGCAGCAAGTTGTCGCAGGGGGCCGGAAAAGCGCATCTGATCCGCTTTTTTATCAAATAGCTGAGTCTGTTATGCAAACAGTTCCATGGTCATAGTTGCCCGGCCTGATGGAGGCTGATGAGCGAACGACCATGAGCGAAAGAATCCCCGTCCGATTAGTAGAGACCTTCGAACCTTCACGCCCCAAACAGATGAAGACGAAGAGCACCGACAAGCACGTCTATACCCGTAGTTTCAGCGGCCTGTTCCGCACCCTGCGCATGAGTGGCGCAGGTTTCCTGTTCCTGCTGTTCTTCGGCACCGTCTGGTTGAACTGGGGCGGCCGCCAGGCAGTCCTCTGGGACCTGGCCGACAGCAAGTTCCATATCTTCGGCGCCACCTTCTGGCCCCAGGACTTCATCCTGCTCTCGGCGCTGCTGATCATCTGCGCCTTCGGGCTGTTCTCCATTACGGTATTCGCCGGCCGGGTCTGGTGCGGCTATACCTGCCCGCAGAGCTCATGGACCTGGCTGTTCATGTGGTGCGAAAAGGTCACCGAGGGTGACCGCAACCAGCGGATCAAGCTGCAGGCCGCGCCCTGGAGCGCCAACAAGCTGCTTCGCCGGGCCACCAAGCACACCCTGTGGCTGGGTATCAGCCTGCTCACCGGCCTGACCTTCGTCGGCTACTTCACCCCGATCCGCCCGCTGGCCCAGGAGCTGCTGACCTTGCAGATCGGTGGCCTGAGCCTGTTCTGGGTGCTGTTCTTCGCCGGCGCCACCTATATCAATGCCGGCTGGATGCGTGAGGCGGTGTGCATGCACATGTGCCCTTACGCGCGCTTCCAGAGCGTGATGTTCGACAAGGATACGCTGACCATTTCCTATAAGCCGGCCCGGGGTGAAAGCCGCGGTCCGCGCAAGCGCGACGTCAAGCCTGCCGATGTCGGCCTTGGCGACTGCATCGATTGCCAACTGTGCGTCCAGGTCTGCCCGACCGGCATCGATATCCGCGATGGCCTGCAAATGGAGTGCATCGGTTGTGCCGCCTGTATCGATGCCTGCGACTCGATCATGGACAAGATGGGCTATGCCCGCGGGCTGATCGCCTACACCTCCGAGCATGAACTGCAAGGGGGCAAGACCCACCTGCTGCGGCCGCGCCTGGTGGGCTACAGCGTGGTACTGCTGGTGATGATCGGCGCCCTGGTCCTGGCCCTGACGCAGCGGCCCATGGTATCGCTGGATGTCAGCAAGGACCGGGGCCTGTTCCGCGAGAACGCCCTCGGGCAGATCGAGAACATCTATAGCCTCAAGATCATCAACAAGACCCAGGAACGCCAGCAATACCGTATTGCCCTGGTGGACGGTACGGGCTTCGAGCTGCAGGGCAAGACCGAGCTGAGCCTGGCCCCGGGGGAAATCGTCGACTTGCCGGTCTCGGTGGCACTGATCCAGGACCGCGCGCAAAGCAGCTCCCAGGACATCAGCTTCAAGGTCAGCGACAGCGATGACCCGAGTGTCTATGCCGTGGCCGAAAGCCGTTTTGTCTCACCGATGAACCGTTGAGTCTTTAGAATGCCGTGGCGAGGGAGCGTGCTCCCGCCTGGGAGCCTGGCTCCCAGCGCCAGCCACGGCGCATCCCCTTAACTTCCTCGCTAGCGTAACAACCCTGACCCGATGACCAGACTGGATCTTGCACCGCAGATGAAACGCTACGAAAAATTCGCCGACGACATCGCCGAACTGATCCGCTCCGGAGTGCTGGGCCCCGGCCAGCGCGTACCCTCGGTGCGCTATGCCAGCCAGACCTACGGGGTCAGCCCATCGACGGTATTCCAGGCCTACTACCTGCTGGAGCGCCGCGGCCTGATCCGTGCCCGACCGCGCTCCGGCTACTTCGTCAATGCCCATGCACCGAGCCCGTTCTCCGAGCCGGTGATCAGCAGCGAGGTCAATGAATCCACCGAAGTCGATGTCAGTGAACTGGTGTTCTCGGTGCTCGACTCGATCAAGGACCCGAGCACCGTCCCCTTTGGCTCGGCGTTCCCCAGCCCGACCCTGTTTCCCCTGCAACGCCTGTCGCGCTCCCTGGCCAGCGCCAGTCGCGAGATGGACCCGCGAGTCGTGGTGACCGACATGTCGCCGGGCAACCCGCAGCTGCGCCGGCAGATCGCCCTGCGCTACATGGTGGCCGGGCTGATGCTGCCCATGGAGGAACTGCTGATCACCAATGGCGCCCTGGAAGCGCTGAACCTGTGCCTGCAAGCCGTGACAGAGCCGGGCGACCTGGTGGCCATCGAGGCTCCGGCGTTCTACGCCAGCCTGCAAGTTCTGGAGCGCCTCAAGCTCAAGGCCGTGGAGATCCCGGTCCACCCGCGCGACGGCATCGACCTGGGCGTGCTGGCCCAGACCCTGGAACGTCACCCGATCAAGGCCTGCTGGTGCATGACCAACTTCCAGAACCCCATGGGCGCGAGCATGCCCGAGGCCAAGAAACAGGAGCTGGTGGAACTGCTGCGCCAACATCAGGTGCCGCTGATCGAGGATGACGTCTACGCCGAGCTGTACTACGGCCAGCAGGCGCCAAAACCCGCCAAAGCCTTCGATACCGAGGGCCTGGTCATGCATTGCGGCTCTTTCGCCAAGAGCCTGGCCCCCGGATACCGGGTCGGCTGGGTCGCCGCCGGGCGCTATGCGCAGAAGATCGAGCGACTCAAGCTGATGACATCGCTGTGTGCCTCGATGCCAGCCCAGGCGGCCATTGCCGACTATTTGCAGCACGGTGGCTACGATCGTCACCTGCGCAAGCTGCGCTATGCCCTGGAAGAACAGCAGAGCGCCATGCTGGCGGCGATCGCCCGGCACTTCCCGGCCCAGACCCGGGTCAGCCAGCCTGCCGGTGGTTATTTCCTGTGGTTGGAGCTACCGCCGCAGATGGACTCCCTGAAGCTGTTCCAGATGGCCCTGGCCCAAGGCATCAGCATCGCCCCCGGGCCAATCTTTTCCCCGACCCAGCGCTTTCGCAACTGCATCCGCCTGAACTACGGCAGCCCCTGGAACGAAGCCGCGGAAAAAGCCATGGAGACCCTGGGGCGGATCATCCGCTCGTTCTGACCAGCACCGATCCGAATGCTGAAAGTCCTGCGGACCCTGGCGCGGCCTCGCAGGCTCGGCAGCAGCTACAGCGTCGCGTAGCCGCTGCCGCGGGCTGCGCAAGGGCGCGCAGCGACCGCAGGGAGGGAGTGGCAACACCCCTGGTTGGCCAAACGACTTGCCCCCAGGCCGGCACTGGTGCAGCATCCGCGCTCGAATTTTCCAGGGAAGGAGCACGGCATGGTCGAAGACCTGTATTACGACGACTATCCAGAGGCCAAGGCCGAACTGAGCCAGGCCATCAAGCGCGGTCGCCTGCCACTGCTGACCCAGGAGCTCAATGCCTACGATACGGTCCAGGCGATCCTCGAACTGGATGCGGTAGACAATGACCAGGACGAAGCAGACGCCCTCTTCGACCTGGCCCTGGCCTTGATCGGCTGGATCCCCGGCCCTGGGCAGGAATTCAAGCTCATCCTGCGCCAGATCAACCGCGCCCCCTGGCGTCACGCCGAAAAACTCTTCGACCTGATCCGCCATACGCTGCTGAGCTGCCGGATCAAGACCAGCCCGGAACAACTGCTGGAAAAATCCCTGGACCCCGCTCGCCTGACCGAGGAAATGCCAGAGATCGTCCGTGGCGTGCAGGCGTCCTCGACCTTCGCCGGCCTTGCCCCACGCCAGCAGCAACGGGTGCTGTACAACCTCGGCGAGGCCCGGGACCACAGCCAGATGCTCATGCAAGCGGTGCAGCAACGCATCGCGCCATGGCTGGCGGTGCAACGCAACAGTTCGGCCCTGGCCCACAGCCAGGGCCCGGCCCTGTTGCCCAAGCCGCAATCGGCAGGCAGTGCCAGTACCAGCAGCGCCCTGCCCGCGGCCCGCGAGGCCGCCAGCACTCCACAAGCCATCAACCAGGGCATGGAGCATCTCACCGGCGAGGGCCACTGGCTGGAACTGAACCTGCATTACTCCAACCTCGAACCCGTGTCCGGTGCCGCCTACCGGGTGGTCTTCACCGACGGTTCGCAAATCCAGGGGCACCTCGACGAAGAAGGCTTCGCCCGCCTGGAAGGCATTCCTCCCGGCACCGCCAAGGTCTACTACGGCGAAGACCCACGCCCCTACGAACGCCTGCCGATCCGGGCACTGGCGGCCGACCGCCCAGCCCTGGAGGAGGAACTCGACATCCTGTGCCTGGAGCCTGCCGAGGTGGACCTGCCGACCCTGCTGCTGGAAACGTCCGAGCGCAAGCCGGCTTTCACCCTGATCCCCTATTGAACCGAGGCGAGCGCGATGAACCGCAGGCAAGTGTTTCTCAGCCACAAACAGTACTACCAGCTCAGTGAGCACCTGGAAGGCACCGAGGCCTTCTGGCAGGAGCACTCCATGGAAGCCGACTGCCCCCTCCAGGAAGCCTCCCTCAAGGCCCGGCAGGTGCAGCAAGCGCGCCTGCACCGGCTGATCCTCGGCTACACCGCTGGCGAGCCCATGCAAGCGCTGGCCCAGGCCCTGGACGCAGTGGTGGAAAGCTACGAGGACTACCAGCGCAAGCTGGCGCGCTATGAAGAACTGCCGGACATCGCGCCCCTGGCGATCGATCACTACCCTCATGACTTCGAAGAGTACGTACAGGTCATCAGCCTGTGCATCCTCCTGCAGCGCAGCGACCTGCTGCCACGAGTGGCGCTGTTGCAGGATCGAGCCGGCTACCATGGCGAGGACGTGCTGATCGAAGACCTGCTCAAGGGCTTCCTACCCGACCGGGTGGAGGTGGATGAGTGGTACCACGAGGTCTACACGCCCCTGGTGCGCGCGGTCTACCACGGGGAGCCTGCGCAAGAGCGCGAATTGCTGGTGGAGTACTGCAACCAGTGGTACCCGGCCTTCGTGCACGCTCCGTGGCACGACAGTCACAGTTTCGACGACGATGGCGGCTACTTCGGCTACTGGGCCTTCGAGGCCGCGGCCATCGTCTACCTCTACGGCCTGGACGATAGCGCGGTGCGGCACATGATCTATCCCCGGGACATGCTCGAGTACGCCCGCCGCTTCACCCCACCGAACATTCCCGGGCAGGCGGCACAAGCTTGATGCGTGCCGTTTTGCCCCCACTCATACAGGCGATGAAACAGCCATGAAGTCCTGGATCAAGACCCTGCTGGTCACCCTCCTCGCCGCAGCCCTGTGCCTGCTGTTCGCCCGCGTCGTACTGCCCCCGGTACTGATGCTGATAATGCTGCCGAGCTGGGAAGGCGGCGGCTGGTACTGGGCCAACCTGCTACTGGCCGGTTTTCTGGCCGGACTGCTGGTAGCCCCCCTGTTGCCGGCCCAGCGCTTCTACCCGGTGCCCTTGCTGTTGCTGTTATCCGCCTTGCTGGTGTTGCACAACTGGAGCGAGAGCCGCTGCAACGACGCCCAGTTGCAGGCCATCGAACAACTGGCGGCACGTGAAGCGAGCCATGCCAAGCTGGAGCTCTCGAATGAGCAAATGGCGCCATCAGACCCGGCACCGGTGAACAAGGTCCCGGGAGTCCGGGCAGATGAACAGGGCTATGGATTTAGCTACAGCTGCATACGCCCTGGCGAAACCCTGAGTCGTCTGCTGCCGCTGTCGATGAGCTATGGCGCCGGCCTGCTGGGGCTACTGCTGGCCTTGCTGATCGTGCCCCGCCGCCGCACCGTCGACGCGTTGCCCTGAGCCCTGGCATCCGCCGCTTGGTGCCAGGCTCAGGGGCTATTGGCCGACAAACCGGCTCATCAGTTCGGGATCAGCGACCGCCGCCCAGGTCGACGAAGGTACCGGTGGCGTAGGAAGCCTTGTCCGACAGCAGCCAGACGATGGCCTCGGCCACCTCGTCCGGGCGCCCGCCGCGGCCCATGGGGATGGCGCTCTCCAGCTTGCTGACGCGGTCGGCATCGCCGCTGAGCGCATGGAAATCGGTATAGATATAGCCCGGGCGTACCGCGTTGACCCGGATGCCCTCACCCGCTACTTCCTTGGCCAGGCCGATGGTGAAGGTGTCCAGCGCCCCCTTGGAGGCGGCGTAGTCCACATACTCGCCGGGCGAGCCCAGGCGCGCGGCGACCGAGGAGACGTTGACGATGCTGCCACCCTGCCCGCCATGGCGCGGCGACATGCGCAGCACCGCGTGCTTGGCACAGAGGATCGGCCCCATGACATTGGTCTTCATGATCTTCTGGATACGAAACTCGGACATGTCTTCAAGACGAGACTTCTGGCCCACGGTCCCGGCGTTGTTGACCAGGGCCGTGACTCGCCCCAGCTCGGCGTCGACCCGCTGGAACAGGCCGATGACTTCATCCTCGATACTGACATCGGCACGTACGGCGATCGCCTGGGCGCCCAAGGCTCGAAGCTGCTCCAGCACTTGCTGGGCAGACTGCTCGTCGGCCTGATAGTTGATACACACCTTGAAACCCTGCTGCGCAGCCAGCAACGCCGTGGCTGCGCCGATTCCCCGCCCGCCACCGGTGATGACGATGACTTTGTCCATACTGCCGACTCCCTCACTGATCATTTCAACGCGAGCCATTAAACACCGCGCAGCCAGTGATGGAAACCGCCAGAGCGCCGATCATCGAAGGCCCCTTGCATGCACCCAATGCGGTCGGCAGTGCAGTGGGTGTCAGCCCGGCAGCCGGACGGCTCAGTTGACCCCGGGGACCGTTGGCTGCGGCGACGCCGAGTGCGGCCCTACAGGTTCGATGGCGGCTAGCGGAGCATGCGCCTCGACTTTGCCATTGGGGATGAGTACCCCTTGCAGGAAACGCTCGGGAGGCATCGGATGCCCCAGGTAATAACCCTGGAGCGAATCGCAGCCCAACTCGGTGAGGAACGTCTGCTGCACGCCGGTCTCCACGCCTTCGGCGACAATCCGCAACCCCAGGGCCTGGCCCAGGGCGACGATGGCCGAGACGATGGCGGCATCGTCGCTGTCATGCTCCAGGTCGCGGACAAAACCACGGTCGATCTTCAGCTCGTTGGCCGGCAGGCGCTTGAGGTACATCAGGCTCGAATAGCCGGTGCCGAAATCGTCGATGGACAGGTCCACCCCCATGTCCGCCAACTGCTGCAAGACGATCATGCTGACATCGGCGTCGTGCATCGCCGTGGTCTCGGTGATCTCCAGGGTCAGGTTATTGGCCGGCAGGTCATAACGTTCCAGCGCTTCGGCGACGCTGGCGACCAGCCCCACATGACAGAACTGCATGGCCGAGAGGTTCACCGCAATACGCCAGCCGGTATGCCCCTGGGCATACCACTCGTGCATCTGCCGGCAGGCCTCGTTCAGGACCCAGTCGCCAATGGGAATGATCAGCCCGGTCTTTTCCGCCAGTTCGATGAACTTGTCCGGCATCAGCAAGCCATGTTGCGGATGCTCCCAGCGCAACAACGCCTCGGCGCCAACCGGCCGGCCATTGGCGGCATCGAACTTGGGCTGGTAATGCAGGCGGAACTGATGCTGTTCAACGGCGTTGCGCAAATCCTGCAATAACTGCAATTGGCGCCGGGCGTTGCTGTTCATCGAAGCGTCGAAAAAGCTGTAGCCGTTCTTGCCGGTGCCCTTGGCGTGGTACATCGCCGCATCGGCGTTCATCAACAGTTCCTGGGCGCTGTGACCGTTGCCCGGATACACCGCGATCCCGATGCTGGCGGAAATCTGCAGGTCGTGATCGGACACCCGGAAGGAACGGGAAACCAGCCCGACCTGGCGCGCGGCAAGGCGCAAGGCATCGTCCGGTTCGGCCAGCTGTACCAGCAGAACGAACTCATCGCCGCCGATACGGGCCAGGGTGTCCTCAGTGCGCAAGTCCTCGCGCAGGCGCAAGGCAACTTCGCGCAGCAACTGATCGCCCATATGATGGCCAAAGGCATCGTTGACCGGCTTGAAACCGTCCAGGTCGATGAACATCAGCGCAAAGCAGCCACCATGGGCCGTCACCCGATGCATCGCCTGGTCGATCCGGTCGGCCAGCAGGATGCGGTTGGGCAATCCGGTCAGGGTGTCGTGCAAGGCCAGCTGGGTCAGTTCCTTGTTGGCTTCGGTCAAGGACTGCGCCAGCACTGCGGTACGGGCTTCGAGCCGGGCATCGAGCACCGAAGTCAGCAAGGCGATGATCAGCACCGCCAGGGTGGTGATCAGCACCAGGTTGTCCAGGCCCTTGCCACTCAGGCCGTTGGTCAGGGCGCCGCAGAAACTGCCATCGGTAAAACGCGCCGCGGCCATGCCGGTGTAGTGCATGCCAACGATCGCGAACCCCATGACCACGGCGGCCCCCGTACGCACCAGGCGCACATAGGGCGTGTTCTGCCGCAGGCGGAAGGCAATCCACAGCGCCGCCAGGGAGGCGCCAAAGGCAATCAGCAAAGAGGCGCCGAACAGCCCCGGGTCATAGTCGATGCCCGGCTGCATGCGCATGGCCGCCATGCCGGTGTAATGCATGCCGCTGATGCCGGCCCCCATGATCAAGGCCCCGAATATCAGCTGCCAGAACGGCAGGCGCGGCTGGCTTACCAGCCATAGGGCGAACCCGCAGGACAGGAACGAGATCAGCAACGACAGCCCGGTGAGCCCGATGTCGTAGCCCAGCTCGATAGGCAATGAAAAGGCCAGCATGCCGATGAAGTGCATGGACCACACGCCGATGCCCATGGCCAGCGACCCGCCGCCCATCCACAAGTAGGCGGCCCGCCCCTGGGTGGTGGCAATGCGTCCGGTGAGATCAAGAGCGGTATAGGAAGCGAGGATCGCCACGAAAATGGAGATCAGGACCAGTGCGGAGGAGTAACTACCGATGAGCATTAGGCGTCTCTTGGCCGTTGTGCCGACATCCTTGCGCGGCGGGCAAAATCGCAGATTGTACTGATTGCAGGAAATAACGCATCTACAAATGTCATCAAAAGGCCATTAGTCAGACAGAGGGTCCGCAAGCCCATACAGGCCTTGTGGACATGACTTTTGTGCATTTCAGGAGCGAACCGCAATCGATCACCAGACGATCTGGGCCATACCCGCATATCGACTGCGACACGACATACTGTAGCTGTTGTTGCTGGATGTAACAGGGATAAATCACCACCCATCCAGCACAGGTGTTGCTTGGCGAGCCCTTCCATGCCGCGCTCGCCCTGTAGCGACCGACACCTGGCTACTTCTGCTCGCTGACTTGCAATTGCCCATCCCAGCCACCGCCGAGGGCAGCGATCAACTGCACGCTGGCGATCAACCGGCTCTGCAGCAGGCTCAGCACACTGCGTTCATTGCTCAAGGCCGTCGTCTGGCTGGTCACGACATCCAGGTAGCCGATCAGCCCCGCCTTGTACTGATTCTCGGTCAGGCGCAGGGCCTCGCGAGCCGAGTCCAGGGCTTGCTGGCGTACCCCTGCTTCATCGTCCATGACCTTGAGCTGGGCCATGTAGTTCTCCACCTCGCGGAAACCGTCGAGCACAGTCTGCCGGTACTTGGCCACGGTCTGGTCATAGGCCGCCACGGTACGGTCCACTTCCGCCGAACGCTGGCCGCCATCGAACAAGGTCATCGCCAGTTTCGGCCCCACCGACCAGAAACGATTTGGCAGCGTGATCCAGTTGGCATAGGTGCTGCTGCTATAGCCACCGGCCATGCTCAGGGTCAGGTCCGGATAATAAGCAGCCTTGGCCACGCCGATGTTGGCATTGGCGGCAATCATCGCCCGCTCCGCCGAAGCGATGTCCGGACGCCGCTCCAACAACTGCGACGGCACGCCCAGGGGCACCTGGGGCAGCACCGGCACGCTCTTGGCTTCAGCCAGGTTGAACGCTGCCGGCGGCACGCCGATGAGCACGGCAATGGCGTTCTCGAACTGCGCCCGCTGCCAGATCAGGTCGATGAGGTCGGCCTGGGTGCTCTTGAGCTGGGTCTGGGCCTGGGCCACCGCATCCTTGCCAGCAACGCCGGCCTGGTACTGGTTCTGGGTCATGGTCAAGGAGCGCTGGTAGGCCACCACCGTGGCCTCCAGCAGGCGTTTCTGCTCGTCGATCACCCGCAACTGCAGGTAGTTCTGCACCAGCTCGGACTGCTGGCTCAGGCGCATGGCCGCCAGGTCGGCAAAACTCGCCTCGGCACTGGCTTCGTTAGCCTCCAGGCCACGCCGCAGCTTGCCCCAGACATCCGCCTCCCAGCTCACCCCCAGCTGGGTGTTGTAGGTGTCGCGAATACCGCTGCTGGAGCTGCTCAAGGCCGAACTGCTGCTACCGGTGCCCTGGCTCGCGCGGGTCTTGCCGGCACTCAGGTCGACACTGGGAAAGAACGCTCCGCGAGAGCTGCGCACCAGGGCCTGGGCCTGGCGGAATTGCGCCTCCGACTGGGCAACGCTCTGGTTGGCATTGTTGAGCTTGTCCACCAGGTCGTTGAGCTGGGCGTCGCCGTAGAGCTGCCACCAGGCACCGCGGGCCAGGGCATCGCTGGGATTGGCTTGGCGCCAGCCCTCGGCCTGCTTGTATTGCGCAGGCTCGGCCACTTCGGGTCGCTGATAGTCGGGGCCGATGGCGCAGGCACTGAGCAACGCGGCGCACAGGCCCAGGCTCAGGACCCGCGAGCCCCGGGCCATGGCCAGGCGCTGGGTGGACAGCGGCGAAACGGGACGGGACGGATGTTCGGTCATAGCGGCGTTTCCAGAGCGGCATCGGTACGAACCCCGCGCCAGTGATTGAACTTGTGGCGCAGGCGGTCGAGGTAGAGGTAGACCACCGGGGTGGTGTAGAGCGTGAGGACCTGGCTGAAGACCAGGCCGCCGATGATGGTCAGTCCCAGCGGCTGGCGCATCTCCGAGCCTTCGGCCGCACCCAGCAACAGCGGCAAGGCGCCGAGGATCGCTGCCAGGGTGGTCATCAGGATCGGCCGCAGGCGTTGCAGGCAGGCGCTGCGGATCGATTGCAACGGGTCGAGCCCGTGATGCCGCTCCAGCTGCAGCGCCAGGTCGATCATCAGGATCGCGTTCTTCTTCACCACCCCGATCAACAGGAACAGCCCCAACAGCGAAATCAGGCTGAATTCGCTGCCCAGCACATAGATCGAGAGCAAGGCACCGACCCCGGCCGAAGGCAAGGTGGAAAGGATGGTCAGCGGATGGATGTAGCTCTCGTAGAGCACTCCGAGCACCAGGTACACCGCCAGCAGAGCGCCGAGGATCATGAACGGCTGGCTTTTCTGGGTGGCAGCGAAGGCGTCGGCGGTGCCGGCCATCTTGATGATCACATCCTCGGGCATGCCCAGCTTGGCGATCGCTCGCTCGATGGCCGCGGTGCCCTGCTCCACGGTGACACCTTCGGCCATGTCGAAGGAAATGCTTTCCGAGGCGAACTGCCCCTCGTGGCTGACTCGATCGTCTTCCAGGCTGTTCTCATAATGAGCGATGGTCGACAACGGAATCCGCGCCCCATCGGCGGTGATGACCTGTACCTGGTTCAGGGTGATCGGGTCCTGGGCGTACTTGGGATTGACCTCCATCACCACCTGATATTGGTTGAGGCTGTCATAGATGGTGGAGATCTGCCGCTGGCTGTAGGCGTTGTTGAGCACCGCGGTGACCATGTCCATGTCCACCCCCAGGCGCTTGGCCTGGTCGCGATCGACCACCAGGGTCACCTGCTGGGCACCGTGGCCGTCCCGGGCATCGATGGCGGTCAGCTCGGGCAACGCCCGCAACGCCGCGACGACCTTCGGATACCACTCGCGCAGCTCACCCAGGTTGCCACTCTGCAGGATGTAGGAGTACTGCGAGGTGGTCTGCTCGCGGCCGCCACCGAACTGCAGGTCCTGGTCGGCCATCAGCATCAGCTGGGCGCCAGGCACCTTGGGCATTTCCTTGCGCAGGCGCTCGATGACCTTCTGCGCCGAGATATTGCGCTCCTTGATGGGTTTCAGGCGCACCAGCATGAAGGCGTTGTTGGTGCCGTTGGAGCCGCCGATGAAGCCGGCCACGCTTTCCACCGCCTCATCCTTGAGCACGGCGCGGCGGAAGATCTCCATCTTCGGCTGCATCACGCTGAAGGACAGGCCGTCGTCGCCACGGACGAAACCGATCAACTGGCCGGTGTCCTGCTGGGGCATGAAGGTCTTGGGCACCACCACGTACAGGGCAACGTTGACACCGATGGTCACCAGCAGGCTGAGCAAGGTCAGGCGCCGGTGCCGCAGCACCCAGTCCAGGCTGCTGGCGTACTTGCCGACCATCCAGTCGTTGCTGCGCCGGCTCCAACGTTGCAGGGCATTCTCCTGGCCCGGCAGGTGGGGCTTGAGCCAACGGGCGCAGAGCATCGGAGTCAGGGTCAGGGACACCACCAGCGAAACCACGATGGCCGCCGCCAGGGTGATGGAGAACTCGCGGAACAGACTTTCGATGATCCCGCCCATGAACAGGATCGACAGGAACACCGCCACCAGCGAGACGTTCATCGACAACAGGGTGAAGCCCACTTCCTTGGCCCCCATGTAAGCGGCCTGCAGCGGTTTCACGCCCTCATCGATATGCCGCGAGATGTTCTCCAGCACCACGATGGCATCGTCCACCACCAATCCCGTGGCCAGGATCAGCGCCATCAGCGACAGGTTGTTCAGGGAAAAGCCGTACAGGTACATGACCGCGAAGGTGCCCACCAGCGACACCGGTACCGCCAGGGTCGGGATCACCGAGGCGCGGAAGTTGCCCAGGAACAGGAACACCACCAGGATCACCAGGGCCACGGCGATCAGCAGGGTCATCTCCGCCTCGTGCAAGGTGGCCTTGATCACCGGGGAGCGATCCATGGCCAGGTTGAGCTTGACGCTGGCCGGCAGCACCGCCTGCAACGCCGGCAGCTGGGCCTTGATCTCGTTCACCGTCTCGATGATGTTGGCCCCGGCCTGGCGGTTGATCACCAGCAGCACGGCCGCGTCGTCGTTGAAGAAACCGCTGTTGTAGCGATCCTCGACGCCATCGCTGACCTTGGCCACGTCCTTCAGTCGCAGGGCCGCGCCGTTGTTGTAGTGAATGATCAGCGGCTCGTAATCGCGAGCCTTCTCCAATTGGTCGTTGGCCTGGATCTGCCACAAGCGCTGGTCATCCTCCACCGAGCCCTTGGGGCGGCGCTGGTTGGCATTGGCGATGGCGTTGCGCACGTCGTCCAGGGCCACCCCGTACTGGTTGAGCAGCTGCGGCTCCAGCTCGATGCGCACCGCTGGCAGCGAGCTGCCTCC
This sequence comes from Pseudomonas sessilinigenes, assembly GCF_003850565.1. Classification (NCBI taxonomy): domain Bacteria; kingdom Pseudomonadati; phylum Pseudomonadota; class Gammaproteobacteria; order Pseudomonadales; family Pseudomonadaceae; genus Pseudomonas; species Pseudomonas sessilinigenes. The sequence goes on from NZ_CP027706.1 coordinate 5,624,030, forward strand.
GACCTGCACCTCGCCCACGCCCTGCACCTGGGACAGGCTCTGGGACAGGATGGTGGAGGCCAGGTCGTAGAGCTGGCCCTTTTCCAGCACATCGGAGGTCAAGGACAGCACCATGATCGGCGCCTGGGACGGGTTGACCTTCTTGTAGGTAGGCATGCTGCGCATGCCGCTGGGCAACAGGTTGCGCGAGGCATTGATCGCCGCCTGCACTTCCCGCGCCGCGCCATTGATGTCGCGGTCCAGGTCGAATTGCAGGATCACCCGGGTCGAACCCTGGCTGGAGCGGCTGCTCATGGTGTTGACCCCGGCAATGGCGCCGAAGGAGCGCTCCAGGGGCGTGGCCACCGTGGAGGCCATGACCTCGGGGCTGGCCCCGGGCAGGCTGGCCTGGACCACGATCACCGGGAAATCCATCTGCGGCAGCGGCGCCACCGGCAACAGCCCGAAACTGACGCCGCCCAATAACATAATCGCCAGACTCAAGAGCATGGTCGCCACGGGACGCCTGATAAAAGGTCCGGACAGGTTCATGGGCGGCAGCTCCAAGCTTCAAGCTGCAAGCTACAAGAGAAAAGCAGGACGCCCAGCAGCGGCTCTGGCTTTTGCTCCGGCTTGCCGCTGACGCCCCTCACACCACTTCTCCTACGGCGGGCTTGGCAAACCGGCGGCCCAAGCGATCGAAGTACAAGTAGATAACGGGCGTGGTGAACAGGGTCAGGACCTGGCTCACCAGCAGGCCGCCGACCATCACCAGGCCCAGGGGCTGGCGCAGCTCGGCACCGGAACCGGTGGCCAGCATCAAGGGTACGGCACCGAACAATGCCGCCAGGGTGGTCATGAGAATCGGCCGGAAGCGCAGCAGCGCCGCCTGGTAGATGGCTTGCTGCGGCGCGACGCCCTGGTTGCGTTCGGCATCCAGGGCGAAGTCGATCATCATGATCGCGTTCTTCTTGACGATACCGATCAGCAGGATGATGCCGATGATGGCGATCATGCCCAGGTCGTTACCGCTGAGGATCAGTGCCAGCAAGGCCCCCACCGCTGCCGAGGGCAAGGTGGAGAGGATCGTGATCGGATGGATGTAGCTCTCGTAGAGCACACCGAGCACGATGTACATGGTCACCACCGCCGCCAGGATCAGCAGCAAGGTGCTGGACAGAGAAGCCTGGAAGGCCTCGGCCGCGCCCTGGAAGCGAGTCTGCACCCCCACCGGCATGCCGATGTCCTGCTGCACCTGCTCGATCACCTGCACCGCTTCGCCCAGGGCTACCCCGGGTGCGAGGTTGAAGGACATCATCACCGCCGGGAACTGGCCGATGTGGGCAATCGCCAACTGCGCCTGGCGCTCCTCGACATGGGCCAGGCTCGACAGGCGCACTTGCCCGCCATCGGTGGTCTTGACGTGGATCTGCTCCAGGGCCTGGGGTCCGATGCGCTCCCCGGCCTGGGCCTGGAGCACCACCCGATACTGGCTGGCCTGGGTATAGATGGTGGAGATCTGCCGCTGGCCAAAGGCGTCGTACAGGGCGTCGGTGATGTTCGACACCGAGACCCCGATCCGCGACGCGGCATCACGATCGATCACCAGGTAGACCTGCAGCCCCTTGTCCTGCAGGTCGCTGGCCACGTCGGTGAGTTCCGGACGCTGGCCCAGGGCTTCGACCAGGCGAGTACTCCACAAGCTCAGCAGGTCGGCATCAGGCGATGACAGGCTGAACTGGTACTGGGTCCGGCTGACCCGGTCCTCGATGGTCAGGTCCTGTACCGGCTGCATGAACAGGCGGATACCCAGCAGCTTGTCCACCTGCGGTTGCAACCGCGCAATGACCTGGGCGGCACTCAGGTCCCGTTGATTGTGGGGCTTGAGGTTGATCAGCAAGCGACCGCTGTTGAGAGTGGCGTTGTCACCGTCGACCCCGATATAGGACGACAGGCTCTGTACTGCCGGGTCCTGCAGGATGATCTTGGCCAGGTCCTGCTGACGCTGGCTCATGGCGGCAAAGGACACCGACTGCGGCGCCTCGGAAATTCCCTGGATGACACCGGTGTCCTGCACCGGGAAGAACCCCTTGGGCACCATCAGGTAGAGGAACACCGTCAGGGCCAGGGTACCGATGGCCACCAGCAGGGTCAGGAACTGGTGCCTGAGCACCCACTGCAACTGGCGCCCGTAGCCCTCGATCAACCAATCGATCCAGGCCCCACTTGCGCGATAGAAGCGCCCCTGCTCGTGTTCCTTGGGCTCGGGCTTGAGCAACCGGGCACACATCATCGGGGTCAGGGTCAGGGACACCACCAGGGAAATCAGGATCGCCACCGCCAGGGTGATGGCGAACTCACGGAACAGCCGCCCGACCACATCGGCCATGAACAGCAGCGGGATCAGTACTGCGATCAGCGACAGGGTCAGGGAAATCAGGGTGAAGCCAATCTGCTTGGCCCCCTTGAGCGCCGCCTGCAACGGGCTATCGCCCTCCTCGACGAAACGCGAAATGTTTTCCAGCATGACGATGGCATCGTCCACTACGAAGCCGGTGGCGATGGTCAGGGCCATCAGGGTCAGGTTGTTCACCGAAAAACCGGCCAGGTACATCACGCCAAAGGTCCCGACCAACGACAACGGCACGGCAATCGATGGGATCAGCGTCGCACTGGCCCGGCGCAGGAACAGGAACGTCACCATCACCACCAGGGCGATGGCGATGAGCAACTCGTGCTGTACGTCGTTGACCGAGGCGCGGATGGTCTGGGTACGGTCGGTGAGCACGGTGACATCCAGGCCCGCTGGCAGGTTGTCGGTGATGCTCGGCAACATCGCCTTGATCCGGTCCACCACCTCGATGACGTTGGCCCCGGGCTGGCGCTGGATGTTCAACAACACGGCCTGGTTCTCGTTGGCCCAGGCCGCCAGGCGTTCGTTCTCGGCACCGTCGACGATCTCGGCGACATCCTTCAGGCGCAGTGGCGCACCGTTCTTGTAGGCCAGGATCAGCTCGGCATAGTCCTTGGGCGAAGTCAGCTGGTCGTTGGCGTCGAGCATCGACACCCGGGTCGGGCCGTCGAAGTTGCCCTTGGGCTGGTTGACGTTGGACGCGGCAATCAGGGTGCGCACGTCCGACAGGTTCAGGCCGTTGGCCGCCAGGGCCTCCGGGTTGACCTTGATCCGCACGGCCTGGCGCTGGCCGCCGGCGATGCTGACCATGCCCACGCCGCTGATCTGGGCGATCTTCTGCGCCATGCGGGTGTCCACCAGGTCATTGAGCTTGGGCAACAGCATGGTCTTGGAGGTGATCGCCAGGGTCAGCACCGGGGTGTCCGCAGGGTTGACCTTGTTGTACACCGGCGGCGCCGGCAGGTCCTTGGGCAACAGGTTGGTGGCCGCATTGATCGCCGCCTGTACCTGCTGCTCGGCGACGTCCATGTTGATGTCGAGGCTGAAACGCAGGGTCAGCACCGAAGCGCCACCGGAACTGGTGGAGGCCATCTGGGTCAGGCCCGGCATCTGCCCGAACTGGCGCTCGAGCGGCGCGGTCACCGCGCTGGTCATCACATCCGGGCTGGCCCCCGGGTATAGGGTCATGACCCGGATGGTCGGGTAATCCACCTGGGGCAAGGCCGAGACCGGCAGCAAGCGATAGGCGATCAGGCCGGCCAGGACAATGGCCAGCATGCTCAGGGTGGTGGCTACCGGACGGAGGATGAACAGCCGCGAGAAATTCATGCGCCGGCCTTTTGTGCCTTGCCAGCAACTGGCGCTGCATCGGGCGCCGTGGCACTGGCCGAACCTGCGGGCTGGCCTTGCAGGTGCTCGGTGGGAGTGGTCGGCACGTCGATGGCGTCATTGACCACTTCCACCTCGCTACCGTCCTTGAGGCGGTCGGTGCCTTCCATCACCACCCTGTCGCCGGCCTTGAGGCCTTCGGTGATCACCGTCGAGTCACCGTTGCTGGCGCCCACCTTGAGCGTCCGGATCTTGACCTTGTTGTCCCCATCCATGGCATAGACGAAGGTGCCGTTGGTGCCGAACTGGATCGCCGCCGAAGGCGCCAGCACCACATTCTTCAAAGTATCGGCCAGCAGGCGCACGTTGACGAACTGATTGGGGAACAGGCCCTGGTCGCGGTTCTCGAAACGGGCCTTGAACTTGAGGGTGCCGGTGGTGGTGTCGATCTGGTTATCCAGGCTTTGCAATACGCCGCTGGCCTGCAGCTTGACGTCGCCCCGGTCCCAGGCTTCCACCGGCAGCTTGGCGCCGCCGTGGTAGCGATTGAGCACGGTTTCCAGGCTGTTTTCCGGCAGGGTGAACGCCACGCTGATCGGTTGGGTCTGGGTGATGATCACCAGCGCCGTGGTGTCATTGGCCGCCACCAGGTTGCCGACGTCCAGCTGACGCAAGCCCAGGCGGCCGGCGATAGGCGCACGGATCTGGGTGAATTCGAGGTTGAGCTTGGCATCGTTGACGGCCGCCTGGTTGGTCTTGACGGTCCCCTGGTACTGGCCCACCAGCGCCACGGCATTATCCAGGGTCTGCTTGGCGACACTGTCCTGGGCGTACAGCCCCCGATAGCGTTCGAGGTCAATCTGGGCATTCTTCAACTGCGCCTGGTTCTGCAACAGCGTGCCTTCGGCCTGGAGCAAGGCGTTCTGGTAAGGCCGCGGATCGATCTGGGCCAGCAGGTCGCCGGCCTTGACCATCTGCCCTTCCTCGAAGTTGACCTTCACCAGCTCCCCCGCCACCCGGCTGCGTACATTGATGGTGTTCAGAGCGGTCACTGTACCAAGGGCCTTGTAGTACAAGGCGAAGTCTCCCTGGGTCACCGGCAGCACCCGCACCGGGATCGGACCACTGGCGCCACCAAAACCGGGGCGCATGCTGCCACTGCGCCCGGTATGCCCGGTAGCGGCCTTCTGAGCCGCCGCCTCCTTGTGGGTGCTGCCGGCCGGCCAGAATTTCCAGCACAGGCCGGCGACCAGCAGCAGGACGAACAGGCCGAACAGCCAGCGACGGGAGTTGCGGGTAGCAGAGGATTGCATGGAGTGATCAACCATTGGGCGCGTGGAATCGGTCTATTCAAGAAGGCTGAAAGATAAGCACTAGAGCGGTTTTAGCAAAGCGCCTTTACCGGCAATTTACCTTTGCCTGACGTTTTAACGTTCAGTTCTAACTTACTGAAGCACAAATAAAAACGGCCTGGACAGGCCAGGCCGTGAATAATTGTAAAAGCGCTTACTTGAGCACGGCCAGAGCGGCGTCGTAGTTCGGCTCTTCAGCGATCTCCTTGACCAGCTCGCTGTGCAGCACTTTGTCGTTTTCATCCAGCACCACCACGGCGCGGGCAGTCAGCCCGGCCAACGGGCCATCGGCGATGGCCACGCCATAGTTCTCGATGAATTCGCGACCACGCAGGGTCGACAGGTTCTGTACGTTTTCCAGGCCTTCGGCGCCGCAGAAGCGGGCCTGGGCGAACGGCAGGTCGGCGGAGATGCACAGCACCACGGTGTTGGCCAGGTCATTGGCCTGGGCATTGAACTTGCGCACCGATGTCGCGCAGGTCGGCGTATCGACACTTGGGAAGATGTTCAGCACCTTGCGCTTGCCGGCCAGGCTGGCCAGGGAGACATCGGCCAGGCCGGCGCCCACCAGGGAGAACGCTGGGGCCTTGGAGCCCACTTGTGGCAGTTGACCATTAACCTGGACCGGATTGCCTTTGAGGGTAACTTGAGCCATGAACGGAGTCCTTTTTCAGCAGAGGAAATAAAACAGCATCGAGAAATGATCGAGAGGCCGAAGTTAAGCATGAAACGCTTCAGGCACCTATGCCCGGCAGAACAAATTGTCCGACACGCCCTGCGCCTGCCAAAGAGACGCCAATCGTGCCGAATCGATGACCAGGAGCAGCCCCGACAGCATGGCGAACCGCAAGCTCCTTCTCGCCCAAGAAAAAGAGCACCCGCCAGGCCAGGTAACCGGCTCTCGAAACGGGGCAAAGGGCTACAATCCAGCGCCATCAATAAGAACAATTTACATCATATAAATCACATAATTAATTGTTTTATATAGATTTTTATCAATCTAGAAAACACATTAAATTAACCATACAAACTACATTGAAATAATTACAAATCACTTTAATATCAATCATCGCGCGATACGGGGTGCCACCCACCCTGCCGGCGGTTTTTTCTCGTGAAACACGTCCACTCAGTAGTATCATCACGCCATTATCGATCCTTGCCGCGGTTTTCATGGAGTCGTACCGCCCAATGAGTTGCTGGACCCTGCTTGGCCTACCGGCCACCTCCGATACCCGCTCCATCAAGCGCCACTACGCCAAACTGCTGAAACAGACCCGCCCGGACGAAGACCCGGAGGGTTTCCAGCGCCTGCGCGACGCCTATGAGCAGGCCTTGGAGCAGGCCCACTGGATGACCGAGGCCGAAGGCGAGGACATCCCGCAACCGGCGCCCTGCCTCGACGACCTCCCAGTACTCCAGGCCCCGGCACCACTGTCTCCGGCACAACGGGTCGCACCGCTGCTGGAAGGCATTCGCATCGAGCAACTGGATCAACGCCATCGACAGGCCCTGGAGGCCGACTGCCTGCTGGAGTTCGAGCTGGGCTTGCTGCGCCATTGCGTGGAGCACCCCGAACAATCCAGCCAACTGCTGGCCTGGGCCCTGGGTACTTTCCACTGGCTCACCGCCTGGCAACGCCTGGAGCTGCCGGAGTACCTGACCGACACGCTGTTGCAACAATGCCGACAGGCCCTTGAGCAACCCTTGCGCGAGGCCCTGGAGCACCAGGACGCCGAGGCCTTCACCCACGTCTATGCGGCGCACGCGCAACAGGACTGGTTGCACAGCCTGGACCAGCGTCAATGGTTCAACCAATGCCTGGCGACGATGTTGCTGGAAAGCCCCTACTGGTCCAGCGAGGTCTTCCGGGCTGTCTGCGCCGGCCAGGGTTGGCAGGAGGGCAAGGACAACGCCTGCCCACCCCAGGCATGGCAGCGCCTGCTGGAGCGCGATGAGGCCCCAGTGTTCATTGCCCGCCAGCGGACCCTGGCCACACAACCGCCGGCATCCCCCGAGCAACGAGCCGCCTACCTGTTGCTGGCGCCCATCAGCCTCGGGCGCCGCCGGGCCTTCGCCCGACGCCTGAACGAAGAAGACTGGGCCAGCTGTCGCAAACTCAGCTCCCGCCTGCATGCCGACCATCCACTGCTCGCCGCCCAGATGCCGGGCAGTACGCCATTCTTCTGGCGCGACTGGGAGTTCGCGTTCAATTCCTGGCCGATGTACCTGGCGCTGTTCAGCGCCTGCCTGGCCGGAGCCTTGGCCCGCTATGCCCCGCAAAGCAACAGCCTGGGAGAGATCATCGGAGTCACGCTGTTCTGGAGTGCCTGCTTCGCCGCCTCCGCGGCGCTCCTGCATTGGCTCTGGCAACCCCTGGCCCATCGCCTGTGGGCCCGTGATCATCGTCTCGGCAGCCGCCTGCCGAGCTGGCTGAATCCCAACCAGCGCTTGCTGCCCCTGCGGGACCTGTTACCGGTAGCCGTGCTCGGCCCGGTCCTGGGTTACGTCTGCGGCCCAATCAGCGCCTTGGTTTACCTGGCGGTCCTGCCGAGCATCGCTCTGGTGCGCAACATCGAGTTCAAGCACGGCATGCCCTGGCGTCAGCTCGCCCCCTGGCAACGACGCCTACTGGGCGGCCTGGGCTGCGTGCTGTTGGCCGCCGGCCTGCTGGCGATCAAGCTGCTGGGCGACTACGGCACGGTCACCGCTAACCAGGGCCTGCAACAATGGAGCGAACGCCTGTGCGCACGGATGCCAGCCAACGCCCCTGACTGCGCCGCGCCGGCCACCCGCGCCCAGTGGTACGGCCGGGAGGGCACGCCATGAACCCCAATTGGTTATTTCCGATCGGCCTGGGCCTGAGTTTAGCCCTGTTCGGGCTGGCCGGTTCCAGCAAGCAGTTGGGACAAATCGATCTCTGGCTCGATCACCGGGACAGCCCCTATACCGCCCAGGCCAACGCCCTGAATCCGATCATCGATTGCATGAACCAGGTGGATGTACCCTGGCGCGCAGTGCACCAAGCCTATCTGGCCGAGGGCAAGCCGCGCTCGGCGGCCCCTGGAGCCTATGACCTGCGCAGCCAGGGCGGGCCGGACATCGACCTGGCCTATCGCAGCTCCTGCAGCGGTGACATTGGCGCCAAGCTGCGCAGCCTCGACCCCGAAAGCCCCCTGCTGGCCGCCACCGAGCGCTACCAACAAGTGCTTGCGCGCTTCGTCGCCCTGACCGGGGACGCACACCTGCACCGCCTGGGCCTCGGCCGAAGACTGGATGAAGCACAGCTCGATGAACGGGTACGGCAACTGGAGATCCAGGCCCCGGACTATCTGCAAGCCTCGAACGCTGTGCGCCAGTTGCTACAGCCGCAGGATATCGAGCACCGCCCCCAGCAGTTGCAGCGCCTGGAGCAGCGCCTGGGCCGTAACGTCCACTGGGCTTTGCTCAACTACATGATCCAGGCCCGAAGCACCATGGACCTGCTCGACCATGGCATTCGCCAGCGCACCCTGACCCCGGCGCAATTGACCCAAGCCACCCAGGAACTACGCCAGGCCTGGGATGCCCGGCAACAGTTCATCGGCGGAATCCAGGACAAGGACACCCGCGAGGCCCTGTACCTCTGGCAACTGATCGCCGCTCCCAGCCAGCATTACCTGCAGGCCCTGGACACCCTGCACCGGGACTGGCTGCAGCACGCCGAACCGCAGCGCCTGAGCGAGGACTTCCACGCCGTGGCCCAGGGCTACGACCAGATGCTCTATCACTACAACCAGCTGGCGCGTAGCCGTTATTGAAAGCGCTGCCCAAGCCAGGGCAGCACTGCCCGACTCATTTGTTCTTCAGTTGCACATAGGACTGGTGCAGGTCCGAGGCCCAGCTGTCGATGACGCTCTTCACATCGCTGGCCTGCATCACCTGGGTGTCGTTATCCAGGGACTTCCCGGTGCCCTTGCGCACCACTTCGGCGATCACTCGGTTGCTGCCACCATCGAGGAAGGCCGCCTCGGTACCCAGGGTGGTCTCCTGGTCACGAATACCACTGGCCGTGCTGACCGCAGCCGCGACCAGGGCGATGGGGATGATCTCGTAGGGCTTGAGCCCCTCGGTCTTGCTGCTCACCGCAGTAATCGCGGCCCGTACCACCACCACGCCAGGTCCTGGCCCTGTGGCCAGCGACATGGATTTGCCAAGCTCGCGCTTGAGCGCCTCATCGTAGTAGCGGGTGATACCGGACAAGGTGCTCTGGGGAATCTTCACCGTCGGCTGCGGTTGCGGGTAGAACTGGGTCGGCTCGATGTACACGCTGGTATAGCGGTCCAACTTGAGCTGGGGATCGATCCAGCGCATCACCTGTACCCCGGAGGGCGACTTGGCCTGCTTGAGCAGGCTGTAGTCGCTTAGAAACCCGGAGTAGTCCTCGGGCCGGGTCTCGTGGCTGGAGCAGCCCACCACTGCGAGGGAGGCAAGGCACAGGGTGCCAAGGGTCAGTGCAAGCTTCATGGATAACTCCTGTAGGTGAAGCAGCCATGGACTGGCTAGGGGAACTACAGGTATAGCCAAAAGCCTTGGCTTGCGCCGCCAACCTGTGGGGCGACACAGGAATTGGGCAAGGAACCTAGCGTCGGCGGAACAGCGGTCGCGGCTCGATCACCGAGCGCCCATACAGCACGCTCATGCCGGCCAGCCCCTTGAGTGCGTCCAGGGCGCATTTGTCCTCGCGCACGGCAAAACTGTCGAAACCGCACTGGCGCATATGGCTCAACTGGTCACGCAGCACATCGCCAATGGCCCGCAGTTCCCCACTCCAGCCCAGGCGAGTGCGCAACAGGTACGCCTGGCTGTAGCCCCGACCATCGCGAAAGCTGGGAAAGTCCACCGCCACCAGGGGAATCAGCCTGAACCAGGGCTTGAGGCTTTCCACCTCATCGTCCGGGCCGATCCACACGGCGTCCCGGGCCGGGTGATGCTCGATGCGACGCATCAACCAGCGGCCCAGCGGCAGGATCAACGGGCCATCAGGCAATGGGTCCTCAAGCCCTCGTACCAGGTGCCAGGCGTCGTCCTCCACCAACTGGGCCTCGCCCTCGTGCAAACGCAGCAGGTTGTTCATGCCGGCACCTCCTCCTTGGGGTAGACCTTCTCCTTGAACGGCTCCAGGCCAATGCGCTGCAAGGTATCGATAAACGGCTCGTCGCTTTCGCGATAACGCACGAACGTGCCGATGATCCGCTCGATAACCTGGGGGATTTCCTCGGCGCTGAAGGACGGCCCGATCACCTTGCCCAGCGCACTGTCCTTGCCCTGGGCGCCACCCAGGGTGACCTGGAACCACTCCTGGCCATTCTTGTCGACCCCGAGGATGCCGATATTGCCGATGTGATGATGGCCGCAGGCGTTCATGCAACCGGAGATGTTCAGGCTGATGTCCCCCAGGTCGTGGACATAGTCCAGATTGTCGAAACGCTGCTGGATAGCCTGGGCGATGGGAATCGAGCGGGCATTGGCCAAGGCGCAGAAATCGCCCCCGGGGCAGGCGATGATGTCCGTCAGCAAGCCCGCATTGGCCATGCCCAGCCCGTTGTCGCACGCCAGTTGCCACAGCTCGTACAGCCGTGCCTTGGGCACATCCGGCAGGACGATGTTCTGCTCGTGGGCGATGCGGATTTCACCGAAGCCGAAGCGCTCGGACCAATCGGCCACCGCCTCCATCTGCAGCCCGGTGACATCTCCCGGCGGCGCCGCCATGCCCGGCTTGGTCGAAAGCACCGCACTGGCGTAACCCGGCACCTTGTGCGGCTGGACGTTATGCGTCACCCAGCGGGCAAAGGCCGGGGACTCGGCCAGGCGGCTGCCGTACTCCAGGTCGGTGTCCCCCAGGTGTTCATAGATAGGTGGCACGAAGGCACTGGCGACCCGCTGGAACTCGGCCTCGGTGAGCTGCGCCGGACCGTCCCTGAGGTGCTGCCACTCCTCCTCCACTTCCCGGGCGAAAGCCTCGATGCCCAGGGCCTTGACCAGGATCTTGATCCGCGCCTTGTACTTGTTGTCCCGCCGGCCATGGCGGTTGTAGACCCGCAGCACCGCCTCGACGTACGACAGCAGGTGTTGCCAGGGCAAGCCTTCGCGGATCTGCTGGCTGAGGATCGGCGTGCGCCCCAGGCCGCCGCCGACCATGACTCGCAGCAACATCTGGCCATCGGCGGCGCGATACAGGTAGAGGCCGATGTCATGCATCATGATCGCCGCACGATCCTCGTGCGCCGAACAGATAGCGATCTTGAACTTGCGCGGCAGGAACAGGAACTCCGGATTGATGGTCGACCACTGGCGCAGGATCTCCGCCAGCGGGCGCGGGTCCAGCAACTCGTCGGCGGCGACCCCGGCGAAGGCCTCGGTGGTGATATTGCGCACGCAGTTGCCCGAGGTCTGGATGGCGTGCATTTCTACCGCGGCCAGGCGCTCGAGGATGTCCGGCACCTGGGCCAGTTCAATCCAGTTGAACTGCAGGTTCTGGCGAGTGGTGAAATGGCCGTAGCCACGGTCATAGTCCCGGGCAATGCCGGCCAGGGTCCGCATCTGCCGGGCACTCAGGGTGCCGTAGGGGATCGCCACCCGCAGCATGTAGGCATGCTTTTGCAGGTACAGGCCGTTCTGCAGGCGCAAGGGCAGGAACTCCTCCTCGCTCAACTGCCCCTCCATGAAGCGCTCGACCTGATCCCGGAACTGCGCCACCCGCTCAAAGACCAGGGCCCGGTCATAGTCGTCGTATTGGTACATGTGCCTACCTCGTCCTCATCGGTGCTGGTCGTGCTCTAAACGGCGCGTGGGGGTGAGGCGGCGACTATGCGCTTGCGGCGCAGATCGTTACAGAGGCAGGTAAAAACTAAAAAACCATATCAGCACCTGCCATGCCGCAGTTTCAATGAGCAAAATCTGATCCGTATTAATGCTGTTTTTCTGAGCCTGTTTTGTTTCTTCCTCGATTCCTACAGTGCACCCCGTGCCAGACCGGGTGGCCTGGCAAGACCTTGCAACCGTGGAAGCATTGACCATGAACTCAGCAACAATCGGACAGGCCTACAACTACAAGGTGGTTCGCCAATTCGTCGTCGCCACAGTGGTATGGGGGGTGATCGGCATGGCCATGGGGGTGTGGATCGCCTCGCAACTGGTATGGCCGGAAATGAACTTCGACCTGCCCTGGACCAGCTTCGGCCGCCTGCGGCCACTGCACACTAGCCTGGTGATCTTCGGTTTCGCCGGCAGCGCCCAGTTCGCCGCCAGCTACTACGCAGTACAACGTACCTGCCAGGTACGGCTGTTCTCCGACAGCCTGGCCGCCTTCACCTTCTGGGGCTGGCAGGCGGTGATCGTGATCATGCTGGTGACCCTGCCCCTGGGCTACACCACCACCAAGGAATACGCCGAGATCGAATTCGCCGGCGCCGTGTGGATGGCCGTGGTCTGGGTGGTGTACGGCATTGTGTTCTTCACCACTGTGGTGCAGCGCAAGAGCCAGCACATCTATGTCGGCAACTGGTTCTTCGGTGCGTTCATCCTGGTGATCGCCATGCTCCACGTGGTCAACCACCTGTCGATCCCGGTGGACTGGTTCAAGTCCTACCCGGTGTACTCCGGGGCCACCGATGCCATGGTCCAGTGGTGGTACGGCCACAACGCCGTGGGCTTCTTCCTGACCACCGGCTTCCTGGGGATGATGTACTACTTCGTGCCCAAGCAAGTGGGGCGCCCGGTGTACTCCTACCGCCTGTCCATCGTGCACTTCTGGGCGCTGATCACCCTGTACATCTGGGCCGGTCCGCACCACCTGCACTACACCGCGCTGCCGGACTGGGCGCAATCGCTGGGCATGGCCATGTCGCTGATCCTCCTGGCACCCAGCTGGGGCGGCATGATCAACGGCATGATGACCCTCTCGGGCGCCTGGCATAAGCTGCGCACCGACCCGATCCTGCGGTTCCTGGTGCTGTCCCTGGCGTTCTACGGCATGTCGACCTTCGAGGGCCCGATGATGGCGATCAAGACCGTGAACGCCCTCTCCCACTACACCGACTGGACCATCGGCCACGTGCACGCCGGGGCCTTGGGCTGGGTGGCGATGATCACCTTCGGCGCCATCTACCACATGGTGCCCAAGGTCTTCGGCCGCGAGCAGATGTACAGCGTGCCGCTGATCAACCTGCACTTCTGGCTGGCCACCATCGGCACCGTGCTCTACATCGCCTCGATGTGGGTCAACGGCATCACCCAGGGCCTGATGTGGCGTGCGGTCAACGAAGACGGCACCCTCACCTACTCCTTCGTCGAGGCCCTGCTGGCCAGCCACCCGGGCTTCGTGGTGCGGTTTGCCGGCGGCGTGTTCTTCCTCAGCGGCATGCTGCTGATGGCCTACAACACCTGGCGCACCGTGCGCGTGGCCGATAGCCGGCTGGCACTGAACGACGCCCAGATCGCCTGACCCACCCCCTGCACGCCGGCCCCAGGGGCCGGCGTTGCCAATCTCGGGAGCACCACACGATGGACATTCTGTTCAACCTGCTGGGGGTGGCGTTTCTCTACCTCTGCATCGAGTACTGCCTGCGCCACCAGAGCGCCAAGAGCCTGGATGACGCCAGCCTGATCCCCTTCGCCGATGACCCGGAGGTGGCCCGCCGAGTGGAGCTGGCCACCGGCAAGAAGGTCGACGCCGTAGCCCCGGAGGAAGCCAAGCCGGGCTGGATCAACCTGGAAATGTAGCCGCCGGCTTGCCGGCGCATGGGCTGCCAGGATGCGTACCGGGCAAGTGGCGCCCCTTACCGGCGAGCCCACGCTAGGAAATGCAAAAGCGCTGGCGATAGCTGCGGGGCGTCATGCCGAGGCTATGGCGCAAGGCGCTCCCCAGGTGCGACTGATGGGCAAAACCGCAATCCTGGGCAATCGCCGCCAAAGGCAGGTCGCCATGTGCCAGCAAGCGGCGGGCAGCCTGCAGCCGCACCTCGGTGATCCAGGCATGGGGCGTGATGCCCACCGCCCGGCGAAAATCCCGCAGCAGGCGCAGTTCGTTATGGCCATAGGTCACTGCCAGTTGCGCCAGGGACAGCGGTTGCGCGTACTGATCGGCAATCTGCTGCAACACCAGCTCCAGTCGCGGCATCGACGCGACAGCGCCAGCCTGCTGCTGGGGCAGGCCGATAAAGGCCAGGGCGCACTGCTCCAGGGCCAGCACATCGCGCACAGGTGCCAGCAGCAGGCGGCGCATCTCCCTGCCCAGGGCCAGGGCCCGCGCATGCCCGGGGCATTGCACACGTCGCGCGCCGGCAATCAGGGGTGCCTCGCCCTGCCAGCGGGCCAGCAGGTATTCACCGCCGCTTAGCGACTCGGAAAACACCTCGACACCCTTTGGGGTCAGGGCCAGGGTGCCGGGCCAGCTGTCAAAATCCTCTCGGTGATCGGAGTCGATGGCATGCACTCCGCGCTGGCGCTCCAGGGTCACCCCCAACGTCTGCCACTGCACGGGGTCGCGGGCGCTGTAGGCCGCGGCCGGCAGCAGTTGCAGCACCAGGCGAGCATCCAGCAGGCGATGTTCGAGCACTCCGGGCATATGAAATTTCCTGATAGATCGCCACCCGTGGCAGCGCGAAACTGAAGCTCACACAACAGCACTACAGAGGAGTTGCCCATGCGCACCATCGGCCTGCTTGGCGGCATGAGCTGGGAATCCAGCGCCGAATACTATCGCCTGATCAATCAGCAGGTACGTGACCGGCTGGGGCCGCTGCGTTCGGCGCGGTTGCTAATGTACAGCCTCGACTTCGGCCCTGTCGAACAGGCCCAGCATGCCGGGCGCTGGGACGATGCGGCGGCGATCCTGGTGGATGGTGCCCGACGCTTGCAGGCCGGTGGCGCCGACTGCGTGCTGCTCTGTACCAACACCATGCACAAGGTGGCGCACCAGATCCAGGCCGCCATCGAGGTGCCCTTCCTGCATATCGCCGATGCCACCGCCCAGGCCGCGCTGGACGCCGGCACCCTGCGGGTGGGCCTGCTGGGCACCGCCTTCAGTATGGAGCAGGAGTTTCTCAAGAGCCGCCTGGCCGGCCATGGCCTGCAGGTGCTGGTGCCCGATGCGCCGCAGCGCCAACAGGTGCACCGGATCATCTACGAACAGTTGTGCGTGGGCATCATCAGCGAAGCGTCGCGCCAGGTGTATCAGCAGGTGATCGATTCGTTGCAGGCCCAGGGCGCCCAGGCGGTGATCCTGGGCTGCACCGAGATCGGCCTGTTGCTCAAGCCCGAGCACAGTCCCCTGCCCCTGCTCGACAGCACCGAGTTGCATGCCCGGGCAGCGGTGGCCTTCGCCCTGGGGGATTGACCCACAGCGCCGCCCCGAGTGTTTCGAAAGGCACAAGCGCGGCAGCGACGCCCCCATCGGGGCCGAGCGCTGCCGCAGCCGACGGCAAGGATGAGTCAGGCCGGGCGCCGCAGGCGGGCCATGCTCAGCACATCGATAAACTGGCCGCCACGCACCGCGTAATCACGCAGGCGGCCTTCGCTCTCGAAGCCGAACTTCTGATACAGGCCGATGGCCGGCAGGTTGTCGGCATACACCGTGAGATCGACCCGGTGCACGTTCATCCAGTTGTCCGCCACCTCCAGCACCGCCGCCAGCAGTCGGCTGCCGATGCCCTGGCGCTGCCACTCCGGCGACACACCCATGCCGATGCTCGCGCAATGGGCGCGGCGCACCCGGGCCATCTGCTCCAGGCTGCAGCTGCCGATCACCGTGCCCTGATGCAGGGCCACCAGGGACACCAGGCGCTCGTTGTCAGCCCGCTGGATCAGGCGCTGGCGCCACAGCTCGCGGGACTGATAAGGCATCTGCAGGGTCTGGGCCGCCACACTGGGCGTGCTGTACAGCACGGTCAGCCCGTCGACATGGGCTTCGGTGGCGCGCTCGATGATGATCCGGGGGTGGTCGTTGGCCATGGTGCAGTCGTCATTGCTATACAAATGGCCACCGAGTGTAAAACTCCCAAAGCTATTCTGGCCAGGCAAGTGAATGCCAGATTGCCTGTATGGCGACGTGGGATGTTCCGATACAGGCTTGCACTTGAGCTTCAGCGCAAAACCAACCAGCTCCCGTGGCGACGGCTACAACTGCGTACGACACCCCACCCTCCGGCAAGGTGCCGCCGATCAATGGGCAGCCTGCGAGCACGTCGAAACACTCCAACCATGAATGGCCCTTAGACAAACCACTCCTGGCGCTCGGTGAAGGTGTGCAGTATCAGGTCGACCAATTGCTGCACCTGTTCCTCATGCTCTACTTCGGCGTTCACCGCCAGCCAGGCGCGACGTTGCATGTGTTCGTTGAACAACCCGGGCAAGGCCGTGAGGCCACGGTCGAAACGGCTGATGTACTGCGGCAGCAGGCCGATGCAGGCGCTGCAACGGATCATTTCCAGCATCAGCTCATAGGAATGCACATGCACCACCCCGGCCAACCGCTGCTCCACCAGGCTGTTCCAGGGCCGAAAGGGTTCGATCTGGCGATCGTGCTGCCACTGCACCAGCATGTAGTCGGTCAGGTCATCGAGGCTGTCAGGGCGCGCAGCGACTCGGGAGTAGCGCTTGGCGATATGCGGCAAATAACCGATGCGCGCCAGGGGCTGGGGCTCGCGGATCGCGAAACTGGGGCCCGGCAGCGGGGAATCCTCGGCGGCCAGCCACAGCACCAGGTCGGCGCTCAGGGCACGCAGCGACAGATCGCTGTCAATGGAAATGATCTCCAGGCGTGCGCTGGCATTGCGCCGCAACAAGGCGATCAGGTCGCGCCCAAGAATGTCGTGCAGGATGGTTTCCGCAACAGCCAGGCGGATCAGGGGCTGCTCCACCACTGGCAAGCGTCGCTGGTGCGCCAGGGCGATCAATTGCGCCTGCAGTTGCAGGCCCTCACGGCTCAGGCTCAGGGCGTTGCCCTGGTAGCAGAACAGCGAGCGCCGCAAGTGTTCCTCCAACAAGGCCAATTGCTTGCGCAATAGCGTGGCCTTGATGTTCAGGCTGCGGGCGGCCTGCATGAAGCAACCGCAGCGGGCACTGACCAGAAAATACTGGGCGACCTCAGGATCGATCCCGGCGGCCAGGGCCAGCCAGGCTTCCCGGGGTTCCTGGGGAACGGTGTAGGGCGCGCCCCCCAGGAGTGGAGCAGGTTCGAGAAATGACATCGATGACTCCCTGTCTTGTTGACTGTTGCTTCCTTGGCTTGCGCCGGTATTGGCGGTCGTAGGCCCGCCGTCGAGAGGACATGGGGAGAGGGCCGGCGCCGAGCCTCGCAAGATGGCCGGCGCCGCTTGTGCCGCTCCCACATGGGCCGTTTTCTACAGTTTTTCCTCCAGGACCTGGTTGAGCACTGCACCGTCGATGCTCAGGGTCGCCGTATTGAGCATGCCTTCCAGGTATGCCTTGGCGATCTGTTCCTGACGTTGGGCACGCAGGGCCTGGGTCAGCTGGTCACGCAACTCATCCAGGCTGGCAGTGCGTGCCGGCTGCTGCTCGGTGAGCTTGAGCACATGAAAGCCCGCCGCGCTCTGCACCACCTCGGAAACCCCACCCACCTTGAGCCGGGCCACTGCGCCACGTACTTCCGGTACCAATTGCTGCAAGGGCTGCAGGCCCGAGTCCCCACCGCGCTGGGCTGTGCCCGGGTCCTGGGAGTACTGCGCGGCCAGGGCCGCGAACTCGGCCGGGGCCGCCTGCGCCTTCTTGCTCAGTTCCTGGGCCAGGCGCCGCACTTGCTCCAGCGCCTGGGGCTCGTTGACCGCCAGGAAGATCTGGCTGACCCGGTACAACGGTGGGGTCTGCCAGGCCGACTTGCCGCTGTCATAGGCCTGTTGCAACTCGGCCGCACTGGGGTAGTCCGCCGGTACCTGGCTGACCGACTGCAAATAGTCGCGAAAGACGATCTGCTCGGTGGCTGCGCGCGTCTGCTGCTCCACGTCCGGACGTTGGCGCCAGCCTTGGGCATCGGCCTGCTCGAGTACCGCCTTCTCCGCCAGGCGCGAGCGAATCCAGGCCTCCAGGGCCGGGCGATTGGCTCGCAGTTGCTGGCCGGACGCCTCGGGCAGGCTGGCGAACAGGGCCTTGAGCTCCGTTGCCGCGACCTGCTGGGAGCCCAGGCGCGCCACCGCCGGGCCACTGGCCTGGGACTGTTGCAGCAGCGCCGATGCCGGCTGCTGTGCCGCCACCGGGTCGCTGCCCGGCCGCAAGGCCAGCCCCAGCGCCAGGCCGAGCAAGGTCAGTGCCCCGGCACCGACCACCAGGGTCGGCTTCTTCACAGGGCCGCTACCTCTTCAGCACTGGCAGGTTGCGGCGCATCGCCCTGTTCGGCCTGGGCCTGCAGGCGAGCGGCCTGCTGGCTGTACTCGCGCAGGTAGACGATGAACTCCTGGAGCAGGCGATCCCACAGCTCCAGCTGGCTGCGCAGGTGAGTGTCACTGACCCCGGCCACCACCACATCCATCTCCATCACCAGGAATTCACCCTGCAGCGACAACCGGGCGAAGCGCCGCGAAGCATTCCACAACTCGGCCAGCCCGGCCGGCAGCTCGCCCTGGACCCGCAGGGCGCAGCTGTAGGTGAAGTCCACATAGTGTCCCGACTCCCCCGCCGGATTGCCGAAACGCACGGCATAGCCGATGCCCTGGCTGGCACTGAGCAACTGCACGATGCCGTTCTGCTCGGTCTGGTTGACCCTGTAGCCGGCGCCTTGCAAAAGCTCGGTCAGGCTGTCGGTGGTTACGCTGGTAATCAAGGTTGCTTGAGTCATGTTCATATCTTCCTTGGTAATCAATGAGCGCTCGCCGCCCGGGGAGCGTCGAACTGAGTCTGGTACAGGTCATCACCGAAGCCCTGGGCCAATTCCTCGAACTTGACCCTAGCACTGCCAGCGAAAGGCTGACGGATCTTCACCACCTCGGCCACGTCGATCTTCTCGTAGGCGGTGAGGATTTCCTTGGCGATGCCATACATTTGCTGATTCTTGACCGCACATTGCTGCACTTGTGTGTCACGTTCGTTCAATTGCGCCTGGAGCTTGGCGCGCTCCGCTTCCTTGCCGCGGGCCAGCACCAGCAGTTCGTCGTAGGCTTTCTTGAATTTTCCCAGCTGCTCGCTGTTGGCCACAGCCTGGGCCTGGGCCTGGCTCTGCAGGTTCTGCTGCTGGCCCGCCAGTTGCTCGGCCACGCCGCGGACCTTGGCCAGTTCGGCGCTCAGTTGCTTGACCTGGGCCTGGGCCTCCTTGGCCGCATTCTCGGCGGCCAGCCGCGCGGCGGCCGCCTGCGCCTGCTCGCTCTGCAAGGCCTGCAGTTGCTGGGTGGTGCTGCGCAACTGGGTACGCAAGCGCTCCTCCATGCCCTCGGCCGTGGCGCTCGCGCTGGCCAACACGCCACAGGCCAGCAACAGGCCCAGGGCCCCTGCCCTTGTCCGGCTGTTCATAACCATCCTCCCTGCGCTTAGAAGCGCGTGTTGAGTTCTAGCTGCATGACGTCGACTTCATAACGCGGCCCATAGACTTGCGATGCGCTCATGTAGCGGGCCGTGGCGTAGATGTTCTTGTCGATGCCGTAGTTGCCGCCCAGGAAGTAGCCCTTGGCGTTGGTGCCCCCCAGGTGGAACGAAGAGTCGTTGAAACCGTCGGGCAAGGCATCGGGCTGGATGTACTTGTAGCCAGCCAGCAGGTTCCAGTCGCCGGCCTTCTTCATTTCCAGGGCGTTGCCCAGGGTGAACTGCAGCATCAGCGCATTGGCGCCGCTCTCGAACTCGCCATTGCGATTGATGTTGTTGACGATCTGGCCTTCGCTGCGCTTGAGCATTTCGGCCTTGTCGTAGGCCAGGTTGTGGATGTAGTTGCCCTGGGTGCGCAGGTGCAGGTCATCCGGCAGCTCGGTGTCCCAGGCCAGGTTCAGGTCCAGCACGTCGAACTTCGAGGCCAGGCCCACGTATTGCGGCTGCGGGGTCAGGCCAGGAGTGGCCGGGTTGGGCGCGATATTGCGCAACAGGAATACGCTGTTGCCCTTCTGCATGAAGGCCACGCGCGAGCCGTCGGTATCGCAGCCCGGGGCGCCGGCCCATGGTTTGCAGGGGCTGGAGCGCTGGCCTTCGATATCGTCGAAGCGGTAGTAGGCCAGTGCGCCCTTGAGGCTGTTGTTGCGGTTGATCTTCCAGTTGGCGCCGATCTGCCCGCCGAACAGCCACTTGGTGTCGCTTTCGTTCTTGTCGAAACCGTTGCTGGTGGCGGTGTCGTTGGTGTATTCCACCGGGAAGGCACCGACCGTGCCGAACAGCCCCCAGTCGCTGTTGAGCTTGTGGTTGAAGATCGCCGCCACACCGTCGAAGTTCAGGTCGTTGGAATACAGCATGTCGGTGGAATAGAACGGATTGGCGATCCGCCCGCCGGTCAGGGTCAGGTCCTGGGTGGCCTTCCAGGTCAGGTAGCCCTGGTCGAGCCAAATGTCCTTCTTGCCAAAGCCGCCGCCCAGGGTCTGGGTGGTGGACACCGGATTGTTGTCCGACCCCGTGCCAATACGGATGCCGGCGGTCCATTCCGGCGAGATCACCGCCTTCATCCCCAGGCGGGCCCGCAGGCGGAACAGGTTGTCACGATCTTCACGGGTGTTGAGCAGCGGCGGCAGCTTGCTGTTGGTGTCCTTGTTGACGTCGTAGGGGCCGCTGTCGTTGAGCTTGGCGTAGTCGACGATCTCGTTGCTGTTGTTGTCGGCGAAGAACCGCGACTCACTGCGCAGGCGAATGTCGCCATCGAAGGTGATGCGCGAGACCCAATCCGGGAACGTATTGGGCTGGGCCCAGTTCTCCTGCTTGGCGGTGGCCATGACCTCGGCCTTGACCTGGTCGCGGATCTGGTCGCGGACAATCGCCGGTACGTACTGCACCCGCACGTCTCCCGGTGCTGCCGCAGGTCCGCTGGCGGCCACCGCAGCCACTGTAGCGTTGGCCTGGCGGGCTTGCTGGGCCTCCTTTTCGGCCTGGGCAATCAGCCCGTCGGCCTGCTCCTGCTTCAGCACTCCCTGCTGCACCAACAGACGGATCAGGTTGATCGTGGCGTTCTCCGAGGGCGCGGTCGCGGCGGCCGTGGCCTGTCCGGCCAGGGTCAGGGCAACCATGCCGAGCGCCAGGGTCAATCGATTCATGGTGGAAATCATCTGCACACAACTCCTGTAGAAACTGCAAAAGAGGTTCGATCAATCCGGGCGCCGGCCCTTGAGGGACAGGCGCACAGGCAAGGTCAGGGAAGCCGGCATGCGTTCCTTCAAGCGCGGCGTGGCTCGCAGTGCCGCCAGTACCTGTTCGTCGGTCTGGGCATCGCCACTGGAATGGGCCAGCACGACCCGGGTGACCTGGCCGTCAGCGCCCAGCCACAGGTCCACCTGCAGCGCATAGGCCTTCTTGCGCAGCTCAGGGTCCTCGCGCAGCACTCGCTGGAAAGTCGCCGCCAGGTATTGCTTGTAGGTTCCGGTGCCCAGGCCGCCGCCACCGGAGCCGGCCATGCCGCCACCCTTGCCGGCGCCGATGTTGAACGCATCGTTGCCAGCCTGGGCATCACCGTCGATCTGCATCGGGTTGGCCAGGTCGTCCGCCGGCGATGGCGGCGCCTCTTCCTCCGGCTTGACCTCCTCGGGGGTCGGCGTGGGTTCGGGCTCCGGCACCTTTTCTTCCACCGGGTCTGGCTCCTTGGGCTTTTCCGGCGGCGGTGGAGGTGGCGGCGGTGGTGGCGGCAACGGGATGATGGTCGGCACCTTCGGCGCTTCCCGGCGCACCCCGGCCATGTCGTTGGCCCACTGCCACAGCAGCCAGGCGGCAGCGCCAGCCAGCAGCAGCCCGACACCCCACTTGAGCACGCGCACGACTCTCGGCTTGCGCTGAACGGGCGGTAGCTGGATCGGTTGTTGTGCGGTCATGACTCAGCCCTGGGGTTTGCCGGTGACCAGGCCGACCTGGGACAACTCCAGGCGGCGCAGCAGGTCGAGGACTTCGATGACCTTCTGGTACTGCACCGTGGCGTCGCCGCGGACGATGATCGGAAAGTCGGGGTTCTGCGCCTTCTCGATGCGCAGGCGCTCTTCCAGCTCACCCAGGGTCACCGGGTAGGCGTCGAGGAACACCTGGCCGCCATCGTTCACCGAAATGGCCTTGGTCTTGGCCTCCGACAGGGACACCGAGGCGCTGGCCTTGGGCAGATGGATCTGGATGCCCGAGACCTGGGCGGTGGCGGTGAGGATGAACATCACCAGCACCACCATCAGCACGTCCACCAGGGGCGTGATATTGATGCTGTCGACGGCGGCATCGTCTTCGTCGTCATGGGAGGCGTTCACGGAAGCCATGGCAGTTCTCCTCAGGCCGGGACCGATGCGTTGCTGTGGCTGACGCGCCAGTGGGCGTTCTCGTGCTGCTGGCTCTCGCCATGCAGTTCCGCCAGGCGAGTGATGAACTCATCGACGAACACCCGCATGTCGGCCCCCACTTCCTTGTTGCGGGTGATCAGGCGGTTGTAGCCGAACAACGCCGGGATCGCGACGAACAGGCCCATGGCGGTGGCCAGCAAGGCCGCAGCCATGCCCGGGGCGATGGCATTGATGTTGACGTCGCCGGCCATGGCGGTACCGAGGAACACCACCATGATCCCCAGCACCGTGCCCAACAGGCCGATGTAGGGGCCGCCGGCGATGGCGTTGGAGAGGGTCGAGAGCTTGGCGCTCAGTTGCTGGTTCTCGCGGGTGCGCACCCCGTCCATGGAGCAGCGGATGGCCTCGATAGTGGCCGCCGACACCGACGAGGTATCGGCGCCCTGCTCGCGGCGGGTACGGATCTCCTTGACCGCCACCAGGTACAAGCGCCACAGCGAGGATTGCTCCAGGCGCTCGGCCAGGGCCTGGTCATCGGCGAACATTTCCAGGCGCGTGCCGACCCTGGCGAACTGCTCGCGAAACAAGGCATTAGCGGCACTGACACGGCTGACCATGCGGTTCTTGCGCAGCATGATGACCCAGGACTGGATCATCATCGCCACCAGCACCAGGATGATCACCCAGGCATCCATCGGTACCGCCTTGAGCAGGAAGCCCAGGCTGCCGAAACCGAAACCGGACTGTTCTTCATCGACGCCGTAGGCCACCAGCTTCGACTCGGCCCCCTGGGAACTTGCATCCGCAAGAATCAGCGCTGCAGGTCGTACCACCTTGGACAGCCGCAACTCGTCCAGCGCCCCGGTGAATGGCAGGAAATGACTGGCCTCGGCGCCAGGGGCCGGCGGCAGGTCGGCACCGATGGCCAATACCGAGTTGAAGCTGGCGATGGCCTGGGCCAGGCTCGCGGTCTCGCGGCCATTGACGTACAGGGCGAGCTTGCTGCCCTCCCCGCTCAAGGCCAGGTGTTGCCATTGCCCCGGATTCAACGGTTGGGTGGACACCGCGCGCTGGCCATCCACTTCCACGAACGGCACGCCCTGGTTGACCCCGATCAGCAGGCTGGCGGCACCTTCGCGACGGGCCAGCAACAGCTGCTCGCCACTGGCCTGGTCCAGGCGTACCCAGGCGCTGAAGGTGAACGCCCCACCGGCGTTGTGCTGCAGCGACGGGCTGGCCGGCAACAGCAGCGGCTGGCCGCTGAACTGCAAGGCACGGCCGATGACGCCCTCGATGGCCGCGCCAGTGGCGTTCTGCGCGGTGTTGCCGTAGGCGGTGGTGTCCTTGGCGGGCGTGCCATTGCTGCCATCGAAATGGTAGATGGCGGTGTAGCTGGGATCGAAAGTCAGCTGGCCGTTGGCAGTACCCGGGGCCTTCTGGTTGCCGTAGTACATCCAGATATCCTGGCGCTGGCCACCTTCGACCCGGGGCACATCGACCCAGATCAGCGCCATGCCCATCAATGGGTCGAAGCTCTCGATCTGATGGTTGAACACGGTCTTGTCATCGGCGGCGACAAACCGCAGGTCGGACCCGTCTTCCTTGACCCCGTCGAACGTGAAGTTGCCGGTGTGCAAGCGCACCAGCAAGGCGGTGCGGCCCAAGGCCTCGTTGATGCCGGCGCCCTGGGGCGTGGTGTCCACGGTGATCTGCTTGCGGTAGTGCCAGTCGTCCTGCCACCAGGCATGGGCCGTGGCCGGGAGCACGAAGCCCAGGCAGATCAACAGGCTCAGGAATAAGCGTTGCATGGAAGGGGTTCTCCGTAAAAAGTCAGAACGTCGCCTGCACACTGAAGTGCACGCGCGGGTCGTGTTTCTGGGTGTTGGGCCCGTCTTTGAGCGGGTAGCCCCAGTCCAGGCTGCCGGACAGCCACTTGCTCAGGCTGGCGCGAGTGCCCAGGCCGACGCTGGCCAGGCTGTATTCGTCGTCCTGTTCCGGCAGGGGCTCATGCAGGCTCAGGCGGGCACCTTCGGCGAAGGCGTAGAAGCGCCATTCCTGCACGTAGCTGCCGAGGAACTTGGCCAGGGACGGCGTGCGCAGCTCCTGGGAAAACAGATAGCCCTCGTCTCCTGTGCGTTCAGCGGCCAGGTAACCGCGTACCGACGTGGCACCGCCGGCGGAATACTGCTCGTTGGACACCAGCGGCCCCGAGGCCAGCTGGAAGGCGCTCTTGGATGCCGACTGCCAATCGTTGTCGAAGGTGTAGGTAAAGTTCAGGTCGCCCTTGAGCACCGAGAAACTGGCACTGGCTTCATCGCGTTTGAACTGGAATTCGTGGGCCTCGCTGCCATAGCCGAAAGAGCGCCGGGTACCGATCACCAGGTTCAACCCCAGGCCCAGCTGGGACTTTTCGCTGTAGCGGTAACCGTTGTAGCCGAAGGTCAGCGGAGCGTACTTGAGCGGGATCTCATCGCGGCTGTTGCCCAGGCGCACTTCTTCCTTGAAGTCCTTGAAGTCCACCCCCAGCGAAAACGAGTTGGCCCAGTTGCCCGAGGCCGGCAGGGTGTAGATCGCCGACAATCCATAGGAGTGGCCCTTGCCCAGCACATTGCTGCCGCCGATGGTGGCGATGTTGCTGTCGGACTGGTAGCCGGAGAACTGCAGGCTCCAGCGATCCGTCAACGGCGCGGTGTAGGAACCGGACCAGACCTTGGCGTTCTCGGTGTCCTGGGGGGCGGTGAAAAAGGTCAGGGACACGCTGTGGCCCAGTTGCCACAGGTTGTCGTAGCCGACGCTGGCCACCGAGCGCAGCTTTTCGGTGTCGGCGCTGTAGTCGTTGTTCAGGCCGAGGCTGGCGCGCCAGGGATTCTGGTCCTCCACTTGCAGGTCCACATCCATGGTTCCCGGGCGCTGGCCCTCGCGCACCAACGGCATGACCTGGCGCCCCGTTCCCCGATTGAGGCCGGCCAGCTGGCTCTGCACCGTGGCGAAGTCCGGGACCTGGCCTTCCTTGAGCGCCGGCACCTGGTCGCGGATCTCCACCGGTGAATAGTGCTTGGCGCCCACGACCCGCACACGACCGACCTTGGTCTCGCTGACCTGCAGGTAGACGATGCCGTCCTCGACCTTCTGCTCCGGTAGTTCGACGTATACCGACTGGTAGCCCCGGGCCTGATAGACCTTCTGCAAGGCATCGCGAGCGCCTTCGATATCGCTCAAGGCCTTTTGCGGGCCCAGGTACGGGTACACCGCCTCCTCGATCGCCCGGGCATCGAGCACCGTATTGCCGCGTACGAAGTACTCGTTGACGTCCACCAGCTTGGCTGGTGCCGTCTCGGCCACGGCGGCCTGCCCGGCCTCCTCGGCCTGCACCACCGGCGCCAGCGCCAATAGCGTCAACCAACCGCACAACGGCCACCAGCGCCCGCCACTGCCCGGTCGTCCTGATTTGCCCAGATGCTCCACACCGCCCCCTAGAAGTCTGAAAATTGGCGCGCGCACGCGCATTGCCGTCGCCGTTTGCACAGCGTTTGGCCGATTCAATTGCTGGTGATCGTGGTGTTGTCGTGGCGTGCCAGCCAGGTATGCAGCAGCGCGAAGTTCAGCGAAAACTCCGGCATCTGCAGCAGGGCGCCGCAGAACACTTCACCGATGATCTTGTGGATCAGTTGCACGGCCTGCGGGTTGTTCAGCAGCGTGGCGATGTCGCGGCTCAAGACACTGAAGCTCCAGACCTTCTGGTTCAGGCCCAGGCCGACGAACCAGCGGAACAGCAGGTTGTAGTTGAGCTGTTCGTAAAGCTGCTGTTCGCTTTGGACCGAGTACAAAAGCTGCAACAACAGGATGTGCATCACCGTACGCGGCGCGATGAACATACCGGCCTCGGCATGGAGGCTCAGGAACAGGTCGCCCTGCTGATCAAGCAACTCCTCGATCTGCGGGCGCAGCAACACCAGCGAATGCCCCGGCGGGATGTAGCTGGACACCTCCTTCAAGGCCCCCTGCCAATCATCCTGGGACACGATCCAGACCCACGGAGCGCCATAGCGATAGACCGAGACCGGCTTCTTGCGAGCCGCTTCGACAATCTTCGACAGCCGTTGGTCCAGCTCCTGCATGCCCACTTTCGAGTAGCGTTCCATAGTCCCCATAGCCTCACTCCCGGCATCCCGCCTCGGCTTAAAAAAGTGGCCTTGCGGCCCCCTCAAGCGCGTTACATACCCAAGACCCAAGTGGCTATGCGCTACCGAACTTTTGTCATAAAAGCTTCATTCACAACCTGAAAATCAAACTGCCATCACAGCAATTCAACCGCTGCCGCAGGCTGCGTTGGGTCGGATATATGGAGGGGCTACAACCACCGCACAGGCTCGTGTAGCCGCTGCCGCAGGCTGTGCAGGGGTGCGCAGCGCCCACCAGGCCGGGCGCCGCGTTGGGCCAGATACATAGGGAGCCATGGCCGCTGGGCGGCCGATCGCAGCCTCACAGGCTCGGCAGCGGCTACAGGGGATGTTGGGCGATCACGTCAATCCGGTGCCAATGCTTGGTCCCCCGCAGGCTGGGGCCGTCGTACTCGTGGACCTGGACGTGGATCAAGTCGAAATCGAGAAACAAGGCACGAACTTCTGGCTCGGAGTGAAACGTTCTCGACGGATCGCCCGCCCAGCCATCCCTGTCGCCAAAGAACTGGCCCACGAAGATCCCTCCGGGAAGCAGGGCAGCCCTGACCGTGGCCCAGAATTTTTCAAAGCTTTGCGGATGACAAAATGGCATCGACATGCCGGCATGGATCAATGAGGCCGCCGGCAATGCCACAAGGTCCTCGAACCTTTGCACGACAGCGACGCATTCGCGGCATGGGAAGCCTGCGCCGATGGCCCTGGCCCTTTCGATTGCACCAAGTTCCTGGTCTATCGCCAGAACATCCCACCCTGCCGCCATCAGGGCACGGGTTTCGTTACCAGCGCCGCACCCCAGGTCAATGGCTCTTGCCGAACCTGTCGAAAGGCTTGCAAGCGCCATCGCAGCCTGAAGCAGCGATGAGGCCGGACGCTCCTTGTGATGCTCGTAGTAGGTGCTCCACGGTGCTGGACCGCCTGGATTTCGCGACTGCATTCCTTGAACCGTTGCGGATGGTCATGGGTGGTGTAAGGCTTGGCGATACTGCCAGAGAGTGGATGACAGAATGTGAACAGTGGCATGGGCATAGGTAGCAATGTGAGAATGCGCACGCTTCGATACCCTGCGGCCGCCAGGTTCGGGGAGCTCCACAAGGATCAGGTCGACAAACGCTCACCCCATTGGAAAACCGGAATCACCCCATGAAATTCACCTTGGCCGGTCAAGTCATCGACCCGAAGAGCGTCGGTTATCGCAGCCTGGGCTTCGGCGAAGCGCTGGCCATCGCAGCAACCCCTTATGAGCTGCGCATCAGCCACAGTGAACTCCCACCGGATTTCCTGGACCACGCCGACAGCTTTACCGCCCAATGCCAGAGCGATGACCTGGCCCAGGGCTTTATCGACATCCCGGAGCTGGAAGCGATCGACTACCCAGGTTTCAGGACACTTTTGACAAGCCATCCCGACCTGGCCGCGCGTTTGATCCGGGACTATCTGTACTTTGATTTGTTCTATTCGCTGTTTCCGAACTCAGTCGGCCTCGACGTCGTGATCAACGACATCACCGACCTTTACCTGCAAGAGGACTCGATCATCGTCACGGGTAAAACATTCGCCGCTCGGTGAATACCAGGTCGCGCACAAGGCAATGTGCTGGTCCTTTCAGCGACAGCACTGGCAGCCGCCGATCCGCGGTTGATCGGGGTCACCGTCAACAAAGGTGACCGTGACCTCCTCCCCGACCTGCAAGGGTTTCACCTGGCCGCATTCGCTGGCGGCGCCAACGAGCCAACAGCTGCTCTTGTCATCAAAGCGACCTTCACGGTCCCAGGGAAACCGCACCTTGACCCGTCCAGGGCGCGGCTCACCGGGTGTCTCTTCATCTTCCAGGGCGATGACCACCGCGACCTGGCTGCTTGGTACCTGGGGTTTGTGATGAACCACGGGGGGACGATGGAACACCTCCCACGCCAGCGCTGTAAAACGGTTGCGATAGCCCTGGAGCGCGTCGTCGCCGGGCTCGACACCATCGTCCCAGGCCTCGGGTTGCCGGCCTTCATGGAAGACCTGGGTGAGCAGCCATAGATCGTTGCCCTGGCCTGGGCAATCCGAGCATTCCACCACATGGCCACTGTGCAAGTAGACCTGTTTGCTCTGCCCCTCGACTTGGCGATGAACCATGTAGCGGCGCTCCAGGGTGCGCGCACCCGGAACCTGGATGTGTTCGCCAGCCACCCAGCCGTTCTCTTGTGCTAGAGCCGTGGCCTGCCCGATCCTGGGAAAAGCCGTCCGGTCGTCGGCAAATACCAGCACATGACCTTGAGCGCTGTGCTGGAAGTGAAAGTGAATCCCCTCCTCTTCGCACAAACGCTGGATAAAGTGCAGATCGGTTTCATCGTATTGGGTGCGGTAGTCACGCTGGGGATAGGTCGCCTTCAGCTCCAACCGATAGGCATCGCCCAGGATGCCGTGCTCCTCCAGTATCAGGGCGACGATTTTCGGCACCGAGAATCCTTGATAGACCCTGCGATTGATGCGGTGGCGCAAATAGGACAGGTGCGGAACAAGGACCGCTCGGTAGCGATCGCCACTGCGCTCGATGTGGTAGATCCGCCCATGAATTCCCCTACCCTGCGGGTCGAAACCCAGAAACGCCTCGGCGTCGACCAGGCTTTCCAGGTCCAGGCCAGGGTTTGCAAGCCACTCCATATTGAAGAAGTAAGGCTTGCTGATTGCCTCCTCACCACTAAATTCGAGCACTTGAACGTCGCGCTCGAGACCGTCGATTGTCAAACTGAAACATGTCTGATGGGCTGGTCTGGGCATCCACTGTTCTCGTATTGGATGAAGTGTTGAGTTGATGCTGTCGCGGACAGCAATGCAGGCATGGCTCTACTTGAAGAACCACGTCCAGGGCGAATCAATCTGATACTGCCTCGCCACCATTGCGACCAACAGGGCTTGAACAACAGTAAACAATTACAAGTAATTGACTGTTCAACGACATGCAGACACTTGCGAGGAGCGCCTTGCATTTCCCAGTAACTTCTTATCGAAACGACTTGCTGCTTTAACTCTTTGCAAGCTTTCGTAGAGGGTGAAAGCCTGCAAAGAACAATCATTGAGATGATCGGTCCGGATCAGATACTACTCTTCACCTTGGTCCAGACCCGCGTGCGAATTCGCTCCAGTTTCAAGGGTAATGGCTCAAGCGGAACCAATTCAGCAACGACTTTCCGGTCTGGATAAATCCATGGGTTGTCCCGCAACTTTTGTTCGACAAACTCCGTGGCATCCTTATTCGCATTAGGATAGAGCGTATGGTTTGAAGTCTTGGCAATAACTTCCGGGCGCAGCATGTAGTTGATGAACGCCAGCCCTTCCTTTGGATGGGGAGCGTCTTTTAGCAGCACCAGGTTTTCCGACCAGACCAGTGCCCCCTCGCGAGGAAGGCTGTAGGTAATCTTGCGGCCGGTGTTGGCCTTTTCATTAACGGCCTGTGCAGCAAGGGCACCGTTGGCCCATCCCACGACAACACAGATATTGCCATCAGCCAGGTCGGTGTCGATCTTGGACGAGTCGAAATAGAGGATGTAGGGACGGATCTTCAACAGCAGGGCTTGAGCCTTCTGGTAATCGTCCGGGTTTCTGCTGTTGCTGGGAAGTCCCAGGTAATGCAAGGCAATCGAGATGATCTCGCTTGGCGAGTCGAGCATCGCCACGCCACAGGATTGGAGCTTGCTGATGTTTTCTTCTTTAAATATCAGGTCCCAGCTATTCACCGGTGCATCATCGCCCAGCGCCGCCTTGACCTTATCGACGTCATAGCCAATGCCCGTGGTTCCCCACAAGTAAGGCACGGCATAACGGTTGCCTGGGTCGTTGACCGCGACCTGGGCCAGCAGATCTGGGTCGATATGCGCCAAGTTGCTCAGTTGACTGCGATCCAACGGCTGCAGGACGCCGGCCTGGATCAGGCTGGGCAACACGTTGGAGGTTGCCACGACCACGTCATATCCGGTACGCCCGGCCATGACCTTGCTCTGCATGATTTCAGCGCTGTCGAACGCATCCATGTGAATCCTGATGCCAGCGTCCCGCTCGAACTCCTTGGGAGTCTGTGGGGCGAGGAGCCCGAACCAGTTGTACAGGTACATCCCGGGTTCTGCAGCGGCCGCCGATGTGCTTATCCCCGCACACAGCAACGCAGCCGAAAAAATGGTTCGCAAACGAAGCTTTCTCATGCAACATCCTTGTTCAAGCCGATGTGCCCTCATGGCCATCGTTAACACCCGAACGTGAATATACCGGGGGTTAACGAATAGTAAATACCTACGAATACTTACCTCTAGCCCACGACTCCCTAACCCTAAAGGGGTAGAAAATGCCGCTCGACCTTCATAGCCTGGCCTGGCATCGATCGATTGGAAAACTGATCATGCAGTTGAATCGTCCAGAGTTCTGGAGCTCGCTTATTCGGACATTGAATGAATATGTACAAGTCGATAACTGGGTCGTATTGATTTTCAGCAGCAAACAAGTTCAGGTTGTCAGTCTCCCCGAAGTAGCAGATACCGAAGAGGTGGACGCATTTACCCAGCGTTACGTCAAGGGGCTTTATCTGCTGGACCCTTTCTACATAGCCAATCGAGAGAACCCACAAAGTGGTTTCTTTCACTTGTTGGATATCGTTCCTGAGTATTTCCTCGAAACCGAGTACTACCACAAGTACTTTGCACAATACATTTCTGTAGATGAAGTGCAGTACAACGCGCAACTCGACGGGGACAGGACCTTATGCATCTCCATTGGTAGCAGCACTCACTTTTGCCAGGACCAGATCACCATGCTCGATATCATCAAGCCATGGGTGATCGCCTTGATGCATCAGCGCATGAGTTTCGAGATCGAGGAAGAGAAGCACCTCACCAGCGCGCCTTTATGGTCGCAAACCATTACCCAGCTCGGCACGCAGATAACCACGCGGGAAAGCGACGTGCTCAGGCTATTGCTCAGTGGCTTCTCCAACAAGGAGATCGCCGGAAAACTCTGCCTGTCGGCCGAAACGATCAAGGTTCACCGCCGCAACATCTACGCAAAGTTGAACATCAAGTCCCAATCCGAACTGTTCGCTCGCTTCTTCATGCCCAAGAAAGATGCCTTTTCTTCAGTTTGAAACAAGACGTCCCGATCCCGCCCTACTGATTCGAAGCTGGCCTGCTTGATCATCGCGAGCTGATTCCGGGAGGTGCGCGTAAGCGGCGCATCTTTTGGCCCCCACGGCATTTCGTATAAGATATTCGCATTCATCCTCACTCGGTAACCCTCGTGCCCCTGCCCTTTCACAAAGCCCCCAACCTTGGCGTCGTGCCCTCGACCTCGGAAATCATTGCCAAGCACCTGCGTGAAGCCATCATCTCCGGCCACCTGGCTGAAGGCGAACCGGTGCGCCAGGACGACATCGCCCAGGTGTTCAATGTCAGCAAGATTCCGGTGCGCGAGGCGCTCAAGCGCCTGGAGGCCGAGGGGCTGGTGGACTTTCATCGCAATCGCGGCGCCCTGGTGACCAAGATCTCCGAGCCAGAGCTGGCCCAGATGTTCGAAGTGAGGGTGCTACTGGAGGTCCAGGCGATCCGCCTGGCCGTTCCCAACATGACCGAAGAAACCTTTGCCCGGGCCGAAGCGATCTGCGCCGAGTTCGTCGGGGAGAACGACATCGGCCGTTGGGCCGAACTCAATTGGGAATTGCATGCCTGCCTGTACGAGCCGGCCCAGCGCCCTTTCCTGGTCAACCTGATCCGCTCGATCCACGACAAGATCGAACGCTACCTGCGCATGCAGATGAGCCTTTCAGCCGGGAAGGATCGCGCCGACCACGAGCACAAGGACATCGTCGCCGCCTGCCGCAGCGGGAATGTCGAACTCGCGGCCAAGCTGATCGAAGAGCACATCAACGGCGTCTGCCAGAGCCTGTACGAACACCTGCCCCACTGACCGCTACTGGTTGCTCCGTTAGGTGGCATCCCCCATGGCGGGTGCCACCTGTCGTAACACCCTCGCGCCCATGGCCTGCATCGAGGCCAACATCTGACACACACAGAATCAAGGCTTGCAGCTCGATGGCGAGCGGCTGGCTATTCTGGCGTCAATCTTGCTTTGAAATATATCGTATACGAAATACAGTATATGCCGACTGTTTCAACAGTCAGGCCTGGCGCAGTGCCCAGGCAACCCCCTCTAACAAGATCTATCGGAGTGCGACATTGATGACCTCGACGACTTCTGCAACAGCCAGCGAACTGGAACGAACGGCGGGCAAGGCCCCCGCCGGGATCAAGCGAGTGGTGGCCGCAGCGATGGCCGGTGCCGTGGCCGAGTGGTACGAGTTCTTTCTATACGGCACCGCCTCGGCCCTGGTGTTCGGCCAATTGTTCTTCCGCCAGACCGGTAGCGCGGTGGATGGCATCATCGCGGCCTTCGCCCTGTATGCCGTAGGCTTCCTGGCCAGGCCGATCGGCGGGCTGGTCTTCGGTCATTACGGCGACAAGATCGGACGCAAGCATCTGCTACAGATCAGCCTGGTGGTGGTCGGTATCACCACGTTCCTGATGGGGTGCCTGCCCACCTTCGAACGCATCGGTTACGCCGCCCCCATCCTGCTGGTGCTGCTGCGGTTGATCCAGGGATTCGCCTTCGGGGGTGAATGGGGAGGCGCGGTACTGCTGGTGTCCGAGCACAGCCCGGACAACCGCCGCGGATTCTGGGCCAGTTGGCCGCAAGCCGGGGTCCCGGCCGGTAACCTGATTGCAACGGTGATCCTGCTGCTTCTGTCATCCAATCTCAGCGAGGCGCAGTTCCTTGACTGGGGCTGGCGCGTAGCGTTCTGGTTCTCCGCCGTCGTGGTCCTGGTCGGCTACTGGATCCGCACCCGGGTCGATGACGCCCCCATCTTCAAGGAAGCCCAGGCCCGCCAGCACAAGATCGAGAAAGAGCAGCTGGGCGTGGTCGAGGTCGTCACAAAATACTGGCGTGAAGTGCTGATCGGCATCGGCGCCCGGTTTGCCGAGAACATCCTCTATTACATCGTCGTCACGTTCTCGATCACCTACCTCAAGCTGGTCGTGCACAAAGACACTTCGCAAATCCTGCTATTGATGTTCGGCGCCCACCTGTTGCACTTCTTCATGATTCCCTTCATGGGCTACCTGTCCGACATCATCGGGCGCAAACCGGTGTACCTGATCGGTGCGATACTTACCGGCTTCTGGGGCTTCGTCGGGTTCCCCATGATGGATACCGGGAACGACTGGCTGATCATGGCCGCCATCACCCTGGGCCTGGCTATCGAATCCATGACCTATGCGCCCTACTCCGCCTTGATGTCGGAACTGTTCCCGACCCATGTGCGCTATACGGCCCTGTCCCTCTGCTACCAGGTGGCGCCCATTCTCGCCGGCTCCCTGGCACCGCTGATCGCCATTACCCTGCTCAAGGAATACAACAGCTCGACGCCGATCGCCTGGTACCTGGTGGCATCGGCCGTGATCTCGATCATTGCCGTGGCGGCCGCCAGGGAGACCCGTGGCATGTCGCTGCGCGAGGTGGACAAGGCGTCGGCGGCGCGGGTCTCCAGTCGCTGATACTCCCCTCGCCCTGACCCGGCTCACGGAAGAGCCCCTTGGCCTGCAAGCTTTGATGAGCCCTGCAATCCAGGCCGTTTACCCAGAACGCCGCCATTTGAAATGACAACCGAGGCTTTACTTCCCAAGGCATCGATTATATAACGTATACGATATTCGATTATGACCACTGGAACAGGTCCCCAGCCATTCCTGGCCAGTGCCATAGATGTAGCTACAACCACCTAAAAACTATGAGGTAGCGTCATGAGCAACATTTTCACCGGCACCATTCCCGCACTGATGACCCCCTGCACCCCGGATCGCAAGCCCGACTTCGACGCCCTGGTCCGCAAGGGTCGCGAGCTGATCGAAGCGGGGATGAGCGCCGTGGTGTATTGCGGCTCGATGGGTGACTGGCCCCTGCTCACCGAAGCCGAGCGCCAGGAAGGCGTTGCCCGCCTGGTAGCGGCCGGTATCCCAACCATCGTCGGCACGGGCGCGGTCAACTCCCGGGAAGCGGTATCCCACGCCGCTCATGCGGCCAAGGTCGGCGCCCAGGGCCTGATGGTGATTCCGCGAGTCCTGTCCCGCGGTGCCTCGCTGGTCGCACAGAAGGCGCATTTCAAGGCCATCCTCGCAGCAGCCCCGAACCTGCCGTCGGTGATCTACAACAGCCCCTACTATGGCTTTGCCACTCGCGCGGACCTGTTCTTCGAACTGCGCGGCGAGCACCCGAACCTGATCGGCTTCAAGGAGTTCGGCGGCGCCCAAGCCAGCCGTTATGCCGCTGAGTTCATTACCTCCAAGGATGACGCGGTCACCTTGATGGTCGGTGTCGATACCGATGTGGTGAACGGTTTCGTCAACTGCAACGCCACCGGTTCCATCACCGGTATCGGCAACGCGCTGCCTCGCGAAGTGCTGCACCTGGTGGCCCTGAGCAAGCAGGCTGCCAAGGGCGACGCCAAGGCCCGACGCCTGGCCGAAGAACTGGAGTCGGCCCTGCACGTACTGTCCTCGTTCGATGAGGGCTGCGACCTGGTGCTGTACTACAAGCACCTGATGGTGCTCAACGGCGACCTGGAATACACCCTGCACTTCAACGAAACCGATGCCCTGAGCGACTCCCAGCGCAACTATGCCGAGGCCCAGTACACGCTGTTCCGTACCTGGTACGCCAACTGGAGCAAAGAACACAACCTGGCCTGACACCCGGCAGATGTTCCCCTGAAGCGGTGCGCCCAGGCGCACCGCTTTCATTTCCCCCTCCTCTGCCACTGCATTCTTTAAAACCGGCAGGTGGACGTTCATTACCTCAGGAGGCCGATATGGGTCTGACAGGAAATATGCTGATTGGCGGCCAAGCCGTGCCAGGTACTCGTGATGCGATCAAGGCCATCAACCCAGCCACCGACCAGGTACTGGAGCCGGGTTATCCCGGTGGCTCGCGCGAGCATGTCGAGCAGGCTTGTGCGCTGGCCTGGTCGGCCTTCGATAGCTACCGCGAAACCTCGCTGCAGGAGCGCGCGGCGTTCCTGGAAAGCATCGCCGAACAGATCGAGGCGCTGGGCGACACCCTGGTGGATCGCGCGGTGGCGGAATCGGGCTTGCCTCGCCTACGCATCCAGGGCGAGGTGGGCCGTACCTGCTTCCAACTGCGCACCTTCGCTCGCACAGTACGCACCGGCGAGTGGCTCGACGTGCGGGTCGATGAAGCGCTTCCCGAGCGCCAGCCACTGCCCCGCCCGGACCTGCGCCAGCGGCATATCGCCCTGGGCCCGGTCGCCGTGTTCGGCGCCAGCAACTTTCCCCTGGCCTTCTCCGTGGCCGGCGGCGACACCGCTTCGGCGCTGGCTGCCGGCTGCCCGGTGATCGTCAAGGCGCACAGTGCCCACCCCGGCACCAGCGAATTGGTGGGCCAGGCGATCCAGCAAGCCGTGGCCAAGCACGGCCTGGCACCGGGAGTGTTTGCGCTGCTGTTCGGCTCCGGCGTGGAAATCGGCACGGGCCTGGTCAGCGATCCCAGGATCAAGGCCGTGGGTTTCACCGGTTCGCGCAGCGGCGGCATAGCCTTGACCCAAGTGGCCCAGGCACGTCGCGAGCCGATCCCGGTGTATGCCGAGATGAGTTCGATCAACCCGGTCTTCCTGTTCGAGCATGCCCTGCTCAACCGTGGCGCGGCGTTGGCCGAGGGCTTTATCGCCTCCCTCAACCAGGGTGCCGGTCAGTTCTGCACCAACCCGGGACTGGTCATCGCCATCAAGGGCCCAGCCCTGGACGCCTTCCTCGCAACCGCCCGGCAGGCTGTCGAACGCAGTCCCGCCCAGACCATGCTGACGCCCGGAATCTTCAAGGCCTACCGCCATGGCCTGCAAGAGCTGGCCAGCAACGCCGACGCGCGCTTGGTGGGCGCAGGCCTTGAGGGCACGGGGCCAAACCAGTGCCAGACGCACTTGTTCGTCACTTGCGCCAGGGATTTTCTTGAGCAACCGGCCCTGCAGGCAGAGATCTTCGGCTCGGCCTCGCTGCTGGTCGAGTGCGATGACATCGCCCAGGCCAGGCAAGTGGCCGAACACCTGGAGGGCCAGTTGACCGCGACCCTGCATCTGGACGAGGCCGATACCGAGACCGCCCGGACCCTGCTGGCGACCCTGGAGCGCAAGGCCGGGCGCATCCTGGTCAATGGCTGGCCGACAGGCGTCGAAGTCTGTGACGCCATGGTCCACGGCGGGCCGTTTCCAGCCACCTCCGACGCCCGTTCCACGTCGGTCGGTACCGCCGCCATTGCCCGCTTCCTGCGACCGGTCTGCTATCAGAACTTCCCGGACACCTTGCTGCAACCGGCCATCCAGCAGGCCAATCCCCTGGGCCTTTGCCGCCTGGTCAACGGCCAGCGCGAAACCTGACGGCTCACTGCCAGAGGTGACGACAGAGGCCTGCGCTGCACCCACTCGGCGCAGTCCTCGTCTATCCAGCGTTCACCCATGATCCAAGGATACGTTTCATGTCTGACTTGATTAATCTGTCGCTCGACCAAGCCTTCCGACTGTCCAACGATGTACTGGCGAACAACGGCTTCTGCGCTGCCCACGCCCAGGCCATTGCCCGCACCATCACCCGCGGGCAGGCCGACGAATGCCACTCCCATGGGCTGTACCGGTTGTTGGTCTGCGTGAAGTCCATGCGCGAGGGCCAGGTCGACCCTCAGGCACTGCCGACTGTCACCGAGCGTTCCGCGGCCATCGTGGCCGCGGATGCGCACCGGGCCTACTCGCTGCTGGCATTTCAAACTGCGCTGCCGCTGTTGGTGCAAAAAGCCCGGCAGGTGGGTGTGGCGGCCATGGTCATCAACAACTGTTTCCACTTCTCGGCCCTATGGCCGGAAATCGAGGCCGTGACCGAACACGGGCTGGCAGCCCTGGCCCTCACGCCCAGCCATAGCTGGGTCGCCCCCGCCGGGGGCAGCAAGCCGGTCTTCGGCACCAACCCCATTGCCTTCGGCTGGCCGCGCGTGGGCCACAATCCCTTTGTCTTCGACTTCGCCACCAGCGCCATTGCCCGCGGCGACATCGAGCTGCATCGCCGGGCCAACCGCCCACTGCCCGAACATTGCGCCGTCGACGACCAGGGCCAGCCGACCACCGATGCGCTGGCCGCCATGTCTGGCGCCATGCTGACCTTCGGCGGCCACAAGGGTTCGGCCCTGGCGGCCATGGTGGAATTGCTGGCAGGTGCCCTGATCAATGACATGACCAGCATGGAGTCGATGGCCTTCGACAACGGCGTCGGCGCTACTCCCCTTCATGGGGAACTGATCCTGGCCTTCGACCCGCAGCTGTTCGCCAATGGCAACGCCGAGGAAGGCGCCAGGCGCGCCGAGGAGATGTTCGCCGCGATTGTCGACCAAGGCGCCCGCCTACCATCGCAACGTCGCTACGACGCCCGGCGGCGCAGTGAGGAACAAGGCGTGTTCATACCCAGGGCCCTGTACGAGGACATCCTCAAGCTGCTGGATAAATAAACCGCTGCACCTGATCCAGGGGCTGCGGCGATCCCCCCGTCGCGGCCCCGGTCACCGGCCTTCGATCCCGTTATCACCGAGGCGATGGCCGGCAAGCGCCCTCACACCGGGCCAGGGCTCGTTCGATTCAGTGCCCCAGTAGCTGGGCAATGCGCCGACGCAACTGGCCATGGTCCTCTTCGGAGTAGGCAACGGCCGTTTTCCAATCGTAGAACCAGACTGGCATCCGGCGAAGGTGTTCCGGCTCCGAGGCGTAACGCGGGAAAACATGACAGTGCAACTCAGGTTCTGAGTTGCCGAGGATTTCATAATTCATGCGCAGGGCCCCAGTGGCCTGCAAGGCGGCATCGCCAAGGCGAGCCATGTCCAGAAGGTAGGTG
Source organism: Pseudomonas sessilinigenes (assembly GCF_003850565.1). Taxonomy (NCBI): domain Bacteria; kingdom Pseudomonadati; phylum Pseudomonadota; class Gammaproteobacteria; order Pseudomonadales; family Pseudomonadaceae; genus Pseudomonas; species Pseudomonas sessilinigenes. The sequence goes on from NZ_CP027706.1 coordinate 5,662,673, forward strand.
GTCCTGGCGGCTTCATCCAGATCGTTGAGACTCGGCACCACAGGGTCGGGCAACAACAGGCAATAACCCGGCAGAAACTGCACATCCCCCATGACAGCCCAACCGGAGGCCATGCGGCAGATCACCTTGTCGTTGGCGCCATTGCGAGCCAACTCAACACGTTGCGAAATCAACGGCATACAAAATCCTTGGGAATGCTTTGCAAGATTGCGCATGCAACGGTCATCGGCCTGCACCCATGCCATGCATTGCATGCACCGGCGAATGTATCGATCCGACGTCTGGATTGCCAAGCAGTAACGGCACAAGGCACATTGCCATCTCAAACGGCTATCCAGGGCTGTGTCGAGTCGGCACAATGCGCGCCCAGACAACACTCTTGAGCAAGGATCGCCCGTTGAATTTCCTGCAAAAACTGCTTTCCATCTTCAATAAGCCCGCTCCTGCCAAATCCGTACCGCCCCTGGCCACGCCAGAGCCTGGCCCCGTCGACACCCCTGCCCACGACCAGCCAAGCAGTGCCGAGCAGGAGCTGATCGCATTGATGGACGCTGGCGCCGCCTGCCTCGAACGTCATTGGCAGACCATCGGTACCTGTGAGCAGGACGTGCTGGGCTTTGCCATCAGCCCAAGCTTCATGGGCGGCCCCCACTGGCCCTCCACCCGCCAGGCCTACCGCATCGTGCGTCGCCCCAACAGCATCATCCTGGCCACCGAGGGCCTGTCCGATCCATTCGACGACGGTGAAGGCCAGGGCAACGGCTTCGAAATGGAGCTGTTTATCGAGACACCGGATATTCCGGCCCATGCCCAGGGCCCGCAGGGGGATGTCTATCCCTTCGCCGACAGCTGGGCTTTCGAGTTGCTGCGTTGCGTGGCCAATACCGTGGCCGATGCCGGCGGCTATGTCTCGCGCCTGGAGCGTTATGGCGTGCTGTCCCTGGAGCTGCCCGGCGTCAGCCAGTCTCGTGCCATGTGCGAGCAGTTGCCCGAGCATTTCGTCAGCAACGACGACTGCGTCGGCGTATTGATTGGCGGTCCAACGGCCAGCTTCCCTACTTATCTGCCGGACATGCCGCTATCACCGGTGACCCTGGTGCCGGTGGTAGTGATCACCGCTTCGGAGCTGGAGTACCTGCGCAACGGCGGCGGCCCGGCCCGCGAAGACCTGGTCGCGCGCTTGAACGCGTCCGGCCTGGGCCACGTCAGCCACCTGCAACGCGCCAGCGTGATCTGAAGCTGCCAGGAGCCATGTCCATGTCGGAATGCGACGACTACTTCGCTTTTCACCTGTTTGCCGCACGCTTTGCAAATGACACCGAAGCTGCGTTGTTCGCCTTCGAACAGTGGGAAGCCGAACCCGGCCCCGACGCCACGGATGCCCAGTACCATGCCTGGGAGGCACGCAATCCAAGCTGGCGCCTGCGCCAGGAACTGGGGTGGTCTATCGACTCCGACTTTGTCGAGCTGATCCCCCAGCAAGGCCATCTAGAGTACCTGGAGTCCATGATCCGCAGCGCCGCCCAGAGGCAACGGCTGCACTGGCCCGTTCTCTTGCAGTACAGCCACTTCATCCTCGTTGCCCACGCTGGCATTGCACACTTCGGGCAATCGCTTGCGCTTCCATCCACCTTGTCCCTGGACTACCTGGGCGAATTCAACGGTCCCCATCCATGAACAGGATTGTCGTCCTGGCACTGCTCGGCGGACTGCTCAGCGGCTGCCAGAGCGCTACCAGCGTGCAGAACGACTCCATGGTCGGCCTGCGCTGCTGGCACTACCGCGACCAGGAGACCATCTCCCGGGAAATGCTCGACTATATCCGCCGCCAGGGCGAAGCCGGCAACTCGATGTGCCAGACCCTGCTGGCCACCCTGTACGAACGCGGTCATGGAGTCGCGCAGGATACCGCCCGGGCCAAAGCCCTGTATCTCTCGCAGGCCCAGACAAACCCAAGGGCCTACCACCATCTCGGGCGCCTGGACGAACAAGAGGCCGACTACGTCCTGGCCAGGGATCACTACCAGCGTGCTGCGGCGGTGGGGAGCAAGGAAAGTATCCTGGCCCTGGCCAGGTTGATGGAAGAAGGCAAAGGCGGCCCGCAGGATCTTCCAGGCGCGCAGCAGATGTACTTCAGCGTTCTCAAGCAGAGCGGCGACGCTGCCTGGAAAGGCATCGACCGGCTGCGTGACCAGGGCCTGGAGCTCAATGCCGAGCAACAAGCGCGGTACAGCCAGGTCTGGACCGCCTCAGCCAGGAGCCGGCTCAGCCTCAAGCTGCGACTGCTCCAGCACCGAACGCTCGGCAAACTCAAGCTCGGACCTGATGTAAAGCCCGTGGTGGTCGAGGTGCAGTTCGTGCCCGGCTCCGCTGAGCCGCGGCTCAAGCTGCTGGAAAGCTCCGGCGACACGTCCCTGGACCAAACCATCCTCCAGAACCTGGGCAGCTATCGTTTTGTCGGCCAGCCGATCCCCCAGGCCGGCCAGGAGGCCTGGCGGGTAAAGGCCCATATCGACCCACATGCCAGATGACCCGGCCTTTTGGCCCAAAGTGCGCACCTGCGATCGAGCGGAGATTCCGCTGACGGGCACTTGATGCTAAAAAGGCCCCCAAGCCCCAATGCCGATCAGTCAAGGCAAGGTAGGAGCGAGGCTTGCCCGCGATGGACTTCAGAGCGCTGGGTTTACCCAGTCAACAGGCGCTACCGTTCACGACCCTCGCGAGCAAGCTGCGCTCCTACAAAAGGTCACCTCGCTTGACTGACAGGCATCAACCCAAGCCCCGACTCAACCCTTGCCGTGCCAAGCCGTACCACGAGAACCCGCATGATCGAAGTCACCGAAGTCTCCATTGCCCAACTGCGCGCCGCCCTCGAGTCCGGCCAGACCACTGCCGTGGAACTGGTCCAGGCCTACCTGGCGCGGATCGATGCCTACGACGGCCCCGCCACTGCCACCGCCCTCAACGCCGTGGTGGTGCGCAACCCCGAGGCTCTGGAGGAAGCGCAAGCCTCTGATGCCCGCCGCGCCAAGGGCCAGCTCCTCGGGCCACTGGACGGCATCCCCTACACCGCCAAGGACAGCTATCTGGTCAAGGGCCTGACCGCCGCATCCGGCAGCCCGGCCTTCAAGGACCTGGTGGCCCAGCGCGACGCCTTCACCATCGAGCGCCTGCGCGCCGGCGGCGCCATCTGCCTGGGCAAGACCAACATGCCGCCGATGGCCAACGGCGGTATGCAGCGTGGGGTCTATGGCCGCGCCGAAAGCCCCTACAACGCCCAGTACCTGACCGCACCCTTCGCCTCCGGCTCGTCCAACGGCGCCGGCACCGCCACCGCCGCCAGCTTCAGCGCCTTCGGCCTGGCCGAGGAAACCTGGTCCAGCGGTCGTGGCCCGGCCTCCAACAACGGCCTCTGCGCCTACACCCCCTCGCGCGGCGTGATCTCGGTGCGCGGCAACTGGCCGCTGACCCCGACCATGGACGTGGTAGTGCCTTACGCCCGGACCATGGCCGACCTGCTGGAAGTGCTGGACGTGGTAGTCGCCGAAGACCCGGATAAACGCGGTGACCTGTGGCGCCTGCAGCCCTGGGTGCCGATCCCGGCCGTGGCCGGCGTGCGCCCCGCTTCCTACCCGCAACTGGCGGCCGACGCCGGCGCCCTCAAGGGCAAGCGCTTCGGCGTGCCGCGCATGTACATCAATGCCGACGCCGAGGCCGGTACCAGTGCCAAGCCGGGGATCGGCGGCCCCACCGGCCAGCGCATCGCCACCCGCGAGTCGGTGATCGAGCTCTGGCGCCAGGCGCGCCAGGCCCTGGAAGCCGCTGGCGCCGAGGTGCTGGAAGTGGACTTCCCACTGGTGTCCAACTGCGAAGGCGATCGCCCCGGCGCGCCCACCGTGTTCAATCGCGGCATCGTCAGCCAGGAATTCCTCCATGACGAGCTGTGGGAGCTCTCGGGCTGGGCCTTCGACGACTTCCTGCGGGCCAACGACGATCCCAAGCTCAACCGCCTGGCCGATGTCGACGGGCCACAGATCTTCCCCCATGACCCGGGCACCCTGCCCAACCGCGAGGATGACCTGGCGGCAGGCATGGACGAGTACGTCAACATGGCCAAGCGCGGCCTCAAGACCTGGGACCAGATCGCCACCCTGGCCGATGGCCTGCGCGGCCTGGAGCAGACCCGCAAGCTCGACCTGGAAGACTGGATGGACGCCCAAGGGCTGGACGCGGTGCTGTTCCCCACCGTCGCCGACGTCGGCCCGGCGGATGCCGACATCAACCCCGAGTCGGCGGACATCGCCTGGAGCAACGGCATCTGGGTGGCCAACGGCAACCTCGCCATCCGCCACCTGGGCGTGCCCACCGTCACCGTGCCCATGGGCGTGATGGCGGACATCGGCATGCCAGTGGGCCTGACCTTCGCCGGCCGGGCCTATGACGATGCGAACCTGCTGCGCCTGGCCTCGGCCTACGAGTCCACCGGCAGCAAGCGCCTGGTACCGCCGCGCACGCCCAAGCTGGCCGCGCAGTAACGCAAAAAACGCAATCGGGGCCGCCATGGCCCCGATCCTCATTCCTGCCCGCTCAAGGCCTCACTGCTCATCCACAGGCTGCAGCGGCGAATGTTGCCAGTCGAACCGCGCGATCAACTGCCTGCACAGCTCATCCAGTTGCGGATGGTAGTAATGCATATGGGGCACCGGAATCTGCGCTTTGCCATGGCCGAACCCCAGGCCGTACAGAGCGCTGGCATAACTTTCCAGCGGGCCGTAGGCGTAGATCAGGTTGTGCCGGTCCCAGACCACCGTGGCCTGGTCTTCGGGCGAGTGCACCCAGAAATCGAAGCGGCTGTCGCCACATAGAAATGGCTTGAACTCATCGATGAAATCCTCGACCTCGGCCAGGGACAGCATCGGGCTCATGTAACGGCCTACCGGCACGTCTTCGCGGCTGGTGTGCAACACGAACAGCAACAGCAGCGGCTGGGTGAGGCAACGGGCCAGGCTGAGCAACACCTGCGGATCGGACCCCGGCACGCCGGCCACCACCCGCTCGCCACCGTTGAAGGGCGCAATCTCGAAGACCGGCGGGTAACTGTGCTCGACCCACTGGTCATCGATCATGTGTGCAAATCTGTGCATAACGGCCTGATCCTCCCGATCAACTCTCACACCTGGCCTGACGTCCATTCGTCAGGGCGGCGAATGTAAAGCACTCGGGGCAAGCTAGATAGCCTTATCGAACACCGCGTTGACCTGCAGCGGCTACTGCACCTCCAGCAGCCTGAACTGCAGCGGCGAAGCAGCCTGGCCTGGGCAATAGTCGGCCGTCAGGCTCAGTTCACTGGGCCGGCCTGCGGACCACAACCGGCACGTCACCCGCAGCGTGCCCGGCTGCTGGGTCGGGTAGCAGTCAAAATCCACTCGCCCGCTCCTGTCGGGCGCCAGCGCCATCTCCCAGGCGGGCAGCGCGAGACTGGCCAGGCAAGCCGCGCCAGCCTCCAGTTCCTCGAGCACTTCCTCATAAATCGCGGTGCTGATGCCGTACTGCGCCAAAGTACTGGGTTCGCCACCCTGGATCGCTCGCAGCAATCCGGCCAGCAAGTCGTAGATCCGTTGCAGGTCCCCTGCGTGCATGGTGGTTCTCCTGAAATTGCGCGGCGGCCATGCTAATGGATGCGCGCCCCGGCACCAACAGTCCGGCCTCGTCAAACCTCGCTGGCGCCCTGTACCCTACTGCCGACCCTTTTTCCCCTAGGACACCGATGAACAACCACCATGTTCCCCTGGCCAACGGTTGGACTGCCCGGTTCACCTACCGTGGCGAATTTCGCATGGGCGCCGAAGGCTGGAGCCTGCTCTTGGAAGGCCCCGGGCAACAGCGCATCGGCTACTTCGACAGCCAGATCGTGCTGGTCAATGACGAGGATGGCACCCAGGCCCGCTCCTGCATCAGCCTCTCCGAAGACGGCACCCAGGGTTACCTGGCCATGGGGCCGGACCACGGCTGGGTGCTGGACTTCGCCCGCTCCATGCTTGCCCCGCACCGGGTGAACATCTACCACCACCATCCTGGCTACGATGAAAGCGTCTCGGTCTGCGAACAACCGACCTTCAAGCGTGAGCGCCAGTACATCCGGGTGATCGGCAAGTTCATCTACCTGACCTTCCCCCTGACCCGGGACGAGGATTTCCCCAAGGTCTGGGAGGAGTACCTGGCGATACGCCGGCGGCAACTGGACGAGCTGTACTTTCGCAACTGACACCGCGCGCCGTCACGACCGGCACAACCATCGGCCTTAACGCAGGCTCCAGGACATCCCGACATACACCCCCATGCCCTCGCCCGGGGTCGAACGGGCGGTATCCTGGCCCTTGTCGTCGTAGCCCGGGGTGACGGTGGCCGCATAGCGCTGGCCGGTCAGGTTGCGCAGGTCGACCCAGGCCTGCCAGTCGTTCTTCGGCGCGTTGTAGCCCAGGGTCGCGCCGAACAGCGCATAGGGGTCGGCGTAGTAGCTGTTGGCGTAGTCCACCGCCACCTTGGACACCAGCTGGGTGTTGACGGCGGCAAAGAAGCCCTGCGGCCAGTCGTAGCGCAACTCGCCCTGGTAGTAGTGCATCGGCAGGCCCGGCAGGCGGTTGGCGCCGAAACGTGGATCGTCGCGGTAGTGGAAGTCGCTGAAGGTATAGGCCTGGCGCAGGCCCAGGCGCCCCACTCCGGGCCGCGACCACAGCTCGCTCTCCAGGCTGGCCTCCACCCCCTGGTGCACCGTGGGGCTGGCGTTGAGTTCATAAGGCATGGTGGCGTTGGCATCCGGCCATACCGACAACAGCTCATGGCGAACCTGGGCGTAGTACCAGGCCAGGCTCCACTGGCCCAGGATGCTGTCGCCACGGCCACCCAGCTCCAGGGTGGTGGCGGTCTGGTTCTGCAGCTTGATCGGGTCGCGCTGGGTTCCCGTGGCGGCACCGCTGTCTTTCGGGAAGCGAATGTTGGAGCTATAGATCAGCGACCAGGGATGCGGCGCCTCCACCGAACGGCTGAGGTTGCCGAACAGCTGCACATCGCGGTTCAACTGGTAGCGCAGGCCCAGGCGCGGGGCATAGTCCCAGTCGCCGAGGCTGGTCTTGCCGCCGCCCTCGGGGTAAGTCACCGCGCTCTCGCGGCGGGTGTAGATGGCCGCCAGGCCGGTGGTCAGCCACAGGTCGTCGGCGATCTCCAGGTCATTGCTGACATGCAGGACGCTGTCCGAGCCCTGGTAGGTGAAATTGCGCATCCGCGTGCCCGGTGCGTAATCACTGGTATTGCCGGTGGGGATACGCACGAACTCGCTGGCACCGTCGTTGGGCAGGTGCTTGGTCACCCGCAGGCCCAGGGTGCTGCGGCTCTCCAGGCCCCAGAGAGTGTCGCGGCGCTTGTAGTCGAGGGTGCCGCTGACATCGCTATACGCCACCTTCAGGCGGTTGGGGCCTTCGCGCAGGTCCATGGGGTAGTCGTGGTAGACCAGGCCAGCCTGCAGGCTCGAATCGTCATCGATGTACCAGGTGGTCTTGTTGCCGACGAAGGTACTGCCCGGCTGCTTGCGCCGGTCGTCCCGGGACACATAGGCCGGGTTGGCCGCCCTGGGGGAATGCTCGATGGAATGCTTGGTCACCCGCCCGGCCAGGTCGTTGTCGGTCTGCCGGTAGCGCAGGTAGAAACGGGTTTCCAGGTTCGGGTTCAAGCGATAGCCGAAGTTGGCCACGACTCCCCGGCTGTCGCTGGCGGTATGGCGCTGGTAGCCGTCGGCATTGGAATCGGTCAGCGAGACGTAGTAGTCGAAGTCCCCCAGCACTTGCCCGGAACTGACCTGGCGCTGCTGGTAGCCGTGGCTGCCGGTGACGTAGCGCACCTGCAACAGCGGCGCGTCGTAGCCGGTATGGCTGATGTAGTCGATGGCGCCGCCCAGGGCCAGGGCGCCGCGGTCGAAACCGTTGGCCCCACGCAGCACCTCCACGCGGTCGACCCACAGTGGCTCCAGCAACTCGTAGGGGGTACCGCCGGGGCCGGTCAGGGGCAGGCCGTCGAGCATGGTGTAGAGCCCCGAGGCGTGGGCCCCGGGGGCACGGTTGATGCCCGAGCCACGGATCGAGATCTTCACCCCTTCGTTGCCCGCCGATTGGGCATAGACCCCTGGCTGGTAGGCCAGCACGTCCTGGTTGCTGGCCACCCGGCCCTGCAATGGCCGGCTCATCTGTACCAGGTTGCTCCCGCCGGGAACCTGGGCCAGCCGCGCTCGGGCTTCTTCAGCCCCCTGCCCGGCGTCCTCCTGGCCTTGTCCCAGGACCTGCGCCGGAGCCAGTTCCAGGCCCCCGGGCTCGGCCATGGCCGGACAGGCAAGGGCCAGGCCCAACAAAGTGGTGGGCAGGGTTCTGGGCGAAAGCATCGGTACGACTCCGGCGTGGGCAATAGACAATGAAGGTTGCGACGCAGGAAGGAACGAAGAGAACACAGGCCGATTTGGCTTTTTTTGCCAGGACGCGGGCGCGACCTGGCGCGAGGGAGCATGGAGCGATGGCAGGCGAGCCTCGACGCCCGCCTACCCGGACCGGATCAGTCCGGAACCGGCTGGCCCTGCATGAACGCCAGGTAGTAGCCGTTGCAGTCGCGGATGCCGAACTCGCGAGTGCCGTAGGGCATGTCCTGCAGGGGCCAGGCAATATCGGCCCGATCCTTGATCGAATCGAAATAGGCCTGCACATCCTCCAGGGCGAAATACAGGGTCCCGGTACAGCCCGGGGCGCTGCCCCACAGGTCCTGCTCGGTGAACGTCAGGCGACAGTCCTGCAACTGCACCAACAGCGTCGACTCCGCGCCATCACTGACGGCGAAGCCGAGTATCCGCTGGTAATGCTCACGGGTGCGGGACAGGTCATTGCAGCGCAGCAGGCAGGTCAGCGGCATCTCGGACTCCAGGGGGCGACCGGCACGGCGATGGCTTCGCCATGCATCAGGGATCATGCAGCAGGGGAAAGACGCCACCTTAGCAGCAAACGCCCTCCCCCTGGAGCCAGCCCCGCTTGCCGCTGCCCGGGCCGATCTCAGGCCGGATAACCGGTGATCTCGCGAATGCTCTGGTACAGCGGCTTGAGCTGGCGATACATGCGCAAGTACACCTGGCTGTACAGCCGCTGGTACATCTGCCGGGCCTGGGGCTGGGGCTCGAACACCGCGCCGACCCGGGTCATGGCGCTGATGGCCGTGGAAAAATCCGGGTACAGCCCCAACCCCACCGCGCAGGCGATCACCGCGCCCAGCCCCGACGCCTCGTAGACATGCGGGCGCTCCACCGGCAGGCCGAAGATATCGGCGGTCAGTTGCATCGCCGCATCGCTCTGGGAACCGCCTCCGGCCACCCGCAGGCGGGTGATCTTGAGCTTCGAGCGTTTCTCCATGCGCTCCATGCCCTGGCGCAAGGCGTAGGCCAGGCCCTCGAGGATCGCCCGGTAGATATGCGCCCGGGTGTGCACGTCACCGAAACCGATCATCGCGCCCTTGGCCTCCATCCCCGGCTCACGGATACCCGGCGACCAGTAGGGTTGCAGGGTCAGGCCCATGGACCCCGGGGGCACTGCCTGGACCAGGGCGTCGAACAACTGCTCGGGCTCCAACCCCTGCTGCGCCGCCTGCTGCACCTCGCGCAGGCCGAACTGCTGCTTGAACCAGCTGACCATCCAATAGCCACGGAAGATCATCACCTCGCAGTTGTAGTGGTCCGGCACCGCTGCCGGATACGGCGGAATCAGTGGCACCACCTCCAGGTAACGCGAGCGGGTGGTGGTGATGGTGGCCGTGGTGCCGTAGGAGACGCAGGCCGTGGTGGAATCCTGGACCCCGGAGCCCAGCACCTCGCAGGCCTTGTCGGCACCCGCGGCGATCAACGGCAGGCCCTCGGGAATACCGGTGTGGCGACTGGCCTCGGCAGTGATCCGACCCAGGGTTTCGCCGGGCTTGTGCAGGGTCGGCAGTTGCTCGCGGCGTACCGCCAGGGCCTGCCATTTCCAATCGCTGGGGGCGGCCCAGCGCAGGCGCTTGTAGTCGAACGGCAGGTAGGCCACGCAGCACCCCACCGAATCGACGAAATGGCCGGTCAGGCGATGGGTGAGAAACCCCGACAACAGCAGGAACTTGTCGGTGGCGGCCCAGATCTCCGGCTGCTTCTGCGCCACCCAGTTGGCTTCGGCCTGGGCGCGGAAGTAATCCACCGTGGCCTCGGCGCCAATCAACTTGAACAACCAGCTCCAGGGGCCCTTGAGCTTGCCCTCGATCTCGGCCTGGCGCTGGTCCAGCCAGAGGATCGCCGGGCGCAGCGCCCGCCCCTGGGCATCGACGTTGATCAGGGTGCCGCGCTGGGTGGTCAGGGACACCCCGCGGATCTGCGAACGGTCGATGCCGGTCTGCTGCCAGAGGATCTGGCAGGCTTCGCCGAGCTTGGCCCAGTAGTAGTCCGGGTCCTGTTCGGCCCAGCCGGGCTGGGTCGAGTAGTAGGCCTCCAGTTCCACCTTGCCCTTGCCGATCAGGTTGCCCTGAAGGTCGAACAGCAGCGCGCGTACGCTCTGGGTTCCGTTATCGATAGCCAGCAGGTAGTCCCGCTTGTTGTTGTGATTATCCATGGGGCTCTCTTGGTTAGGCATCAGTGCTGGGCAAGCTGTGGTGGCGTTGCCACAAGGTCCGGTAGCGCTGTTCTTCGGCTTGCCAATGGGCGTCGCTCCAGCCCAGGCGCCCCTGGCACAGGTTGCGGATGGCTGGCAGGTAGCTGGCGCCGCCCTCGGCCAGCAGCAGGCCCAGGCGCGTGCGGCGCAGCAGCAGGTCGTCCAGGTGCAGGACCATTTCCGTCTCGGCGGCAAAGGCCAGCTCGGCCCACAGGGTGTCGCTGGCGCCGACGCACTCGTGACCCAACTGCTCCACCAGTTGGGCCAGCCGCGGCAGGTCGCGACCATGGCGCCCGGCCAGGCGCCGCTGCTGGGCGCCGCTGAGGCCGGGAATCTCCACGGTCGGGACCGGAGCGAACACCGGCGCGCCGTCGTCGCTGACACTGCGTCCGATCATCGCCCCGCAGGCAGCCAAGACCTCGATGGCCTGGGGCCGGAAGGTGGTGAGCTTGCCGCCGGCCAGGGTCACGCATCCCGGCTCCTGCCACAGCACATGCTCGCGGGTTTCGTTGGAGGGCTTGTCCTCGGAGTCCGCACCGCCAGCGGCCACCACCGGGCGCACCCCGGCCCAGGTCGAAAGCACGTCGCTGGCAACGATCCGCGCCTCGGGAAACTGCTGGGCGCAGGCCGCCAGCAAGTAATGCAGCTCCTGCTGGCTGATGCTGGCGCTCAGGTCCAGATCTTCGCGATGGTCCAGGTCGGTGGTACCGACCACGGTAGCGCCTTCCCAGGGGAAGACGAACACTGGCCGGCGATCCTCGGCATGCATGAAACTGAAGGCATGGGCCACTGGCAGCCGCCAACCCGGCAGCAACAAGTGGCTGCCACGCAACGGTCGCAGTTGACGCCCCGCATCCGCCGGACGCAAACGCTCGGCCCAGGCCCCGGTGGCCACCGCCAGACTCTCGCTGCGCAGCTGGCAGGGCGCGCCGCCTTCGCTGTCATCCACCTCGACCCCACACACCCGCCCGTTATCACGCAACAAGCGGGTCACGCGCAGGCCGTTGAACGCCTGGGCTCCATCGGCCCGGGCCTCGGCCAATACCCGCATCACCAGCCGCGCATCATCGGTCAAGGCGTCGAGAAAACAGGTGCCGCCCAAGAGGCCCGGCTCCTTGACCCCAGGCGCCAGGAACTGCAACTGCCCGGCATCGTGGAACCTGTGGTTGCGCCGTCCGGCCAGGGCGTCATACAGGCTCAGCAGGCTGCCGAACACCCGCGGCCCGGGAAACTGGCCCCGGTAATGGGGCATCAGGAAGCTCATGGGGTCCACTAGCCCGGGAGCCTCCTGCAACAAGCGCTGGCGCTCGCGCACCGAGTCCCGGGTCAGGCGCCACTGGCCCTTGGCGATGTAGCGCAAGCCGCCATGGACCATCTTCGAAGACCGGCTGGAGGTTCCCCAGGCGAAATCCCGCTGTTCCAGCAACAGGCAGCGCCAACCACGCCGGGCCGCCTCACGCAGGATCCCGGCGCCGCTGATACCGCCGCCGATCACGATCAAATCCCAGCTCTGCGCCGCCAGGCTCGGCAGCGCCTGTTGCCGCCATTGGCCGTTCCAGTCCTGGCTCATAGCCTTACTGCTCCAGCAGGGTGCCGGGGTTCAAGCGTCCGGCCGGGTCGAAATGGCGGCTCAGGGCCTGCAGGGTCTCAATGGCCAGCGCGCCCTTTTCCCGTGGCAGGTAGGGTGCATGATCCTTGCCCACCCCATGCTGGTGGCTGATGGTGCCCTGGTGCTCGACGATGGTCCGGCTGGCGGCATGCTTGAGCGCCTGCCAACGGGCCAGGGTTGCCGGATACTGGCGGTCAGGACGGAACACGTAGGTGGTGTAGATGCTCGAGCCTTCGCCATAGACATGGGACAGGTGGGTGAACACATGCACTTGCTCGCCTTCGGCGGCCAGGCCATCGCGCAGGCTGTTTTCGATGCGCTGCAAAAGCGCATCGACATTGCTCCAGTCCGTGGCTGTTTCCAGGGTGTCCACCAGATAGCCGGCATTCCACAGGCTTTCGCGCAGGTAGGGAAAACGAAAGCGGTTCTGCGCCCACTTCTTGCCCAGCATGGTGCCGGTGAACACTCCGCCGAAGGCCTTCAAGTGCTGGCGCGCCTGGCGCAGGGACAAGGCGTTCTGCCGGCGGTTGCCGGTCACGCCGAAGGTCAACAGGCACTTGCCCTGGCCCGCACCACGCAGCGCCAGGTACTTTTCCAGCCAGGCGATCTGCGTCGGGTGGCCGGCCAGGGCCAGTTGGGTCTCGGTCTCCACCGCGTTGGACAGGCGCAGCATCGACAACGGCACCCGGGCCTGGGCCAAGGCCCGCACAGCCTGCAAGGCCTGGGGCCAGTCCGGCAGGAATACCCCATAGAAGCGCTCATGCTGCGGCAAGCGGCTGACCCGCACCCGAACCTCGGAAATGATCCCGAAGCGCCCTTCGCTGCCCAGTACCACTTCACGCAGGTCAGGCCCCGCGGCGGAGGCCGGGAACGTGGCGATGGGCATTGGCCCGGCGAAGGTCTCCAGGGTCCCGCCGGCGAACAATTGCTCGATGCGCCCGTAGCGCAACGATTGCTGGCCGCTGGAACGGCTGGCCACCCAGCCGCCGAGGGTCGATAGCTCCCAGGACTGCGGGAAATGTCCCAGGGTGTAGCCCCGGGCGCGCAGCTGGCTTTCCACCTGGGGGCCACTGGCGCCGGGGCCGAAGGTGGCCAGCAGGCTGTCTTCGTCCAGGTCCAGCAGACGGCTCATGCGTGCCAGGGACACCGTCAGTGTCGGGCGCTCGGACCAAACAGGGTTGATATGACCGGCTACCGAGGTGCCGCCCCCATAAGGAATCAGGCACCAGTCATGTTCTTCGGCCAATGCCAGCAACTGGCGGATCTGGGCGGCGGTTTCAGGAAACGCCACCGCATCCGGGTAAGCCCCCAGCTCACCCTCGCGCAGCGCCAGCCAGTCCGGCAGGCTTTGTCCACGGGCGTGCAACAGGCGCTCCTGGGGATCGATGCTGTACAGCGGATGAGCCGCCAGCCGCGACACGGGCACCCGGGCCAACGCCTGCTCCAGGGAGGCCTCCGGCAACCTGTAGCCCGGTCCCAGTCGCTCGGCGAGAAAGCCCGCGCCCTCGGCCGGCAATTCGACCACCGTGGATGCATCTCCCCAGCCATTCCAGCGTCGCATGCGTGTGTTCCTCTGCTGTTCTTATAGGTCTTGCGTAAGGTTCCCTATACTAGTGCGCCGCCGGACACTGTCACGGTCGCATTGAGCCAGTTGGTGTAGCCGATTGAGTCACCCGCGCTGCCAAACCATTCCCTACCTGCCCAGGATCGAGTCGTCCATGCCCGCCCCGCTGAAAACCTGCTCCCCGTTGTTCTGGTCCCCGGACCTGGGCATCGACTATGGCGCTGCGACGCTGAGCCTGCGCGACCTGCTGCCGCAAGTAGGCCAGGGCATCTCGGCGTTCTTCGAGCCGCAGGATCGGCTGCTGGTCGGTGAGACCCTGCAGTTGATCTGGCACCCACCCGTGAGCGACATCAACGGCTGGAGCGAACAACCTTCGGAACTCGTCCACAGCCACTTGCTGCAGGTCAGGGTCAGCGGGCCGCAGCAGCCACCCGCCCAGCCAATGCATGACCTGCATCGGGGCAGGCAGCGCTTTGCCTTGCAGGTCCTGGCCTGCACCCCACTGCTGGCGGCCCTCAAGGCCCAGCCGCTGGACCAGCAGGCCTGGAGCCTGCCCGGCATCGGCAGGCCGCAGGACGCTTGCCTGAGTTGGGATGAAGCCCTCTGGTGCGGGCGCGCCGACGTCGGCGGATTGACTTGCCTGAGCGCCGCCAACGGCAGCGAAGGCATGATGGAAATGATCCTGGAGATCATCGGTGACCAGGTCAGCGGGTTGTTATCGGTGCATCTGGGCCCTGGCGGGAATACTTACGAATGGGGTCGGCGAGTGCTCGCGGGTGCGGAGCTCATTGCCATTCGCCGGGCCCTGGAGCACGCCCGGCCGCTGCAGGACACCCAGGACGCCTACCTCGTCGGTTGAGTGTCAATCGAGGAAAAAACTCCCGGGCAAGACTAAGCAGCTGTTTTCAAACCGATTTTTTTTGCGCTGGGGGCTTCCCAAACCGCCGGCGAGTTGTTAAATTTGCGCCCGTTCTTGCAGCGGTCCTCCCCGGACCGGCACTTCAAGCAAGTAACGTCGCAACAGCTACAGGGGCGTCGCCAAGCGGTAAGGCAGCAGGTTTTGATCCTGCCATGCGTTGGTTCGAATCCAGCCGCCCCTGCCATTTTTCTTCCTCGTTGTTCCTTCCTCGTTGTTCCTTCATCATTGTTCATTCCTCCAGGCTTCGCGCCAGGAACTCCAGCATCGCGTTGACCTTGGGCAATCCCTGCCGGCTCTTCATCCATAGCAGGTTGATCGTCTGCCCCCGGGTCGCCAAATGCGGCAAGACTTCCACCAGGCTGCCATCCTGCAGTTGGCGCTTGACCAGCCACGACGGCAGGTGGGCGATGCCATAGCCGCCCAGCACCGCCATCAGCAAGCCCTCCCCCGCACCCACCACGCAACTGGCCGTAACCGACCGGCGCTCGATCTGCCCCGGCTCGTCGGTGGCGAAGCTCCAGGGGTGCACGCGCCCGTCCGCCCAGCCATAGGCGATGCACTGGTGCCGCTCCAGATCGGCGATGACCTGCGGCTCGCCGCGCTGCGCCAGGTAGCCCGGGGTGGCACAGAACAGGTACTGCTCGGTTCCCAGGTGCCGATGCCCCAGTTCCGCCGGCCACAGGTCGGGGCCACCCAAGCGCACGGCGATATCGACCCCGGCCTCGATGGGATTGGCCAGATGCTCGGAGAAGGTCACATGGGGCTGCAACTGCGGGTGCTCCCGGGCAAATTCGAGGATCGGCCCCAGGACCCGGGCCCGGCCGAATGCCCCCGGCAGGTCGATGCGCAGCTTGCCGCGCAGCTCATGCCGTTGCGCTTGCAACTCGAGCTCGGCCTCTTCCAGGTCGGCCAGCACGCCACTGCAAGTTCGGTAGAACGCCAGGCCGGCATCGGTCAGGGCCAGGCTGCGGGTGGTACGGCGGAACAATCGCGCCTGCAGCCGCGCCTCCAAACGGGCGATGGCCTTGCTGATGGCCGACGCCGTGAGGTTCAGGCGCTCGCCGGCCGCCTTGAAGCTGCCACAGTCGGCCACGCAGACAAACACGTCGATACCCTTCAAGCGTTCGGAGGAAAACATGCGGCACCCTGTCTATTAATGAATCTAGTTCACATCAGTTGGTAAAAAGCATCATAAAACAGAACCAGATTCCCTAGTAAGCTGATCGCCATCCCATCGGTATCACTGCAAGAGGCACAGATGCTGCGCACCCTGAAACACTATCCGGCGGCCCTCAACCTGTTGTTGGCCGGCACCCTGGTGCTGACCCTGGCCCGGGCGGTGACCCTGCCCTACCTGGTGATCTACCTGGCAGGCAGCTTCCAACTGGATGTCGCCGAAATCGGCCTGGTACTGGGCAGCAGCCTGATCATCGGATCGGTGTTGAGCCTCTACGGCGGTTTCCTGGTGGACCGGATGGCCAACCATCGGTTGGTCCTGTGCTGCTGCGCGGTGTTCACCCTGGGCTTCGTCGGTAGCTTCGCCGCCCGCAGCCTCTGGTCGTTCTACCTGTGCCTGCTGGCGATCAACCTGGCCTACGCGGTGTTCGATATCGCCATCAAGGCCGGCCTGGCCCGCCTGCTCCCGGAAAACCAGCGCAGCACGGGGTTTTCCATCAAGTACACCCTGACCAACATCGGTTACGCGATCGGCCCGTTCCTTGGCGCCGGGCTGGCCAAGCTGGATATCAGCCTGCCCTTCGTGCTGTCCGCCGCCTTGGGTGGGGGGTTCTTCTGCCTGTACCTCGCCCGGGGCGAGCGAACGCCAGTCATCACCGAACCCGCCCAGCCCCCGCTGTCCTTCCTGGCCCTGGGCAAGCAATTGCTGGCGGACTACCGCCTGGTCTGCTTCACCCTGGGCGGCCTGCTCAGCGCCGTGGTCTTCGGCCAGTTCTCGGCCTATCTGTCGCAATACCTGGTGGTCACCACATCGGCCGAGGTTGCCTACACCACCATCAGCACCCTGGTGGCGACCAATGCGCTGCTGGTGATCAGCCTGCAGTACGCCATTGGCCGGCGCATCCTGCGCCAACACCTGAACCTGTGGCTGGCCACGGGCCTGGGCCTGTTCCTGCTGGGCATCGCCGGCTTCGCCCTGGCCAGCAACCTGGCGCTGTGGGTGCTGGCCATGGCCGTGTTCACCCTGGGCGAGATCATCGTCTTCCCTGCCGAGTACATGTTCATCGACTGCATCGCCCCCGAGCACCTGCGCGGGCTGTACTACGGCGCACAGAACCTGTCCAACCTCGGTGGTGCCCTGGGGCCGATGCTCTGCGGCCTGGTCCTGGCCAGCCAAGCGCCCCAGGCAATTTTCTGGATGCTGGGCCTGTTCGTCGTCAGCGGCGGGCTGTTCTACTGCCTGGGCGCCGCCAACCTCGGCCAGGTGCATGCCCGGCCGGCGGACTGAAGGGTGGCGCTCAGGCAGGTGCCTGCCCCAGGTACCGGGCAATGCGCAACAACGCGCACTGGGCCGACTCGGACAAGACCAGGGGCGGCTCCTCGATCATGTACCGCAGATGCTCGAAAGCCAGGCCGGCCTCGTTATGTTCCAGGTAGTCAAGGACGATCTCCCGTCCGTGCTCCAGCCCCGCCTGGGCCAGCGCATGCTCCGGCGGCACCCGGTCGCCCAGCCGCTGGTAAGCCTGGGCCATGAGCAACGACGCCTCATCCAGCACCTGGATCAAGTCGGTTCGCCAGGGGTCTATCGGTACAAGCATGCTCATGCACTCCTCGTTTGCTGGAAATCGCTTGTCGGGTACCGTCCGCGGAATTTGCCAACCGGCCCCTGTCACGCCGCCAGGCCTTCACAACTCCTGCTGCACCCCGTTCCTCTGTGCATCTACCCAGCAAAGAGTGACGCCCCATGAAAAGTAGCCAATTGAGCCAGTTGATCCTCAACGACCACGCCCGCATCGAGTCGGCCATTGCCACCGGAGCCGCCTGGGAAATATGGTTCCAGGTGGAGTTCCTGATCCTGCTGTTGCGCCAGCCCCATATGAGTGCCGCCCGGGAAGTGCCCTACCCGCCACCGAACGAGAAACTGCGCCTGGATGTACTGGCGCGCCAGGGCGTCGATGAATACGCCATCGAGTTGAAGGTCGAGAGCGCCACCAACGCTGGCAAGAAACTGCTCGAAGAAATTGAGAAGGACATCCTGAAGCTGAAAAAGTACACCAAGCAAACCGTGGAGGCCCGTTGGGTGGTAGGCCTGGGCTACAGCGACGAGGGCAAGCGCGCGCTGGTTGAATATGCCAGGACCCATGACACCACCACGATCTACCAACATGCCGGAGCCATCGGCTGCATGATCGTCACGGTTCCCGAGGAAAGCCTGGGCAGTAGCCCAATGTTGATCGATTAAGGCATTTGCAGGAGCGAGGCTTGCCCGCGATGGACTTCAGGGCGCTGCGTTTATCCAGTCGATACGCACTACCGTTAACCTCCATCGCGAGCATGCTTCGCGCCTACAGGCCCTCGTCGAGGCTCGCCAGGGCCCGCCGGGTCACCTGCTCGATATAGGCCGGTTCGCCATAGATGCGCGCCAGCAGGATCGCCCCCTCGTAGTCCGCCACCAACTGCCTTCCCATGGCCAGCGCCTGCTCCGGCTCGTACCGGGTAGCGAACAGCTGGGCCAGGGCCTTGGCCCAGTCATCGAGAAAGGCCCGGATCGGCTGCATCAGCTCGCTCTTGCCGTAGGTCGCATCCACCGCGATCACCCCCATCAGGCAACCGATGGCCCCATCCTGGAACAGCTTCATGGACTTGCGTCCGATCTTTTCCAGGCGCTGGCCCGGGGTGAGCTGCTCGTCGCAAGCCACGGCGAACAAGCTCCCGGCGATGACCTGGTGGGTCTGCTCCAGCACGTCGCGCAGCAGCGATTCCTTGTTCGGGTAATGGTGATAGAACGAGGCCTTGGTCAGGCCACAGGCGGCGGCCAGGGTGTCCATGGTGGTGCCGTGATACCCCAGGCGCTTGAAGGTGCTGGCGCAGCGCTGGAGCAGTTCGTCACGGGAAATCTTCGGGGGGCGCATGGCTCATTCCTGGGCGGGATCACGGCCAGTGATTCTAGGGTATAAGCGGGCCCGCCTCAATTTGACGATTACCGAATGTTTGTTTAGTTTCAGTAACCGAACGCTTGGTCAATAACTCGCCAGGCGCTCGCTCACTCAACCAACAACGTACTTCAGGAGAACGCCAAGATGAACCAAGCCACTGGTACAACGGGCCGGGTCACCCGGGAGCAACGGGGCCAGGTGTTGTTGATCGGCCTGGACCGGGCCGCCAAGCGCAACGCCTTCGACAGCGCCATGCTCGAGGACCTGTCCCGGGCCCTGGGCGAATACGAGCGCGACGAACAACTGCGCTGCGCGGTGCTGTTCGCCCACGGCGAGCACTTCACCGCCGGGCTGGACTTGATGGAGCTGACGCCGAAGCTGGCCAACGGCGGCATCGCCTACCCCGAAGACGGCATCGACCCCTGGGGCGTGGTCGGGCCCCGGCGCAACAAACCGGTGGTGACTGCGGTACAGGGCGCCTGCTGGACCGCCGGCATCGAGCTGCTGCTCAACGCCGATATCGCCATCGCCGCCAGCAATGCACGCTTCGCCCAGCTGGAAGTGCTGCGCGGCATCTCCCCGGCCGGCGGCGCCACACTGCGCTTTCCCCGGGTGGCCGGCTGGACCCGGGCCATGCGCTACATGCTCACCGGCGAGGAATTCGATGCGGCCACGGCCCTGGACATGGGCCTGCTGGTGGAAGTGGTGGCCCCCGAACAACTGCTGGCCCGGGCCATCGACTATGCCGAGCGCATCGCCAGGGCTGCGCCGCTGGCGGTCAGGGCGACCTTGCAGTCGGCCTTCCTCGCCCTGGAGCAGGGAGATGAAGCGGCCCTGGCCCAGCTCAATCCGCAGCTCATGCAGCAGGTTCGCAGCGAAGACGCTCGCGAGGGAGTGATGGCCATGCTACAAAAACGCCAGCCGGTATTCCTGGGTCGTTGAACCGCCCTGCCCGTCCCGAACCTCTGCCTCAAGGAGGCTTGTATTGAACATTGCAGTCCGTGCCGATCAGCCGTCCGTCAACAGCGAGCCGTTGACCCTGGTGGCCGCCGATGGCTATCGCCTGAGTGCCCTGCGCTACCCGGCCATCGGCACTGCCAGGGGCAATCTGCTCCTGGCCAGCGCCGCCGGCGTCCAGCAACGCTTCTACCGGCGCTTCGCCGAACATGCCGCGCGTCGCGGTTTCAACGTGCTGACCCTGGACTACCGGGGTATCGGCCAATCCCGCGCCGGGAGCCTGAAGGGGTTTGCCATGTCCTTCCTGGACTGGGCCTACCAGGACCTGGCCGCGGCGGTGGAACTGCTGCGCCACGAAACGCTGCCGCTGTACTGGGTCGGGCACTCCTTCGGCGGCCACGCCTTCGGCCTGCTACCCAACCACCAGGCCGTCAGCGCTTGCTACAGCCTGGGTAGCGGCGCCGGCTGGAGCGGCTGGATGCACTGGCGCGAGGCACTGAAAATGCGCCTGCTCTGGAAGCTCATCCTGCCACCGCTGGTGGCGTACAAGGGCTATATGGCCTGGAGCCTCCTGGGCATGGGCGAGGACCTGCCGCTGGGGGTCTACCGCGACCTCAAGCGCTGGTGCGAATACCCGCACTACTACTTCGACGACCCGCAGATGGCCCACCTGGCCGAGCGCTACGCCAGCGTACGCACGCCCTGTCTGTTCGCCACCTCGGTGGACGATCCCTGGGCCCCGCCGCGCTCGCTGGATGCCTTCGCCAAGGGCTACTGCAACGCCCCCATGACCCGGCTCGACCTCAAGCCGCCAGCCGGCGCCCGCCCCTATGGCCACATGGGCTACTTCCGCGACGATGCCCAGCCCCTGTGGGACGACATTCTCGACTGGCTGCTGGACCATCCCGGCCAGCCCCCAGCCTGATCCGGACAAAAAAAGGGGCGATCGACGATCGCCCCAAGCGTGACTACCACAAGAAAACCTATAGCGTCAGTTGCTTGCGCTCCTCTTCGGTCAGGCGGGCTCGCGCCTGGTCGTTGAGCGGCCCGGCGCCCAGCACCTGCACCGGGCTGTCCGGGTTGTAGGCCGGGGCATGGCTGGCTTCCTCCCGCGCACGCTCCACCTGCTCGGAGCCAAAACCCAGCACCTCCACGGTCACGATGGACGCCCGGCCCTGCCTCGCGGCTGTCTGCTGGTTGCGCACCGCATCTTGCGCAGCCTGGGAAGCCGCCGAGCCTGCTGCACTGGCCGAGGTCATGGCACTGGTGTTGACCGTCGCGGTCACCGGGATCCCCGAGGATTTGCCCTGGGTCTGGATATTCGCGGCGTTGACCACTTGCAAGGCTGCGACGTTGACGCTACCCGAAACCCGGATCCCCGCTTCGCCGGCATCGACCGTACCCAAAGGAGCGATCAGGTCGATATCCCCCGACGGCACTTCGGGAATCGGTGCCAGGGTCGCGATCCCCGCGCCCGTACTGGGCACCGATGGCGCCAGGCTGACGTTGCCCCAGTTGTCGTAGACCCGCTTGGGCGGGGTGTAGACCACGGTGGTCTTGGAACCCCGGCCGGCGTTGATGTCGCCCTCGGCCGACCAGCCCATGATGGCCCCGCCGAAGGTGGTCATGATCCGGCTCTGCCCCAGCAGGATGCTGCCCAGGGAGTACAGCTGGATGTCCCCGGCGCCTTGGGTGATGATCCCCGCCGAAGCCGGTGGCGCGTCGCCTTCGATACCAAAGGTCTGGCTGCCGCCCGGCGTCAGCATCTGGATCTTGCCACCAAAGTTGGTATGTACCCCGGAACCACCGAACAGGGTGATATCGCCCTTGTAGGTGATCGGGTTGCCGGCCACGTCGGTCTGCGGGAACAACGCGGCAATGGCCGCCCGGCCCCGGGCGTAGCTGCCCTGGCGTACCCCACCCTCTTGGTTGTACTCGCGGCCAGCGGCCTTGAGCTCGGCAAAATACACATCCCGGGCGAACACCCGCTGCTGTTCCGCCGGCAAGGCCGCGTAGTAGGCCCGGGCCTCGGCAGCACTGCCAACGAAACCGAAGCGTTCGGCCAGCCAGGCCAGCAACTCGCTCTCGTAGGTCTTGGCCACTCGTTTGCCAACCAGGGATTCGCCGCTACCGGCCAGGTTGGCCGGGTCGAGGTAGGCCTCGACGAAGCGTCGATAATCCGGCCCGCTGGTCCCAACCCCGGCCTGCATCACGATGCTCGCCCCCGGGCGGCTGTCACCCGGCGCCACGGCGCCGAGGCTGGTGACGCTGACCTTGTCCTCCATCAGGATGTTGCGCCCCGCCGTCAGCTCCAGGGTACCGGGGCCGGCGACGTTGAAGTTGCTGTAGAGGACGTCGCGCCCGGCACTGACGATGGAGATATCGTTGGGGTTGTCGTGGATGAACAGGTTGCCAGTGAAGGTGTAATAGCCAAGCTCATTACCTCCTACTCGAGCACCGTCCAGGGAGGTTCCACTGCTGACGATATCGCGCCCGGCCATCATCCATACCGGACCGCCACCCTCATAACGAGTCTGGCCAAAACGCCGATCGCTATCGGTGAACACCAGGCTACGACCACTGCCGACCGCCAGCAGGTCGCCCTTGAGCGCATAAAAACGCGCCGGGCCGCTATTGCGTTGCCAGCCCCCCGTGGCCGAAGGAGAACCGAAAGTGAACAGTGGATAGCTGTCGCCGGCAAGGTTCGCATCCGCGGACAGGTTGCCCATCCCGGGGATCAGCACTCCGTTCCCATTCCTCGCCTCATAGGCCGGGTTGAAAGGTGTCGCCAGGGTGGTGGGCGCGGCGAAAGACTGGTTGATGGACAGGTTCCCGCCATAGATCGAATCTCCAGCCAACAACTGCAGCTGGCTGTTGTTCGAAGGCGCTAGCACCAGGGTCGAGCGGTTGTTGTTCACCGTACCGACCCCTTTCGCGCTGCCGTAGTACAGGCTGCCGCTGGCGGCCGTTACCCGCAGGATCGACGGATAAACGACGGCGAGGTCGGATTCCACCGCCGTCATCATCGGCGTGGCATTGCCGCCTGCGGAATACAGGTCGATGGCGGTGCGGTCGGTCCATAGGGAGAACCAGGTTTTCCCGGAACCCTGGATACCCTCCAGGGCATAACCGTTCATCAACGAGGTGCGTCCCGGATCGATCACGCTTTGCAGTACCAGGTCACCGCGGGTCGACAGATTGAAAGTGGCATCGCCCGGCACCAGGGTGATCCCCCCTGCCGCCAGGGCCGTAGTGGCCCGTACAGGATCGAAGGCCCGGGTTTCTCCCGCGCTGCGGTCTTCCGGACGGCTGCCATAGTGCAGGTCCAGGCTGCCCACCGAAGCCCCGAGCACCTGGGCATTGCCGCGCAGATTCAGCAGTACGCCGTCAGTCTGGCTTTGCTTGGTGAGGCTGCTGCCTGGGTTCAGGCCGCCACCCACCTCAAAGCGCAGGTCTCCGCCACCGGTCAATTGCAGTCCGCCATCGGCGGTGACCCTGCCGGTGCTGCCGACCGCCAGCACCAGCCCCTGGGTACGTGGGTTGGCCGATCGTTCCAGCACGCTGCCGGCCAGCGGTTTCAGCACGCCGGCATCGCCGGCCACCCGCACATCGAGGTTGCCGCCGCCCAGGGTGCCGAAACCGGTAAAGCCCACCAACTGGTCGGCGGTGGCGGTGGCGGTGTAGCTGCCGAAGTTGATCCACCAGGCCGTCGGCAAGGACTGCCCTCCCCCCTGGCGCCACAACCAGTTGCCGACCTGGGTCGAGTCATGGCCGCTGTCCTGGGGATTGGGCCGGGCCTGGGACTCCGCGGCGGTATCCACGATATTGCCGGTCAGGTTGCCGCCGACCCGCAGGCTCAGGTTGCCACCCCCATCGGGATACCAGGCGCGGTACAGGCTTTCGCTACCGCCATCGACGAACTTCTCGAAGTAGCTGTTCACGTCGTTGAGCACCGTGGTGCCCCGCCCTGGAGCCTTGGCCTGGTTGTAAGGAGAACCTGGCGCAGTGGCCAGTGACGAAGTACCCGCGGTGTAAACCCCATACAGCGAGTCCATGCTCAGGTTGCCGGCACTGAGCAGTTCCAGATCGCCAGTCCCGGTGCGGATCACGCTGAAGCGGGTACTGCCCGGCATCGGGGCATACTCCTTGTTGCTCAAGGAGATGCAATAGGCCGGGGACGCAGCACAAAAGTCACTGATGCTGCCCAGGCCCAGGTCGTCGAGGACCTTCTGGTCGATCGGGTCGCCCTCCTTGACCACGACGCCCAGGTCCGCCAGGTCGTGTACGACCAGGGCGCTCCAGCCGTAGTTGACCCTGATTGCGCAGTAGACAGGGCTGGCACCGCAGAAGTCGTCGATCGAACCCATGCCCAGATCGTCGAGGAGCTTCTGGTCCACTGGATCGCCAAGCTTGACATCGATCCCCATGGCCGCGAGGTCGTTGACCGCGTCCTGGGTCCAGGTCTGTACGCCCTTGGCCGGTACCTCCTTGGCGAACATGCCGTAGTGACTGTCGGCCAGATGCAGGTCGCCCTGGCTCGGATTGGCTTGCAGGATGCGGCTGTCGGCCGCCTCGGTATCCCCCCCGGCCACCAGGCGCAGGGACCAGGACTGCGAGCCCTCGGCGAGCATCGGCGCAATGGCCCAGAGCTTGCCCTGGCGCCCCACCTCCTCCGTACGCAAGGCGATGGAGCTGACGCCGTCCGGCAGCTTGACGTTGGTGCCGGAAGGAATCAGCGCGCCTTTGGCCAACGGCTGGCTGCCATCGAGCAACACCTGGCCGCCAACGGCCGTTGGCAGGCCCACGCCCTTGGGCCAGGTCATGGCCTTGACCCGGGTGTTCTGGGCCAGCAGGCTGCCGGCCTCGAGCTGGGTCCCGGCGTCCAGGGTCTGGGCTTCGCCGAGCAGGGTCCCGGCGGCGAACAGCAAGTTGCCGGCGGCATCACGGATGGCCGCTGCCAGCACGGTGCCGGCCGGCAGGACCAGGCTCTGGTCGAGGATCGCGGTCACCGGCAAGCGGGTACCTGCCGCCAGGGTCAGGCCCTTGATCGGCAGGTCATAGTTGAGGGTCGCGCCGGTGGGGAAGCTGGTGCCATCGGCCAGGGTCACCCCGGTGCCCGGCACGATGATGTTGCCACCGGTGAAGTCCACGCCTGGCAACAGCACCCAGCCCTTGTCGTCCACGGTCTGCGGTGGCGGGGCGAAGCCGTCGTTGATGCTGCCGTAGATACTCAGCTCGCCACCGGCGCGCAACACCAGGGCTCCGACCTCGCCTGAGCCATACACCGAAGTCTTCTGGCTGTGGGGGTTGACGCTGGCATAGCGGTAGCCGGACAGGTCCAGGTCGCCCTGCACCACCAGGTCGCCGTCAGGGGTCTTGCTGACGATCTGGACCCCGGGGCGCAGGTGGAAGGCGTCGGCATAACCTGCGTTGTTCAGCCCGGCCAGCTTGTTCTGCATCAGGTCGCTGTTCTGCAGGGCCGCGTTGATAAAGGCGCTGCTCAGCTGGTGCTTCTGGTCCAGGTAATCCTGGGTGATTTCCTGATAGGGACGGCCGCTGGCGGCATCGTTCTTCTGCGGCGCATCGTCATAGCTGACCATGCCGTTGACCGCGATCGAGCGCGCACCCTGGATATCCAGGCGGCCTCGGGCATCGATGGCAATATCGTCGCTGCTGCCGTCGGGCTTGAATATCCGTGGGGCATTGAGCTCCAGGGTGCCACGGCTGCGGCCGTCGTTTTGTCCCGCAGCGCCACCGACCGCCACCTCCGTGCCATGGCGCAGGTCGATGCGCGCGCCCTCGGCCAGGGTCAACTGGCCCTTGCCAGACCCCAGCACCACCGTGGCGCGGTTGGGCGCATCGATGATCTTGCCGTAGCTGTCCACCCGCAGCTTGCTGCCATGGGCGTCGAGCACCGCGCCGGAGTCCAGGGCCAGGCCCTTGCCGGCCGCCAGGTTGATGCTGCCGACCCGCTCGCCACTGGCGTCCACCAGGCCATTGACCCGCAGGCTGCCGTTATCCAGGGAGACGTTGATGCTGTTGGCCTTCAGGCCATTGCCGATGGTCAGGTCGCCCTGCTTGAGCTGGAAGCTGCGCGCGCCATACACCTGGCCCTGGTTCAGGCGCTGGTTGAGGGCAGCGAACTGCTCGTCCAGGGTACCGCTGCCACCCAGGCGCTGGGCCTGGATTTCCACCGCGCCGCCCAGGTACGGCACCCGGGTACCGCCGGCATCGTAAGAGCCGCTGCTGGCGCCAAGGATCTTGCCCGCCAGGTCCACCAGGCCGGCACCATTGTCCAGGGCCACTGCGCGCAATTTGCCGGCCTGGTTGTTCTGCGCCGACAGGTCGATGCTCGAGCCCGCCGCCTGCAATACATTGCCAGTACGGCTCTGCAGCAGCACCTCACCGCCGGCTCCGTACTTGGTCAGATCGTTGAAGGCGATGGCACGCCCGGCCACATCGATCAGCCCAGTGTCGGTGAGCTGCACATCGCCACGGGCATCCAGGGTCACCTTGCCGCTGGGCAGGACCACGGCGCTGGCCAGGCGGATGCTGTCACCGCTCAAGGACAACTCGGCGCCCTGGCCATTGGCCTGGCCACGAGGGCCGGCCGTGGCCCCGATATCGATGGCGCCACCGGCCGTGATGCGATTCACCGAACCGGCTTCGCCGGTCATCAACGGCGTGCGGATAGTCAGGTTGCCACCGCTGTAGGTAAAACCCTTGAGCGGATCGTAGGCACCCTGGCTCTGGTACACCGCGAGGCTGCCCTTGTGGTTGGCAGTGATGCGCTGGCTGGCGTTGAGGTTGACGTTGGCGAACCCCAGGGCCAGGCGATCGAAAGTCTTGGTGGTGCTCGGCTGGGCGAAGGCACCGTAGCCGAACTCGATGCGCTCGGCGTTGATATCCAGGAGCCCACTGCCCGTCCCGGCGCCGCCGGCCACCACCGCCCCGGCCGGATTCACAGCCCCCTGCCAGATCAGGTTGGCGGTGTGGATAGTGGCCACGTCATTGGCACCACCGGCGCCGTAGATGGCCGGAGTCGAGAGCATGAGGTTGCTCAGCAACGATTTGCCGGTCACCGGATCGTAGGTATCCAGGCCCGCACTGCCGTAGAAGTTGAAGCTGTCCCGGGCCGAGAGTTGCAGGGTCTCCAGGGCCGGGGCGCCGAACTGGGTATCGCCGCGCAACAGGCGATCCAGCACTTGCTGGGTCAGGGTCATGCCGGCCGGCAGGCGATTACCCGCGGCTGCCGCAGCCAGGGCTTCGGGGCTGCCCACATTGATGCTGCTCAAGCCCAGATTCAGGTGCCGGGTGCCATAGCGTACCTGGTCGCCCAGCTCGAAGGTCTTGTCGGTCAGGGCAACGATGCTGCCCTCGGAGTACAGCGCGGTTTGTCCGGCGCAAAGGCTGGTGTTGCAGCTACCCACCCGGATACCGCCACTGGACTGCTGGGTCGCAGGCGCACTCACCACATTGAGCAAGCCATTGGACACCGCCAGCATGTTGCCCACCTGGTAAACGAAGCCATCCCGCGCGTCATAGCTGGCCTTGCCACGGCCGATGGTGTTGATCGAGGCGCCCTGCTCCACCAGGATCTTGCCGGTGTTGGCCACCAGGAACACCTCCGGCGCCGCCAGGGCCGCGCCCTGGCGCAGGATGATCGAGCCATTGCTGGTGCTGGTGCCCTCGGCCAGGGTGATGAGGTTACCGCTCTGGCCGTACTTGACCAGGGTCAGGCCGCCGAGCATCAGGCGGGCAGCACCCAGGGCATTGAGGCTGTCGGCATCCAGGGTGATCCCGGTAAACCCGTCAGTGGCCGACTGCCCGGCCTTCACCACTTCGATGCCGTCACCATCGCTCCTGCTCAATACCGAAACAGTACCGCCAAAGCCTCCCGCTGCGGCCTCGAAACGGCCAGTACCCTGGAAGGAAAACGCCTCGGTTCCGGCACCGGTTTCCAGCGCCAGCTTCAGGGTCTTGGCATCTACCGGCAATAGCGGCCGTGGCACGCCGAGCCTGGCCGCGTCGGCCATGGCGAACTGCGCGTAGCTGGTCTCGTTGTACTGCGAATAACGACGCAAGGTATCGGCCGAGGTCAGGATCAACTGGCTGGCGATACTGTTGCCGATCCCGGTGTTGGCGATGGACAAGCGCCCGGCGGTGGCCCAGGAACCATTGCGCATCTGCTGGGCCGAGCCCTCGCTGCCAAGTCCCGCCAGGCCGTTAATCTCCACACGGAAGGCCCCCGGCATCAGGGCGTAGGTGGACGGCATCAGGGTATAGGTACCCGCCGCCAGCCCCGGAACCCCGGCACCAATGGTCACCTGCTGGCCGATCATCGGGTCCACCGCGCCGCCTTCCGGTGCCACCGGCGCGTAGCCGGGTTGGGTGCCGGGGACAATGGCGTAGATCGGGTTGCTGGCCAGGCCCGGCAGGACCAGGCCGCCGTTGGTGCCGATCTGCACCAGCGGGTTGTAGCGAGCATCGGTGGAGCCGCCACGGCCGGAGATGAAGCCAGCGCCCAGCAACTCGCCACCGCCGGACAGGTCCAGGGTCGCCCCTTGCTGCACCTTCACCGACTTGCCGCCCAGGATCACGCCGACACTCAGCTCGCTGTTTTCATTGACCATCCCGCCCTGGCCCACGAAGTTCACGGTCTTGCCGTTGTACTTGTAGAGCTGGCCATCGACGGTACCGCCATAAGGCAGCACCAGGCCCTTGCCGCTGACCGAGGTCAGGCTGCCCGGTAGCAATTGGACTTTGCTGCTGCCCAGGTTGCCGATCTCGATCAGGCCCAGGGGCGCGCGCAGCACGCCGCCCTGCTTGATGGTCGCGGCGCCCAGTTGCAGGCGGCCGAAGGCCGAGTACGGCACGGCCAGGTCAGCGTTGCCATTACGCGCAATGGTCAAGGTCCGTACCGGGTCGAAATCGATACTGGCACCCGAAGGCTCGCCTCGATAACCGGCGATCACCCGAGCCCCGACCTCGGTGCCCGGGTACAACTGCGCGGCGCGCAGGGTCATATCGCCCTGGGTCAACAGCTGGGTGCTGATGCCCTTGGCGATCACATCGGCGCCGACACCGGCGAGGAAGCGCAGATCGCCCTGGCTGTCGAGCTGGACGTGATCGAAGCCACGGCGCTCGATGTTCACCAGGCTGCTGTCGGCTAGGCGCAAGTCGCCCTTGCTGCCAAACATCACGTTGCCACGCACATCGATCTGGTTGCCGCTGGCGTTAAACAGTGCCTGGCTAGAGCGTTGCGATGGTTTGCCGACGGCCACCACCGGGCGGACATACAGGTCCTTGGCCTCCAGGGGCGCGAGAATGCCCGCCAGCAACAGGTAAGGCGCCGACAGCTTGACCCGAGTCTTGGCCGCGGCATCTTCCGCCAAGCTCAGGGCGCCGCTGTACAGGCGCAGGCTCTGGGCCAGGTTCAGCGACACATCGCCATCGAAGCTCAACAGGCCGTTGCTCAGCAAGGCCAGGTTGTCGAAGCCGCCGGCCGCCACCTGATCCGCACCGAGGCGGCCATGGCCATACTCCAGAGCGCTGGCCGCAGACTCTGGCGATCCGGGCAGGACGTTGGCCTGGTGAGTCTGGCTGAGTACCAATTCGCGGGCCTTGAGCACCCGGTCGGTCACCGCGTTCTTGGTGTAGTAAGGACTCTCCAGGGCCACGGACAAACTACCGCCTGCTGCGCCAGTACCACCCGCTCGGGCGACGAAGCTGCCGTCCAGGTAAAGGCCATTGTTGGAAGCAAAACTGATGCTGCCGCCCTGGCTGGCCACCTGCACCCGGCCTTGACCGGGAATGTCCAGGGCCGCCTGGGTACCCGATGCATCCAGCCGTGCGCCATCGCGCACCACCACGAACAGGTCACTGGCCTTGGCGATGCCCGTGGCCAGGTTGATCTCGCCGCCGATGGAAATCTTGCCGCCATTGCGCACCTGGCCGTAACTGCGCCCCTGGCTGTCCACCGCGCTTACCGCCCGGGCCGCGACATCGATGAGCGCCTGCTCGGCGACCCAGATCGAGCGCCCATGGCCTGCGGCATTGGCCGCCTCGGAACTGGCCACCGTGAGGCCACCCAGGCTAACGCTACCGCCCCAGGCATTGAGGGTACCGCTCAGGGTCAACTGACCGACGCTGCGCAGGTTGATGGCCTGGCCGGGATCGACGCTGATCACCGCGCCCTTGCCGACCTCAAGCGCGGTGCTCGCCAGTTGCGCCCCGGTGGAATACTGGTTGCCGGCGGTCAGGGTCAATCCGGCGCCACGGCGCTGGGTCAGCACGCTCTTGGCCGGATCTTCCTGGTACAGGTCCGGCAGCCAACGCTCCAGCACACTGCCCGGGTCGCTCCCGGTGACGGCATTGGTGGCCTGGGAGCCAAAGCGATAGATCGGGACATTGACCTCGACCTTGGCGCCGTCGGCCACCTTCAGCCCTTCGTTACCCGTGATGTCATAGGCCGAGAAGCCTTTGTTGAAGAAGTCTTGCGCCAGTTGCACGGTGCCCGCCTCGGGCACGGTGCTGCCGGCACCGATCAGTACCTTGTGTGCCTGCAGCGCCAGGGTGCCGCCGCCGTTGACACCATAGCCGCGCAGCTCCCCGGACAAGTCCAGCTTGCCGTCCGCCGCCAGGGTCACGTCGCCGCCCTTGCCACCTGTGGTCTTGCCATCGAAGCCGATGGTCGCGCCGGAGCCGGCATCCACCAGGGAGGTGCTGGCCAGGTTGAGGTCGCCGCTGCTGCGCAGCGACACCTTGCCGCCGTTGATAAAGGGCACGCCAAGGTTGTTCGAGGGGTCCAGGACCAGGTTGTTCCAGCGCCCGGAGGCATCCAGCTTGATCCCGCTGGCCACATCGACCCGAGCCTGGGCATTGCCGGTAGGCGCCAAGATCACGTCACCGACCACGAAGTTGCGGTTGACATCCACCTGGTTCAGCACGTTACCAGCGTTGATGCTGCCGCCATGGGCCGTGAGGTTGGCGTTGATCTTGACCTGGGGACCGAACAGGGTGATGTCGCCGCCGTCGGCCACGGTCAACGCGCCGTTGACCTGGATCTGTTGCCGGGCGCCGACCTTGATCGCCCCCAGCTGCTGGGCATTGAGCTGGTCGCTGTCGAGCACCAAGCGCCCCTGGCGATCGGCGGGCAAGGCGCTGCCCAGGTCCAGGCCGTCGGCGATCTTCTGCTGGTTAGCCGCGATCAGCACCTGGTCCACGGTGGGGGTCAGGGCATAGCGCAGGGTGCCATTGGCCTTGTTGTAGATCGGCGTGTAGTTGCCGATGATCAGTTGCGCCCGCTGGGCCGCGGCCTTGTGGGACTGTTGGTAGCCATCGAGATTGACGTTGGGCACCTGGGTCTGGCGGTCGCCCTTGTACACATCGCTGAGCAGTTGCCCCTCGAGCACCGCGCTGCCGGTGCCGATCACCAGCTTGCCGGCATCACGGCCCACCGTGTAGCCCGCCTCGTAGCGCTGCTGCTGGGCGATCAGCGGGTTGTAGTAATAGTCGGTGCGGCCCCAGCGCGGGCTGCTGTCCACATAGCCCTTGTAGATCCCGGTGTAGAGCAGGTCTCCCGGGGCCCGGGACAATTCATACAGGCGCCCGTCCACGCCCTTGAGCCAGGTCTGCTGGATGTAGCCGTCCTGCACGTCCACCGTGCCACCGGACAGGTTCAGCTGAGCACCGGACTGAGTCACCACCTCCTTGCCGGTGAACGTCAGGGTGCCGCCCTGGGCCATCCACTCACCGACGTTATGCCGCTGGGTGCCCAGGTAGCCGCCCACTTCCAGCAGGCCACCGGCGGTGTACCAGCGATCGGTGGCGTAGCCATTGGTGCCGGCCGGCACGAACACCAGCTCTCGCAGGTCGACCCAGACATCGCTGTTGATCAGCTTGCCGCTATCACGGTTGCCCGCCGAATCACGCTGCTCATTGCCCTGGACGTTGATTTTGACGTTGTTGGACTCCATCGCCACCTTGACCCCGAGGGCGCCGGCGACATCGATCACCGCACCGTCGCGCACCAGGCTGCGCTGGCCGGCGCTGACCGCTACCTGGCCGCCGGTGGCCAGGGTGATGGAGCCCTTCTGGAAATCCACGGTGCCGCCGCTGACGATCTCCACCCGGGACTGGTCGGTACGGTCGGCAACGCTGCTGAGGTTATTGAACTGGCCGGTGATCAGGTTGGTCGGGCTGCCGTCGAGGTTGCCCAGGCCACTGTTGCGCTGGCTGTCCAGGGCGGTATTGCCGCTGCTGTCCAGGAGAATCGCCGTGGTGCTGCCCTGCCCCAGGGTCACGCTACCCGTGCTGTCGCTGGCGGCATTGAGCAAGTGGATGGTGCCCCGGGTATCTACCGAGGTGCTGGCCAGGGCCACGCCGTTCTGCTGCACCTGGTGCCCGGTCAGGGTGATGTCGCCGGTGGAGGCCATGATCAACCCACTGTTGCTGACCTTGCCTGCGCTACTGCCGGGCTTGAGCGAGGTAGCCACTTCATTGCCACGGGTGGTGGAGCGCTGGTTGCCCTCGGTCCCCACCCCGCGGCGGATGTAGAAACTATCGCCCGCAGCCAGGGCGGTCTGGCCCTTGGCGGTGACGATGGTCCCGGCGTTCTCCACCTCCGAGCCCAGCATCAGGACATAGCCACCGGCATCGGTGGAGGTCGCCGGGGCGTGGGTCTGGATCAGCGCCCCACCCTGGACCTGGACCTTGCCTGCCGCATCGCTGAAGGTCGGCTGGGTACCGCTGGCATCCACATAGAGCCCACGCTTGCTGAACTGCTCGTCGCTGATGGTCGCCGCGGCCGCCACCAGGTTACGCACGTTGACCTGGCTGGTACCGCTGAAGATCACCCCGTTGCGGTTCATGATCATCACCGTGCCGGCACCCTTGATCTGCCCCTGGATCTCGCTGGGCCGACCATTGGGGTCATTGATCTTGTTCAGCAGCGCCCAATTGGACTGCTGCTGGAAGTCCACCGTGGTATTGCGCCCGACGTTGAAGGTCTCCCAGTTGAGGATGGCCTTGTCGGCGGTTTGTTCGATGGTGACCGTGGTCTTGCCGCCGGACTGGCTCTGCACCGGGCCCTTGGCGTTGATCCAGCCCTGGGTCAGGCTGTTGTCGACCTTGAGCCCGCCCTGGCCAAGGCCGTCGGGAATGCGGCTGACCGTGCCGAGCGCGGCCTGGCGAGCGGCGGCCTGGGCCGCTTGTTGGGCGGCGATGGCCGCCACCGTGGAGTTGAGGTTGCCCAGGGAACGCTGCAACTGCTGGTTGACCTGGGCCTGCTGGGACAACGGTGGCGGCATGCCCGGCACCTGGGCACCGGGCCGCGCGGCAGTGGCCGCCTGGGAGGCGCCCTTGTCGGCGAACCAGCCGGAACTGAACGCCGGGGCTGCGTGGGCACTGCCGGCCATGAGCAACAGGGCGATGGCCTGGGCCAGGGGCTTGAGCCGCAGGATCGGCGCCTGGGAGTCCAGGCCAGGGGTATTAACCGGTGGTTTGCAGCGAACCATTACTACTCATCCTTTGTTATGACGCCCAGGGGTGCGCGACGCTGTACGGCCCAGGGCGCGCGTCACTGCTCTAGGGGATAGGCCGTTGTCGGGGGATGCGACCGAACTGATGTCATGGAAAATTCATCTGTGCGGTGTAGGACTCGATGGCCAGCGACGAAAACGCCCGTCGCCGATCATCCAGATGCTCTGTGGCAGCCCCTAGAGTGGGCGACCGATGCCATTGCAGACGTTGGCGTTGCCGATGCTCAAAGGGCTGGTAGGCGTGAGGAAGGCGTCACGCACTGCGGTTTTCCAGGCGGCGGGTAGACGCGCCAATCGGTTATCACGAATAGCTGCATCGTTGCTTACCAAGGCGCCGTAATGACGATAAAAGAAACTGCGTATCTGTGAGGTCTGGGTGGCGTCGGCATAGCACTGGCTGAAGAGCATGTTAGTGAAGCCCAGGATCGGGTAGCCGCTGGCTGGGTACGGGCGCAGGCTCTTGTCGCCAGGGTTGGCGTCGATATTGGCCTGGGAAGTGAAGACCGGAACCCACAGGTTCTGATCTCTGCGCTCAGCCACCGCAGGTACCGGAACAGTAGCAATGGCATCGGAAATATTGGCCGGAGTTGGCGACACACCATTGACACGGGCGACCTTGGTCGCGTCGCTCAAGCCTTCCAGTGTCGCGGCGGCGTAGGTTGGCCCGATAAAGGTGATTCTGCCGTCTAATACATACAGTTCCTCCATTATCGCTTCGCTGCTATTGGCTGAGCGGGCTCCTGCCGGCAGGCCACCCGAATAACTGGACGCGAAATCCGTGGTCACGGCGAAGGTGCCGGTTTCAACGCACTTGGCATTCAGGAAACGGGTGAACAATTCGGTGCTACCGCTTGCGATATTGGGATAAATCACAGTGATCGGACCTGTGCGCCCCGACTCCTTGATTTGTCTCCAATCATTCACCCGACCTGAAAATATCCCGCATAGATCATTGGTGCTCAGATCCACCTCGGCACTGCCGGCCTTGTTGAATCGAATGGCAATCGTAGTGGCCGCCGACGGCACCTGGATAAGAGGCCCCCAGTCAGCATGGTGAGCCGAGAAATAGTCGCCTACCTCGGAATACTTGAGCTTGGACTCACTCGCTGCCCAATGCACATTCCGATCACTGGGCAGAGAGCTGAGCAGGCTGTAATCGTTACGCAGGAAAGCCGCTTTGTCCCGCCCGCGGTCCATGCCCAGATAAGGCGCAAAACCTGCCGTCAGGACACCCGGCGTCTGGTACAGCTTCGCAGGCAATGTCGAACCACCCCCATTGATATCCGCCTGTGCCTGCTGCATGCACAAGGCTGCGAACAACATCGATGCTATCCACCCTTGATGTTTTGGCATGACAAACCCTCTTGTATGACGAGCGTGAAGCAGGCCGGCCAGCGCGCACGCTGTCTGTCCGTGCGCCAGTTCGTCGGGGCCTGAATGAAAAAATCAGCAACGGTCGAAACCGTTGCTGATCCGGGTGTTGCAGTCAGCTGGGAACCAGCCTTACAGCGGACGACCGATGGCGTTGCAAACACTGGCCTGGCCAATGTTCAGGTCGCTGGTGGTGGTGAGGAAAGCCTCACGTACAGCGGTTTTCCAGGCATCTGGCAGCGGCACGAAGCGGTTGTTCTTGATCGCGGTGTCGTTGTTGGACAGAGCGCCGGCACCGTAGTGGCGAGCGAAGAAAGTCCGGACCTGGGAGGTCTGGGTAGCGTCGGCATAGCACTGGCTGAAGATCAGGTTAGTGAAGCCCAGGATCGGGTAGCCGCTGGTTGGGTACAGGCGCAGGCTCTTGTCGCCAGGGTTGGCGTCGATGTTGGCCTGGGAAGTGAAGACCGGAACCCACAGGTTCTGGTCGCCACGGCTGGCCACGGCAGGTACTGGAACAGCGCCGATAGCGGACGAAACGTTGGCAGGAGCTGGCGAAACGCCGGCAACCTTGGCCACCTTGGTCGCATCGTCCAGGCCAGCCAGGCTTGGCGCGGCGTAGTCAGGGCTCATGTAGGTGATGCGACCATCACCAGCGTTCAGCGCGTCCATCACGCCCTGGCTGGTCACAGCGGCCACGGCACCGGCTGGCAAGCCACCCGAGTAGCTGGAAGCGAAGTTGGTGGTCACGGTGAAGGTGCCGGTTTCAGCGCACTTGGCGTTCAGGAAGCGGGTGAACAGCTCGGTGGTGCCGCTGCTTTCGTTGCGGTAGACCACGGTGATCGGACCAGTACGGCCGGCACCAGCGATCTGGCTCCAGTTGTTGACACGGCCCGAGAACACGCCGCACAGGTCGTTGACGCTCAGGTCAACGGCAGCAGTGCCGGCCTTGTTGAATGGAACGGCAACCGAAGTGGCCACCGAAGGCACTTGGATCAGCTTGCCCCAGGCAGCCTGGTGGGCAGTGACGTAGTTGCCCAGCTCAGTGGTGCTGAGTTTGGAATCGCTACCGGCCCAGTGCACGTTCTTGCCGGTGGTGCCGGCCACGAACTTGGTGTAGTCGTTGTTCAGGAAGGCAGCCTTGCCGTTGCCGCTGCCTACGCCGATGTAGGGAGCGAAACCGGCGGTCAGAACGCCAGCGGTCTGGTACAGCGGTTGTGGCAGGGTAGCGCCACCGCCGTTGATGTCAGCCAGTGCAGCCTGTGCCGAGCACAGGGCGGCCAGGGTCAGGGATGCCGCGAGAACATTGCGCTTAAACATGAAGAATCTCCTTTCGTCGTGTTCGTACGTTGGGTGAATAGCTCTTGCATGACGCCATGGCACTCGGGCCAGAAGCCTTGATCCAGAGGGCTTGATGGGTGAGGCCATGGGGAGAGAAGTTCGCAGCTTCCGGTGACAGTTAAAGGAAAAATGCTCGGGAGAAGCCGGCTGTTTTTGCAAAAGATTCTCGGGTGTTCAGGGCCTTTTTTAAGGCCCTTTTACCCAAGGTGACAGCCAGGTTGCAGACGGTTTCTCCGGCACCAGCGCCAAGCCGTTGCCGGCCGGGCAGGCAAGCCTGGAACATGACAGAACGAGGAACCCGAGGATCCTTATCCTGGGAGTCGGGAGCGTTAGCACCCGGCTGAAAAAAGCTGGCGCCGTCAGCTCACCAGCTGGTTGATCTCGATGATCGGCAGCAGCACCGCCATGACGATCACCAGCACCACGCCGCCCATGACCACGATCATCAGCGGCTCCAGCAGCGCGGTCATGCCCATGGCCCGGCGCTCCAGATCGCTGGACAGGGACTGCGCCGCCCGCTCGAGCATCGGTGGCAAGGCGCCGGTCTTCTCACCGCTGGCGATCAGGTGGATCAACAGCGGCGGAAAGACTTTCTCCACCCGCAGCGCGGCCGCCAGGTTGGCGCCTTCGCGGACCTTGGCCGTGGCCTCGTTGACGCTGTGGCTCAGGCGGTCGTTGGACAGGGTCTGGCGCGCGGCCTCCAGGGCCCGCAACAATGGCACCCCGGCCCCGCCGAGGATGGCCAGGGTCGAGGCGAAGCGCGCGGTGTTCAGGCCCAGGACAAAGCGCCCGACCAGTGGCAGGCGCAGGATCCGGCTATGCCAGTTCAAGCGTGCCTGGGGGTTGCGCAGGTAGATCCGCCAGCCCCAGAACCCGGCCACCAGGGCCGCGAAACACAAGCCGCCCCAGGCGCGGATGAAGTCACTGGCGTTGAGCATCGCCAGGGTCAGCCCTGGCAGGTCCTGGCGCGCCTGGGAAAAGGCGCTGACCACCTGGGGCACGACATAGCTCAGGAGGAAGATCACGATGCCGATGGACACCAGGCCCACCACCCCGGGATAGATGAAGGCCGTGAGGATCTTGCCCCGCAGGCCGTTACGCTCCTCGATGTAGTCCGCCAGCCGCTCCATGACCTGGGCCAGGTCGCCGGATTCCTCGCCAGCGGCGATCAGCGCTCGGTAGATCTCCGGAAAATCCCGCGGCCTGGCCGCCAGCGCCTCGGCCAGGCGCATGCCGCTGCGCACATCGGCGCGCACCGCGCTCAGGGTCTGGGCGATATGCTTGCGCTCGGCCTGCTCCACCGTGGCGCTGAGCGCCGCCTCCAGCGGCAGGCTGGCGCCCAGCAGGCTGGCCAATTGGCGGGTCGCCCAGGCCAGGTCGTTGTCCGAGAGCCTGGGGCTGAACAGCCCCCCTGCCCCGCCTGCGCCCTGGTTGCCATCCAGCCGTACGTCCAGGGCCGTCAGGCCCCGGCTGCGCAACGTGGCGAAGGCCGCACCCTGGCTATCGGCCTCCAGGTGCCCGGATTCGATCTTGCCGTGGCTGTCGGCGGCTTCGTAGCGATAACGATTCATCAGGCGTCCCGTGTCACACGAAGGATTTCTTCCGGCGCGGTGGTGCCGCTGCGTACCCAGCGCTCACCGTCCTCGCGCATGCTGAACATCCCCGCCCGCCGCGCCGAGGCCCTCAGGGCCTGCTCATCCGCGCCCTGGTGGATCAGGCTGCGGATGTCATCGTCGATGCAGAACAGTTCGTGGATGCCGGTACGCCCGCTGTAGCCGATATGGTTGCAGGCCGGGCAACCCACCGGGTGCCAGGTACCAGGATTGGCGGGATCGGGCGCCTTGCATTGGTTGCACAGCCGGCGCACCAGGCGCTGGGCCAATACCCCGAGCATCGACGACGCCAGGAGGAAGGGTTCGACCCCCATGTCGATCAGGCGGTTGACCGCCGACACCGCGTCGTTGGTGTGCAGGGTGGCCAGCACCAGGTGCCCGGTGAGGGACGCCTGGACCGCGATCTGTGCGGTTTCCAGGTCACGGATCTCGCCGATCATGATGATGTCCGGGTCCTGGCGCAGGATGGCGCGCAGAGCCAGGGCGAAGGTCATGTCGATCTTGGCGTTGACCTGGATCTGGCTGATACCCGGCAGGTCGTACTCCACCGGGTCCTCCACGGTGAGGATGTTGCTGGTGCTGGCGTCCAGCCGGGCCAGGGCCGCATAGAGGCTGGTGGTCTTGCCGCTGCCGGTGGGCCCGGTGACCAGGACGATGCCGTGGGGCTGGCGGATCAGGCCGTCGAGCCGGGCCAGCAGTGCCGGGTCCATGCCCAGGGTCTCCAGTTGCAGGCGCCCGGCCTGCTTGTCCAGTAAGCGCATCACCACCCGCTCGCCATGGCCGGTGGGCACCGTGGACACGCGGATATCGATGGGCCGCCCGGCGACCCGCAAGGCGATCCGGCCGTCCTGGGGCAAGCGTTTCTCGGCGATGTCCAGCTGGGCCATGATCTTGATCCGCGACACCAGGGCCCCGTGCAGCGCCTTGCGTGGCGAGACCACGTCGCGCAGGGTGCCGTCGACCCGGTAGCGCACCACCGAATGGGTCTCGTAGGGCTCGATATGAATATCGCTGGCCTCGTCCCGCGCCGCCTGGGTGAGCAAGGCGTTGATCATGCGGATCACCGGCGCGCCATCCTGGGTGTCCAGCAGGTCGGTCACCTCCGGCATATCCTGCATCAGCCGGTCCAGGTCGACCTCGTTCTCCGCCGCGCCGACCACTGCCGCGGCGCTGCCGGTGTCGGCATAGGCCGTGGCCAGCAAGCCGTCGAGCTCGTCGTCGCGGACCCGCTCCAGGCGCGCCGGACCGAATTGGCGCCGGGCCTCGCTGATGGACCAGCCAGGGGTCGAGGCGCACACCAGCAGCACCGCGCCCTCCTCGTCGTGGCGCAGCAGGATGCGATGGGATTTGGCCCAGGCATAGGGGAGCTGGGAAGTCATCGCCAAACCTCCATCCGTCCAGGAATCCCCGCACGAAGCAGGCCATGACTCGGATCTGGCGCCCGGCTCATTGCACTGGCACCGCGTGGATGGTCGCCCGGATGCCCTGGGGCGCGTCCTGCAACGACACCGGTTGCGCGCCGGGAATGGCCTTGGCCGCCGGAGGTAATTGTGGCATCTGCATGTCCGGCATGGCCCAGCTGTGCTCGGGCTGCAACTGGCCCTGGGCCCGGCGCATGAAGTCGTAGCGATTGAGGGTGATGCTGCGCCCCGCCCCACTGTCGCGAATGATGTAGGGTCGCAGGAACACCATCAGGTTGGTCTTGTTGATGCTGCGCTTCTCGTTGCGAAACAGCGCTCCCAACCCCGGGATGCTCGACAGCCACGGCACGGCATCGTTGCTCTGGCTATAGCCATCCTGCAGCAGTCCGCCGAGCACCATGATCTGCCCGTCGTCGAGCAGGATGCTGGTGTCGATCGCGCGCTTCTGGGTGACCGTGCCGGCCGCCACCGAAGCCCGGGCATCGATGCTGCTGACCTCCTGGTAGATGTCCAGCTTGACCGTGCCGCCCTCGGAAATCTGCGGCCGCACATTGAGCTTGAGCCCCACCTCCTCGCGCTGCACCGTCTGGAACGGATTGTTGCTGTTGCCACCGCCGCCGGTGACATAGCTGCCGGTGACGAAGGGGATGGTCTGGCCGACAAAAATGCTCGCGGCCTCGTTGTCCAGGGTCAGAAGGTTCGGCGTCGACAGCACGTTGGAGCCGCCCTTGCTCTTGAGCGCCCGGGCCAGGACCTTGAGGTCCAGGACCTTGCCGATCCCCGGGATGTCCACGGTGCCATTGACCACGCCGATGTTCAGGCCCTTGGGCAACACGTCGATGCTGGTCTTGCTGCCCGGGTTGCCCACCACGCCGCTGCCGCCGAGGTTGACCCCGCCAAAACCACCCTTGCCCCCCAGGTTGCCGGCCTGCCACTGCACGCCGAATTCGTTGGCATCGTCTTCATTGACCTCGACGATCAGGCTCTCGATCACCACCTGGGCCCGGCGCTGGTCCAGTTGGTCGATCACTTCCCGCAGGTTGCGATACAGCGGGTCCGGCGCGGAAATCAACAGGGTGTTGGTGGTGGCGTCGGCCTGGATGGTCACGCCACCGGCGCTGAAGGCGGTGTTCTGGTCGTTCTGCTGGCCATTGCTACCCAGGCCGCTGCTAGTGCTGCCGCCCTGGCCATAACCCTTGCTACTGCTACTGCTGTTACCCAGGCTGGAGCTGGTGCTGGCGCCGCTGGTGCTGCCCGCCTGGCTACTGCCTTGGCTGGCGCCGGTGCCGCCGCCCATGCCGCTGAGCATGGCCCGGGCGCCATCGTTGCTGGAGCTGTCGCTTTCCCCGGTGAGCAGGCCGCGCAGGGCCTGGGCCAGCTTGCCGGCCTGGGCATTGCGCAGGTACACCACGTGCAGAT
The DNA here is from genome assembly GCF_003850565.1 of Pseudomonas sessilinigenes. Lineage (NCBI taxonomy): Bacteria > Pseudomonadati > Pseudomonadota > Gammaproteobacteria > Pseudomonadales > Pseudomonadaceae > Pseudomonas > Pseudomonas sessilinigenes. The sequence goes on from NZ_CP027706.1 coordinate 5,703,231, forward strand.
TGCTGGGGTTGCTCTGGGCGTTGTCCAGCTTGTAGATCAGGTTGCGCGCAAGCTCGGTGCGCTCGGGGCTGCCGGCGCGGATGATGATGGAGTTGGAACGCGGATCGCCGATCACGCTGATCTTCTGGGTCTGGTCGCTGCCCTGGGTCTCCAGCAACTCGGAGACCATGGTGGCGATGTCCACGGCGATTCCGTTCTGCACCGCCACCACATCGGTGTCGATGGCGCTCGGGGTGTCGATGCCACTGATGATCTGCGCCACCCGCTGCAGGTTCTCGGCGTAATCGGTGACCACGATGGTGTTGTTGCCCGGATAGGCATTGATCGGGTTGTTGGGCGAAACGATCGGCCGCAGCACCGGGATCAGGTTCACCGCGTTTTCGTACTGCAGGCGGAAGGTGCGGGTCAGCATGCCGTTGCCCGCCGGCTTGTCGGCGCTGTAGATCGGTCCGCCCAGCAGCTTGGCATCGGCCTCGGGCACCACCTGGGCCACGCCGCCGACATCGACCACGCTGAAGCCTTGCATGCGCAGGGCCGCCAGCAACATGTCATAGGCCTGGTGCGCGGGCACCTGGCCTTCGCTGACCAGGGTCAGGTTGCCCTTGACCCTGGGGTCCACCAGGAACTGTTGGCCGGTGGAACGGGACAAGGCCCGCACCACGGCCTGGATATCGGCCTCGACGAAGTTCAACTGCACCGGCTGGTCGCCCAGGGGATTGCGCGGCACGCTGGTGCTACGCGAAGCCCCCGAGGCCCGGTTGCTGGTGACCGGATGCACGACCTTGGGACGCTGGGCCTGTTGCGCTTGCAAGCGCTGGCGGTCAGCCAGGACATCGCCACCACGCCGGGTATCGGCCAGGGGTTGGCCCAGTTCACTGTCCACCAGCAAGGGCGGTGGCGTGGTGGATTGGGTATTGCTGCAAGCCCCCAGCGCCAGCAGCAGGAAAGGTGCAGCCTTGCGACACTGGCGCACGTAGATGGAACCTGACCACTTCATGAAGCTTCCTTAGCGCCCTGCGCCTGATCCATGCGAACGGTCCCGGACAGTGTGCCTGCCGAGTCATCGGCGGCGGCCTCGGCTGCGCGTTGCAGACGAGCCTCCACCACCTGCAGTGAAAGCTGCCGGGGAGCCCCTAGCAGCCAGCCGACCACAGCATCTGCCGGGGCCTGCTCAAAGGTCAGCCGCCAGCTCTCGGGGCCGGCTTCATCAGGTTGTTGCAACTGGTAGCGATCCTTCAGGCCGGCCTGGTCCAGGGTCTGGCGCAAGGACTGCTCAAGGCTCCCCCCGGCGCTATCGCCAGCGCCTGGCGCGACTTCATGCAGCAGTACCTCCAGGGCCTCGGCCTGGGAGCGCAGCTTGGGCGTCTCGGCCTGCCAGTATTCGATCTTGCGCAGCGGCGGCTGGATCAACAGCAACCACAACAACAAGGCCAGCAGCCCCGCGGCAGTGCCGGCCAGCAAGCGTTTCTCCCGCAGGGCCAGGCCATTCCAATGGCCCAGGGCCTGGGCCTGCAGGCGCGACCAGCGCGCCCGGTACGGTGCCAGCATGGCCTTACTCATCATCGTCTCTCCCGGCGCTCTCCTGCTCCCCGGTCGGCTGCCCGCCTGGGACCAGGCTCCAACCGTTGGCCTCACGCTGCACGCTATAGCCCGCCTGGGCCAAGGCGCCTTGCCAGGTGTCATCGGCGGTCATGGGGGTATCGGGCAGCAGTTCAAGTTGCAGGCGCTCCTGGGCGAACGTCAGGCGCTGCACACTGCCGACCATGAATGGCATGGCGCTTGCGGCCTGTAGCAGCAGGTTGGCAAACCCCTGGTTCGGCTCGGCCGAGTTGCCGCTCTGGCGTGCAGCCAGCTGCTGGCGCGCCTGCTGCAGGGGATTGAGGACCACCGGCAATTCGGGGAACACCTGCCGTACTCGCAGGTTCATCTGGGTCTTGAGCCGCTGCCCCTGCTCGGCTTCACGGGCGGCATACAGGTTGAGCCCCGCCACCCAGACCACCACCGCCAGGGCGCAGCAACCCAGGGCCCGCCCCCAGCCCTTGGCGGCGACCCGGCCAGTGGCCGCTCCTGCGTGCAGGCTCCAGGCCGGGGCCGGGCCGCTCCAGCGTTGTTCGCTCGCCAGATGCTGGACGATACCCGGTGGGGCTTCATGGCCGATCCAGCAAAGTTCGCCGGCCGTACTGCGCAACTGCTCCAGGGCTTCCTGCCACTGCGGCTGCGCTGGCGGCTCCTGGCCACCCTCCGGCCGGGACTGCGGCAGCAAGGGCTGCACACTGCCCTGCCCGGCGCTGTGCCGCAGGACCAACTGGCCATCCACCAGGCACAGGTTCACCTGCGCCGGAGCCGGTACGGCCAAGGCATAAGGGGCCGGATACAGCCCCTGGAGCTTGAGCCCGGCCCGCTCCAGCTCACTGCCCAAGGCCTGCAGGCGCTCCCGTGGCAGCCAGCCCAGCACCACTTGCCCGGCCGAGTCCCGCGGGCCGTGGGCCACATGCATCTGTTCGAGGGGCCCCAGGATCAATGCCTGGGCGGCACAGGTCACCGCGGCCTTGATCCTGGCCGCCGGCAGTTGCGGCAGTTCGATGCTGGTCAGCAGGCTGTCTTGCGGATGCAGGAAGCACTCCACTGGCAGCGGCCTGGCGCCCTTGCCCAAGGCCCCCAGTTGCCCGAGCGGGCAGCGACCGGTTTCCACCACCCGCGATGCACGATCCAGGCGGGCGAAGTCCACCTGGGGTTGCCAGGGCTGTTCGCTCGGGCCCAGTTCCGCCAGGGGCGGCAAGGCGATGCGCAGGCGATTCATGCTCCCACCCGCGACCAGATCACCTGGGGCATGCGGTCCTCGGGCCGGTGCAACAAAGCTTGCAGGCTCACCCGGCGTTGATCGCGGCGCGCCTGGCCCTGGAGCAGGAACCATTCACTGGTGATACCGACCCGGATCTGCTCCACCGCCACTTCCGGCATGCGCAAACGGTTGACGAAATCGCCACGGTTGATGAACCAGTGCCCGGCATCGCGCTCCGCCACCAAGGCCTTGGCCCGCGACAACGCCAGCCCCGGGACCACCGCGGCCAATACTTCGGCCGGGGCGGTATTGCCATTGACCCAGGTATTGCCCGGCAGCACGCTGACATAGCGGGAAAGACGCGCCAGCATGGCATCGCTCATGCCCTGCAGGCCCTGCAATTCCTCCACGCTGCGCAGCATCGGCTGTCGGGGCGGCAGGATCTGTTCGGCTGCGCCTGGCGACGTCAGGCGGCCGCTGTTGAAAGCACCACGAGTACCGCTGGTGGCCTGTGGATTGCCCAGGCGTTGCGGGTAGGACGCGATCACTCGCTGGCTGATGCGACGGCTCAGGGCCGTATCGATCCCCAGGGACTGGCACAAGAGCTCGAAGCTTTGCAGTTGCACGGCATCCACCTCGCCCTGGAACACCAGGTTGCGCAAGTTGAACTTGCCTTGCTGGTCCTGCAGGCGGCCTTGGAACGCCCCGTTGAAGCCCCCTAGCGCCTGGTCGCCGATGGGCTGCGCCCAGGCCTGGTCGAGACGGGTCAGGACGTCACGCTGGCGCGCATCCCAGAGCAACAGGCGGCTGTACTCCAGGCCACCCTGCAACACCCCGGTGCCGAGGACCCGCCCTTGCTCGGCTTCCACGGTGCGCATGAAGGAGGTCTGGCGGGTGAGCATGGCGCCCGCGATCACCGCCACCACGGCGGCGATCAGCAAGGCACTGATGATGGCCATGCCACGCTGCTTCGCCACACTGGGCGAACGGCTGTTCATGACCGGCCTTACAGCTGCCAGGAGCCGATGTCGGCATTCACGCCTTCGCCATCGGGCTGGCCATCGGCCCCGAGGGAGAACACATCGACCTCACCGTTGGCCCCCGGATTGAGGTAGTGGTAAGGACGGCCCCAGGGGTCGTTGGGCAGGCGCTCCAGGTATGAGCGCCAGTTGCTGTCCTTGGCATTGGCCGGGCGTTCCACCAGCACCTTCAGGCCCTGGTTCATGCTGGGATAGGTGCCATGGTCGAGGCGATACAGCTTCAGCGCCTGCATCAGTCCGGCGATGTCCTGCTTGGCCGCCGTGGCCCGGGCCTGGTCGGGACGATCCAGGACCTTGGGCACCACCATGGCGGCCAGGATCCCGAGGATCACCACCACCACCATGATCTCGATCAGGGTAAAACCACGCTGGGCACGCGGGCGTCGCCGGTGGGCCGGCTGGGTCACTGCCCCCTGTCGCGTCGCCATGGCGGCGGCGCCCGGAGCGTCCTGCTCCGGCCGCAGCGAGCCACCACAGGCCTCGGGGGGGGACGTTACATGCGCGATATCCATCTCGACATTCCTTGGCTTGAGTTCGATTCGTGGCGCAGTGTTGCAAGAAGATATGTCAGTGATATTGAAAAACCTCGGGAGTTTCGGTCGCCATTCGGTCAAGCCCGGGGACTAGTCTGCGAGGCTGTCCTCCGGTATCGAGCGGCCCATGCGAGCTGTGCCCAAACAAGCGGGATTCACCCTGATCGAGGTGCTGGTGGCATTGGCCATCATTGCCGTGGCCATGTCGGCCGCCGTGCGTGTGGCGGGGCTGATGACCCAGGGCAACGGCCTGTTGCGGGACAAATCCGTGGCGCTGCTGGCGGCCCAGAGTCGCCTGGCGGAGTTGCGCCTGGAGGGGGGCTTGGCGACCGGGATGAAAAACCTCGAATGCGACCAGGGCCGGCTCAAGCTGCGTTGCGAGCAGGCCATTGTCGCCAGCACCACGCCTGGGTTGTTGCGGGTCAGTGTGCAGGTGCGCGATCGCAGCCGCGAGGCGCCGCCCCTGGCTCGCCTGGAGACCCTGATCAGCCGGCCAACGGTGCCGCGCCAGTGAGCCCTAGCGGGTCAACCTTGGCAGGCTCGGCGAGTCCGGCAGCTTGCTGACCTTGACTTGCGAACGTTGCCCACCGCGTTCGATCAGCACCCCGTCGGCCTCCACTGCCACCAATTGCACACCCTGGGTCAGCCGCTCGCCAGCCAGGAAGCTGCGCGGCGGCCCATCGTTCAGGCTGAGGATGGCCACCGCGCCACGGGCTCCGGCCATGACCCCGGACACCTTGATGTCCACTTGCACCGGCTGGTTGGCAAACCACTGCAAGGCCGGACTGTCGGAGCGCGCAGCCAGGGCCTGGGGCGCGGCGGTGGGCGTGCGGGATTCGGCCGGAGTCAGCAACAGCGACGACCAGGTGCCGACTCCGGCCAGGGCCACCAGCAGGGCGGCGTACTGCAATACCTGGGGAACAGAGAAACGCAGGGCGAATGGCATGGGCAGAACCTCCTGTTTGTCCATGCCAGCAGCCTACAGGTCAAATTTCACGGTTTTATTTCACTAGATCATCATCTGCCTCGGGCAGCCTGGAACCCTCGCCAAGGAGTGCAATGCGATGCGGGTTTATCAACAACAGGGCTTTACCCTGATCGAGCTGATGGTCGTGCTGGTGATCATCGGCATCGCCAGTGCGGCCGTGGGCTTGAGCATCAAGCCTGATCCGCTGCAATCCCTGCGCAAGGACGCCGAGCGCCTGGCGCAACTGCTGCAAGTGGCCCAGGCCGAGGCCCGTGCCGATGGCCGTAGCATCACCTGGCGGGCCAATGCCAAGGGCTTTGCCTTCAACCGCTACGACGAGACCGGCCAGGGCATCGATGACTTTCGCCAGGACAGCCAGTTGCGACCGCGGAACTGGGACACGCCCTCCATGCAGGTACGCATCGAGCCCAGGCCACGCCTGGTGCTCAATGCCGAATGGATCAACCCGCCGCTGCAGGTGGTGCTTTCCGATGGCCAGCACAGCCTGCAGGTCGAGCGCACGGCAGCGGGCCAATTAAGGGTGGTGGAGCGGCCATGAACAGTCGCCAGGAAGGTTTCACCCTGATCGAGGTGATGGTGGCGATCATGCTCATGGCGGTGGTCAGCCTGATTGCCTGGCGTGGCCTGGACAGCGTGACTCGCGCCGACGGCCACCTCAAGGCCGGTACCGAGCAGACCGAGGAACTGCTGCGTACCCTCAACCAACTGGAACGCGATGTAGCCTTGCGAGCCAGCACCGAACTGCGCGAGCCCAACCTCAGCGAGGGCGACACCGCCGAGCCCGAAGGCCCGCCACCCTTGAGCGTGCGCAGCTCCGACAGCAAGGGGTTTGCCCTGGAGATCATCCGCAGCGCCGCCGCACCGGACATTGGCCTGCAACGGGTGCGTTGGTGGCTCAAGGGCGACACCTTGTATCGTGCGGTGGCCGAACCCCGGGATCGCTACCCGTTGCCGGCCCCCCGCAATGGCGTCGCGGTGCTGGGCCGGGTCAGTGACTTGCAGGTTCGCGTCTGGAACCCCGACAAGGGCTGGCGCCAATTGAGCGGCAATCGCCAGGACAACCCTGTGGGCCTGGAGATCCGCCTGGTGCGCCAGACGCCCCAGGGCGAGGAGCGCTACCGCCAGGTGCTGGGCCCGCTGGAATGAGGCCAGCAGCCAGGGATTGCAGCGGCTGCGACTCGAGCCGCCTGTAGTCGCTGCCGCAGGTTGCGCATGGCCGCGCAGCGGACACCGGGCATCTACGGGATGGATCAGGCAGTTTGGACATTACGGCGCCTGCGCAACCGGACGCCGGAGGAGCGTCAACTGAGCAGGACGACGCCACCGGGCAGTTCGGTGCACTTGGCGCCGTAGGCATCGCGAATCAGCAAGGCAACGCCGGCCAGTTGATTGAGGTTGAAGCGCGCCTGGACCTTGCGCTTGCCCAGCTCGGCGTTGAGCAACACCAACATGCCCGGACGATAGCGATTGATCTCGCTGATCACGGTATTGAGGGTCGCGTTGTCGAACACCAGCACCTGCTCGCGCCAGGCGATCACTGCACGGGGGTCCACCACCACAGGCTCGCCCACGCTGCGCACGTCATAGGTCAGCTGGCGGCCGCTGTCCAGGCGAATGCTACGCCCCGCGACCTCCACCTGCAGGCTGCCCTCGATGCAGGTCACACACACCTGCTGCTCGGTATTACGCAAATTGAAGCGTGCCTGGCGGGCACTCAACCAGCCCTCGCCGGCCTGTACCTTGAGCGGCTGGACACCCTGGCTGAAGACCTCCACTTCGCCTTCGAGCAACTCGATGCCCTGCTCCCCTGCCCCGAGATCGCGACGGCTGATGCGGGTCTGGGTATTGAGTTCCAGGCTCACGCCCTCGGCCAGGTCCACCCGCCGCTGCTCGCCAACCTCAGTGGAAAAATCCGCGGTGAGCCCGGCAAAACCGCCCGGTACCGTGAACCGGACCATGAACAACGCCGCCGATGCCGCCAGCGCCCCGCCCAGGAATGCCCGGCGGGCCAGGGTTCGAGGACGCGCCTGTTGCTCCAGGCGCTCGGCAGCCGGGAGCAGGCCATGCCACAAGGCCTTGGCTTGCTCGAAGGCAGCGGCGTGCTGCGGGCTTTGCCCACACCATTGGCGCAACGCCTTGGCGTCGGCCGCGGTGGCCCGCCCGGAGGTCAGCAGGAGCAGCCAGTCCCGGGCATCACTCAGCAGTTGCTGGTCCGCCGAGGGCCGGGGCGTGGAAATGCTAAAAATGTTCAAGCGCGCAGATACTCACGGAATAGTCAGGGACTCTTTGTCTAGGACGGTTTTCCAGCCCCGGGACCGAACCGCTGAATGACTTTTCTTTCAAGACGCAGGGCGCAATGGCCCAGGGCGGCCTTGAGTTCCTTCTCCACCATCCGTGTGGAAATGCCGAAACGCTGGGATATTTCCAGGTGCGGCGCCTCTTCCAGGCGCGCGGCAATGAAGATTCGCCGGCGGCGCGCCGGTAATTCGTAGAGGGCCTTGAGCAGGGTCTGGATTTCTTTCTGGCCACCCACGACCCGCGACGGGTCCAGGGCCTCGTCGGCGACCTGCAGCAGCTCCTCCACTTCCTCTCCGGTGAGCAAGCGGGCATCGGACTGGCGCCGGTCGGCGGCAATGTTCAACGCCATGCGGTACAGGTAGGCATTGGGCTGGACCAGGTTCGGTGGCTCCTCCATACGGTCGACCCGCAGGTAGGTTTCATGCAGGACATCGTTGGCCAGGTCCTCCGAGCCCAGGCGCCTGCGCAAGCGCACCCGAAAGTCCTCGTAGGACGTCAGGAACAGCCTGACCATCGCACTGTGCCCGGTGTTCTTCATACCCCGGAAGCTCCTTCCCATTCCTTGCAATCCATGCGTTTCCCTGTCGTGTCCGGTATCAAGAGTAAGGTCAACGGCTGGCGCAACGAGCTGGGCGCCTGGCGCTCGATGCGGATTTGCGCCAGGCGCTGCACCAGTGCCTCATCTCGCTGCCAATCGCCGGTGGAGCCCACCAGGCGGCTGTGTTCCACCCGGCCATCACTGCCAACCCACAGTTGCAGCAAGGCACGAAAACCGCCCGGCCGGGTCAACTCCGAGCCACACAAACCACGCTCCACCGCGCGCTGCAACGCCGTGGCATAGCTGCTGTTGAGCCGTGCGGCCTGGCGCCCCCTGGCCCCCTGCTCTACCCGCGGCTGGGAAGCCGCCGGCACTTGCAAGGTAAACGCATCGGTACGGGCATAACGGGCCATCAATCCACTACCGGCCAGCAAACGCGCCAGGCCCTCGCGAGCGCTGTAGCGCCCCTTGACCCCCGCCGAACGCCGCCCCCGGGTCAGCTCTCGGTCCACCAGCACGGCCATTCCGGTGGAGCGACTGAACAGTTCCAGGGCCTGGGCCAGGTCCTGCGCCGGGATATCCAGCCCCAACAAGGCCTGGGAATCCACATGCGGCGGCCCTGGAGGCCTATCGCCTGCCCAGACGGCAAATCCCGGTAGCCACAGAGCGAACCCCAGCACACAGGTCGCCAAGCCCCCGTGCAATGAAGTCCATCGCCCGACCTGCGCTCTGTGTCGCTGCACTGCTGTCCAATCCTTGAAAAGCGTCATCCTGAGGCCAGTTTATGAATCTGGTGTTACGGCCACGGCAAAAAAATCATCACTTTTGCGGCTCGGGCTTTGCACTACACTCGGCCCCTATCGAGGCTCGTTTTCCCGGGCCAGCCAGGAGGCCAGGATGAAACGATTTAGCCGATTTGCCGTAGCTCTTGTGTTGTTCTCAGCCTTGCCCTGGACGGTGCAGGCAGAAGAAGCCAAAGAAGGTTGTGTCGAGGTCAGCGTCGGCGGCTACAAGGCCCCCGACTACAACTGCCTGAGCAAACAGATGGGCAATGACCCGGAGGCCGTCAAGGCCGCCAAAGCCAATCAGCAGGCGATGCAGAACCCGGTGGAGAAACGGCCACCGAACCAGAACGGCCTGGCGACTCCCGCCGCCACCGGCGTACGCATGGGTAATACCTTCGGCACCTCAGTCACGCCCCAGCAGCGTCCTTGAACGCGCCCGGGACCTCAGGCAGCCCACTGGCGGGCCACTTGTAGCAGTTCGCCACGCGCCCGCTCCAGGGCCTCGCCACGGGCTTGTGGATCGGCGAACTGCAGGGGCTGGGCATCGACGAATTGCGGATGCTGCACCCCAATGAAAGCGAAGGCGGCCCTCAGCGCCGGGGTCAGGGCGTCCATCCAGGCCATGGGATTGCCCGGGCGCAGGTCAGCGCCGCGGCTGGTCAGGAACAACACCTTCTGCCGGCTCAACTGACCGACGATGCCATCGGCGGTGTTCAAGTAGGTCAATTCGGTACGGGTGATGTTGTCGATGTAGGCCTTGAAACTCGAAGGCATCGACCAGTTGTACATGGGCATGGCGAACAGGCACGCATCGGCCTGTAGCAGGCGCTCGCACAGCACGTCGGATGCCGCCAGGGTCTGGCGCATCTGCTCAGTACGCGCCTGGGGCGCGGTGTAGGTCGCGATGGCGAAGGCTTCGGTAACGGCCGCTGGCGCCTCCCGGGCCAAATCCAGATAGTCGATTTCCAGCTCCAGCCCCTGCGCCTGCAATTGCTCGATGAAATAACGCCCCAGGGCGCGGGAATTGGAACGCTCGCCCTTGGCGCTGGCGTCGACGTGCAGCAACTTCATGGTGGGTACCTGTCTTGCAAAAAAAGAAAAAGTTCGCGCCTACCTGCTGGGAAACTGCGGGCGATCTTGCGCCTTAGATGGACGATGGCAGGCGTGCCAACATCCAGGGCCAGGCATGATCGGTCACTTTGGGCCTATGCAATTCCTGGCGAGAGAGAGACTAAGGCCCCGAGTGCCAGGACCCTATAACCAATTCAACATATTCCCGGGAGACCACTTGCCGGACCTACCGCCCGTATACCCGCCTGTAACCGTCTATTGGCTAGGTTGCTGCACCTGCAAGTCCGACACAAGTTCAGCAAACAGACAGTTATATTGCTCTATGGTGTCCGTTTGATAGCCACTGTATATTCGCGCTTTCCTGGGGAATCATTGAGTAGATGAACAGACTGACAAGACAGGTCATGCAACGACCCTGCCTGAGTATTTTTGTGATAGCCCTCGCTCTGTTCATGGGTTTGCAATATAAGCTGGCGATACTTAATTACACTACCCGCTTCGTCGACTTTGCGGACTACATGCTTTATCACGGCATGACACTGTTCCCAATTTCCGACGATTTGAAGCCCTACCCCGACTATACGATTGCCAATACATTCCTGGCTTATCTGTCATCGTTGCCTTTCGGTCGCCTATCCATTCTTTCAATGGGTCTGCCCTATTGCATTTGCGCAGCCTTGATCCTGGTATTCACTTATAAACTGGGAGCCCTGCATGACAAGAAGTGGGGACTGTATGGTGTTCTCTTTGCCCTTTTTACCTGGGGTTTTCTCGATGCCGTCAACTCGCTGGCGCTCGATGTCTATCCAGCACTATTTACCGTTGTGTGTTTCTATCTGGCCTATTGTGCAGAGTTGAAGCGACAACCTTGGCGCCTGGCCCTGGTATTCCTTTGCCTGGTGCTTGGTTTCATGTTTCGCGGGCCTATCGGCTTGATCGGCCCGGCGATCGTGGTGGGGTCCTATTACCTGTTCAGCCGCCAGTGGCGTACGCTGGTCCTGTTTTCGCTGGTCACCGGCCTGCTGTTCATTGTCGGTGTAGCACTGCTGGCATGGGCTGCCTATATACAGGGTGGCGAGAACTTCATGCGTGAAGTATTGATGATGCAGGGGCTGGACCGTATCGCCAGCAATCACAGGCCACGCTACTACTTCTACTTTACTGGCGGATTGATTACCTATGGCATCACAGTGTTCTTCGCCCTGAATGTCATCGCCAGGAAGTACAAACAGTTTTTTACACAAGCCCGTTCACTCGATAGCAGCATGCTGCTCTATCTTACCGTCTGGTTCCTGGCACTGATCCTGTTCTTTACAATCCCCAATTCGAAGAAGGCTCGCTACATCATTGCAATAACTCCGGCCATTTCACTACTGGCGGCCTATATTTTTATCGACAAGAGCAACATGTTCAGCCGTGCCAGGAACTGGGTATTGGGTTTCTGCCTGAAACTTCCGGCCATTGGCGTGGGATTGGCACTGGCGGTAATGATCTATAACTGCTACGCGAGCGAGCCGTTAAAGCCAAACTATATTGGTGTGTTCACAAGTTTTGCCATCTTGACTATCGTCCGCTACTTCATGGACCGAAACTATTATGTCCACCCCCATCGCGAGCTGCTCGTCCTGGCCTTCGGGGTCGCGGCATTTCTTGCCTTGGATGCGTTCTTCTTCAACCCCATCACTTACTACCAGGAGTTGGCCATAGAACCGACGCCCAAGTTCCTGCCTTATTGGTTCTGGTAATGCCATCGGGGCCGTTCCGCCAGCGCTCATGGCCCCGGTCGGTAACTACACGAAGCCCTGTGGGACGGGTAACCTTGCGCCTATCTATCAGATTTGGGCAAGCCAATGGAACTTCATGTAGTGATCAACGGCCGCAAGGACCTGGCCGAGCAGCTCTACCAGCAGCTGCGCAGCGCCATGGAGTCCGGACGACTGGCCGCCGGTAGCCAGCTTCCTCCCAGCCGGTTGCTGGCTGAACAGTTGGGTATCTCGCGCAAGACGGTGTCCGACACCTACACCCTGCTGACCTACGAAGGCTACCTGGTTGGCAAGATCGGCCGCGGCACCTTCGTCAGCCCTCGCCCGATCAAGGCCGCACATAAGCAAGAGGCCCAGGACCTGGCCTGCGCCCAGAGCCTGGCCCGCTGGCAAGCCATACCCTCGCCACTGCGCCACCCAAGCCTGGAAGGCACGCTGCGCTATGAGTTCATTGGTGGCGCTACCACCCGCGCGCAGTTTCCCGCAGAACAGTGGCGACGCTGCACCCAGGATGCACTGCGCCGCCTGAGCCAGGCAGGCAGCTTCTACAGCCAACCCGAGGGCTTGCCGGTGCTGCGTCACGCCATCGCCGGGCATGTGGCGTTTTCCCGCGGCGTGGTGTGCACGGACCAGGACATTGTCGTATGCAATGGCGCCCAACAAGCCCTGGACCTGATTGCCCGGGTGATCCTGGAACCCGGCAGCCTGGTGGCCATGGAGGACCCGGGCTACACCCCGGCGCGCCTGCTGTTCCAGGCCCAGGGTGCCCAGGTGCTGGGAATCCCGGTAGATGACGAGGGCATAGAGGTGGCCAGGATCCCCGATGGCGTACGGTTGATCTATGTCACGCCCTCGCACCAGTTCCCCCTGGGCATGCCCATGAGCGAGGCTCGCCGCAAGGCTCTTTTGGAACGGGCACGGGAACTGGGGGCAATCGTCATCGAGGATGACTACGACAGCGAGTTCCGCTACGAGGGGCGTCCTGCCGACTCCCTGCAAAGCCTGGACAGCCTCGGGGTGGTGGCCTATGTCGGGACCTTCTCCAAGACCATCCTGCCGCAGCTGCGACTGGGCTACGCGGTACTACCACCAGCGATCCTGGCTGCGGTGACCAAGGCCAAGCAATTGAGCGATTGCCACACCGCGACCCTGTCGCAATGGGCGCTGGCCAAGTTCATCGACGAGGGCTACCTGCAAAAGCACATCCGTCGTTGCCACACGGTGTACGCAGGGCGCCGCGAGCGCATCCTCCAGCGCCTGCAAGGCGACCTGGCGCCCTGGCTGGAGGCGGTGCCCTGCACGGCCGGGTTCCACCTGGCGGCCTTGTGCAAGGTGCCGGTGGACATCCCGCTGCTGCTGGACCTGGCGAAGAAGGTGGAAGTCGGCCTCTACTCCCTGCACGAGTTCTTCCACGACCACCCGGTACGTGCTGGCCTGTTCATCGGCTTCGGAGCCATCGAGACCCTGGACATCGACCCGGCCCTGGACAAGGTGCGCGATATCCTGAGGCAGATCACCTGAGGCGTGACGGCATTGGTCTGGCGCTCTTAGCCAGGATTGGCTATAGGGCGGCCAGGCCCCCGGGCTTAGCCTGAAGGCGTATTTCAATCCTTTGGAGAAGCCGAAAATGAAAGCCCTGAGTACCGCCCTGGCCACACTTGCGTTGATGACCTCCCTGGGGGCCGCGGCCCACGAGCCGGTGTACGGCCAGGAGAAACTGGCGATCCTGCAGGAGCAGCCACTGGCCCACCTGCCGGGCAAGAAAGCCCTGATGCTCACCGTCGACTACGCCCCGGGCCAAGCCACCGTGCCTCACCGCCACGCTGGGGCGGCCATGGCCTATGTCCTGGAGGGCGCCATCACCTCCCGGGTCAACGATGGTCCGAGCGTCACCTACCAGGCTGGACAATCCTGGTTCGAGCCTGCCGGCTCGCAGCATCCGGTCTCGGCCAACGCCAGCCAGACCCAGCCGGCCAAGCTACTGGTGTTCATGCTGATGGACGCCAAGGACGAAGTGCTGACGCCCCTGGAACACTAATCCTCTAGCCGCACACGCACCTGTAGCCGCTGCTGAGCTGGCGAAGCTGCGACAAGGCCCCCAGGGCCTTCAGCGCTCGACCTGGCAACCCCATCGCCCCGCCCTGCAGACGCGACGCGCCCTGCGAAGCCTGCAACAGCGGCCACACCCAGCATGTTGCAAGATTTGGTAACACTACCGGACAAACACCCAGGTGAAACCGAATCGCCATGATGCTGTCTCATCGCTATCGGTAACGGTCGGGGTCGCCCGAACCGGCCTTCGGGCCCATCGGGTTGCGCAGTGCGCTACCCTCTTCAAGCGACCTCGTCCCCCCTGTTTACCGGCACGTGCATCCTGCCTGCGCAGCATGCCGCACCTACTCAATCAAGGCTGAAAGAGCGAACCATGAAACAGAACATTCTCCTCGTTGCCGTCTGCGCCGCCCTGCTCCAGGCCTGCACCTCGGCTAACACTTCCCATGAAGGATCGCCTTCCATGCCCGCCGCCACCTCGTCCACCGCTGCCCAGCCGGCGCTCCCGGCCTATTACTGGAACCTGGTATCGGCCACCGACGCCTCGGGCAAGCCCATCCCGGCCCTGGCCAAAGGCATCGAGCGCAAGCTGCGCCTGACCTTCGGCGACCAGAGCCTGAACATCAGCGGCGGCTGCAACGGCCAGTTCGGTGGCTACACCTACCAGAACGGCGTACTGAAGGTGCAACAGCTGGCTTCGACCCTGATGGCCTGCGACAAGAGCCTGATGGACCTGGACAGCGAGGTCGGCCGCCTGCTCAAGGGTGACCTGCGCACCAGCGTCACCGGTGATACCCCCGAGCCGATGCTGCAGCTGACCACCCAGGACGGTTCGGTGCTCAAGTTCCAGGGCGAAGAAACCCCGGAGACCCGCTACGGCAGCAAGGGTGAGATCAAGTTCCTGGAAGTGGCCGCCAAGACCGTCAAGTGCAGTCATCCGCTGATCCCCAACTACCAATGCCTGCAAGTGCGCGAGCGCCGCTATGACGACGCCGGCCTGCAACTGCCGACCCAGGACACCTGGCACCCGATGTACGACTCGATCCAGGGCTACGAGCACCACAACGGCGTACGTACCGTACTGCGGGTCAAGCAGTACGAGTGGAAGAACCCGCCGGCCGACGCCTCGTCGCAGGTCTATGTACTGGACCTGGTAGTCGAGCAGGACGCTTCGGGCAAGAGCAAGTAAGCACTGCCCTCGCCCTGCCAGTGCCTGGCGATCCTTATCGCAGCAAGCAGGATCGGCTTGCCATCGTAGAGGACCCTCGCCCAACAACAAACCAAAGCGCAGCCAAAGGGCTGCGCTTTGGCCTCCAGGCAACTGCATGTCGCCAGGTCAGCTTCTGCTGGTGAGTCTTGGCGATGGAGCTGCCCTTCCTGAATCCCCGATCCCAGCCATAAACGCCTCCCGCATAGGCAGGATCAGTGTCGCCGCATCCACGGCCTCGCCATTAGGTCTGCGCGTGATGCGTGTGAACAGCACCACGCCCAGTGCTTCTTCCCGCTCCCTAATCGCGCGTGACAACGTGCGATTGTTCGATGTGCAGCCGTCCGGCGGGACGGGCGAAGTGTTGTTCTTCAGCGACGGCCAGCAAGCAACGCAAATGTCTGAACGCCATCGCGATCAGTCATGCCGTCTTACTCTTCCCAACAGCACGAGCACCAGGATCGCCGTCGCTGCCGCAGCCCCCGCCAGGACAAGAAGCTGAAAACGGAATGCGCCTTCATATGCCTGCAACAGCAGCGACCGTCCAACCGCTGGCCAATGCGCCAGGGCATTGTGTAGGTCACTCATTGCCAACCGGTTGGATGCTTCGACCAAGTCTGCATTCGTCATTTGCCCTGATGCGCCATCCGGCACGCAAACCACCAGCCCTGAGAGAATGTTGGCGGACATCATGGCCCCCACGGCGGCAATGGCCATCCCGTCGCCGGCCAGGCGCACCGCATTGAAGATTCCCGCAGCCATGCCCGCCCGCTCCTTGGGAACAACGCTCACGGCCAAGCCATCCATCAACCCCCAGGGCAGGCCGATGCCAATGCCGATCACCAGCATCGCCAGCAAGCGCGCGCTTTGCGCACCGCCCGATAGCGTCAAGCCCAACCAGGCCAGCCCGGCTGCCGCAATGACCAGGCCAATGCCGGACAGCACGCCGACGTTGATCCAGCGCGCCAGCACGCCGGCAACGAAGGGCACCACCAGTAGCGGCGCGGACAGCGCGATCATCATCTGCCCGGCTGCCAGTGCGCTGTATCCTTCGACCCCGATGAATCGGGCTGGCAGCATGACCAGCAGCACGATGTACGCATAGGCCGGCGCAATCGCCAGCACCTGTACCCCGACGAACCGGGCATTGGCGAACAACGACAAGTCCAGCATGGGCTTGGCCTGCCGACGTTCGATAACGACAAAGGCGGCCAGCAACATGAGGGCACCCGCCAGGCACGCCAGCACCCAGGCATGGTGCCAACCTCGCTCGGGCGCAAGAATGATGCCGTAGGTCAGCACGGCCAGCCCGGCGGTGAAGCTGATGGCGCCGGGCCAATCCAGTCCTGTGGCACCGGGGTCGCGTGTCTCGCGGGCAAATGGGGCAATGAGTGCCGATGCCAGCAAGGCGACCAGCGCCGGTAGAAAGAACACCCATTGCCACCCCAGGGTGTCGATCAGCAGTCCAGCCATGAACGGGCCGAATGCCGCTCCAGCGCCGAAAGTCGTACCGATCAGGCTGAATGCGCGCGTGCGGGCATGTCCATCGAACTCTTGTGTCAGTGCAGCCATCGCCCCCGCAAAGGCTGCCGCCGCGCCCAGGCCCTGAATGAGCCGCAGGATGTCGATCCAGAACACCGACGGCATGAAGGGAATGGCCGCTGTTATCACCGCGAACAACAGCATGCCGGACAGCCAGACCCGCTTGCGCCCATAGGTGTCGGCCAGGCTGCCGGCGGCCAGTGTCGCACTGCCGTAGGTCAGGATGTAGGCATTGATGATCCAGGTTAGCTCGACCGCGCTGCCGCCCAGTGCCTGGTTGATCGAGGGAACGACCACCGCGGGGCCGGCGATGCTCAATGGAATGACGGCGGCGGTCAGGCAACCGGTGACGATCAACGCAGCTTTGCCAAATTTCGCGTCCGACTCGAACGCAGTGCTGGTACTCATCGGGTATCCCTTGAAAATAGCGAGGCCATGCATGGCGCCCGCGGATTCACGGTGGTCGCGGCAATGCCGCGGCCACCTCGTTGAATAATTGATGATAGAAAGGAACCAGTGATGGAAAAATAGTGCAAACATCACGACAAACATGACAGATCAGTCAGCAATTGGAGGGATGAAATGGATAGCCACGGCGGCATGACGATCTTTGTGCAGGTAGCCGAATCGCGCAGCTTCGCGACAGCGGGACGGCAGTTGGGTATCTCCGCATCGGCGGTCAGCAAGGGCGTGGCCCGGCTGGAGCAGAAGCTGGGCGTGCGCCTGTTTCAACGCAGTACCCGCAGCGTGAGCCTCACAGCGGAAGGCGCGCTGTTCCTCGAACGCTGTCGGCGCATTCTTGCCGAGATCGCTGCGGCCGAGCATGAGTTGGCCAGCACGACGGCGACCCCGCAAGGCCGGCTGCGGGTAAGCCTGCCTCTGGTCAGCGGGTTGATGTGGCCGGTGTTGTCGGCTTTTGCCAGCCACTATCGGCAGATCGAACTCGACCTGGATTTCAGCGACCGCTTAGTGGATGTCGTGGACGAAGGGTTCGATGCGGTGGTGCGCACTGGAGAGTTGAGCGACTCCCGACTGATGAGCAAGCGCCTGGGTATCAGCCGCTTTGTCTGCGTGGGCGCACCAGGCTATTTCGAGCAGCACGACAGGCCCCAACAGCCCGAGGACATCGCCCGGCACGCTTGCCTGCTGCATCGCGTCCCAAGCACCGGCCTGCTGGAGAAATGGCGTTTGCGACGCCGCGACGAAGACGTCGACCTACGCCCGGCACCAAGCATGACGAGCAACCACCTGGAGACGCTGCGGCACATGGCCATCCAGGGCCACGGTATCGCCTATCTGCCGGACTTCGCGGTCAAGGCAGCCCTCGATCGTGGAGAACTGGTGACGGTGTTGGACGACTGGGCCGGTTCGTCCAGTACCTTCTGGGTATTGTGGCCCTCTAATCGGCAGCTGTTGCCCAGAGTGCGGGCGTTCGTTGATTTCATGGCTGAGCATCTGTTCCCGGCGGGATCACTCAGATGATTGGAGGTCCGCGTTGCCACCCAATTTCCAGGACACGCCTGTGCCGTGTACCCCGGCGGCAAGCTGTTGGCCTAGGCGCTGCTCGATCACAGGCTTCCTTGGCAGCAGCGAAAATCCCATGCCGTCATCAAGCATGGCCCAGCGCCCGCTGGCGAGCATGATGCAGCGCCGGAGTGCTGGGCTTGTTGCGCTGCCTGGAGCGATCCTCCATGAACTTTTCGCACAGCTCCTGACCGTAGGCGCCTGAATGAAAAAAGCCCCGTATCTTGCGATACGGGGCTTTTGCGTTGCAGCGGGGTCGGTCGGTTACAGGCCCGACTGGCCGCTCATGGCCAGGTCCAGCAGTTCCCGGTTGGCCACTGCGTACATGGCGTAGTCGGTGCCGCTGGCGGCACGGATTTCCACCATCATCGCGCGCCAGCGCTCGACCATGCTCAGGTTCTGCTCAAGCCACAGGGCCACGCGGGCTTCCATGTCTTGTGGCGCATCGGCCATTTGCAGGACCGAGATGGTGATCGCCCGCTGCTGCCAGTCCACGTCGTCGCGGAAGGCTTCGCGTGCCTGGGCCTGCCAGTTGTTGGCCACCGGCAGATCGCTGATCTGCTGCAGGTACCACGGCAGGTCCAGGGCGCTACCTACGGCGAAGTAGGCCTTGGCCACATCGGCGGCGTTGTGCCCGGTGACGTCGGCAGCCTCGATGATCGGCAGCAGGGTGTACAGGTGGGTCGTACCGGCCACCATGCGTGCCAGCAACTCCGGTACACCAGCCTCGACGTAGGCGGTGTAGCGCGACTGCCAGCCTTCGCGGGTCGGACCTTCCAGCAGCTCGTCGAGCTTCAGGCCCAGGGCTGCCAGGTGCGGACCGAAGTGCGCCACGTCACGGGCGGCATCCTGCTCGTTGCGACGGCTGCGCAGGAACCAGCGGGTAGCCCGGCGACCCAGGCGCATCAGCTCGTCCATCAGCTCCAGCTGCACCTGTGCCGAGACCTGGTGATCCAGGGCCTCGATCTGGCGGAACCAGTGCGGCAGGTGGAAGATGTCGCGCACGATTACATAGGCGCCGGCCACGTTGGCCGGGCTCATGCCGGTGGACTCCTTCAAGCGCTGCACGAAGGTGATGCCCATGTGGTTGACCAGGTCGTTGGCGATCTGGGTGCTGACGATCTCGCGCTTCAGGCGGTGACGACGCATGGCTTCGGCGAACTTGCTGACCAGGGTCGGCGGGAACGCGGTTTCCATGTCGCGGGTCAGGTAGTCGTCGTCCGGCACCTGGGAGCCCAGCAGCTGCTCCTTGAGGTCGATCTTGCTGTAGGAGATCAGCACCGACAGCTCCGGACGGGTCAGGCCCTTGCCGGCGGCGACGCGCTCGTTGAGCTGCTCTTCGCTGGGCAGGAACTCGATGGCCCGGTCCAGCTTGCCACGGCCTTCCAGGTCGCCCATCAGGCGCTTGTACTCGGCGATCCGCTCGTAGGCACGACGCGCAGCCAGGGACAGGGCCTGGGTCTGTTTGTAGTTGTTGCCCAGGACCAGGCCCGCCACTTCGTCGGTCATGCTCGCCAGCAGCTGGTTGCGCTGCTTGTCGGTCATGTCGCCGGCCTGCACCACTTCGTTGAGCAGGATCTTGATGTTCACTTCGTGGTCGGAGCAGTCCACGCCACCGGCGTTGTCGATGAAGTCGGTATTGGAGCCGCCGCCGTTGAGGCCGAACTCGACGCGACCCAGTTGGGTCATGCCCAGGTTGCCGCCCTCACCCACCACCTTGCAGCGCAGTTCGTTGCCGTTGACCCGCAGGGCGTCGTTGGCCTTGTCGCCGACATCGGCGTGGCTTTCGCTGCTGGCCTTGACATAGGTACCGATGCCGCCGTTCCACAACAGGTCTACCGGCGCCTTGAGCAAGGCGTTGAGCAGCTCGGTCGGGGTCAGCTTGTCGGCCTGGATGTCGAAGCGTTCCTTCATCTGCGGCGAAATGGCGATGCTCTTCGCGCTACGGGAGAAGATGCCGCCACCCTCGGACATGATGCTGGCGTCGTAGTCGCTCCAGGCCGAACGCGGCAGGTCGAACAGGCGCTTGCGCTCGACGAAGCTGGTGGCCGGATCCGGATTCGGGTCGACGAAGATATGCAGGTGGTTGAACGCCGCCACCAGTTGCAGCTTGTCGGACATCAGCAGGCCGTTGCCGAACACGTCGCCGGCCATGTCGCCCACGCCCACCACGCTGATCGGGTCTTCCTGGACGTTGATGCCGCGCTCGCGGAAGTGACGCTGCACGCCGACCCAGGCGCCACGGGCGGTGATGCCCATCTTTTTGTGGTCGTAGCCGGCCGAACCGCCGGAAGCGAAGGCGTCGCCGAGCCAGAAGCCGTAGTCGATGGCGATGCTGTTGGCGATGTCGGAGAAAGTCGCGGTGCCCTTGTCGGCCGCCACCACCAGGTACGGATCATCGTCGTCGTGGCGAACCACGTTGGCCGGCGGCACCACGCCACCGTCCTTGAGGTTGTCGGTGATGTCCAGCAGGCCGGAGATGAAGATGCGGTAGCACGCTACGCCTTCAGCGGCGATCTCGTCACGGCTGCCGCCCAGTGGCAGGCGACGCGGCAGGAAGCCACCCTTGGCGCCCACCGGCACGATCACCGAGTTCTTCACTTGCTGGGCTTTTACCAGGCCCAGGACTTCGGTACGGAAGTCTTCCTCGCGATCCGACCAGCGCAGGCCGCCGCGAGCGACGTTGCCGAAGCGCAGGTGCACGCCCTCGACCCGTGGCGAGTAGACGAAGATCTCGAACTTCGGCACCGGCTTGGGCAGCTCGGGGATCAGCTTCGGATTGAACTTGAAGCTGAAGTACGACTTGTTCTGGCCGTTGGCATCGGGCTGGTAGAAGTTGGTGCGCAGGGTGGCCTTGATCAGGTCCAGGTAGCGCCGCAGGATGCGGTCCTCGTTGAGCACCTGGACGTCGTCCAGGGCGGTGAGGATCGCTTGCTCCAGGCGCTGCTGCTTGTCGTCCAGGTCTTCCTGGGTCAGCTTGCGGGCCAGGTAGAAGCGGGTCTTGAACAACCGGGTCAGCTCGCGGGCGATGTCGGTGTGGTTGTTCAGGGTGCTGGCGATGTAGCCCAGGTCGAAGCCCAAGCGGATCTGCTTCAGGTAGCGGGCGTAGGCACGCAGCAGCGCCACGTCGCGCCATGGCAGGCCGGCGGTCAGCACCAGGCGGTTGAAGGCATCGTTCTCGGCGTCGCCGCTGACGATGTGGACGAAGGCGTCCTGCAGCGTGTCGTTGAGCTGCTGGATATCCAGGTCCAGGCCTTCGGCGGCGGTGAAGGCGAAATCGTGGATCCAGAACTCGCGGCCATTGTTGTGGCGCAGGCGATACGGGAACTCACCCAGGACCCGCAGGCCGAGGTTTTCCAGGATCGGCAGCACGTCGGACAGCGCCAGCGGGGTATCGGCGTGGTACAGCTTGCAGTGCAGCTCGCGCTGGCCGGTCACCTGGCCCAGGGGCTGGTAGAAGCTCATCACCAGCGGGTTGCTTTCGCTCAGGCTCAGCAGGTGCTGCATGTCCACCACCGCCGAGTGGGCGGCGAAACGCTCGCGGTAGCCGGCCGGGAAACCTTTCGGGAAGTCAGCCAGGACGTTGGTGCCGTGGGCTTCGCCGAAGCTCTCGACCACCAGGCTGGCGTAGTCGTCCTGCCAGCTGCGGCAGGCCTGCACCACTTCGCGCTCCAGCAGCAGCGGATCGATGTCGATACGCTGTTTCGGGTCGACCCGCAGGATCAGTTGCACGCGGGCAAGGACCGACTCGGAGAAGAAGGTCCAGAACTCGCAGTCGGTGGCCTGCAGGCGCTCCATCAGGACCTGCTGGATCTTCTGCCGCACTTCGGTGGAGTAGATGTCGCGCGGCACGTAGGCCAGGCAGTAGCAGAAACGGCCGTACGGGTCCTTGCGCAGGAATACCCGGATCTTGTTGCGTTCCTGGATCTGCACGATGGACATCACGGTGCTGAACAGCTCGTCCACCGGCGTCTGGAACAGATCGTCACGGGGCAGCACTTCCAGGACCTGGGCCAGTTCCTTGCCCAGGTGGGCCTTGGGCTGGAAGCCGGAGCGCTGCTCGATGACCTCGACCTTGCGGCGGATGTACGGGATCACCCGCACGCTCTCGCCATACACCGAGGAGGTGTAGAGGCCCATGAAGCGGCATTCCTTGATCACCTTGCCGTCGGCATCGATCTGGCGGATCGACACGAAGTCCGGGTAGGCCGGGCGATGCACGCGGCTGGGCAGCGAAGCCTTGGCGAACGACAGCGGCGTCGGCTCGCGCAGGTAGTTCACGGCGTAGTCTTCGATGTGCAGGTCGTCGCCGGTGAGGCCGGCGCGCAGCAGCTTGGCCAGGCCCAGGAAGGAGTTCGGGTCATATTCGATATGCCCGCCTTCCTGGTCGGTGCCGACCACGAACTCCTCGTAGCCCAGGAAGGTGAAGTGGTTGTCCACCAGCCACTCCAGGAAGCTCTTGATCTCGGACTTCTCGTCGGCGGCGATGGCGAACTGGCTGTTGTCGATGCTCTGGATCAGTTCCTGGACCTTGGCCTTCATCGGCTCGAAGTCGGCCACGGCGACACGCACCTCGCCCAGCACCTGCTCCAGCTCCTTGCCCAGCACGCTCAGTTCGGCGGCGTTGGCGCAGCGGTCGATCTCCAGGTACATCAGCGACTCTTTCTGCACGCCTTCGCCCTGGGTGCCCTTGGGCAGGATCTCCAGGAGCTCGCCCTTGCTGCCGCGGCGCACGCTGAGCACGGCGGTCTGCAGGGTGTGGATGCTGTAGCCGCGACGGTTGAGCTCGGTGCGGACCGAGTCCACCAGGAAAGGCAGGTCATGGTGCAGGACTTCCACCGCGGTGTGGGTCGACTGCCAGCCATGACGTTCGTAATCGGGGTTGTAGACGCGCACTTGCGGTTGCGCGTGATCGAAGCGCTCAAGCAGGCGCCAGGCAGAGAGGGTGCAGCCCGCCAGGTCGGACATGCGACGCTGGGTGAGTTCGTCCAGGGAAATGATGCCGAAGAATTGTTCAGCGAACAGCGCCACTTGTGGCAGTGCCTGTTCACTGATGTGCTGCGCCAGTGCCGCTTGCAGTTGGTGCTGGAAGTCGGCCTTGCTGGCTGCGGTGAAGAACGCCATCTGTGGTACTCCGCTTGAGCTTGTTATTGATGGTAGCGTCGCGTGTGTCCCCTTGAGGGGCGCCGGGGCATCCTGCTCCTGAATCTCGGGCAGAGGTTGCAGGGTGCCAGGTGAATGAAGCTGGACGAGGCGTGCAGGTCACATTCACTTCTTCCCGGGATGGGCATCTGCCAAGGCGAACGGGGCCATGCCTTGGCCGGTGACCATCACAAAACAGACGCAACCCATTGCACTTGAGAACAAATTGTCCGCTGCGCAGCTTAACGAGTGCGATGCGACAGCTGCTTGCGATGCTGCGACATAT
The DNA here is from genome assembly GCF_003850565.1 of Pseudomonas sessilinigenes. Lineage (NCBI taxonomy): Bacteria > Pseudomonadati > Pseudomonadota > Gammaproteobacteria > Pseudomonadales > Pseudomonadaceae > Pseudomonas > Pseudomonas sessilinigenes. The sequence continues at coordinate 5,726,782 of NZ_CP027706.1, forward strand.
TCGGTCAACGGCACGCAACCGGCTGCTCACGCCCAGAACAACACTAGCAGCCACTGGAGAAAAACCTCGGGTTTTCCCCGCTTTCACGGGACTTGCGTACCAAAAATGACCGAGGCACCGATTGCGTTCACAACCTGTCCACTGGCAGACAGATCAGCAGAAATTCCCCGGCGCTGGCAGAATTGCCTCTTTTGCCCTGCCCCAGGAATACCTCCATGCAGATGACCACCGCCCACCTGATCGCCAACCCCTGCGATGACGAAGAAGACAACATGGCCATGCTCTGCTGCCACAGCACCCAGGGCGAGATGTTCCTGATGAGCCGCTATCCGGACGAGGATGAGCTGGAAATCACCCTCGACGGCGAGCCCTCGACCCTGGACGGGGTCAAGGTGACCCTCAGCCCCACCACCCTGCTGATCGAGATCGCCGCGACCGACGCCGATGCCCTCAACGGCTCGGACCACCTGCAAATCCACCACGCCACCAGCGCCGCCGACCTGGCCGAAGTGGAGCTGACCCTCAAGAACATCCTCAAGGGCACCGGCACCTACATCAGCCAACTGTCCTGAGCCTGTGGCAGCAGGCGCCAGTTCCTAGGGTGCCGAGGGCATCGTGTAGCCACTACCGCAAGCTGCACATGCCCCCATAGCGGGCACCAGGCTCCGGTCGTGCCAGGCGCCTTGCGAAAAAGTCGGGATTTTTTCGAAATCACTCTTTCCCCGTTAGTCGGCGGGGCCTGCTATGGATTAAAGTATCGCCCCCGGCCCAGGCGTTATCACAACGTCCGGGCGCACCCTCTCCAGGAACACTCATCGATGGAACATCGTGAAGCGCTCTTAGCGCTGCGAACCTTTCTTTCAACGCAGATTCTCGGCCAGGAAAAACTCATCGAGCGCTTGCTCATCGCCCTGCTCGCCGACGGCCACATGCTGGTCGAGGGCGCTCCGGGCCTGGCCAAGACCAAGGCCATCAAGGAGTTGGCCGACGGCGTCGAAGCACAGTTCCATCGAATCCAGTTCACCCCCGACCTGTTGCCCGCCGACATCACCGGCACCGAGATCTATCGCCCGGAAACCGGCAGCTTCGTGTTCCAGCAAGGCCCGATCTTCCACAACCTGGTGCTGGCGGACGAGATCAACCGGGCCCCGGCCAAGGTCCAGTCGGCGCTGCTGGAGGCCATGGCCGAGCGCCAGGTCAGCGTCGGTCGCAGCACCTATGAACTGTCGCCGCTGTTCCTGGTGATGGCGACCCAGAACCCCATCGAGCAGGAAGGCACCTACCCGCTGCCCGAAGCCCAGCTCGACCGTTTCCTGATGCACGTCAAGATCGGTTTCCCGGATGCCGCCGTGGAGCGGCGCATCCTCCAGCAGGCCCGGGGCGAAGCGCTGAACGGCGAGACCATGCCGGAGCGACGGGTCAGCCAGCAGGCGATCTTCGCCGCCCGCAAGGAAATCCTCGGCCTGTACATGGCCGATGCGGTGGAGGAATACCTGGTGCAACTGGTCATGGCCACCCGCACCCCGGGCAAGTTCGACCCGGAACTGGCCGAGTGGATCGCCTACGGCGCCAGCCCCCGCGGCTCCATCGCCCTGGATCGCTGCGCGCGCGCCCATGCCTGGCTGGCCGGACGCGACTTCGTCAGCCCCGAGGACATCCAGGCGGTGCTGTTCGACGTGTTGCGCCATCGCATCATCCTGTCCTTCGAAGCAGAAGCGGCAGGCATCGACCAGGACCGTGTGGTACAGCGCATCCTCGACGTCGTTGCCGTCGCCTGACCTCCATGACCCACGCCAGCGCCGAACCCGGCATCCGCATCACCCTCGGTGAACTGATCGAGATGCGCCACCGCGTGCGCGAGGTGCAGCTGTTCTCCACGCCCAGCCAGCGCAGCCCGCTGGTGGGGCTGCACCATTCCAAGCTGCGCGGGCGTGGGGTGGACTTCGACCAGGTACGGGTCTACCAGGCCGGCGACGACGTGCGCACCATCGATTGGCGCGTCACCGCGCGGACCCAGGAACCCCATACCAAGTTGTTCCACGAAGAGCGCGAGCGGCCAATCTTCATCATGGTCGAGCAGAGCCGCCAGCTGTTCTTCGGCTCCGGGCTGATGTTCAAGTCGGTGCTCGCCGCCCAGGCCGCGAGCCTGATCGGCTGGGCCGCCCTGGGCCACAACGACCGGGTCGGTGGCCTGGTCTTTGGCGACGACGAGCACTACGAGATCAAGCCCCGGCGCAGCAAGCAGAGCCTGCTGCAATTGCTCAACCGCCTGGTGCGGGTCAACCAGTCGCTGCACGCCGAAGCCCAGCCCCAGCGCGACGCCCTCGGCACCGCCCTGCTGCGCGGCCGCGAAGTGCTGCGCCCTGGCAGCCTGGTGATCGTGATCTGCGACGAGCGCGCCCTGAGCGATGCCGCCGAGCAACAACTGAGCCTGCTGTCGCGTCATTGCGACCTGCTACTGATGCCGCTCTCCGATCCCTTGGACCACGCCCTGCCCGCCGCCGGCCTGATGCGCTTCGCCGAGCGCGGCGCACAGCTGGAACTCGATACCCTGAGCTATGAGCTGCGCCAGGCCTACCGTGCCCAGAGCGAAGCACGCATCGCCCGTTGGGAGCGCCTGGCGCAAAAACTGCGGGTATTGCTGATGCCCTTGAGTACCCAGAGCGAGATGGTCGAGCAACTGCGCGAGTACCTCAACCCGCAGCGTCCGGGAGCCGGCCGATGAGCAGCCTGGAGCAACTGCAACCCCTGCTGCCACCGCCGCCAGTCGGCCTGTGGCCTCCGGCGCCAGGCTGGTGGTTGCTGGCCGTATTGCTACCGGCATTGGCTTTCGCGGCCTGGCATTGGCGGCACCTGTGGCCACGCAAGAAAGCACCGACCCGGGCCGAGCAACCCCTGGACCCGGTGCGCCTGGCCGCCCTGGCGGAACTGGCGCTGCTGCCCAAGCCCTATGACGGCGCCCCGGCCGGCGCCTGGCTGCAGGCGCTCAACGCGCTGCTCAAGCGCCTGTGCCGCAACCACTACCCCAATAGCCAGAGCCATACCCTCAACGGTCGCAAGTGGCTGGCGTTCCTCGACAACCGCTGCCCGGCCGCCGGGCTGACCCGCTGGATGGTCTTGGTCGAAGGCGCCTACAAGCCCGAGTGCAAGCTCGACGACAAAGCCATCGCCGGCCTGACCCAGGCGGTGGATACCTGGATTCGCAAGCATGTTTGAGTTCGCCTGGCCATGGGTCTTCGCCCTGCTGCCCCTGCCCTGGTTGTTGCGCCTGGTATTGCCAGTGGCCGATAGCGGCGAACCGGCGCTCAAGGTCAGCTTCCTCAGCGACCTGGAAAGCCTGTCGCGCAGGCGCGCCCGGGCGCACCTGCCCACCTGGCGCCAGCAGGCCCGCTTCATCCTGCTGTGGGTCCTGCTCCTACTGGCGGCGGCACGCCCACAATGGCTGGGGGAACCGCTGCCGGTGGCCGCCAGCGGCCGCGACCTGCTGGTGGCGGTGGATGTTTCCGGCTCCATGGATTTCCCCGACATGCAGTGGCAAGACGAGGACGTCAGCCGCCTGAGCCTGGTCAAGCACCTCTTGGGAGACTTTCTCGAACATCGCGAAGGCGACCGGGTGGGCTTGATCCTGTTCGGCAGCAAGGCCTACCTGCAAGCGCCCCTGACCTTCGACCGGCATACGGTGCGGGTCTGGCTGGATGAGGCGAAGATCGGCATCGCCGGCAAGAACACCGCCATCGGCGACGCCATTGGCCTGGCCCTGAAACGCCTGCGCCTGCGCCCGGCCCAGAGCCGGGTGCTGATCCTGGTGACCGATGGCGCCAACAATGGCGGCGAGATCGCCCCCATCACCGCCGCGCGTTTGGCCGCCGAGGAAGGCGTGAAGATCTATCCGATCGGCATCGGTGCCGATCCCGAACAGAGCGCCACCCTGGGCGTACTGGGGATCAACCCCAGCCTGGACCTGGACGAACCGGCGCTCAAGGAGCTGGCCGAGGTCACCGGCGGGCGCTACTTCCGTGCCCGCGACGGCCAGGAGCTGGCGACGATCAAGGACACCCTCGACCAGTTGGAGCCGGTGGCCCAGCAACCGACCCAGGCCCGTCCGGCCCAGGCCCTGTATAGCTGGCCACTGGCGGCGGCGCTGCTGCTCAGCGTACTGCTGGTGGTGCGCGAGCGCTGGCCGCACAACCCCCTGCAACGATTCCTCACCCAGGAGCACTTTCTGCAACCCTTGCCCGACTGGCGACAACGCCTCAAGCGCCTGCGCCTGCGGAGGCGTCGATGATCAGCCTCTGGCCTCACTGGTTCCGACCCTGGTGGCTGCTGGTGCTACCGCTGCTGGCATTGCTGCTATGGAAGCTCTGGCACCGGCAGAAACGTGCCGGACGCTGGCAACTGATCCTGCCACCGGCCTTTCATGCCGCCCTGCTCAGCGGCGGCAGTGGTCGCGAAAGCAAGCTGCCATGGATCGCCCTGGGCCTGGCCTGGTTGCTGGCGGTGCTGGCCCTGATGGGCCCCAGCTGGCAGCGCGTGGAACAGACCAGCCAGAAGCCCGCCGATCCGCTGGTGGTGCTGCTGGAACTGACCCCGCAGATGCTGGCCGGCGATGTGCCGCCCAATCGCCTGGACCAGGCCCGGCACAAACTGCTGGACCTCTTGGCCCTGCGCAGCGATGCCCAGACCGCCATCGTGGTCTATGCCGGCAGCGCCCACACCCTGGTGCCGCTGTCCGACGACCTGGCGACCAGTCGCAACCTGCTGGACGCCCTCAAGCCGTCGATCATGCCCGAGGCCGGCCAGCGCGCCGACCTGGCCTTGCTCAAGGCGCTCAAGCTGCTGGACCAGGGTGCCCTGGGCCAGGGCCGGGTACTGCTGATGGCCTCCTCCCTCAGCGAACAGGAGCGCCAGGGCATCCGCCAGGCCCTGGACGGCGATGGCCCACAGTTGCTGATGCTGGGTATCGGCAGTCGCGACGGGGCCCCGGTGCCTCTGGATGATGGCAGTTACCTCAAGGATGACCTGGGGGCGATCCTGGTATCGCGCCTGGACAGCCCGAGCCTCAAGCAATTCATCGGTGAGGTCGACGGCCGTTATCGCCAGGCACGCCTGGATGACAGCGACCTGCGAGGCCTGGGCCTGCTAGGCAACCCCCAAGGCGTGCGCAACGACGGCCAGACCCTGCGCCTGGATACCTGGGCCGATCAGGGTTATTGGCTGCTGCTACCGTTGCTGCTCCTGGCCGCCTGCGCCGGTCGCCGAGGCTGGCTGTTCTGCCTGCCGCTGCTGTTGCTCGGCGCACCACAACCCAGCTACGCCTTCGACTTCAACGATCTCTGGCTGCGCCCCGACCAACAGGGCCAGCGCCTGTTGCAGCAACAGCGCCCAGCCGAAGCCGCGCGGCACTTCCAGGACCGGCAGTGGCAAGGCATGGCGTTGTACGAAGCCGGCAACTACACTGCCGCCGCCGAGCGCTTTGCCGAAGGCAACGATGCCCGCGCCCATTACAATCGCGCCAATGCCCTGGCCCGCAGCGGCGAGCTGGAGGCGGCTGTCGACGCCTACGAACAGGCGCTGGACCTGGAGCCCGACCTGCAACCGGCACAGCAGAACCTGGCCCTGGTGCAAAGCCTGCTGCAGCAACAGGCTGCCGAGCCGCCAGCGCCACAGACGGCCGACCCCGAGGCCGAGGACAGTGCCCGCTCCGAGGCCAATGGCGCGGCCACCACCCCGGTGCCCGGCAGCGAGACTCCAGTCGAGCCTCCTCCGGCGACGCCAGGTACAGGTGAAACCACGCAACCGGACCCGCAGGCCCCAGGGCACAGCGAGGTCCCCGGCAGCGAACTGGACGACGAACACACAACCACCCCGCTGCGCCCGGCGGTAGACAGCCTGGATGCTGAACACCAACAGGCACTGGAGCAGTGGCTGCGCAAGATCCCGGACGATCCGGGGGAACTGCTCAGGCGCAAGTTCTGGTACGAACAGCAAACCCATCAGGATCAGGGAAAAACTCGATGAGCCGCTGCACCGCCCTTCTGCTTGCCCTTGTGCTCTGGTGCTCACAGTCCCAGGCCGCCGGGCTGCTCGCCAGCCTGGACCGCAGCCAGGTGAACGCCGGGGAAACCGTCGAGCTGACCCTGGAGTCCAGTGATGTCACCCAGTTCGGCAAGCCGGACCTGACCCCTCTGCAGGCGCAGTTCGAAGTACGCGGTACGCGCCAGGTCAACCAGCTCAACAGCCTCGGGGACAGCCACGCCAGTACCCGCTGGATCATCACCCTGCTGCCGCTGCACACCGGCACGCTGGCCATCGAGCCACTGCAACTGGGCGAGATGCGCAGCCAGGCCCTGACCCTGCAGGTCAACGCCACCCCTGCGCAGGAGCAGCAAACGCACCTGGAGCCGGTGTTCATCGATGCCGAGCTGGACCAGCCCAAGGTCTATGTCCAGGCCCAGGCCCTGCTGACCCTGCACATCTACCATTCGGTGCCGTTGTTCGATGACAGTAACCTGAGCCCCTTGCAACTGAGCGATGCCCGGGTCGAACAGCTGGGAGAACCGCGCACCTACGAGAAGCTCATCAATGGCGTGCGCCACGGGGTGATCGAGATGCGCTATGCCATCTACCCCCAGCGCAGCGGCGTGCTCAAGATCCCATCGCTGACGTTCAGCGCCACCCTGGCGACTCCCGGCAACCCCCAGGACAACTCGCCCCAAGCCTCCAGGTCCGGCAAGCTGATCCATGTCAGCTCGGCGCCAATGGAGCTTGCGGTCATGGCCAAGCCGGCCACCTACCCTGCCGACGAGCCCTGGCTACCGGCCCGCAGCCTGAGCCTGAGCGAGAGCTGGAGCCCCGAGCCCGAGCAACCCCAGGTCGGCGACTCCCTGACCCGCAGCCTGACCCTGCGCGCCGAGGGCTTATCCAGCGCCCAGTTGCCGCCGCTACCGACCACCGAGGTCAGTGGCCTGCGCAGCTACCCGGATCAGCCGCAACTGAGCAACCAGCCGGTCGAGCAAGGTGTGCTGGGCATCCGCGAAGAGCGCCAGGCCCTGGTGCCGAGCCGGACCGGCAACATCGAGCTGCCGGCCATGGAAGTCACCTGGTGGAACACCCAGCAAGACCGCCTGGAACACGCCAGCCTGCCGGCACGAACCCTGCAGGTGGCAAGCAACCCGAACCTGATGGTGGACACTCCGGCCAGCACCCCACAGGCCAGCAACACCGCCGAAGGCCTGTGGCTCTGGCAACTCAGTACGCTGCTGCTGGCCTGTACCACCCTGCTGGGCTTCGGCCTGTGGTGGCGCGCCCGCTCGCAACCGGCGGTAGCACGGGTGGCCCAGAGCGGCCCTAGCCCGCGCTCGCTGCTGGACGACCTCAAGCGTGCCTGCCAGGCCAACGATCCCCAAGCCACGCGCCAGGCCCTGGATGCCTGGGCCCGCCAGCAACCCGAGACCCTGGCCGAAATGGCTGCGCGTTTTGTCCTGCTCTCCGACGCCCTGGACGGACTCAACGGCGCCCTCTACAGCGAAAGCGGCCAGTACTGGCAAGGCGAGGAGCTGTGGCGAGCGGTCGGCACCCTCCCCGTAGCCGAGCGGACCCAGGCCCCGCAAGCCGACACCACGAGCCTGCCACCGCTCTACCCCAAGTAACCCGCCCCCAGGAGCCGGCCTGCCCGCGAAGGTGATCTCGCGGGCCTCTTCGCGGGCAGCGCCCCTCCTGCATTCAGCGATGGCGGCCGTGCACCAGAACGCAAAAAGCCCTGCACCCGGCGACAAGCCAGGGGCGCATGCCTGCGCGTAACTTAAGGCCGTGGGCGCAACAGCCGTCGCGCACCACCTCGAGAACAACAAGAACTCAGGTGAGCCATGAGCACAGTAGATCCGATCACCCTCGCCGTGGTGCGAGGGGCGCTGGAGACCGCCCAGCGTGAAATGACCCTGACCCTGGAGAAAACCGGCCGTTCCAGCGTCTTCAACCTGGCCCACGACTACTCCAATGCGTTGTTCGACCACCTCCCGGAAATGGTCCTCCAGGGCCAGGACATCCCGATCCACCTCGGCTCGCTGATCCCGGCCATGAAATGCGTGGCCGGGTTCTTCGGCGACGACATCCACGAAGGGGACGTGATCTACCACAACGACCCGGCCTACCAGGGCAGCCATATCCTCGACTGCTGCATGTACAAACCGGTGTTCTACCAGGGCGAACTGGTGTTCTGGACCGTGTGCAAGGGCCACCTCACCGACATCGGCGGCCCGGTGCCCGCCGGCTACAACCCGGACGCCAGGGAAATCTACGCCGAGGGCCTGCGGATTCCTCCGGTCAAGCTCTGGTCCCGGGGCCAGCGCCGCGAGGATGTGATCAACCTGCTGCTGACCAACATGCGCGCCCGGGTCTACCAGGAAGGCGACCTGAATGCCCAGTACGGCGCCTGCAGCGTCGGCGAGCGGCACCTGCTGCAACTCCTGGAGCGCTACGGCGTGGAGCAGGTGCGCGCCTGCATTGGCGAGCTCAAGGACATGGCCGACCGGCACATGCGCGCGCTGCTGCGCGAGGTGCCGGATGGCCTCTACCATGGCAGCGCGGTGCTGGAGGACTCGGGCCACGGCTTGGGCCAGCTGACCATCACCGCCCAGGTGCAGATCAGCGGCGATCAGGCCCGGGTGCGCATCGACAGCCCGCCCCAGGTGCCCTACTTCATCAACTCCTACGCCGGCAACTCGGTGTCCGGGGTGTACCTTGGGCTGATGATGTTCGCCCAGGTGCCGCCGCCCTATAACGAGGGCCTGTATCGCTGCATCAGCGTCGACCTGGGGGAGCCAGGAACCCTGTGCAACGCCAGCGAACCCGCGCCCCACGTCAACAGCACCACCACCCCCATGGAAACCCTCGCCGACGCGGTGCGCCAAGCCCTGGAACAGGCCGCGCCGGAACGGGTCACCGCGTCCTGGGGCCATGCCAGCGGAATCAACATCGCCGGCCACGACCCGCGCAACGACAACGCCGAATACGTGACCATGGTCCTGGCCTCGATCATCTCCGGGGCCGGGGCCAACCAGGCCATGGACGGCTGGCCGGCCTGCGGCCCGCTGTGCTGCTTCGGCGCGCTGATGTCCGGCGACATCGAACTGCTGGAATACGCCTACCCGATCCTCATCCACCGCTACAGCCTGATCACCGACAGCGGCGGCGCCGGGCAGTTTCGCGGCGGCTCGGGCACCTGCATCGAGATCGAACCCTTGCAGCACCCCATGACCGTGGTGGGTTTCGGCGAAGGCCGGCAACTGCCCACCGCCGGGGCCGCCGGGGCGCGCAACGGCTTGCTGGCGCCCAAGCTCGGACGCCTGACCCATCGCCGCGCCGACGGCCAGGAACAGGCCTACCAGCACAACGCCCAGTTGATCGCGCAACCGGGGGAGCGGGTGATCAACCTCAATCCCGGCGGTGGCGGCTATGGCGACCCCTTCCTGCGACCCCTGGAGCGAGTGGCCGAAGACCTGCGCAACGGCCTGATCTCCCTCGAAGGCGCGCGCCTGGACTACGGCGTGGTGTTCGACACCGAGCAGCGCCTGGACCACGACGCCACCCGCGCCCTGCGCGCCCGCCCCTGACCCCACGGAGCATCTCCCATGAGCAAGCAACACTATCGCCTGGGCATCGACGCCGGCGGCACCTTTACCGACTTCATCCTCGCCGACCAGCTCGGCAATGTGCAGCTGTTCAAGGCCCCCTCGACCCCGCAGGACGGCACCCTGGCCATTCGCAACGGCCTGGCGCAGATGGCCGACGCCCTCGGGCGCAGCCCGGCACAGATCATCGGCGACTGCGACCTGTGCATCAACGGTACTACCGTGGCCCTCAACGCCCTGATCGAAAAGACCGGGGTCAAGGTCGGCCTACTGTGCACCGACGGCCACGAAGACAGCCTGGAGATCCGCCTGGGGCACAAGGAAGACGGCCACCGCTACGACGCCAGCTACCCCCAGGCGCACATGCTGGTGCCACGCCATCTGCGCCGGCCCATCGGCGGGCGCATGCGCAGCGACGGCCAGGAGCACGCCCCCCTGGACGAGGCGGCGATCCTGCGGGCCATCGAGTACTTTCGCGAGCAGGAGGTCCAGGCGGTGGCCATCTCCTTTGTCTGGTCGGTACGCAACCCGGCTCACGAGCAGCGCGCCGCACAACTGGTACGCGCAGCCCTGCCCGGGGTCTTCGTCTGTACCGGCAATGAAGTGTTCCCGCAGATCCGCGAATACACCCGCACCTCCAGCACCGTGGTCAACGCCTACCTGAGCCCGGTGATGCAACGCTACGTGGAACGCATCGACAACCTGTTCGAAGAACTGGGGGCCCAGCAACCGACCCGCTACTTCCAGTCCAACGGCGGCCTGGCCCCCGGCGCGATCATGAGCACCCGGGCGGTCAATGCGATCAATTCCGGCCCGGCCTCGGCACCCCAGGCCGGGCTGTGCGTGGCCCGGCCGTTCGGCATCGACAACGTGATCACCGTGGACATGGGCGGCACCTCCTTCGACATCACCCTGAGCCAGGGCGGGCGCACCAACTTCAGCAAGGACAGCGACTTTTTGCGCTATCGCATCGGCGTGCCGATGATCCAGGTGGAGACCCTGGGTGCCGGCGGCGGCTCCATCGCCCACCTGGACCCCTTCGGCATGCTCCAGGTCGGCCCGCGCAGCGCCGGGGCCAACCCCGGGCCGGTGTGCTACGGCAAGGGCGGCAGCGAGCCGACGGTGACCGATGCCAACCTGGCGCTGGGCTACCTGGCGGACGGCGCCTTGCTCGGCGGCAGCATCCGCCTGTCACGCCAGGCAGCGCTGGAGGCCATCGGCAGCCGGATCGCCGAGCCCCTGGGCATCAGCGTCGAGCGCGCGGCACTGGGAATCATCACCCTGGTCAACCTGAACATGGTCAGCGGTATCCGCCGGGTCTCGGTGGAACGCGGCTACGACCCACGCCAGTTTGCCCTGATCGGCGCCGGCGGCGCGGCGGGCATGCACGTGATCCGCCTGGCCGAGGAAATCGGCAGCCAGGTGGTGCTGATTCCCAAGGTGGCCTCAGGGCTATGTGCCTTCGGGCAGATCCTCTCGGACATCCGCTACGACCAGTTGACCACCCTGCCCATGCGCCTGGACGACCAGCACGTGGACCTGGCGCTACTCAACCGGACCCTGGCCCGGCTGCGCGAACAGGGCCTGGAGAACCTGCGTCAGGACGGCTTCAGCAGCGGCAACCGGATCGACACCCAGTACCACCTGGAAATCCGCTACCTGGGGCAGATCCACGAATGCAGCGTTGAACTGGCCAGCAGCGAGCTGGACCCGGCCGGCCTCGCGGCCCTGCGCGAGGCCTTCCACAGGCGGCACGAGGCGCTGTTCTCCTACAGCGAGCCGCAGAGCCCGATCGAACTGGTCAACCTTGAATGCTCGGTGATCGCCCGACTGCAACACCCACCGATGCCAGAACTGCCGATCCCCGAGCGACAGGTGCCGGCAACGCCCCGAGAACAGCGCTCGATGCTGTTCGACGAGGCTGGCGGCTGGCAACCGACACCGGTCTACCAGGGCGAGCAGTTGCAGGCCGGACAGACCCTCAAGGGTCCCTGCGTGATCGAGGAAGCCACCACCAACATCGTGGTGCCGCCGGGCTGGCAGGCGACGCTCGCGCCCTCGGCCTGCTACCGGCTGACGCCTGCCGATTGACCGACCCGCGCTTTTACCCAAATATCACCGGCACCGTGGCTGACCACCCGGTGCTGTCCTGACTAAAAACACAAAAAAGCAGGAGTGATGATGGTTCAGCAACTTTCCACCCGTTACTGGCCCGAACACCAATGCCAGCCCCGCTGGGCCGAAGCCATTGGCAACGCCTACTTTCCCCTGTCTCTTGAATTCAGCAGCGACGGCCCCTTCCAGGGCAACCTGCGGATCTGGGAAACCCCCAGCAGCGCCGTCGCCCTGTCGCGCCTGCGCTCCAGCCGCCTGGGCTATTCCCGAAGCAAGGCGCAGGTCAGCAACGACACCCAGGCCTGCTACCTGGTGACCATTCCCCGGCGCCACGAAGTGCTGTTCGAACAGGACGGCCGCGAACTGCATTGCCGCCCCGGCAGCTTCATCTTCGAACGGGGCGATGCGCCCTACCGCTTCGGCTACGCCAGCGACAACGACCTGTGGGTGTTCAAGCTGCCGGAACAGGCCCTGCACGGCCAGTTGCGCGGCGCCGAGCGCTACACCCGTTTCTGTTTCGATGCCCGGCGCGGCCTGGGGCGGATCTTCGCCGACCAGTTGGCCATGTGCGCCGCGCGCTTCGACGAATGCGCCCCGGCGGCGCGGCATATGCTGCTGGAACAGGCCCTGGCGACCCTGTTGCTGACCCTGCGCCAGGACGAACGGGTGCTCAGCAGCGAAAGCTCCAGCCTGGCTGCCCTGCACCTGCAACGCATCGAAAGCTACGTGGACCAGCACCTGGGCTCGGCAGAGCTCAACCCCAGGCAGATCGCCAGCGCCTGCGGCATTTCCCTGCGCTACCTGCACAAGCTGTTTGCCGACAGCCCCTTCAGCCTGGGCGAATGGATCCGCCAACAGCGCCTTTACGCGGTGCACCGCCAACTGCGCGACGCCCATTGCCGCCTGTCGATCGGCGAGCTGGCCGCGCGCTGGGGGTTTGCCGACCAGGCCCAGTTCGCCCGGCACTTTCGCCAGCAGTTCGGGTGCACCGCCAGCGAAGCGCGCGCCGCCCAGAGCACCGCCGCACCCCGCCACTGAACGCCGCCCCACACACAGAGGCGCCGGGGAATTTGCCACGGCGCCGGGCATGAACACGCATTTGCCAGTAAACTCCCTGCCCTTTCGCCGCGATCATTTGCCGTGCGGCCAAGCCTTTTGCATGCGGAGCCTGCCTTGCGTCTGTTTCACACCTCCGACTGGCACCTGGGCCAGAACCTCCATGGCCAGGAGCGCGACTTCGAACACGCCTGCTTCCTCGAGTGGCTGCTGCGCCAGCTCAAGCACGAGCAGCCCGACGCGCTGCTGATCGCCGGCGATATCTTCGACACCGTCAACCCGCCGGTCAAAGCCCAGGAACGGCTCTACGACTTCATCGTCAGCGCCCACGAGCAGCAACCGGGCCTGAGCATCGTGATGATCGCCGGCAACCACGATTCCGGTTCGCGTATCGAACTGCCTGCGCCATTGATGCGGCGCCTGCACGCCCATGCCCTGGGTCGGGTGCTGTGGCTCGATGACGGCCAACTGGATACCGAGCGCCTGCTGCTGCCCCTGCCCGATGCCAGCGGCAAGGTCGCGGCCTGGTGCCTGGCCTTGCCCTTCCTGCGACCGGCGGAAGTCACCGGCCGACACCTGGGCGAGGACTACCTCCAGGGCATCGCCCAGGTCCATGAGTGGTTGATTGCCGCCGCCGAGGAACGCCGCCAACCGGGCCAGGCCCTGATTGCCGTAAGCCACGCGCACATGGCCGGCGGCTCAGTCTCCGAGGACTCCGAACGCAGCCTGGTGATCGGCAACGCCGAGGCCCTGCCCGCCAGCCTGTTCGGCCCGCAGATCAGCTACGTGGCCCTGGGGCACCTGCACAAGCCACAGAAGGTCAACGGCGAGGAACGCATCCGCTACAGCGGCTCGCCGATCCCGCTGTCGTTCTCCGAGATCGACTACAAGCACCAGGTCCTGGACATCCGCCTGGACGGCGAGCGGTTGCTCAGCGTCGAGCCGCGGCTGATCCCCCGGGCGGTCAACCTGCAACGTGTCGGTCCCGCCCCCTTGGGCGAAGTCCTGAGCCAACTCGGCACGCTGCCGGACATCGACCTGCTGGCCGAAGAACAACGCCAGCCCTGGCTGGAAGTGCGGGTACGCCTGGACGAACCACAACCGGACTTGCGCCAGCAACTGGAAAGCGCCCTGCAAGGCAAGGCCGTGCGCCTGGTGAGGATCGCGGCCGAATACGCCGGCCAGGGTGCGCACGACACTCAAGACAGTGGCGGCCAGCTGATCGAACTGGATCAACTGAGCCCCGAAGAACTGTTCCGCCGGGCCTGGCGCGACGCCTACGCCAATGAAGCGGATGAACAGACCCTCAAGGATTTCGCCCTGCTGTTGCAGGACGTCCAGCACGAAGGTGAGCAGCCATGAAGATCCTGGCCATCCGCCTGAAGAACCTGGCCTCCCTGGCCGGCCCGTTCGAGATCGACTTCACCGCCGAACCCCTGGCCAGCGCCGGCCTGTTCGCCATCACCGGCCCCACCGGTGCCGGCAAGAGCACCCTGCTCGATGCCCTGTGCCTGGCGTTGTTCGGCGCCGTGCCACGGCTGAACAATATCGGCCGGGAAACCAAGGTCCCGGAAGTCGACAGCGAAATTCTCACCAGCGATCCCCGCACCTTGTTGCGCCGGGGCACCGGCAGCGGTTTTGCCGAGGTGGACTTCGTCGGCATCGACGGCCGCCGCTACCGCGCCCGCTGGGAAACCAACCGCGCCCGGGACAAGGCCAACGGCAAGCTGCAGGGCAGCCGCCAGAGCCTCACCGACCTGGACGATACGCAACTGCTGAGCAACCAGAGCAAGGCCGAATACAAGCAGTTGATCGAAGCACGCCTGGGGCTCAACTTCGAACAGTTCACCCGCGCGGTGATGCTGGCCCAGAGCGAGTTCAGCGCCTTCCTCAAGGCCGACGACAAAGAGCGCAGCGAGCTGTTGGAAAAGCTCACCAATACGGCGATCTACAGCCAGTTGGGCAAGCGCGCCTTCAGCAAGGCCAAGGAAGCCGACGAAGCGCACAAGGCCCTCACCACCCAGGCCAGCGGCGTTGCCCCGCTGCCAGACGAAGAACGTGCCGAACTGGACCAGCAGTTGGGCGCCGCCCGTGACCAGCTCAAGGGCCGGCAACTGCAACTCAAGCAGCTGGAGGCCCAGCACGGCTGGCTCAAGGAATTGCGCCAGTGGCAGGAGGCTCGGCACAGCGCCGCCGAACAGTTGCAGGAAGCCGAGGCAGAGGCAAAGGTCCTGGCCCCCAAGCGCCTGCGCCTGGAGCGCCTGGAACAACTGGCGCCCCAACGCCATCAGTTCCTGCGCCAGGTCGAACTGAGCGCAACCCTCGAGCCCCTGCGGCAACAGATCGAGCAACAGCAGGCACGACACACGCAGTTGCAACAGCAGCAGGCAACGCACCAGCAACAGGTCCAGGACAGTACCGCCAGCCTGGCCAAGGCCCAGGAACAGTCCAACGACAAGGCCCCATTGCTGCGCGAAGCCTTTGCC
This sequence comes from Pseudomonas sessilinigenes, assembly GCF_003850565.1. Lineage (NCBI taxonomy): Bacteria > Pseudomonadati > Pseudomonadota > Gammaproteobacteria > Pseudomonadales > Pseudomonadaceae > Pseudomonas > Pseudomonas sessilinigenes. The sequence continues at coordinate 5,742,068 of NZ_CP027706.1, forward strand.
GAACAAGGCAGCCTGCAACGCCTGGAGCAAGAGCTGGCCCAGGCCACCCAGGCCCAGGAGCGCGCCGAGCAGGCCAACACCCAGGGCCAGCAGGACATCCAGCACTTGCAGGAGCAGCAACGCCTGGTGGCCGAGCGCCTGGAGCGGATCGCCGGGCAACTGCAGCACAGCGCCGCCCTTGCCCCTCTGAGCGAGGCCTGGGATGCCCATCGCGGGCGCCTGCAGCAACTGGTGCAGATCGGCAATCGCCTGAACCAGGGCCAGGCGGAACTGCCGGGCCTTGAGCAGCGTGCCGACACCGCCGCTCGCCAGTTGAGCGAGCAACGCTCACAGCTGGAGTTGCTGTACCGCGAGGCCGGCGCCGAGCCCCAGGCCGTGGCGGAGCAGATCCAATTGCTGGGCACCCTGCTCCAAGACAACCGCAAGCAGCAACGTTCGTTCGAGGACCTGGCCCGGCTCTGGGCCCAGCAGCAAGAGCTGGAGCAGCGCACCCAGGCCCTGCAGGACAAGCAACAAACGGCGGCCATCGAGCGCGATGCGTTGACCAAGGCCGGTATCCAGGCCAAGGCCGACCTGGCGGTAGCCGAGCAGACCCTGAGCGTGACCCAGGCCCTGCTGGAGCGCCAGCGCCTGGCCCGCAGCGCCAGCGTGGAAGAGTTGCGCGCGCAATTGCAGGACGATCAGCCGTGCCCGGTGTGCGGCAGCGTCGAGCATCCGTATCACCAACCCGAGGCCCTGTTGCAAAGCCTTGGGCGCCATGACGAAAACGAAGAAGCCGCTGCCCGGAAAGTCGTGGATGGGCTCAAGGAGCAACTGGCCGAACTGCGCGCCCAGGTCCAGGGCCTGATCGCCCAGCAGAAAGACTTGCTACAGCAACAGGAACAACTGGCCACCCAACAAGAGGCCCTGGCTCCGAGCCTGCAAGCCCACCCCCTGGGCGCCCAGTTGCTGGACCAGGACCCGCCCCAGCGCGATGCCTGGTTGCAACGGCAGTTGGAGCAGTTGCAACAGAGCATCACCCAGGACGAGCAGCGCCAGGACGCCCTGCTGACCCTGCAAAAGGATGCCGCGCGCCTGCAAGGCCAGTTGCAGGCCGCCGTCGATGCCAGCCAGCAGGCCGCCCAGCAACTGGAGAAGCAGCGCGAGCAGCTGGACGCCGATCGCCAGCGCCTGGACGAAGAGCTTGGCGGCTTCAGCCAATGGCTGCCCAGCGAGCAGCTCGACGGCCTGCGCCGCGACCCGGCGGCGAGCTTCATGCAACTGGACCAGCAAGTGCTGCAACGCATCGAGCAACTGCGCGAACAGCAGGATGAAACCCAAGAACAGCAGCAGCGCCAGCTGGCCCTGGACAAGGAGCAGGACCGCCAGCAGACCCGCCAGCAGCAACTGCACGACGCCCGGCAGCAGGCCGAGGCCCTGCACCAGCAGCAACAGGCGCGCCAGCAGCGGTTGGCCGAATTGCTGGGAGCCCACGACAGTGCCGAGCACTGGCAACAACAACTGGAACAGAGTGTCGAGCAGGCCCGCTCGGCCCAGGCCACGGCCCAGCAGCAGGCGCAGGAACTGCAGCAGCAACTGATCCAGCTGGCCGCCGAGCTCAAGGCCGGCCAGGAGCGCTGCCAGGCCCTGGAAGCCGAGCAACAGCAACTGGCCGCCAGCATCGAGCAGTGGCGCGCCCAGCACCCGCAACTCGACGATGCCGGTTTGCAAGCGCTGCTGGAACTGGACGACAGCCAGGTCCGACAACTGCGCGAGCGCCTGCAGGCTAACGACAAGGCCATCGAACAGGCCCGGGTACTGCTCGAGGAACGCCAGCAGCGCCTGGAGCAGCACCAGGCCCAGCACAACGGCAACCTGGAAGCCGAGGAACTGGCCCAGGCCCTGGAAACCACCCAGCAACAGGCATTGGCCGACGAACAGCAAGTGGCCGAACTGCGTGCCCGGCAGAGCGAAGACCAACGTCGCCAGGAGGCCAACCAGGCCCTGGCCCAGGGCATCGCCCAGGCATACGAGCAATGGCAACGCTGGGCCCGGCTCAGCGCCCTGATCGGCTCGGCCGAAGGCGACAAGTTCCGCAAGATCGCCCAGGCCTACAACCTCGACCTGCTGGTGCACCACGCCAACGCGCAACTGCGCCAGTTGGTGCGGCGTTATCGCCTCAAGCGCGGCGGCAGCATGCTCGGCCTGCTGGTGCTGGACACCGAGATGGGCGACGAACTGCGTTCGGTGCATTCGCTGTCCGGTGGCGAGACCTTCCTGGTGTCCCTGGCGCTGGCCCTGGGGTTGGCGTCCATGGCCTCGAGCACCTTGAAGATCGAGTCGCTGTTCATCGACGAAGGCTTCGGCAGCCTCGACCCCGAGTCGCTGCAGCTGGCCATGGACGCCCTCGACGGCCTCCAGGCCCAGGGCCGCAAGGTGGCGGTGATTTCCCATGTGCAGGAAATGCACGAGCGGATCCCGGTACAGATCCAGGTCAGCCGCCAGGGCAACGGCCTGAGCCACCTGGAGGTGAAATGAACGACGCCCAGGCCACCCTCTACTCGTTCCGCCGCTGTCCCTATGCCATGCGTGCCCGGCTGGCCCTGCGCTATGCCGGGGTGAGGCCACGAATGGTCGAGGTCAGCCTCAAGGCTAAGCCACCCGAAATGCTGGCGCTGTCGCCCAAGGGCACGGTGCCGGTGCTCAGCGTCGGCGAGCGGGTGATCGATGAAAGCCTGCAGATCATGCTCTGGGCCCTGGAGCAGAATGACCCCGGGGACTGGCGCCTGCTGGGCGAGCCCCAGGCCCGGGTGCAGATGGCGGGGCTGATCGAGGAGAACGATCAGGTGTTCAAGGTCCACCTCAATCGCTACAAGTACGCCGAGCGTTACCCCGAGGCACCGATGGAGCATTACCGGGCCCAGGGCGAGCTGTTCCTGGCGCGCCTGGAGCGGCTACTGAGCCGGCAGCGCTATCTGCTGGGCGGCCATCCAAGCCTGGCGGACGCGGCCCTGCTGCCCTTCGTCCGCCAGTTCGCCCACGTGGATCGCGACTGGTTCGCCCAGGCGCCCTACCCGGCGCTGCAAGCCTGGTTGCAGGGCTGGCTGGAGTCCGAGCTGTTCAGCGCGATCATGGCCAAGCCCGCCTGACACCAAATTGCGCTTGCCTGGCCGAACGCCGAGGGTCCTGCGCGGCTGCCGCCAGGCGAAATCGGCAAAATTGCCGTGCTAAGGTTCAGCACCTGTCCAGCAACGGCGAGCCGCCATGTCCATCGTGATCCGTACCCATCCCCGCCTGACCTTCGGTGTCCTGGCCGGCTGCATCGCCGGCTTGCTGGTGCCGGCCCAGACCCTCACCGGCAAGATCCTCATCGGCTGGAACGTGGCGGTCTGGACCTACCTGGCGTTGATGTTCTGGCTCACGGTCCGGGCCCGGGCCGACCAGGTCAAGCGCATCGCCGAGGCCGAGGACGAAAACGCCGGGCTGGTGCTGCTGATCGTCTGCGTCGCCGCCATCGCCAGCCTGGTGGCCATCACCCTGGAACTGGTGGGCAGCAAGGACCTGGACACCACCCGACGCCTGCTGCACTACGGTTTCACCGGCCTGACGGTGATCGGCTCCTGGCTGCTGGTGGGGGTGATCTTCAGCGTCCACTACGCCCGCCTCTACTACACCTGGGACGGCCCGGAGCCGGCCCTGCGCTTCGCCGAGAACCTGAAGGACCCCGACTACTGGGACTTCCTGTACTTCTCCTTCACCATTGGCGTGGCCGTGCAGACCTCGGACGTCGGCGTGGCCACCCGCGAACTGCGCAGGATCGTCCTCGCCCAGTCGCTGATCGGCTTTTTGTTCAACACCGCGATCCTGGGCTTTTCCATCAATATCGCCGCCGGACTGTTCAGCTGAACTGCACGAAACTTCTAGACGCCCGTCCAGCCCGGTCGTTGAATGCCCAGGTGAAATCCACCGGCAGCCCAGCATGAGTACGCACAACTGGATCGACCTGGCCCAGGACGCCGACACCGGCATCGAGACCCTGCGCGCCCATTTCACTGGCCACGCCTACGACCCGCACTGGCACGACAGCTACCTGGTGGGGGTCACCGAACAAGGTGTACAGCAGTTCAACTGCCGTCGCACCCGGCACCAGAGTACACCCGGCAAGGTGTTTCTGCTCGAGCCCGGGGAAATCCACGACGGCGAGGCGCCCACCGCCGGTGGCTTCACCTACCGCATGCTGTACCTGGACCCGCAATGGCTGACGCGCGAACTGGGAGCGCTGTTCGCCGAAGCGCCGATCGATAGCCAACTGGGGTTCGACAGCACCCTGGCCTGCGATCCACGGCTGGCCCAGGCCACCAGCGCGGCATTTCACAGCCTGCACCACGGCGAATTGCGCATCGTGCGCCAGAGCGCCATGGATCGCCTGCTCGAGCAATTGACCGGGCACCTGCAGTGGCGCCAGCGCTATGGCCACGACCCGCGCCTGCCCCGGGTGGCGCAACGGGCTCGCGACTACCTGCACGCCCACCTCTACCAGGACCTGAGCCTGGAAGCCCTGAGCAGCGCCTGCGGCGTCGACCGTTTCCGCCTGAGCCGGGCCTTCAAGGCCGCCTTCGGCCTGCCGCCCCACGCCTATCTGGTGCAATTGCGCCTGAGCCACGCCCGACGCTTGCTGGCCGGCGGTGCGGCACCGGCCGAGGTGGCCAGCGCCCTGGGCTTTGCCGACCAGAGCCATCTCGGGCGCTGGTTCATGCGGGCTTACGGCCTGAGCCCGGCGCTGTACCGCAAGCGCTGCACAAAGCTTCCAGACGCCTGAGGCGCGGGCCGCGAAGATCAGCTCTTCGATCTTCACTGGAGCGCCCCATCATGTTGCCTGCCCTGCCCAGCCTGCTGCCCTTCGTCATGTTCGCCATCGTCGCCTCCATCACCCCGGGGCCAACCAATCTCCTGGTGCTGAGCAACAGTGCCCGTTATGGCCTGCGGGCCGCACTGCCGATCATTTTCGGCGCTGGCGGCGCCGCGGCTGGCATGGTCTGGCTGGTGGGCGGCGGGCTGGGGGACAAGCTGGCCCACCTGCCCGAGGTGCAACTGGCCATGCAAGTGGTCGGCCTGCTGTGGCTCAGCGGCCTGGCCTGGCAGATCTGGCACGCCCCGACCCACACCGCACACACCGCCGCGCAACGACGCTTGGGGTTCCTCGGCGCGGCGGCCCTGCAACTGGTGAACCCCAAGACCTGGCTGATGGCGTTGGCGGTGGTCAGCGTGTTCGCCGGGCCTGCGGATGATCGCCAGGGTCGGGTGCTGTGCCTGTCGCTGGTGTTCCTGCTCGTCGCCCTGCCCTGCCTGGGCGCCTGGGCCCTGCTGGGGGCTGGCTCGGCCCGCTGGCTGGGCTCGCCCCGGGCGATGCAGCGATTCAACCGGGGCATGGCGCTGCTGTTGCTGGCCGCCACCTGGCTGAGCCTGTGGGCCTGAGAGACCACCGGTCGCCACAGGCCCCAGGCCAATCATCCGGGGCCTGGGCCGGAATGCACCATTGGTCAGCCAGTAGCTGGATGTGCGTTGATTTACCCCCACACCGCTCTTGACGGCGCAACCGATTCTGCGGTTTCCTGAAACCGGTTTCAGGCCAACCTCACAGATCCTGCGAACCGATAATTCCAAGAACAAGGTCATCGCCCGTGAATCAGTTTTCCGCCGCCCAGCGCAGCCGCGTCACCATGCTCGATGTCGCCCACCGTGCCGGAGTCTCCAAGGCCAGTGTGTCGCGCTTCATCGGCGAAGACCGCGCCCTGCTTTCCGACGCCATCGCCCTGCGCATCGAGCAAGCCATCAGCGAACTGGGCTATCGCCCGAACCAGATGGCCCGCGGCCTGAAGCGCGGGCGCACGCGCCTGATCGGCATGCTGGTGGCCGATATCCGCAACCCGTATTCGATTGCCGTGATGCACGGCGTGGAAACCGCCTGCCGCCTGCACGGCTACAGCCTGGTGGTGTGCAACACCGACCGCGACGACCAGCAGGAAGCCCGGCACCTGGCCAACCTGCGGGCCTACAACATCGAAGGCCTGATCGTGAATACCCTGGGCCACCACCTGGACCAATTGCAGCAATTGCAGGAGGAAATGCCCATGGTGCTGGTGGATCGCAAGCTGGCGCAGTTGCAGGCTGACCTGGTGGGCCTGGACAACCCGGCGGCAGTGCACCTGGCCATCGAGCACCTGGAACAACAGGGCTACCGCGACCTGCTGCTGGTCAGCGAACCCCATGACGGCACCAGCTCGCGCCTGGAGCGCAGCACCAGCTTCCACGCCGAGATCGTCCGGCACCCGGCCCTGCGTGGCCAGGTGCTGGTAACCGGCAGCGGGCTCAACGCCGGCCTGCAAACCTTCCTCGACAGCCCGGGCCCAGGCCCCAAGGCGCTGTTCTGCGCCAACGGCGTGGCTGCCCTGGCAGCCACCAATGCCCTGCGCCAGCTCGACCGGCCGCTGTTCGGCGAGCTGGGCCTGATCGCCCTGGACGACCTGGACTGGTACCCGCTGGTGGGCAACGGTATCACCGCCCTGGCCCAACCCACGGCGGCCATCGGCGCCAGCGCCTTCGAATGCCTGCTCAAGCGCCTGCGCGGCGATAGCGGCCCGGCCCGGGTGGTGGACTTTCCCGCACAACTGATCGTCCGCGGCTCGACCCGCCAGGCCCGAGAGTAAGGCTATGGAAGGCCGTGCGAGCCTGGGCGCATCGCGGGTAGCCGCTGCCGCAGGCTGCGCATGGACGCGCAGCGGCCACAAGGTGCGGCGAGCACAGGGATAGACAGCAATACGGCATTTATTCGAACAAAAATGAAACCGGTTTCAGAGGTAGGTAACATGAACAGATCACCCGTTTCCATCAGCCTGTCCAGCTACGGCGCGGACCTGGTGCGCCAGCATGGCCAGGGGTATTTCATCCCCTTGGTGGCCGCCGCCGGGGCGTCGTGCATCGAATGGCGCGAAGAACTGCTGACCGGCGAGCACCCCGCCGAGCTGGCCCGGAGCGCCCGTGAACACGGGCTGGACAGCGTGTATTCCTCGCCCCTGGAACTGTGGCAACCCGGGCGCTGCGAACCGGCCCCGGAACTGTCCGCCACTTTGCAGCGGGCCCGGGAGTTCGGCGCCCGGCAGCTCAAGGTGTCCCTTGGTCACTTCAACGAACACCACGACCTGCGCTGCCTGGCCAGCCTGCTGTTCCGCCAGCCGCTGCAGCTATTGGTAGAGAACGACCAGACCACCCATGGCGGGCGCATCGAGCCGTTCCAGCGTTTCTTCAGCGCCGTGGAAGCCCTCAACCTGCCGCTGCGCATGACCTTCGACATCGGTAACTGGCAGTGGCAGGAACAATCGGCGGTCAACGCCGCGCGAGTGCTGGGCCGGCATGTCGGCTACGTGCACTGCAAGGCGGTGCGCCAGCGGGTCGACGGCAAGTTGGTGGCGATACCGCCCGGCAGCCCGGAACTGCATCAGTGGGAACAACTGCTGCGGCACATGACCCAAGGTATTACCCGGGCCGTGGAATACCCGCTGCAAGGCAACGACCTGGTGCAGGTGACTGCCGGGCAGGTCGAGTTGTTGGCCCGCCTGGGCCAGTCGCGACTGGAGAACGCCAATGCCTGAGATCGATATCCTGTCTTTCGGCGAGACCATGGCCATGTTCGTCGCCGAACACAGCGGCGACCTGGCCCAGGTCGAGCACTTCCACAAACGTATCGCCGGAGCCGACAGCAACGTGGCCATCGGCCTGTCGCGCCTGGGCTTCAAGGTCGCCTGGCTGAGCCGGGTCGGCAACGACTCCCTGGGGCGCTTCGTGCTCGACACCCTCAAGGCCGAGGGCCTGGACTGCCGCTTCGTGCGTTGCGACCCGCTGCACCCCACCGGCTTCCAGCTCAAGTCCCGGGAAGACAACGGCGATGACCCCAAGGTGGAATATTTCCGCCGTGGCTCAGCGGCCAGCCACTTGGGCATCAGTGACGTCGCGCCGCCGCTGCTGCAGGCCCGGCACCTGCATGCCACGGGCATTCCCGCAGCGTTGTCGGAGTCGGCCCGGGAACTCACCACATACCTGATGCGGACCCAGCGCACCACGGGGCGCAGCGTGTCCTTCGATCCCAACCTGCGCCCCACACTATGGCCCAGCGAGAGCGTGATGATCCGTGAGATCAACCGCCTGGCGGCCCTGGCCCATTGGGTGCTGCCGGGGCTCGGCGAAGGCCGGCTGCTGACCGGCCACGAGGACCCGGCGGACATCGCCGCCTTCTACCTGGACCAGGGTGCCGAGGCGGTGGTGATCAAGCTCGGTGCCCATGGCGCCTACTACCGCACCCACCAGGATGCCGGCTTCGTCGAGGGCGTACCGGTGCCCCAGGTGGTGGACACCGTGGGTGCCGGCGACGCCTTCGCCGTCGGCCTGGTCAGCGCCCTGCTGGAAAGCTGCGGCATGGCCGAGGCCGTGCAGCGGGCCAACTGGACCGGCAGCCGCGCGGTACAGAGCCGGGGTGACATGGAGGGCCTGCCTTATCGCCATGAGTTGCCTACGGAGCCGCCGTGCCTCAAGGCGGCGCTGTAGCGGCTGGCCAAACGCCCCAAGAACCACCTGTTGCGACAAAAACAACAAGCTCAGGAGAACGCCCATGGATACGCTCAAACTCGCCGCCCGCCGCTGGTGGTACATCATGCCCATCGTCTTCATCACCTACAGCCTGGCCTACCTGGACCGCGCCAACTACGGTTTCGCCGCTGCCTCGGGCATGGCCGCCGACCTGAACATCACCCCGGGCCTGTCGTCGCTGTTGGGCGCCCTGTTTTTCCTCGGTTACTTCTTCTTCCAGGTGCCCGGGGCGATCTATGCGCAAAAGCGCAGCGTGAAGAAGCTGATCTTCGTCAGCCTGATCCTCTGGGGCGGCCTGGCCACGCTCACCGGCATTGTCGCCAACGCCTACACGCTGATCGCCATCCGCTTCATGCTCGGCGTGGTGGAAGCCGCGGTGATGCCAGCGATGCTGGTGTATTTGTGCCATTGGTTCACCCGGGCCGAACGCTCGCGGGCCAATACCTTCCTGATCCTCGGCAACCCGGTGACCATGCTGTGGATGTCGGTGGTCTCGGGTTATCTGGTGGAGCACTTCAGCTGGCGCTGGATGTTCATCATCGAAGGCCTGCCGGCAGTGCTCTGGGCCTTTATCTGGTGGCGCCTGGCCGATGACCGGCCAAGCCAGGCCAAATGGCTGGGCGAGCAGGAAAAACAAGACCTGGAAAACGCCCTGGCCGCCGAGCAGCAAGGCATCAAGGCGGTGAAAAACTACGCCGAGGCGTTCCGCTCGCCCAAGGTGATCCTCCTGGCCCTGCAGTTCTTCTGCTGGAGCATCGGCGTCTACGGGTTCGTCCTCTGGTTGCCATCGATCCTCAAGCAAGGCGCGCAGATGGACATGGTCGAGGCCGGTTGGCTCTCGGCCTTGCCCTACCTGGCGGCGGTGATCGCCATGCTCGCGGTGTCCTGGGGCTCGGACCGAACCCAGAAGCGCAAGCGCTTCGTCTGGCCACCGCTGCTGGTGGCCGCCTTCGCCTTCTACGGCTCGTACCTGCTGGGGGCGGAGCACTTCTGGTGGTCCTACGCCCTGCTGGTGCTCGCCGGGGCCTGCATGTACGCGCCCTACGGGCCGTTCTTCGCCATCGTCCCGGAAATCCTGCCGGCCAACGTCGCCGGTGGCGCCATGGCGCTGATCAACAGCATGGGCGCCCTGGGCTCCTTCGGCGGCTCCTACCTGGTGGGCTACCTGAACAGCGCCACCGGTTCGCCGGCGGCCTCCTACCTGCTGATGAGCGGCGCGCTGCTGCTCTCGGTGCTGCTCACCCTGTTGCTCAAGCCCGGCGCCAGCACGCCGCAGGCCAAACCCCTGGCGCTGCGCCGGCGCCTGGCCCATTCCTGAATCGCCACAGAGACTTTCATGAAAAAACATCTGCTGCTGTACAAAAAACTCTCACCGTCGCTGATGGCACGCCTGCAGGAACAGGTGGCGGTCACCCTGATCGAAAACCTCGACGATACCGGCCTGGAGCGCTTGCGCCAGGCCCTGCCCGAGGCCCATGGCCTACTGGGTGCAAGCCTGCGCCTGGATGCGGCATTGCTGGATCGGGCGCCACGGCTGGAGGCGGTGGCCAGCGTCTCGGTGGGGGTCGACAACTACGATATCGACTACCTGACCCGGCGCGGCATCCTCCTGAGCAACACCCCCGACGTGCTCACCGAGACCACCGCCGACACCGGCTTCGCGTTGATCCTGGCCAGTGCCCGGCGCGTGGTGGAGCTGGCCGGCATGGTTCGCGCCGGGCAGTGGAACCGTAATATCGGCCCGGCGCATTTTGGCAGCGACGTACACGGCAAGACCCTGGGCATCATCGGCATGGGCCGTATCGGCGAGGCCCTGGCCCAGCGTGGGCACTTCGGCTTCGGCATGCCGGTGATCTACCACAGCAACCACCCCAAGCCTGCGGTGGAGCAACGCTTCGGGGCCCGCTATCGCAGCCTCGAGCAACTGCTGCAAGAAGCCGACTTCATCTGCCTGACCCTGCCCCTGACCCCGCAAACCCAAGGCCTGATCGGCGCCCGAGAGTTCGCCCTCATGCGCCCCGAAAGCATCTTCATCAATATTTCCCGGGGCAAGGTAGTGGACGAGGCGGCGCTGATCCAGGCGCTGCAGGAGCGGCGCATCCGTGGCGCAGGCCTGGACGTGTTCGAGCGCGAGCCGCTGGACCACCATTCGCCGCTGCTGCAACTGTCCAACGTGGTCGCCACCCCGCACATCGGCTCGGCCACCTTCGAAACCCGCGAGGCCATGGCCCGCTGCGCGGTGGACAACATCCTCGCGGCGCTCGCGGGCCAGCGTCCGCCGAACCTGGTCAACCCGGCGGCCTGGAACCGCCCATGACCCGGTGCCTGGTAGCCGCAGTCGAACCTGCCAAGTGGCGGCCGCTATGCGCCCGTGCGGCAGCGGCTACACCAGTGCGCCATCTTTAAGGCGAGGCTGTGACAAGGCCCTCGGGGCACATTGGCCACGTCACAGCAGCGAGGCGGTGAAACGGGTAATGCGCCGACAGGCCTCGGCCAGGCGTTCACAATCCACCACCAGCGCGATACGGATATGCCCGACCACACTGGGGCCAAAGGCATCGCCGGCCAGCACTGAAACACCCTGGCCCTCCAACAGGCCTTCGGCATAGGCCTGGGCCCCCAGGCCCGTCTTGCGGATATCGACCATGACGAACATGCCGCCGTCGGGCCGCACCGGATGCAACCCGGGGCACTGCTCCAGCATGGCGCACACCAGGTCCCGGCGTCGGCGATACTCCTCACGCATGCTCACCAGTTCCGGCAAGTCGCTGGACAACGCCACCACCGCGGCATTCTGGATGAAATCCGGCAAGCCATAGAGCATGCACAGGGCCAGGTTACCCAGGTGCCCGGCCAGCACCGTGGGGGCTATGACCCAGCCGATCCGCCAGCCGCTCATGGCATGGGACTTGGACAGGCTGTTGATGGTCGCCGTGCGCTCGCCCATCCGTGGCAGGCTGGCCGGGCTCAGGTGCTGCCCCTCGTACAACAGGTCGCTGTAGACCTCATCGGAAATCAGCCACAGGTCGTGCTTAAGGCACAAGCGCGCCAGGGCCTGCCAATCATCCAGGGACAGGCTGGCACCCGAGGGATTGTTCGGGCTGTTGAGCAGCATCGCGCGGGTGTTCGGGCCGATCCGCGCCGCAACGTCCTGTGGGTCGACGCAAAAGCCCCGCTCGGCCCGCACCGGTACCGGCACCACCGTGGCCCCGCATGCACCAATCACCCCTTCGTAGGTGACGTACATGGGTTCGGCCACCAGCACTTCGTCCCCCGGCCCCAGCAGGCACTGGGCGACCGAGAACACCGCGCATTGCGCTCCTGGCAGCACCACCACATGTTCGGCATCGACCACCTGGCCGCTGCGTTGGTGATGGCAGCGGGCGATGCAGCTGCGCAGCGCCAGGTTGCCGCGTACCTCCGAGTAGTGCGTATCACCGGCCAACAGGCTGTCGATGGCCGCCTGGACCACCGGTCCCGGGGTATCGAAATCCGGGTCGCCAATGGTCAGCAGCAGTACGTCACGCCCTTGATCGCGCAGGACCAGGGCCCGGTAGTGGATATTCCAGGCCGCAGAGCCTTCGCCGGCGATCCGTTGGGTCAGGGCTGAGTAGCGCATGGCTTTCTCCTTGAAAGACGCCTCAGCCCAAACCCTAGGTGCTGTAACCGGACTCGTCGAGCGGCCCGGTGCAGGTCAAACCACGAAACGCGCGACCATGGCGTTGAGGTCCACCGCCAGGCGCGACAGCTCATGGCTGGCGGCGCTGGTCTGCTGGGCCCCGGCCGTCGACTGGGTGGCCAGGTCACGGATGTTCACCAGGTTGCGATCCACCTCGCGTGATACCTGGGCCTGCTCCTCCGAGGCGCTGGCGATCACCAGGTTGCGTTCGTTGATCTGATTGATGGACTCGGCAATCTGTTCCAAGGCCTCACCGGCGGCGCGGGCCAGCTCCAGGGTGCTCTGGCTGCGCTGGTTGCTCTGCTGCATGGACTCCACGGCCTGGCCCGTACCGTTCTGGATCCCGGCCACCATTTTCTCGATTTCCTGGGTCGACTGGGCCGTGCGATGGGCCAGGGCCCGTACCTCATCGGCCACCACGGCAAAACCACGCCCGGCCTCACCGGCCCGGGCGGCTTCGATTGCAGCGTTCAATGCCAGCAGGTTGGTCTGCTCGGCAATCGCGCGGATCACATCCAGCACCTTGCCGATGTCCCGCCCCTGGGTCGCCAGGCCCTCGATCATCACCGAAGTGCTCTGTACGTCATGGGCCATGGTCTGGATCGCATCGACGGTCTGCACCACCCGATCGCGACCGTCACGGGCGGCCTGGGTCGATTGTTGCGAAGCCTCGGAAGTGGACACCGCGTTGCGCGCCACCTCCTCCACCGCGGCCGTCATCTCATTGACCGCCGTGGCGGCCTGCTCGATCTCGGAGTTTTGCTGCTGCACTCCGCGGGAGGCTTCCTCGGTGACCGCACTGAGTTGTTCCGAGGCCGAAGCCAGCTGGGTCGCCGAACCGGCGATCTGCTCGATGGTGCGGCGCAGGCTGGCCTGCATTTCGGCCAATGCCCGCAGCAGCCGCGCCGGTTCGTCCCGGCCATCGATCTCGATGCTCTGGCGCAGGTTGCCACCGGCGATCACTTCGGCGACGTTCAAGGCCTTGTTCAACGGGGTGACGATGCTGCGGGTCAGCAGCAGCGCCAGGACAATGGTCAATGCCGCGGCGATCAGCGCCACCACGACGATCCCGGCGATCGCACTGCTGTAATGCTCGCCGGCGGCCTTGGAGGCGGCAGTGGCATCGGCAGCGTTGATGGCGATCAGCTGGTTCAGTTGCTCGCCCATCTGGTCGGTGCCGTCCTTGATCCGGGTGTTGATCAACTGGCGCATCTCATCGAGCTTGTCCTGGCGCGACAGCTCGAGCATCTCCTTCTGTGCCTGCAGGTAGTTCTCCAGGGTGGTGGAGAAGGTCTTGTACAACGCCGCCTCCTGGGGCCCTGCCGGCAGCGCAGCGTAGCTGGCCTGGGCCTGGCGCACCTTGTCCACCAGCACGCCGATGCGCGTCTGGGCTTCGGCCAGGCCCGCCGGCTCACGGTTGACCAGCACCCGGAACGAGAGGATCCGCAGGCGCAGGACGTTCTCCGTCAGGTTGCCGAGGAAACCGACGCTGGGTAGCTGGTTGCTCTCCATGTCGACCGACGCTTCGCGGATGATCGACATGCGATTGACCGCAAACACCCCCAGCACGACGACCAGCAGGGCGATAAAGGCAAAACCGAGGAAAGCTCGAGGGGCGATATTCAGGTTACGCAGGGTCATAGGGCGACTCTCGAAGGAGAACGGGGTGATGTGCATCCATGCCATTGGACCACCGGTGCATCAGGGGCTGTACCGGCGAGGAACACTGCGGCGCCAACGTCCGTGGGCCTATTGTGGATATCGGCCGGAGTTGCGCTTTCATATGGCTGATTTGCAAAAAAAATCCTGAAAATGACCCATGATTCAGGACGACAACGACATAACGTGAAGTGAATCGATAAAGCACCGACAACCCGTCTAGGTGCAGGCCAAAAAACGCTGCTCAAGCGTTTTTGCCCCGGTTCGCGGCAGTTCCCGGCAACCCCATGGAAAGTGCAAGCCGTTCACCGAAAAAGCCATTTCTCCCCTACCCGCCGCTGCCCATCATGGTCCCGGTCAATAAAAACAACGCCGAGACTGGATATGAAACCCGAAGACTTTCGTGCCTCCCCCGATCGCCCGCTGACCGGTGCCGAATACCTGGCCAGCCTGCGCGACGACCGTGAAATCTATATCTATGGCGACCGGGTCAAGGACGTCACCACCCACCCGGCCTTTCGCAACTCGGCCGCGTCCATGGCCCGCCTGTACGATGCCCTGCACGACCCGGCCACCCACGAGCAACTGTGCTGGCCCACCGACACCGGCAATGCTGGCTACACCCACAAGTTCTTCCGTTCGGCCAGGAGCCCCGACGAGTTGCGCCAGCAACGCGACGCCATCGCCGACTGGTCGCGCCTGACCTACGGCTGGATGGGCCGCAGCCCCGACTACAAGGCGGCCTTCGGCAGCGTGCTGGGGGCCAACGCCGAGTTCTACGGGCCCTTCGCCGACAACGCGCGGACCTGGTACAAGCGCATCCAGGAGGCCTGCCTCTACCTCAACCACGCCATCGTCAACCCGCCCATCGACCGCGACAAACCGGTGGACCAGGTCAAGGATGTGTTCATCTCGGTGGACGAGGAAGTCGAAGGCGGGATCATCGTCAGCGGCGCCAAGGTGGTGGCCACCAACTCGGCGCTGACCCACTACAACTTCGTCGGCCAGGGCTCGGCCCAGTTGCTGGGGGACAACACCGATTTCGCCCTGATGTTCATCGCGCCGATGAACACCCGGGGCATGAAGCTGATCTGCCGCCCCTCCTACGAACTCCAGGCCGGCATGAGCGGTTCGCCCTTCGACTACCCGCTGTCCAGCCGCTTCGACGAGAACGACGCGATCCTGATCATGGACAAGGTGTTCATCCCCTGGGAGAACGTGCTGATCTACCGCGACTTCGAGCGTTGCCGACAGTGGTTCCCCCAGGGCGGCTTCGGCCGGTTGTTCCCGATGCAGGGCTGTACCCGGCTGGCGGTCAAGCTGGACTTCATCAGTGGCCTGCTGGTCAAGGCCCTGCAATGCACCGGTGCCCTGGAGTTTCGCGGGGTCCAGGCCCAGGTCGGCGAGGTGGTGGCCTGGCGCAACCTGTTCTGGTCCCTGACCGACGCCATGCACGGCAATGCCAGCGAGTGGCAAAACGGCGTCTACCTGCCCAGCGCCCAGGCCCTGCAGGCCTACCGGGTGCTGGCGCCCCAGGCCTATACCGAGATCAAGAAGATCATCGAGCAGGTGGTGGCCAGCGGCCTGATCTACCTGCCCTCCGGTTCCCGGGACCTCAAGGACCCCGTGCTCAACCAGTACCTGGGCACCTATTGCCGCGGTTCGGGAGGCATGGGTCACGAGGAGCGGATCAAGATCCTCAAGCTGTTGTGGGATGCCATCGGCACCGAGTTCGGCGGCCGCCACGAGCTGTACGAGATCAACTACGCCGGCAGCCAGGACGAGATCCGCATGCAGTGCCTGCGCCACGCCCAGGCCAGCGGCTCGATGCAAGCCATGACCGCCCTGGTGGACAAGTGCCTGAGCGACTACGACCTCAATGGCTGGACCGTGCCGCACCTGAGCAACCCCGACGACATCAACATGCTCGACCGCATCCGCCAGTAGTCGTGTGCAGCGAGGGCCACGAGCCCTCGCCACCCAGGCCTTCGGAGAACCCTCATGTCCGTACTCGACCCCAAGCAACTCGCCTTTCGCAACGCCATGGCGCACATGACCGCAGCGGTCAACGTCATCACCAGCAATGGCCCGGCCGGCCGTTGCGGCATCACCGCCACGGCGGTGTGCTCGATCACCGACAGCCCGCCGACGCTGATGGTCTGCGTCAACCGCAACAGCGCCCTGAACCCGGTGTTCAAGGGCAATGGCCGGCTGTGCGTGAACATCCTCAGCGGCGCCCATGAAGACCTGGCCCGGCACTTCGCCGGCATGACCGGCGTAGCCATGGACCAGCGCTTCGGCCTGCACCCCTGGCGCGACGGCCTGCAGGCCCTGCCGGTGCTGGAGGATGCCCTGGCCAGCCTGCAGGGACGGATCACCGAGGTCCAGGAAATCGGCACCCACTCGCTGATGCTGGTGGAGCTGGACGAGATCAGCGTGCAGGAGCGCGGTGATTCGCTGGTGTACTTCAGCCGCAGCTTCCACCGCCTACCCCGGCCCTGCCAGGCCGCCTGAACCCCGCCCTCCCGGCCCGGGCCCCGTGCCACCTCCTGCATTTGTAGGATGGCGGCCAGCGGTCCAGGCGCCGATACTCGACCCAGGCCCTGCCCACGCCTGCCCTGGCGTACCGGCCGTCGATCCTTCAGTGACGAAAACAATAACAACGTCGCCCCGAGGTACCGCGCCATGAGTCGATCCCAGCCTCCTTCGCCCGGCCGCTTGCAGGCCTTCAGCGAACTGGTCCTGGCCTTGCAGCAACTGGCCCATAACAAGGACATCGAACACCTGCACCAGCACGCCCTGGCCCGCATCGCCAGGTTGCTGCCCTTCGACAGCGCCTGGTGGGGCCGCTCGGCCCTGGTGGACGGCGTGCCGGACGAACACAGCTGCTACCTGTACCGCCTGCCCCCCAGCTACCTGCCGGACTGGCAATCGATCCGCCATGTCGATGTCACCGTGAGCCGGGTTCACCAGGTACCGGGCCGGTCGGTGATCGTCGACATGGCCGACCCGGACAACGGCGCCGGCCTGAACTGGCTGGGGCGCCTGTACAACATCGGCGAGCTGCTGTGCGTGGTGCACATCGATCCCCATACCCAGCTGAGCAGCCACCTGGCCCTGTACCGCCAACCCGGCGCAGCGCGTTTCACCACGGAGGATTGCGAGCTGCTGGACAACCTGATGCTGCACCTGGTGGCGGCGGTCTCGGCCAACCAGATCCGCACCCTGGTGGCCACCCGCGAGCAACTCACCCGGCCGCGCAACCTGGCCCTGGCGGTCTGCGACCAGCGCGGCGTGTTGCACTGCGCCGAGAGTGGTTTCGTCGAACTGCTGCTCAACGAATGGCCGCACTGGAGCGGCCCGCAGCTGCCGCAACCCTTGGAGCTGGGCAACTACGAAGGCAAGTGCCTGCAAGTGGAGTCCCAGGCGGTGGGCGACCTGTTCCTGCTGGCGGCTCGCAGTCGCACCTTGCTGCCCCAGCTCAGCCCCCGGGAAAACGAGGTCGCGCAGAGCTTCGGCGACGGCAAGACCTACAAGGAAGTGGCGCGCGACCTGGGCATGTCGCCCAACACCGTGCGACATCACATCCGCGCCATCTACAGCAAGCTCGGGGTCAAGGACAAGGCGCGCATCGCCCAACTGCTGCACGCCCCGCCCGACTGACCCTCGTCGCGCCTTCCCACGCTGATTCGCGCCGTCGCCTGTGACGGCCACGGGCAGCCTTTGCCCTGTTTCCAGTCCCTGCCGCCTGCCGGCAAGCCCTGCGCCGAACAACAACGCCAACAAGAGACGCATCGCCCATGACCAGGAACCTTATCCGTACCGCGCTTGCCGTGGCCAGCACCCTGGCCAGCCTGTCGCCCCAGGCCGCCGATCTCAACGCCCGGGACTTCTTCGCCGCCCCGGTGGGCACCAACCTGGGCGTGCTGTACCTACCCGCCACCCGCGCCGACAACTTCCATGGCCCCGCCGACACCACCGGCAAGGCCGACCTGCGAGTCAATGCCATGGCCTATCGCCAGGTGTTCTTCAGCGACCTGTGCGGCACCCTGTGCACGCCGCAGTTCATCGTGCCCTTCGTCGACACCGATGCGCGCCTGCCGGGCGCCGCGGGCCGTAGTCGCCAGAGCGGTTTTGGCGATCCCCAGGTGGGCGGCACGCTGTTCTTCATCAACCAGCCGCAAAGCCGCACCTACAGCGGCTTGCTGACCCTGATCACGCTGCCGGTGGGCGAGTACCACAGCCGCGAGCCCGGGGTCTCGCCAGGGGCCAACCGCTGGGGCGCGACCTTCGTCTACAACTACACCCAGGGCCTGGGCGAGAAGTGGGTCCTGGAGGCCAACCTCGAAGCCCAGTTCTACGCCACCAACGATGACTACCTGGGCAGCGACCTCAAGCAGGACCCGCTGTACCGCCTGCAAGCCTTCGCGTCCTACGACTTCACCCCCAGCACCTACGGCGCCCTGCGGCTGATCCAGGCCGATGGCGGCGAACTGCGCATCGACGACCGACGCATCGACGACACCCACCGGCGCTACACCCAGGTCGGATTCGAGCTGGGCCACTGGCTGGATTCGCGCAACCAACTGATGTTCAGCCTGTCGCGCAACGTCGCCACCGACAACGGTTTCGCCGGCACCGACGCCCTGTTGCGCCTGGTCCACGTGTTCTGACCCCCGTCCGAGGAAGCCCGTCCATGCATAGTCACACCCCCGCCCTGAGCGACACCGCGCCATCTGCCCACCAACCCCTGGGGCTCCTGGCGGCGATCGTGCTGTTCGCCGCCATCACCCCCGCGGTGCTACTGATGGCCCCGGCCATCGCCGCGCAACTGGCCAGCCAGTGGCAACTGAGCCCAACCCAGATCGGCGACCTGTTCAGCGCCGAGCTGGGAGCCATGAGCCTGGCCACCCTGCCTGCCATCTGGTGGCTCAAGCACCTGGACTGGCGCCGCGCAGCCTTGTGCAGCGCCGTGCTGTTCATCGCCGCCAACCTGCTGTCGATGCTGGTCCATGACTATTGGCTGTTGCTGGTGGCGCGTTTTTGCAGCGCCCTGGCCGGCGGCTCGCTAATGATCATCTGCCTGGCCAGCGCCGCTGCCAGCCCCAACCCCAGTCGCGCCTACGGCTTCTGGGTGATGGGCCAGCTGGTGCTGGGGGCCATTGGCCTGAGCCTGCTACCGCTGCTGTTCGAGCACTTCGGCCTCGGCGCCTGCTACCTGATCCTGGCGCTGCTGATGGTGCTCTGCCTGCCCCTGGCCCGGTGCTTTCCCGCCGGCGCCGAACAGTCACTGGACGCCGCCACGCCCGCCCCACCGATCTCCTGGTTCAAGGCCGGCCTGGGCATCCTCGGCATCCTCACCTTCTACATCAGCCTGAGCGGGGTCTGGACCTTCATCGGCGCCATTGGCAGCCAGGCCGGGCTCTCGGCCCAGGCCAGCGGCGACATCCTGGCCATCGCCACCCTGATGGGCATCGTCGGTGCCCTGTGCGCCACCTTGTTCGGCGACCGCCTGCCCGGCAGCGGCCTGCTGTGGCTGGGCTACGGCCTGATGGCCGGCTCGGTGCTGGTGCTGTACGGCCAACCGCAACTGGCGCGCTTCGCCCTGGCGGCCCTGGTGTTCAAGTTCACCTGGACCTTCATCCTGCCCCTGGTGTTGGCGCGCATGGCGCAGATGGATCGCAGCGGACGGTTGATGAACGCCTCCAACCTGGTGATCAGCGTCGGCCTGGCCATCGGCCCGGCCCTGGCCGGACGCCTGATCGAAAGCAGCGGCGGCTTCCACAGCCTGTTGCTGGCCGGCGCCGCCCTCACCCTGCTGTCCCTGGCCCTGGTCCTGGGCTGCCGCCCCACCCGCTCGTAACCGTTTTCTTGAACGATGGATGTCACCATGACCTGCAAAACCGCGTTTTTCTTCGATGAGCTGTGCCTGTGGCACAGCGCCAGCCCCCACAGCCTGACCCTGCCGGTAGGCGGTTGGGTGCAGCCACCGGCAGCCGCCGGACATGCCGAGTCGCCGGAAACCAAGCGCCGGCTGAAGAGCCTGATGGATGTCAGCGGGCTGACTCGGCAACTGCAACTGCGCAGCGCCGAACCGGCCAGCGACCAGGACCTGCTGCGGGTCCATGGCGCCGCCTACCTGCAGCGCTTCAAGGCCCTGAGCGATACCGGCGGCGGTGACCTGGGCGACCAGGCGCCAGTAGGGCCCGGCAGCTATGAAATCGCCAAATTGTCTGCCGGGCTGGCCATCGCCGCGGTGGATGCGGTGCTCAGCGGCGAGGCTGACAACGCCTACGCCCTGTCCCGGCCACCGGGGCACCACTGCCTGGCCGACCAGGCCATGGGGTTCTGCTTCCTGGCCAACATCGCCATCGCCATCGAGGCGGCCAAGGCCCGCCACGGCCTGGGCAAAGTAGCGGTGATCGACTGGGACGTGCACCACGGCAACGGCACCCAGGCGATCTTCGAGGAGCGCGCCGACGTACTGACCCTGTCCCTGCACCAGGACGGCTGCTTCCCGGCCGGCTACGGCGGCGAGCAAGACCGTGGGCGCGGCCCGGGCCTGGGCTACAACATCAACGTTCCGCTGCTGCCCGGCGGCGGGCACGACGCCTACCTGCAAGCCATGCAGCGCATCGTGGTGCCGGCGCTGGAGCGCTTCGAGCCGCAACTGATCATCGTCGCCTGCGGCTACGACGCCAACGCTGTGGACCCGCTGGCGCGGATGCTGTTGCACAGCGACTCGTTCCGCGAGATGACCCAGTGCCTGCGCGACACCGCCGCGCGCCTGTGTGGCGGGCGCCTGGTGCTGGTGCATGAAGGCGGCTACTCCGAGGCCTATGTGCCGTTCTGTGGCCTGGCGACCCTGGAGGCACTGTCAGGCATCCGCACTGCGGTCACCGACCCGATGCTGGAGTTCGTGCGCCTGCAGCAGCCCAAGGAACCGGTGCTGGCCCTGCAACGCCAGCTGCTGGAGCGCCAGGCCCAGGCGCTGGAGGCTTTCGCGCCCTGAGCCCTGCGGCGCCCGGTCGCTCAAGGGCACCTCTAAAAACTACCTGCGTTGTCATCGCTGCGTTAAAACCGACTGGTGCGCCAGCCCGGTCAAAATGCTCATTGACCCCTTGTAAACTGCGCTTTTTCACCGGTTTTTGCCTTGCGCTGGCTGCCTCGCCTACGTTTTTTTAAGGCGCCCTCAAGCTGGCGTGGGGCCGTGGCGCCGCGCCTCACTGGGCGTGCGTTGGTAGCGGGCCTTGAAGGCCCGGGCGAAGTGCGCCTGGCTGGCAAAGCCATGGCGATAGGCGATCTCACTGATATCCAGCGCAGCCCCCTGGGGGCTGCACAGCAGTTGGTGAGCCTGTTGCAGGCGCTTCTCCAGGATGAAGCGGCTGGGCACCCACTCCTCCAGGGCGAACAACCGGGCCAGGTGGCGCGGCGACACGCCGACCTGCGCCGCCACCCGCTCGCAACTCAACTCCGGGTCCGCCAGGTGCTCCTGGATGTACTGCTTGGCCGCCAGCAGGTAGGAGGCGCTCAGGGCGTTGATCGGCCGTTGCCCCACTTGCCCGGCGATCAGGCTGGCCAGCAGTTCGAAGGCCTGCTCCTGGTAGTCCTCGGCCGCACCGCACAAGGGCTGCTGGAAAAAAACCCGGGTGCGCTCGGCCAGGGTACGCAACAACAGGCGCTGGCCACCGCCCTGCCCGCCGATCTTCAACGGCTGGTCGAAGCGCCGCAGGCAACGGCGGGCGAACTGCTCCTGGGGAATATCGAAGATGAACTGGCGCATGGCGGCGGAAAAACCGAACAGGTAGGGCTTGTCGGTGCGATACACCACCAGCTCGCCCGGCTGCAGCAACTGGCAGGTGCCACCCTGGTAGAAGAACGAACCGCTGTCGGTGACCAGGGAGACGAAGATCGATTCCTTGGGCGCGCCACGGATCATCGAACGGTCACGCTCCACGACATGTTCATTGCCGACGATCCGCGCCAGGCGCATGGCGCTCAAGTGCAGGTTGTCCTGGCGGGCGGCGAAACCGCTCTCGGCGTAGGAGTTGCATTTGAGCCCCACCAGGGTGCTGGCGTTGTAGTCCTCCCAGAATGCCAGGCGCAGGTCCCGGTCGATGGCCTGGGTGCTGGCGTGGCGGGTTTCGAGCAAGGCGCATGGAGACATTGTTGTTCTTCTCATGGCAGCGGGATGTTTCCCGGACGGCAAGGCTCCGTCCAGGTACCTGAAGCCACGGAACCCGTGGCCTGCGGCCATTCATTAATATCTGAATGATTTGCCCTGTCAACTTCCCCCGCCCACTGGCAGCAGCCAGGGCGCAACCGTCCGAAACCGACAACAAAGCGGTCCGATCCGGACAAACCACCCGCCCCCGGCCGGCCTAGAGTCGTGCCGTCAGCCCCGCTGGCATTGCACCGACGACTCCACGACAACAAGAGAGACCGACCATGCCTGAAGCCGCCACCCGAGAGTTCTGGAAAGACCTGCAGCCCATCGCCAACTGCTTCAAGCCCGACGCCAAGCCCGAGGTCTACCTGCCCGACGCCGCCAGCGACGACCTGAGCCTGTACGTGCCCTTCACCGAGACCGTGTCTTCGCGCCCGCTGTGGATCTCCCCCAGCGAGAACCGCTGGTGCGACATCCTGATGGCCCGCAGCGCCGGGCTGGTCAACCGTCACTACCACCCCCACGAGGTCTTCGCCTACACCCTGTCCGGCAAGTGGGGCTACCTGGAGCACGATTGGACCGCCACCGCCGGCGACTTCGTCTACGAGACCCCAGGCGAAGGCCACACCCTGGTGGCCTACGAACACGAGCAGCCGATGCGGGTGTTCTTCATCGTCAAGGGCCCGCTGATCTGGCTCGACGAACAGGGCGAGCCCGACGGCTACTTCGACGTGCACTCCTACATCGCCCTGTGCCGTGCGCACTACGAAAAGAACGGCCTGGGCGCGGCCCATATCGACACCCTGTTTCGCTGATCACGGCCTCGACCTGCGTGCGGAGAATCACCATGGCTTATAAAAACAACAAGGCCAGCTACGAGAACACCTTGCTGGGGGTGCTGTTCCTGACCTTCGGCTTCGTGTTTTTCGACCGCCTGGCGCTGTCCTTCCTGTTCCCCTTCATGGCCGACGAGTTGCAACTGGGCAACCGCCACCTGGGCTTGCTGTCCTCGGTGCTGGCCCTGGCCTGGGCAGTATCCGGGGCGCTGGTAGGGGCCTGGTCGGACCGCCGGGGCCGGCGCAAGCCGCTCTTGATCGTCGCGGTGTTGCTGTTCTCGCTGTGTTCGGCGCTGTCGGGGCTGGTCACCGGCTTCCTCAGCCTGCTGCTGTTTCGCGCCATCATGGGCCTGGCCGAAGGGCCGATCCTGCCACTGTCGCAATCGCTGATGGTGGAAGCTTCCTCACCCCACCGCCGGGGCCTGAACATGGGCCTGCTGCAAGGCTCGGCCGCCGGTTTGCTGGGGGCGGTGATCGGCCCGCCGGTCCTGGTGGCCCTGGCCGAGGCCTACGGCTGGCGCCATGCGTTCATCATCTCGCTGGTGCCCGGCTTGCTGATCGCCCTGCTGATCTGGCGCTACGTCCAGCCGGATGCGCCCAGCCGCGCAGCGCCCATGCAGGGCCCCAGCGGCAACGGCGTCAGCCGGCTGGCGCTGCTCAAGAGCCGCAACATCCTGCTGTGCACCCTGATCAGCTGCTTCTTCCTGACCTGGTTCATCGTGTTGATCTCCTTCACCCCGACCTTTCTGGTCAAGGTCCGCGACTACAGCCCGGCCAGCATGGGCACGGTGATGAGCTGCCTGGGCGGTGCCTGGGTGCTCTGGGGGTTTGGCGTACCGGCGATTTCCGACCGCATCGGCCGGCGCCCGACCCTGGTGCTGTTCTCGCTGGTGGCGGCCTGCTGTCCCTTGGCCCTGCTCTTTGCGCCCACGCCGTGGCTGCTGGGCGTGCTGATGCTGCTGACCTACACCGGGCTGGGCTGCTTCACCCTGTTCATGGCCACCATTCCGGCGGAGACCGTGCCCCGGGAAGTCATGGCCACGGCCCTGGGGCTGATCATGGGCATCGGTGAGCTGGTGGGCGGTTTCGTCGCCCCGACCCTCGCCGGTTTCGCCGCCGACCGCTTCGGTTTGTCGATCGTCATGTGGATGTCCTGCGCCGGCGCGCTGCTGGCCGCGGCCCTGGCCCTGCTGCTCAAGGAGACCGCGCCGGCGGTGCTGGCCCGGCGCCAGGCCGCGAACCTCCACTCACCGACCCTGCAAGGAGACCGCCCATGAAAGCACTGCGTTGGCATGCTGCCCGCGACCTGCGCCTGAGCCAGGTACAACTGCGCCAGCCCGGCCTTGGCCAGGTGCTGCTGCAAGTCGCCTATTGCGGCATCTGCGGCAGCGACCTGCACGAATACGCCAATGGCCCGCATTCCATCCCCCAGCAGCAGGCGCATCCGCTGTCCGGTTGCCGGGCCCCCTTGACCCTGGGCCACGAGTTCTGCGGCCAGGTGCTGGCCCTGGGCCCCGGAGTCGATCCCGGGCTGCTCGGCCAGCGGGTGGCGGTGGAGCCGGAATACCGTTGCGGCCAATGCCAGTATTGCCAGGCGGGCCAGTACAACCTCTGTGAGTCCATGGGTTTCATCGGCCTGATGGGCGACGGCGGTTTTGCCGAACAGGCGCTGGTGCCGGCCTACATGCTGCACCGGCTGCCCGATAGCGTCAGTTTCCGCCAGGCGGCGTTGCTGGAACCGGCGGCCGTGGCCTGCCATGCCTTGAACCAGAGCAGCCTGCAACCCGGCGCCAGTTGCGCGGTGTTCGGCCTGGGGCCCATCGGCCTGCTACTGGTACTGCTGGCCCGGCTCCGGGGGGTGGAGCGCATCTATGCCGTAGACCTGGACCCCGGGCGCCGGCAATTGGCCCTGGAACTGGGCGCCACCCAGGCCCTGGATGGCGCGGCGCCCGACTTGCGCCAGCGCCTGCGGCAGTTGAGCGATGGCGGGCTGGACAGCGCCTTCGAGGCGGCCGGTAGCCAGCAGACCCTGGACCATGCCCTGCACAGCCTGCGCAAAGGCGGCGAAGCGGTGCTGGTGGGGCTGATGGGCCAGGTGCAATTCGATGCCTTCCACCTGGTCAACAACGAGCTGCGCCTGCTGGGCAGCGTCGGCTACCGCGACGTCTATCCGCAGTTGCTGGAGCTGCTGGCCAGCAAGGACCTGGACCTGTCGCGACTGGTCAGCCGCTGCCTGTCCCTGGAGCAGGCGGTAACGGAGGGTTTCGAGGTCCTGCTGCAGGACAAGCGCCAGATCAAGGTGCTGGTCAACCCCAGCCCGGCCCTGGCCGAAGCCTGATCGAGGCGCTGTTCATCACTCACCACAAGAACAACAAACGAGTACCCGACATGAATGCCACCCATGCACTCGGCCCGCTGCTGGCCGCCCTGCTGTTGCCCCTGCCCGGCCTTGCCGCTACCGCCAGCGAGCCGCGCAGCGGACCGCTGGCCGGCCTGGGCGACTACCTGGCCGGACAGGGCATCACCCCGCATCTCCAGTTCCTCAGCCTGTCGATGAAAAACCTCGACACCGGCCCCCGGCCCCACAGTTTCGGCAACAGCGGCGACCTGTTCGTCGGGGCCGATATCGACCTTGCAACCTTCGCCGGCCTGGACGGGGCGGCCCTGCATGTCGAGCAGACGCTGTTCATCCTCGACCAGGGGACCGGCGTGCCCACCTCGCGCAACTGGCAAGGGGCCGCCGGCAGCTACTTCGGCGGCGCGCCGATCCACAACGACCTGACCAGCAACCAGTTGAGCCTGTTGACCTACCAGCAAACCTGGCTCGACAGCCAGGTCGACCTGAGCCTGGGGCGGACCAACGCCCGGCGCTACTTCTACATCTACAACTGCGAGAGCACGGTGACCTGTAACGACCCGATCATCGAGGCCTCCACCGGTATCCTGCCGCCACCCTACGGGGCCTGGGGCGGCTACCTGAAGTACCAGGTGACGCCGCAGTGGTACCTGCATGGCGGCGCCTTCGAATCCAACCCGGTGGACTACCTCAAGCATCGCCAGGGCCTGGACTTCAGTACTGACGATGCCAGCGGCACCAGCCTGTTGCTGGGCCTCGGCAGCCAGCGGCAGGACGGCTATGGTTTTCACTACGAGCTCAACGGCTACTACAACACCTCCAAGCAGGAAGATCCGCTGACCGGCGCCACCGCCTTCGGCAGCGCTGGTGCCTTCTTCAAGTTCCAGCAGGCCGTGTGGCGCGCCGACGGCGGATCAGGCAGTGCGCCACAGGCCCTGCTGCTGTTCGGCTCACTGTCGGCGGCGGCCGATGCCAAGCAACCTTTCAGCCACTTCGCCGAGGCCGGCCTGACCTATCTCGCGCCCTTCGACCGCCCGCAAGACAAGCTCAACTTCAAGGCCAGCTACCTGCGCCTGAACGATCACCAGCTGCGCTTCCAACAGCAGGCACGGATCGCCAACGACGGCGACCCGCGCCTGGGCCGGCGCAATGTCTATGCCCTGGAAGCCAACGCGAACATCGCCCTGACCCGGCAGCTGACCCTGGAGCCGAGCGTCCAGTATTTGATCAACCCGGACAATTTCTACAACCCCGAAGCCCGTGAGCTGAGCGGCAACGGCTTTGTCGTCGGCCTGCAAGTGAGCCTGGACGTCGGCTCGCTGCTGGGGTTGTGAGATGGATTTCCCCGACTGCCCACGAGGTTACCGCCATGCCTGAAACTCCACCCCACAGCTACGACTACATCGTGGTCGGCGCCGGCTCCGCCGGTTGCGTGCTGGCCAACCGACTGTCCGCCGACCCCAGCCTCAAGGTGTGCCTGATCGAAGCCGGCCCCAGCGACCGCAGCCTGCTGCCGGGCGCCTACATACGCACGCCGGCGGGCATCATCCGCCTGATCGCCAACCCGCGCTGGAACTGGATGCATGCCTTCAGCGCCCAGGCCACCAGCGGCGGGCGCCCGATCCCCTGCCCCCGGGGCCGGGTCTGGGGCGGGTCCAGCGCCATCAACGGCATGATCTACATCCGTGGCCATCGCCACGACTACGACCAGTGGGCCGCCGCCGGCAACCAGGGCTGGAGTCATGACGAGCTGCTGCCCTACTTCAAGCGCTCGGAACACTTCGAGCCAGGGGATGCGCCCTGGCATGGCCGCGGCGGCGAACTCAACGTCGCCGAGCAGCGCAGCCCCAGTCCGGTCAACCAGGTGTTCTTCGAGGCGGCCACGGAGTTGGGCTGGAGCTATAACCCGGACTTCAACGGACCGGAACAGGAGGGTTTCGGTCCTTTTCACGTTACCCAGGTCAACGGCGAACGCTGCAGCTCGGCCCGCGCATTCCTGCACCCGATTCTGCAGCGGCCGAACCTGACCGTGCTCAGTTCCACCCTGACCCACCGTGTAGTGCTGGAGGGTAAACGCGCCACCGGCGTGGAAGTCAGCCAGGATGGCCAGGCACGCCAGCTATTGGCGCGGCGCGAGGTGATTCTCTGCGCCGGCGCGATCAACTCGCCGCAACTGTTGTTGCTCTCGGGGATCGGGCCTGCCGAGGAACTGCAGCGCCATGGCATCGCCCAGCGCCATGCCCTGTCCGGCGTCGGCCACAACCTGCAGGACCACCAGGACATTGTGTTGATGTACCGCTGCCGTCCCGAATTGAGCTACGGCCTGTCGCCCCGGGGCCTGCTACCCCTGGCCCGCTCGCCCTGGCAATACCTGGCCCGGCGCCGGGGGCCGTTGACGTCCAACACGGTGGAGTCCGGGGCCTTCTTGCGCCTGGACCCGGACTCGCCGGTGCCGGAGCTGGGCCTGATCGTCGCCCCGGCATTGAAGAACCAGCCCCAACGCCTGGTGCCGGTAGGCCATGGCATCAGCCTGCACGTGGCGGTAATGCACCCACAGAGCCGTGGCCGGGTGCGCCTCAACTCGGCCGACCCGCAGGCCAAGCCGCTGATCGAGGCCAACTTCCTCAGCCACCCGGAGGACATGCACAAGCTGGTGGAGGGCCTGCGCCTGGTGCGCCGGCTGGCGGCGACCCGGGCCTTCGCCCAACACCTGCAGGACGAGCAGGTGCCCGGGCCGCAGGTGCAGAGCCAGGAACAGATCGAGCAGTGGATCCGCCACAACCTGGGCACGGTGTTCCACCCGGTGGGCAGCTGCAAGATGGGCCATGACGAATGGGCGGTGGTGGACGACCAGTTGCGGGTCCATGGCCTGCAGGGGCTGCGGGTGGCGGACGCCTCGATCATGCCGCAGCTGATCACCGGCAACACCAACGCCGCAGCGATCATGATCGGCGAGAAGGCCGCCGACCTGGTGCTGGCCAGTGCGCGGGCGCAAGCGAGCCTCGTGCCCCAGGGTGAGGCTTGCACCTGATGCCGGGCTCAGGAGCGCTTCGGCGCCTCGGCGCTCCAGAGCACCGGCCATTGGTTGTAACCCAGGCCGCTGCAGTTGGGCATGCGCCGGTAGTCGGTGAGCTGGAAGGCCTGGCCGTCGAAGTGCCAACTGGCCATTTCACCGCAGTCGCCTATGCCGCGCCCCATCAGGTAGCTGCTGAGCAGGCCGGTCTCAGGGTCATAGTTGAGGCCACCGGCATGATCGACACTGCCCGCCGGCAACGCCTGTATCTGCAGGGCTTGCAGCCCGTATGGCGCGCTCCGCGAGCGGCTGCTGATATCGAACAGGCAGGTGTAGGCGCCGCAGTCGGAGAACTCGAATACCAGCGCCTGCTGCTCGGTCAGGGGATAGACCTCGATCCTCGGCGGCATGACGTAGTCATCGTCTTGCACGGCCTTCGGTGCCGGCAATGCCGCCTGCACCGCCGCCAGCAGCCCTGCACGTTCCTGAGCGCCAAGGGGCGTCACCCCCGGATAGGGACGCAATGCCCGGGGCGGCTGGACCCGGGGCACCGAGTTCGCTGGCTGCTCGCCGGGTGCGGCCAGGGCACTGACCGTGTCCTGGCGGTGCTGGACCTGGTCCACCCGGTGCAGCAAGTGCGGCAGAGCCGTCAGGAGCACCTGGGCCGGTTCCTCGCCCGGCAGCCCCAGCACGTGGCCGGCCTGCAGCCGCGCCAGCCACTGACGGGCCAGGGCCTGATCGTCAACCCGGTAGTACTGCTGCTCGCGGGTGCTGTCGGGGGCTTCCGGCTCCAGGACCAGGGCTGCCAGCAAGCCGGGCTCCAGCGGCTGGCCGTCGAGACGCAGCGCCTGCAGATCGAATGGCGCCCCCTGGTGTTCCAGTTGCAGTTGCACCCGCCCCTCGGGGCCGGCCTGGCTGCGGATGATCAGCGTCAGGTGGTTGACCTGCTCGGCAAACTCGATGTTCGGCACATAGAGCAGTTGGCAATCGCGGCGGTTGTCGCACGCGCTGATCCAGCCCTTCTGCTGCTGCCACAACGGCGTCAGCTCGGGCAGCTCCCGGGCCTGGCAGGCCATGGCGCCAAGCATCAGCAGGGACAACGCAACGGGACGCAGCATGACGACGCTCCTTGTCGGAAAAGGCGCGGATTCTGCCACGCTCGCCAGGTTTCGAATACCACTGGCAAGGCCTGCGGGTGGCGCCAGCCCACCCAGCCCGGCGGCTGTACTCAGTGACCCGGCACAGGCGACGTGACCAGCCCCTGGCGCGCCCGATACTCGCCCGGGGCGGCCTTGGCATAACGCTGGAAGAACCGGCTGAAATAGGCCGGGTCCTTGAACCCCAGCTGGTAGCAGATTTCGTTGGCCGAGCTGCCGGTGAACAGCAACAGGCGCTTGGCTTCCTGCATCAGGCGTTCGTACACCAAGTGCTTGGACGGCAAGTCGGCGATGCGCCGGCAGACATCGTTGAGCCGCGCCTCGGTCACCCCGATCTGCCCGGCATAGCGCCCCAGGGGCCAGTGTTCCAGGTAGTGCGCCTCGATCAGTTCGTTGAAGCGATGGAAGATCTGCAGGTCTTCATGGCGCGCCGGGCGGGCTTCCAGGGAGTTGGCCGAGAGCCGCAGCAGGCTGATCAGCAGCAACCGGGTCAAGGCTTGCAGCGCCGGCTCGCGCCCGGCCCCCTGCCCGTCGATCTCCTGCTGCAACTCATGGAACAGGCACTCCAGGCGCCGCACCTCGCCAGCGAACCCGGCACCGAGCCGGCCCAGGGCCACGCACGCCGGCGGCACCTGGGGAGCCGGGGCCAGAGCCGGGTCCGCGCCGATCAACTCCCATACCAGTTGTTGGCGCACCGTGAGCACATGGCCCTCGGCATCGGCCTCGGTAACGAAGGCATGGGCGATGGTCGGCGGCGTGAGGAAGAACATCGGCCCGGACTCCAGGTATTGCCGGTCGTCCAGGTAGACCCGCACCGCGCCACTTTGCACGTAGTGCACCTGGAAGAATCGGTCATGGCGGTGCACCGGCATGTTGCGGCCGAAAAAACCGGCCAGGTTGCTCAGCTTGTCGTAGTGCACCTGGGCATCGGCGTAACGCTGGTCGTAGACCTGGCCGATGTTGATGTTGGGGATCGGTTGGCGTGGGTGCATGGTGCCCCTCTCTTGTTGTTTTCAGCACGCGGGCCTGGGCCATCCTGGGTGATTCGCCGCTTGCCCGCCAGGGTGCGGCACAACAGGCAAGACAGCTGCTTGACGATCGTTAACATATTAAATATAACGTTAACACATTAACGAATTCACCCCGCGACCGGCAAGCGCCGCACGGGCCCCGAGACCCGCAACCAGGAGACGCTCGATGAGCCGAGCCTTGAACGACCACGCTGGCGGCACCCTGTTCGGCGTGGCGCTGAACTACCAGGGGTTGCTGCACGAGCACCTAGAGCGCTTCAGCCAGCCGCCCTACCAGAAGCCACCGGTGAAGCCGGTGCTGTTCATCAAGACCCCTAACACCCGCAACCAGCACGACGGTGCTGTCGAGCATCCGGCCGGCGAACGCCTGCAACCGGGCCCGGCCCTGGCCGTGGTGATCGGCAAGCGCGCCAGCCGGGTCAGCGAGGCCCAGGCTCTGGAGCACGTGGCCGGCTACACCATCGCCAACGAATTCAGCCTGCCGGAGGACAGCTACTACCGCCCGGCGGTCAAGGCCAAGTGCCGCGATGGCTTCTGCGCCCTGGGCCCGGTCCTGGTGCCGGTCGCCGAGGTCGCCGACCCGCAGGCGCTGACCATCAAGCTGCTGGTCAATGGCCAGGTGGTGCAGGAAAACACCACTGCCAACCAGGTCCGCAGCGTGGCCCGGCTGATCGCCGAGCTCAGCGAATTCATGACCCTGGACGTCGGCGATGTGCTGCTCACCGGCACCCCCGAAGGCCGGGTCGATGTGCAGCCCGGTGATCGGGTCGATATCGAGATCAGCGGCCTGGGCCGCCTCACCAACCACGTCGTCGCGCCACAGGAGGCCCGCCCATGAAACACGCCCGCATCCTGTTCGAAGGAAAGGCTCACAAGGTCCAGGTCGACGACCAGCACAACGTGCGCCTGGCCGATGGCCGCGTGCTGGGTGAGCAACAGGTCACCTGGCTGCCGCCCGCCACCGGCAACATGTTCGCCCTGGGCCTGAACTATGCCGACCACGCCCGCGAACTGGCCTTCACCCCGCCCACCGAGCCCCTGGCGTTCATCAAGTCGCCGGGCACCTACACCGGCCACAACCAGCGGACCTGGCGCCCGGATGGGGTGGCCTACATGCACTACGAGTGCGAGCTGGTGGCGGTCATCGGCAAGCCGGCGAAGAACGTCAAGCGCGAGGACGCCCTCGACTACCTGGCCGGCTACACGGTGTGCAACGACTACGCCATCCGCGACTACCTGGAAAACTACTACCGCCCCAACCTGCGGGTGAAGAACCGCGATGCCACCACCCCGGTGGGCCCCTGGATCGTCGACGTCAGCGACGTACCCGATCCCGGCAACCTGAAGCTGCGCACCTGGATCAACGGCGAGCTGAAGCAGGAAGGCAGCACTGCGGACATGATCTTCGACATTCCCTACCTGATCGAATACTTCTCCAGCTTCATGACCCTGCAACCGGGCGACATGATCGCCACCGGCACCCCCGAGGGCCTGGCCGACGTGGTGCCCGGCGATGAAGTGGTGGTGGAAGTGCAAGGCGTGGGGCGCCTGGTCAACCGAATCGTCAGCGAAGCCGAGTTCTTCGCCCATCCAGCACAAGGGGCAACAGCATGATCAAGCATTGGATCGACGGCCGCGAAGTCGCAAGCCGCGACACCTTCGTCAACTACAACCCGGCCACCGGCGAGGCCATCGGCGAAGTCGCCAGCGGTGGCGCCGAAGAAGTGGCCCGTGCAGTGGCCGCGGCCAAGGAGGCATTCCCGAAATGGGCCAATACCCCGGCCAAGGAACGCGCACGCCTGATGCGCCGCCTGGGAGAGCTGATCGACCAGAACGTGCCGCAACTGGCGGAGCTGGAGACCCTGGACACCGGCCTGCCGATCCACCAGACGCGCAACGTGCTGATTCCCCGGGCCTCGCACAACTTCGACTTCTTCGCCGAGGTCTGCACCCGCATGGATGGCCACAGCTACCCGGTGGACGACCAGATGCTCAACTACACCCTGTACCAGCCGGTGGGGGTCTGCGCCCTGGTGTCGCCGTGGAACGTGCCGTTCATGACCGCCACCTGGAAGACCGCGCCCTGCCTGGCCCTGGGCAACACTGCGGTGCTGAAGATGAGCGAACTGTCGCCGCTGACCGCCAATGAACTGGGACGCCTGGCAGTCGAGGCCGGCATCCCCAACGGCGTGCTCAACGTGATCCAGGGCTATGGCGCCACTGCCGGCGATGCCCTGGTGCGCCACCCGGATGTGCGCGCCATTTCCTTCACTGGCGGCACTGCCACCGGCAAGAAGATCATGCAGACCGCGGGCCTGAAGAAGTACTCCATGGAACTGGGGGGCAAATCGCCGGTGCTGATCTTCGAGGATGCCGACCTGGAACGGGCCCTGGACGCCGCGCTGTTCACCATCTTCTCGCTCAATGGCGAGCGCTGCACCGCCGGCAGCCGGATCTTCATCCAGCAAAGCGTGTACCCGCAGTTCGTCAAGGAGTTCGCGGCCCGGGCCAAGCGCCTGATCGTCGGTGACCCGACGGACCCCAAGACCCAGGTCGGCTCGATGATCACCCAACAGCACTACGACAAGGTCACCGGCTACATCCGCATCGGCATCGAGGAAGGCGCGACCCTGCTGGCCGGCGGCCTGGAGCGGCCGGCCGGCCTGCCGGCGCACCTGTCGCGCGGGCAGTTCATCCAGCCCACGGTGTTCGCCGACGTGGACAACAAGATGCGCATCGCCCAGGAAGAGATCTTCGGCCCGGTGGTGTGCCTGATCCCGTTCAAGGACGAAGCCGAGGCCCTGGCCCTGGCCAACGACACCGAGTACGGCCTGGCGTCCTACATCTGGACCCAGGACATCGGCAAGGCCCACCGCCTGGCCCGGGGCATCGAGGCCGGCATGGTGTTCATCAACAGCCAGAACGTGCGCGACCTGCGCCAGCCATTCGGCGGCGTCAAAGGCTCGGGCACCGGGCGCGAAGGGGGTGAATACAGCTTCGAGGTGTTCGCCGAGATCAAGAACGTCTGCCTCTCCATGGGCAGCCACCACATCCCGCGCTGGGGCGTGTAACAGGCCGTTGAAAAACTACCTGCGTTGCCATCGCTGCGTTGAAAACAGGCTCAAAATGCTCATTTACCACTTGTAAACTGCGCTTTTTCGCCTGTTTTCGCCTTGCGCTGGCTGCCTCGCCTACGTTTTTTCAACGGTCTGGTAAGGTTCAGGACCGTCCCGGATCCCCCCAACAATAAGATGTTTCAGGAGAAGCACCATGGGCGAAGTCGTCATGGCCGCCAAGGTCTGCCACGTTCCATCGATGTACCTGTCCGAGTTGCCGGGCAAGCACCACGGCTGCCGCGAGGCGGCCATCGCCGGGCACAAGGAAATCGCTCGCCGGGCCCGGGCCCTGGGCGCCGACACCGCGGTGGTGTTCGATGTGCACTGGCTGGTCAACAGCGGCTACCACATCAATTGCGGCGAGGTGTTCAACGGCACCTACACCAGCAACGAGCTGCCGCATTTTATCAAGAACATGACCTACGACTACCCGGGCTGCCCGGCGCTGGGGGAGTTGATCGCCGCCGAGGCCAACGCCGCCGACGTGCGTACCCTGGCCCATAACATCCCCAGCCTGGAGCTGGAGTACGGGACCCTGGTGCCCATGCGCTACATGCACATGGACGTGCCCGCCGCCGAGCATTTCCAGGTGGTGTCCATCGCCGCCTGGTGCGCCTGGCACAAGCTGGCCGACAGCTTCACCTTCGGCGCCGCCGTGCGCCGGGCCATCGAGAAGAGCGACCGCAAGGTCCTGGTGCTGGCCTCCGGCTCCCTGTCCCACCGGTTTTCCGATGACCGCGAGGCCGAGGCCAACATCCACAACTGGACCCGGGAATTCGACAAGCAGGTCGACCAGCGCGTGGTGGAGTTGTGGCAGCAGGGCCGCTTCCGCGAGTTCTGCGCGATGCTCCCCGACTACGCCGAGCACTGCTATGGCGAAGGCAAGATGCACGACACGGCGATGCTCCTCGGGCTGCTGGGCGGCCCCGAGTACAACCGCCCGGCCGAGATCGTCACGCCGCTGTTCGGCAGCTCCGGCACCGGCCAGATCAACGCCATTTTTCCGTTGTGAAGGCAGCGACAAGCTTCTAGCTACGAGCTGCAAGAAAACGCCAAGAGCAGCGGTGAGCCGCGAGCCCCAGCCACAGGAGATCCCTCTTGCAGCTTGCGGCTTGCCACTTGCCGCTGCCCACAAAGGAGGTTCCCGTGCCGCATTTCATCGCTGAATACACCGACAACATCGAAGCCCAGGCCGATCTGCCGGGGCTGTTCGAAAAGGTCCACGACTACCTGGGCGCCAGTGGCGTGTTCCCCCTGGGTGGCATCCGCAGCCGCGGGGTGCGCCTGGACACCTGGCGCATGGCCGACGGCAAGCATGACTACGCCTTCGTCCATATGCGCCTGCAAGTGGGGGCCGGGCGCGACCTTGAAACCCGGCGCCAGGTGGCCGAGGGCCTGTTCGAGATCATCAAGGCGCACTTCGCCCAATTGCAGGCCCAGCGCTTGCTGGCCCTGTCGTTCGAGATGAGCGAGCTGGAGGCCGAGCTCAACTTCAAGCACAACAACGTCCACGCCTTCCTCAAGTCGCTGTAGCCGCCGTAACCCACGGCTTGCGCAACCCACAAGAACAACAACGAGGCCACGCCCATGTCCCGCCCTGCCATTGCCCAGGCCCCGCTGGCCGAGGCCAACGATTGCTATCGCAAGATCACCTGGCGCCTGATGCCATTGCTGTTCGTCTGCTACATCTTCGCCCACCTGGACCGGATCAACATCGGCTTTGCCAAGTTGCAGATGACCCAGGACCTGGGCTTCAGCGACAGCGTCTACGGCCTGGGCGCCGGGTTGTTCTTCATCGCCTACGCGCTGTTCGGCGTGCCCAGCAACCTGGCCCTGGAGCGGGTCGGGCCACGGCGCTGGATCGCCCTGCTGATGCTGGTCTGGGGGCTGTTGTCCAGCGCGCTGATGCTGGTTCAGGACGCCTGGGGTTTCTATGTACTGCGCTTCTTGCTGGGGGTGGCCGAGGCCGGCTTCTTTCCCGGCATCCTGGTGCTGCTCAACCGCTGGTTCCCGGCCGGCCGCCGTGGCCAGGCCACCGCGCTGTTCGCCATCGCCGTGCCCATGGCCGGGGTCCTGGGCGGCCCGCTGTCGGGCTGGATCCTGGAGAACTTCCATGACCGGGGCGGCTTGCGCGGCTGGCAATGGATGTTTTTGATCGAGGGCCTGCCGGTGGTGCTGCTCGGGCTGCTGGTGCTCAAGGCATTGCCGGACAGCATCGACCAGGCCACATGGCTCAGCGCCGCGCAAAAGGCCTGGTTGCACAAGGCCCAGCAGCAAGAGGAGCAGCGCAAATCCATCAACCGCTTCAGCGACATCCTCAAGGACCGCCACGCCTGGCTGCTGGTGGGCATCTATTTCGCGGTGATGCTGGCGGTCAACACCATCGCCTTCTGGATGCCGACCCTGATCCACCATTCCGGTGTGGCCGGGGACAGCGACGTCGGCCTGCTCAGCGCCCTGCCCTACCTGGCTGGCTGCCTGTTCATGCTGGCGGTCGGCCGCTCCTCGGACCACCTGCGCGAACGCCGCTGGCACCTGGCCGTGCCACTGCTGATGGCCTGCCTGGGTTTGGCGCTGACCGCCCTGGCGCCACAGAACCCCTGGCTGGTGATGTTCGGCCTGGTGGTGGCGGGCATGGGCGCCAGCGCCGCATTGCCGATGTTCTGGCAACTGCCACCGGCCTTTCTGGCCAGCAATACCCAGGCGGCGGGCATCGCCCTGATCAGTTCCTTCGGCAGCGTCGCGGCCTTCCTCGCGCCTTACCTGATCGGCGTGGTGCGTGACGCCACCCAAAGCGCCAGCCTGGCGCTGTATGCCCTGGCTCTGCTGATCGCCCTGGGCGCCTGGCTGGTGCTCTGGGTACCGGCCCCTATCGTCAATCCACAAGAGAAATGAACATGCTCAGCCCCTCCGACATCCAACAGGCCGCGGCGCGCCTCGACGCCGCCGAACGCAGCCGCGAACAGATCGGCCAGCTGTCCCTGGAATACCCGAACATCCGCATCGAGGATGCCTATGCGATCCAGCGCAGCTGGGTGGAACGC
This sequence comes from Pseudomonas sessilinigenes, assembly GCF_003850565.1. Taxonomy (NCBI): domain Bacteria; kingdom Pseudomonadati; phylum Pseudomonadota; class Gammaproteobacteria; order Pseudomonadales; family Pseudomonadaceae; genus Pseudomonas; species Pseudomonas sessilinigenes. The sequence continues at coordinate 5,778,745 of NZ_CP027706.1, forward strand.
AAGATCCGCGACGGCCGCCGGCTGGTGGGCCACAAGATCGGCCTCACCTCCCGGGCGATGCAGGTGTCGTCGAACATCAGCGAGCCGGACTTCGGCGCCCTGCTGGACGACATGCTGTTCGAGGAAGGCAGTGACATTCCCTTCCAGCGCTTCATCGTGCCGCGGGTCGAGGTGGAGCTGGCGTTCATCCTCGGCAAGCCCCTCAAGGGCCCCGGCTGCACCCTGTTCGATGTACTGGAAGCCACCGACTGGGTGATCCCGGCGCTGGAGATCATCGACGCGCGCATCCAGCAGGTAGACCCGCAGACCCAGGCCACGCGCAAGGTCTTCGATACCATTTCCGACAACGCCGCCAACGCCGGGGTGGTGATGGGTGGCCGGGCCGTGCGCCCCGGCGACGTGGACCTGCGCAAGGTGCCGGCGGTGCTGTACCGCAATGGTGTGATCGAAGAGTCCGGGGTCTCGGCCGCGGTGCTCAACCACCCGGCCAAGGGCGTGGCCTGGCTGGCCAACAAGCTGGCAGCCTACGACGTCGGCCTGGAAGCCGGGCAGATCATCCTTGGCGGCTCGTTCACCCGTCCGGTGGCCGCACGCCCGGGGGATGTATTCCACGTCGACTACGACCAACTGGGCAGCATCGCCTGCCGTTTCGTCTGAGGAGAACGCCATGGACATGCCGCAGAACCTGTTCAAGCAACGCCTGCAAGGCAGCGAGCCACAGATCGGCCTGTGGCTGGGCCTGGCCAATGCCTACTGCGCCGAGCTGGCGGCCAATGCCGGTTTCGACTGGCTGCTGCTGGACGGCGAGCACGCCCCCAACGACCTGCGCAGCTTGCTGGGGCAATTGCAGGCCATCGCCCCCTACGGCGCCCACGGCATCGTCCGCCCGCCGATCGGCGATACCGCGCTGATCAAGCAGTTGCTGGATATCGGTGCCCAGACCCTGTTGGTGCCCATGGTCGAAAGCGCGGCCCAGGCGCGCCAGCTGGTCAGCGCCATGCGTTATCCGCCCCAGGGCATTCGCGGGGTCGGCAGCGCCCTGGCCCGGGCCTCACGCTGGAACAGCATCCCCGGCTACCTGGACCAGGCCGACGAACACATGTGCCTGCTGGTGCAGATCGAGAACCTGGAGGGCTTGCGCAACCTGGACGAGATCGTCCGGGTGGAGGGGGTCGACGGGGTCTTCATCGGCCCGGCCGACCTGTCGGCGGCCATGGGTCATCGCGGCAATCCCGGACATCCCCAGGTGGTCGCGGCGATCGAGGACGCCATCCTGCGGGTGCGCCAGGCCGGCAAGGCCGCGGGCATCCTCAGTGCCGACCAGGGCCTGGCCCGGCGCTGCATCGAGCTGGGGGCCAACTTCGTCGCGGTGGGGGTCGATACCACGGTGCTGATGAAGGGCTTGCAGAACCTGGCCGGGCAGTACAAGGCCCAGGACGCCCCCAGCAGCGAGGGTGGGGTCTACTGAGCGGGGCTTGCGCTAGCAGACCGTTGAAAATCTACCTGCGTTGCCATCGCTGCGTTGAAAACAGGCTGGTGCGCCAGCCCGGTCAAAATGCTCATTTACCACATGTAAATTGCGCTTTTTCGCCTGTTTTCGCCTTGCGCTGGCTGCCTCGCCTACATTTTTCAACGGCCTGTTAGACACTGGCCTGGCGGGTAGCGGCCAGGCGCCAGAGCCGGGCGATGTCCGCCGCCCGCTCGCGCAACAATCGCGGGGCCTCGGCGCAGGCCTGTTCCAGGCTCATGGGCCCGGAGGTCAGGGCGAAGGCCGCGTCCACGCCATGGGCATACATCTGCTGGTAGCCCTCGCCGAGGGTGCCGGCGATGACGATCACCGGCACCCCCTGCTGGCGAGCGATCCGTGCCACGCCGAAGGGCGTCTTGCCACGCAGGGTCTGGGCATCGAAGCGTCCTTCGCCAGTGATTACCAGGTCGGCGCCACGCACCGCCTGTTCCAGCCCTACCAGCTCGGCGACCACTTCCACCCCGGGGCGGAACCTCGCGCCGAGAAACGCCTTGGCGGCGAATCCCAGGCCACCGGCGGCGCCACTACCGGGTTCGTCACGCACGTCCCTGGGCAGCACCTGGGCGCAGAGATCGGCAAAGTGCCCCAGTGCCTGGTCCAGGGCCTGGACCTGCTGCGCCGAGGCGCCCTTTTGCGGGCCGAAGATGGCCGAGGCCCCCTGCTCGCCACACAGTGGGTTGTTGACGTCGGCGGCGATCTCGAAACGCACCTGGGCCAGGCGCGGGTCCATGGCATCGAGCTCGATGCTGGCCAGGTCGGCCAGGGCCAGGCCACCCCGGGGCAGCACCTGGCCCCGACGGTCCAGCAGCTTGAGCCCCAGGGCTTGCAGGGCTCCAGCCCCGCCGTCGTTGGTGGCGCTGCCGCCGATGGCCAGGATGATGCGCCGGGCGCCGGCGTCCAGGGCCGCCTGGATCAATTCACCGGTACCGAAGGTGCTGCTGTGGCAGGCATCGCGCTGGCCTGGCGGCACCAGTTGCAGGCCACTGGCCTCGGCCATTTCGATGATCGCCGTGTGGCTCGATGCCAGCCAGCCCCAGCGGGCCTGCACTTCGCTACCCAGCGGGCCCTGGACCCGGGTGCTGCGCAGTTGCCCCTGGCATGCGGCGAGTACCGACTCCACCGTGCCCTCGCCACCATCGGCCATCGGGCACTGCAGCACCTGGGCTTCGGGCCAGGCCTCGACCAGCCCCTGGGCGATGGCCTGGGCCACGCCTTCGGCACTCAGGCTGTCCTTGAACGAGTCGGGGGCGATGATGATCTTCATGGGGCTATCTCCGGTTCTTGTGGCGCCATGCTGCCATTTGCCGCAGCGGCTGACGCCAGTCCGCTGCACAAGGACGCAGGCACTTTATTGTTCATTGCTACAACCCGCGCAGTCGGGATGATGGGGCTGCGACCGGGGACGCAGCACCCGTAATACCGGCACCGCCGTTATTCAGGAGGGAATTGGGAGGCGGGTTGCTGGGGTAGCAGTTGCACGGCCAGGTACAGCGAGAGCATGCCGTCCAGGCGTAAAGGGTCGACGCCACTGAGTTCGGTGATGCGCTCCATGCGATAGCGCAGGCTGTTACGGTGGATGCCCAAGGCATCGGCACAGGCCTGGCTCTGGCCGTCGTGGTCGCACCAACTGCGCAGGGTCGCGATCAACTGGCCATTGCTGTCCTTGGCCAGGACCTTGCGCAAAGGGCTGAGCAGCTCGTCCAGGGCATCGTCGTTGCGATGGCGCCAGAGCATGACCGGCAAGCGGTAGCGATCCAGGGTCAACACCCGGGTATCCGGCAGGATGTCGCGACCGTAGGCCAGCAGGTCGCCCACCCGGCGATAGCAGCGACGCAGCCCGGGCAGGCCATCGGCCTGCCCGCCCACGGCCACCCGCACGATGCTCCAACCCTGGCTGGCGAGCTTTTCCAGCAACCGCGGGTTGTCCAGGCTCAGGGTCGCCGGTCGACACCAGAGCAGCGAGGTCTGCGCCGCGCTGACGCACCAGCTGTCCGGGTAACGCGACAGCAGCCAGGCACTGAGGGCTTCGACGTTCTGCCCCGGGGCGAGCTCGAACAGATAAGGCGTACGCGCCAGTTGTGGCTTGAGTCCCATTTGCCGGGCCTCATCCACCAGGCGCGGCGAGTCGCCCCCCTCGCCCAGCAGCAATGCCAGCAGATCGTCGCAACGTTGGCGCCGCCATTGCTGCTCGGCCTGCTGATGGCGCTGGCTCACCAGCATCTCGGCGGTCATGCGCACCAGCTCGGCATAGGTACGCAACAGCGCTGGATCGCCGGTGATGCCCAGCACGCCGATCAGGCGCTGGTCGTGCAGCAACGGCAGGTTGATCCCCGGCTGCACGCCCTTGAGCCGGCATGCGGTAGGTTCGTCGATCTCCACCACGCGGCCGTTGGCCAGCACCAGTTGTGCACCTTCGTGGCGGGTGTTGATACGTTCCGGCTCGCCGCTGCCGAGGATCAGGCCCTGGCTGTCCATGACATTGACGTTATAAGGCAGGATGGCCATCGTGCGGTCGACGATGTCCTGGGCCAGGTCATGATCGAGTTCGAACATAGGGGGATGATCCTTGAGGCTGATGCGACTAAGACGGGACTGCAAACCGTACGGCGTTGTTCGCTGGCACAGGCCCTGAAACCATTCGCTGTGCGCCGGCACAAAGACAGCGGCACCGGGGTGGCCGAGACTCTCAGGGCGGTCAACGTTACCCTTGCACCGTGAAAAATCATAATAAAGAGAGACACACCATGTCACACAGAGCCGCTGCCGCACTGGCCCAGGCTGACGACAAGAATGCCGTCTACAAGCGCATCACCCTGCGCCTGATCCCCTTCATCTTCATCTGCTACCTGTTCAACTACCTGGACCGGGTCAACGTCGGCTTCGCCAAGTTGCAGATGCTCGACGCCCTGAAATTCAGTGAAACGGTCTACGGCCTGGGCGCCGGGATCTTCTTCATCGGCTACGTGCTGTGCGGCGTGCCCAGCAACCTGGCGCTGACCCGCTTCGGCCCGCGGCGCTGGATCGCCCTGATGATGATCGCCTGGGGCACGCTGTCCACCTGCCTGCTGTTCGTCACTACGCCGACCCAGTTCTACACCCTGCGCCTGTTCACCGGCGCTGCCGAAGCCGGCTTCTTCCCTGGCGTGGTGCTGTACCTGTCGCAGTGGTTCCCGACCTTCCGCCGTGGCCGGATCATGGCCCTGTTCATGTCGGCGATCCCGGTCTCGGGCCTTTTGGGCAGCCCGTTCTCCGGCTGGATCCTCAACCACTTCGCCGCAGGCCAGGGCGGCCTCGCCGGCTGGCAGTGGATGTTCCTGCTGCAAGGCATTCCGACGGTGGTGCTGGGTGCCCTGGCGTACTTCCTGCTCAGCGACGGCTTCGCCCACGCCAAGTGGCTGAGCCCGGCCGAGCGTGCGGTGCTGGAGGCCGACCAGGCCGAAGACGCCGCCAACCAGCCCAAGACTGCCAGCGACTCCCTGGCCCAGGTGTTCAAGAACCCGGCGATCTGGGCCTTCGGCCTGGTCTACTTCTGCATCCAGAGCGGGGTCTACGCCATCAACTTCTGGCTGCCGTCAATCATCAAGAACCTCGGTTTTGCCGATAACCTGGTGATCGGCTGGCTCAGCGCGATTCCCTACCTGCTGGCGGCCGTGTTCATGCTGCTGGTGGGACGTTCGGCGGACCTGAACAAGGAGCGCCGCTGGCACCTGGTGGTGCCGATGCTGATGGGCGCCGTGGGGCTGCTGATCGCGGTGAACTTCGCCGCCAACCCGGCCATCGCCATCCTCGGCCTGAGCATCGCCACCATGGGTGCCCTCACCGGCCTGCCGATGTTCTGGCCAGTGCCTACGGCGCTGCTCAGCGCCGGGGCGGCTGCCGGTGGCCTGGCATTGATCAACTCCATGGGCCAGATGGCCGGTTTCCTCAGCCCCTACATCGTCGGCTGGGTCAAGGACAGCACTGGTTCCACCGATGCCGCCTTGTACCTGCTGGCGGCCGTGATCGTCGCCGGCGCCCTGTTGGCCCTGCGCATGACCCGTACCTTGCATCGCTGAGCCCCGGCTGCGGCAAAAGCCCGTTCGAGCATCGGCTGGAACGGGCTTTTTTCGTGGTGGGGGTCAGTCCGGTGCGCCAGGGTGCAGGGCGTAATCATGACTGCTGGCCAACGCCCCCGATGCCGGGGCATCCAGTTCCAGCACCAGGCCCCCGGGCAGGCGCACGAAGATCTGCCAGAGGCCATCTTCCGGCACCTGCGCCACCTGGTGCTCAAGACCGCTGGCCTGCACCCGCAGCAAGACCGCTGCGGCGGCCTCCTGGGTGCTGAAGGCGATATGGCTCAGCTGTGGCGTGGGGCAAGCGTCCTGCTCGATGACATGCACCAGCGCCTGATCATCCTGGTACAGCCAGCGCCCGGGGAACGGAAACGGCGGACGGCGGCCCGCATGCAGCCCCAGTAGTTCGGCAAAGGCCTCAGGCAGCGTCGAGCCACCATCGGTGTTGAAGGCCAGGTGGTCGAAGCGCCAGTTCACAACAGGCCTCCGCCGTCGACATCGATCAGGCTGCCGTTGATGAAGCCGTTCTCCATGGCCAGGATGAAAGCCGCCGCCACCTCCCCCGGCTCCCCGACCCGGCCGACCGGCAAGCTCGCGGCCGCCTTGGCGAACATCGCCGCGCGGGCATCGGCGGACATGCCAGCGTAGGCCTCGGTATCGGTGATCCCCGGGCTGATGACGTTCACCCGCCGTGGCGCCAGCTCCTTGGCCAGGTGCTTGCCCAGGGCATCGAGGGCGGCATTGAGGGTGGTCTTGAGTACCTGCCCGGGGACCATCTTGCGCGACAACATGCCCGAGGTCAGGCTGATGCTGCCCCGGGCCGCCAGGTACGGCAGTGCAGCCTGCACGGCCCGCCATACGCCCCAGAACTTGACCTCGAAAGCCCGCTGGGCATCGTGCAGGTCGGTGTCGGCCAAGGGTTTGGGAACGATGGCCGGACCGGCGCTGATCACCAAGTGCTCGAAGGCGCCCACGGCCTGGAACAAGGCCTCCAGGCTGGCGCTGTCGGTGATGTCCACGCTCAGCGCCCGGGCCGACTCCGGCAGGCGTGCCTGCTGGCGCTGCAAGGCCTTAAGATCGCGCCCGGCCAGCACTACCCGGGCGCCACGGGCGGCGGCCTGGTGCGCCACGGCGGCGCCGATGCCACTGCCGGCCCCGATGACCACGACGGTCTGCTGGTGCAAGCCTGGATTGGAAAGAGTCATTGCGATCACCTGTTGTGAAGGAAAGGAATTACATCTTCACAGCTTGCCAATCGGAGAAAAATCCGCTTAAAACGCAAAGATCTTTAAAGGATTTTTATCAATGAGCTCGATCCTCGACCTGGAGATCTTCGTTCGCATCGCCGACGAAGGCAGTATTTCCGCAGCGGCGCGTAGCCTCGGCATCACCGCGGCGGCCGCCAGCATTGCCTTGAAGCGCTTGGAAACCCGCCTGGGCAGTCGCCTGCTGGCCCGTTCCACCCGCAGCCTGCGCCTGACCCCGGAGGGCCGCCGCTACCTGGACAGCGTGCGCCTGGCCCTGGCCACCCTGGAGGATGGCGAACAGGCGCTCAGGCAGCAGGGCCAGGGCCTATGCGGCGTGCTGCAGCTGTCGGCCCCTTCGGATTTCGGGCGCAACGCGTTGCTGCCCTGGCTCGACGAGTTCAAGAACCAGCACCCGCAACTGCGCCTGCAACTGCAGCTCAACGACCGCCATGCCGACCTGTTCCGCGAGAGCGTGGATGTGGCCCTGCGCTTTGGCGTGCCCGGGGATTCCAGCCTGGTGGCCCTGCCGATCCTGGCCGTGCATCACCGGGTGGTCTGCGCCAGCCCGCAGTACCTGGCCCGCCATGGCACACCGCAAGTGCCCGAGGACCTGGCCGGGCACAGCGCCCTGCTCTACCTGCGCGACGGCCAGCTCTACGACCTCTGGCGCTTCAGCCGGGACGACCAGGTGCGCGAGGTCCAGGTGCGCGGCGACTACGCGTGCGACGACGGCGAGGTGGCCCGTCGCTGGGCCCTCGCCGGCCATGGCCTGGTCTACAAGGCCCGACTGGATGTGGCCGAGGACCTTCGCGCCGGGCGCCTGGTGCCGCTGCTCACGGACTGGCAAGGGGAGCCACTGCCCTTCAACCTGCTGTGCCCGCATCGCTTGCAGGTGTCCGAGCGGGTGCGCCTGCTGCACGGGTTCCTGGTCCAGCGCTGTCGTGAACTGTGTCCATGACAGGCATTGCCCTGGTAGGTGGTTCTGGTATTTGATGCTCGGTCCCAACGGCCAAAACTCCGGCCACCTCTCTAGCACAAGGACTTCGCACCATGAGCTATCGCCTCCTCGGCCACTCCGGCCTCAAGGTTTCCAGCCTGACCCTGGGCACCATGATGTTCGGTGAGCAGACCAGCACCGAAGACTCGCTGCGCATCATCGACAAGGCCTGGGACCAAGGGATCAACTTCATCGATACCGCTGACGTCTATACCCAGGGCCGCTCCGAGGAAATCGTCGGTGAAGCCATCGCCAGGCATCGCCATGAGTGGGTCCTGGCCTCCAAGGTCGGCTTCGGCCCCACGGACGGCGTGCCCAACCGCAGCGGCCTGAGCCGCAAGCACATCTTCAATGCCATCGAAGCCAGCCTGACGCGACTGGGTACCGATTACCTGGATATCTACTACCTGCACCGCGAGGACCACGGCACGCCGCTGGAGGTGAGCATCGCGGCCATTGGCGACCTGCTGCGCCAGGGCAAGATCCGCCACTGGGGGCTGTCCAACTATCGGGGCTGGCGGATCGCCGACGCGGTACGCATTGCCGACCAGTTGGGTGTGGAGCGCCCGATCGTCAGCCAACCCTTGTACAACATCGTCAATCGCCAGGCCGAGGCCGAGCAGATCACCGCAGCCCGTGCCTATGGCCTGGGGGTGGTGCCCTACAGCCCGCTGGCCCGCGGCGTGCTCAGTGGCAAGTACGCACCCGATGCGGCCCCGGACAGCGGCAGCCGGGCCGGGCGCCAGGACAAGCGCATCCTGGAGACCGAATGGCGCGTGGAGTCCCTGCGCATTGCCCAGCAGATCCAGCAATACGCCCAGGGCCGAGGGGTCGGGATCGTCGAGTTCGCCATTGCCTGGGTGCTGAACAACCAGGCCGTGAGCTCAGCCATCGTCGGCCCTCGCACCGAGGCCCAGTGGGATACCTATACCCAGGCCCTGGCTGTACAGATCAGTGCCGAGGACGAGGCCTTCATCGATTCCCTGGTCACGCCGGGGCACGCTTCGACCCCAGGGTTCAACGATGTCAGCCACTTCGTCCCGGGACGCTTCGCCCGCCTGGACTGAGCCGCGCCAGTGGCAGCGCAAGGGTCGCCACCGGCGGCTTCCGAGCGCTGCCTGTGGCACAAACGAAACAATATCCCTCGGGGATGTCGCAAACAGAGCAAAAATTTCGCGCCAAACCCTCTATATTGCCCCCGCTTATTTCCCCTACTCCGTGCGCGCTGCGCATCCGGGTCTTACGAGGACAGTGTGTCGAAAGGTATTGCGTTATCGGTCTTGGCGTCGGTGCTGTTTGCCGTCATGTATTTCTATACGTCGCTGCTGGCTCCCCTCACCGGGGTGGAGATCTTTGGTTGGCGAATGCTCCTCACCCTCCCCTGCATGACCGTGTTCATGCTGTTGACCGGTGAATGGCGACGGGTCGGCGAAGTGTTGCGCCGGGTACGCGACACTCCAGTCATGGCCCTGGCGCTGCTGTTGTCCTCGGCCCTGGTGGGTGTGCAGTTGTGGTTGTTCATGTGGGCACCGCTCAACGGCTACAGCCTGGATGTGTCCCAAGGCTACTTCCTGCTGCCGCTGACGATGATCCTCACCGGACGCATCGTCTACGGCGAACACCTGTCCTGGTTGCAGAAGGTCGCCGCGTTCCTGGCGTGCGTCGGCGTACTCAACGAGCTGTACCAGGTGGGCAGTTTCTCCTGGGCGACCCTGGTGGTGGCGGTGGGTTACCCACTGTATTTCGTCTTGCGCCGGCGCTTGCAAAGCGATCATTTGGGCGGCCTGTGGCTGGACATGGCGTTGTTGATACCGGTGGCGCTGTGGTTCGTGCAAAGCGGTGAACAAGGCTTCGCCGTGCTGGAGGCCTACCCCCGCCTGTACCTGTTGATTCCCTTGTTGGGCCTGATCAGCGCCTCGGCCCTGGTGTGCTACATCATCGCCAGCCGCCAGCTGGCCTTCAGCCTGTTCGGCCTGCTCAGCTACGTGGAGCCGGTGCTCCTGCTGTGCGTGGCGCTGCTGCTGGGAGAAAGCATCAAGGATAGGCAATGGCTGACGTACGTGCCGATCTGGCTGGCGGTAGTGGTGCTGATCATCGAGGGCGCACGCCATCTGCTGCGCCAGCGTCGCAGGTGATGCTCTTGAAGGTGGGTAAAAGAGCCTGGGGCAAGGCCCCGAGGGCCCTCGTGCAGTCCCGCCCTGACTGAAGCACGGCCACGGCCGTGCCAAGCTTCGTCAGGGTTTGATCTGCTTCAGTTCGTTGAGCAGGGCCAGCAGGGCCTGCATCTTGTCTTCGCCGAACTGCTGCTGGATCCTCTGGTAGTTGACCTCCATGTCGTCGCTCATCGACTCGAAGCAGGTGTGGCCCCTCTCGGTCAGGGTAATGAACAGGCGGCGCTGGTCTTCCGGGGATTTGCGCCGACTGACGTATTCGTCACGCTCCAGGCGGGTCAGCACTCCGGTCATGCTCGGCGGCAGGATGCAGGCCATCTTCGCCAGCTGGTGACTCTCCAGTTCGCCGTTCTGGCGCAGGATGCGAATCACCCGCCATTGCTGCTCGGTCAGGTCGTGCTGGTTCAGGGAAGGACGGAAAAACGCCATGGCGGCCTCACGGGCCTGTAGCAGGGTCAGGGTCAGGGAAGGTCTGGGTGTTTTCATCGCGGCACAGGTCAGGGCTGGGAAACAAAGGCGAGAACATTAACACATTCACAATCGCCAACCGACAGGCAAAACAAAGCCCGGCCAGGAAAGACCTGGCCGGGCTCTGGATTCAGGCCTTGTGGGGATTACTCGGTAGCGAGCACACCACGACGTACCTGGTCGCGTTCGATCGATTCGAACAGCGCCTTGAAGTTGCCCTCGCCGAAGCCATCGTCGCCTTTACGCTGGATGAATTCGAAGAACACCGGGCCCATCAGGGTTTCCGAGAAGATCTGCAGCAGCAGGCGCTTGTCTTCTTTATCCGACGCACCGTCGAGCAGGATGCCGCGCGATTGCAGTTGATCAACCGGCTCGCCGTGGTTTGGCAGGCGACCTTCGAGCATTTCGTAGTAGGTATCAGGCGGTGCGGTCATGAAGCGCATGCCGATCTTCTTCAGGGCGTCCCAGGTCTTGACCAGGTCGTCGGTGAGGAAGGCCACGTGCTGGATGCCTTCGCCGTTGAACTGCATCAGGAACTCTTCGATCTGGCCTGCGCCCTTGGACGATTCCTCGTTCAGCGGGATGCGGATCATGCCGTCCGGAGCGGTCATGGCCTTGGAAGTCAGGCCGGTGTACTCGCCCTTGATGTCGAAGTAGCGGATCTCGCGGAAGTTGAACAGCTTCTCGTAGAAACCGGCCCAGTAGGCCATGCGCCCGCGATACACGTTGTGGGTCAGGTGGTCGATGATCTTCAGGCCCGCACCTGGTGGGTTGCGGTCCACGCCTTCGAGGAACACGAAGTCGATGTCATAGATCGAGCTGCCTTCGCCGTAGCGGTCGATCAGGTACAACGGCGCGCCGCCGATGCCCTTGATCGCCGGCAGGTTCAGCTCCATCGGGCCGGTGGCGACGTGGATCGGCTGCGCACCCAGTTCCAGGGCGCGGGCGTAGGCCTGCTGGGCGTTCTTGACGCGGAACGCCATGCCGCATACCGACGGGCCGTGTTCTGCGGCGAAGTAGGAAGCGATGCTGTGGGGTTCGTTGTTGAGGATCAGGTTGATCGCGCCTTGGCGATACAGGTGCACGTCTTTTGAACGATGGGTCGCGACTTTGGTGAAACCCATGATCTCGAAGATCGGCTCGAGGGTATTGGGGGTGGGCGATGCGAATTCGATGAATTCAAAGCCCATCAGGCCCATCGGGTTTTCAAAGATATCTGCCATGGTTGGCGCCTCATCATATTTTTAGAATTAACGGAACGTTAGTTGTTATCAATGCTGAGGAAGGCAGGTGGTGCGCAGGAAATGCCCCGCACGCTGCGCGCGAGGAAGTCACCATAGATGAGTTGGAATCCGAGAATCTTCATATCGGTCCTGTCTTGCCGGCTGGCCAGGCTTCTGCTGCCAGAAGACTTTATTATTGTATGCGTAACCAGATTCTACACAGCGTAAAAGCCTTTGTCCGCACTCTTTATAAAATCGTCTTTCTTGCCCCGCTCGCAAGGGGTTTGTTGCACTGGTAGATGCCTCCCAGGATCAACGCTGCGCCGAACGCCATCACCAGGCTCAGTTGCTCCCCGAGCAGCACGGCACCGAGGATCACCGCTGTCAGTGGATTAAGGGCGATGAACACCCCAGAGCGGGTTGCTCCGATTCGCCGCAAACCGTCGTAGTACCAGATGTAGGCCAGCGCTGAACCCAATACGCCCAGGTACAGCAGGCTCAAGCCCTGGGCCAGGTCCAGGCCAAGCACTGCCTGCAGGTCGAACTCGCCGCGGGCCAGGGTCGCGGCGCACAACATCAAGGTGCCCATCACCACCGAGTAGGTCACCGTCTGCAAGGGCCCCAGGCTCTGGTTCAAGCCCTTGGAAAACAGCGAGTACACTCCCCAGCCCAAGACACAGCCAAGGATCAGCAGGTCGCCCCGCCAGCTCCCTGCCTGGCTGATCAAGGCCGAGGGATCACGGCTGCAGATCACCAGGGCCGCGCCCCCCAGGCACAGGGAGACCCCCAGCAGCTTGCGTCGACTCAAGCGCTCCTTGAACAACGCCCAGGACGCCAGGGCGATCACCGCCGGGTTCAGCGCGACGATCAACGAGGCCCGCGAGGCGTTGATCTGCTGCAGGCCCAGGAAGAAACACAGGTTGTAGAAGAAGATTCCGGAAAAGCCCAGCACCGCCAACTGGCCCAGTTGCCGAAGGCTCGGGCGGGCCAGCGGGATGCGTGCAATGGCCATGAAGCCAAGCAGGGCCAGGCTGGCCAGGAGAAACCGCAGGCTGGCGGCCAGCAACGGCGATAGCCCCGAGGCCAGGTAACGTCCCGCCACGAAGGTGCCGCCCCAAATCATGGTGACCGCCGCCAGCTTGCAGTACACCGTCAGGTCGCTATGCCTGGCCACCAGGGAATCATGAACGCTGCTTTCACTCATATTCATCGCACTCGGGAGAAGGGTTTGTATTGCCAGCGCATTCTTTGTCTAATACCCAATCATCGTAAAATGAGCTTTTACTCATGACCCTGACCCAGTTGGAAATCTTCTCCCGGGTAGCCGAACTCCAAGGGTTCACCAGCGCTGCAACGCGCCTGGGCATCAGCCAGTCGGCCGTGTCCCATGCCATTCGCGCCCTGGAACAGGAGCTGGGGGTCGAGCTGTTCCACCGGCACCAGGCCCAGGTCGAACTCACCGATATTGGCCAGCAATTGCTGACACGTGCCCGGGGCATGCTCGGCCTGGCAGCGACGTTGGAACAGGAGGCAGCCGATGCCCGGGGCATGAAGCGTGGCACCTTGCGCATCGGTTCGTTCGGCCCTAGCTCTTCCATCCGGCTGCTACCCCCGATCCTCGCGCAATTTCGCAGCCAGTACCCGGGCATCGAGGTGCACATCGACGAGGGGCCGGATCGACAGGTCCTGCAGTGGCTGGAGGAGCGGCGCATCGATCTGGGTTTCGTCGTGCAGCCCCAGGAACGCTTCGATACCTTTGCCCTGGCGGAGGATCAGTTGGTGGCACTGCTTCCAGCCGAGCACCCGCTGGCCCAGGAACCCCAGGTACGTCTGGAACAGTTGTGCAACGATCCATTCGTGCTGACCGAGGCGGGGTCCTCAGAGCTGGTTTCGCGATTGTTCATCGGTGCCGGGCTCAAACCCAATATCCGCTATCGCTGCTCACAATTGCTCAGCACCCTGGAAACCGTGGCACGAGGCGACGCTTTGAGCATCGTCGCCCAGTTTTCATTGCCCCAAGGGACAGATCCACGTTATACAAACCGGCCACTGGAACCGACAGTGCAACGCAGGATCGCCATCGCGGTGCTGGACCGACGCCAGTCCTCACCTGCAACGCTGGCCTTCATCGACCTTGCCCAACGTCTCTATGGCCAGGCAAAGCCGTCTATCCTGCGATGATTGCAATACCGGCTCCCAAGCGGCATCGCGTCGCGCCCCTCTCCTGCCACAGGTCCGACCCATGCCGCTGACCGCCAAAGGTCCACTTACACACGCCACCCGCAGTTTCTGGACCCTGATGGCGATACTCCTGCCAATCGTGCTCGGTGCCGTCATTCTCTATTTCCAGGCGCAACGTACGCTGCTGCGCTCCAGCCTGGAAACCGCCGAGGAGGCCATCGAGCAGTTCGACCAGATGCTGGACCACACCGACAGCGCCACCCGCGCGTTGCTGCCCCTGGCCGGGCAAGATTGCAACGCTGCGCAGCAACTGGCGCTGCGCGAACAAGTCACCCGTCTGCCGTGGGTGCGCTCCACCAACCTGGTATGGCGCAACAACAACTATTGCAGTTCCTACCTGGGCAACTACGCCGCGTCCCTCGACCCCGGGAACTATGTGGATGGCCGGCTACAACTGATGGACGGCAACCATCTCACTCCCGACACCCCGCTACTGGTCTATCGCTTGAGTGACGGGGAAGGTGCTGCGCTGGCAGCCATCAACGGTTATCACCCGACCAATACCCTGCGCATGCTCAACCGCTTCGCCCAATTGCACTTGCAAGTGGGCCAGCATTGGCTGTCCAGCGACGGTCAGGTGCGCGATGGCATTGCGCCCCGGGCCGCCGTGGCCAATCAATACCTGGAGTCGTCGCGCTACCCCTATAGTGTCGACGCCGGCTTTGCCGAAGGTAGTGTCTGGCACTACATGAGGAGCCAGTACCCGGCGCTGTTCAGCTTGCTGATCTTTCTCGGAACCGCCGCAGGCGCCCTCGCCCATTGGCTGCAAAAACGTGCCGTCTCCCCTAGCCATGAACTGCGCAGGGCGCTGGGGGCCCGGGAGTTCATCCCGTACTTCCAGCCGGTGGTGCGTAGCGATAGCTTGCAATGGGCGGGTATCGAAGTGTTGATGCGCTGGCAGCATCCCAGGGAGGGATTGGTGCGTCCGGACCTGTTCATTCCCTTCGCCGAGCACACAGGGCTGATCGTGCCCATGACGCGCTCGTTGCTGCAACAGACTCGGGAGGCCCTGGTGCCCTGCGCCGCCGACTTCATCGATGGTTTCCATATCAATATCAACATCACCGCCCGCCATTGCCAGGATTTGCAATTACTGGAGGATTGCCGGGAGTTTCTCGCCGCGTTCGCGCCGGGCAAGGTGATCCTGGTGCTGGAGCTGACCGAACGCGAGCTGATCGAGCCCACCCCCGTCACCCAGCAATTGTTCAGCGCGCTGCACGAACTGGGGGTGATGATTGCCATCGACGATTTCGGCACCGGGCATTCCAGCCTGGGCTATCTGCGCAAGTTCAATGTCGATTATTTGAAGATCGACCAGAGCTTCGTTGCCATGATCGGCGCCGACGCGCTGTCGCTGCATATACTGGACAGCATTATCGAACTCTCGATCAAACTCGATCTAGGTATAGTCGCCGAAGGAGTTGAAACTCCCGAACAGCGTGACTATCTGCTGGACAAAGGCGTGCATTTTCTCCAGGGCTACTTGTTTGGACGGCCAATGCCCAGCAAGGAGTTTGTTAGGAGCATCGCGCGCCATTAAATAGCCATACCTGAAAATAACGCTCGACACACAACTCAAGACCTGCACCGATTTGTATCAACTGGCAAATAGTCGATGAGCAAGAACAACATGATTTACTCTCGGCGCATTAACTACTACAATTTTTCATGCCTGTACAAAATTCACAGGTAGGCCACTTAATCGAACCTTAACCAGTTCATGGCTTATAGCTTTGTTTGTGGTTTGTATCAGCCAAAAATAGACTATTGGAGTGAAGATATTGTCCAGACTTGCTGAATTTCGTGCTGCTGAAAAAGCACTTCAAGAACAGCTCGCCCAGCTTGAGTCGCTGAAGAACGACGCCGGCCTCAAGAAGGAAATCGAGTTCGAGGAAAAACTCCAGGCCCTGATGAAGTCCTACGACAAGAACCTGCGTGACATCATCGCGATCCTCGATCCAAACCTGGGCAAGGCCGGCTTGCCGCAGGCCAATGCGCCTAAACAGCGCCGCGCCCGTGTGGTCAAGGTCTACCAGAACCCGCACACCGGTGAACTGATTGAAACCAAGGGTGGCAATCATCGCGGCCTGAAAGCCTGGAAAGAGCAGTACGGCGCCGCCACTGTGGACTCCTGGCTGCGCGCTTGAACAAAGCCGCACTCTGTCAAAGGCCCCGCATATGCGGGGCTTTTTACATTCATCAGAATATTCTTATTGCTATCTGCATCTAAGGAAATATCGGCTGCACATCACCCCGCCCTACTGCCTCGAGGCCGCGCTACAAGCGGCCTGCAATAAGGCCAGGCGGCGAGCAACTTCTTGCTTAGTACCTTTTCGATAACGAACCTGTAACACGCGAAAATCAAAGCCCTGACCTTGGAAACCCATTTAAAGTTTCAGGTTATTTCGTATCGCGAGTATTTCTTCCCGACTATCGGTATAAGCAGTCGCCTGGCCGGCGTATGAAAGTACATAGGCCTTATCTCCATCCAACGCCGCCACCAATGTTTGCGACAGTACATGCCGGCCGTTCTGGGTAATGGTGCAAGTGGTCTCCAATCCATCGAGACGACTCAACTGCGCAGCGTGGATCTTGTTGCACACACTCTGATAACCACCTTGGGCAAAATCCTTTTGCACCGATTTGCGCATCTCCAACAACACCCCCTGAAGATTGACCACATGCCCACTAGCGACCTGAGTCATGGTCAACTCCATGACCATTTGCGGATTGCCTGCTGCGTCATTCTTCACCGCCCGCTGCCGGGAAACCTTGGTCGTCGGGTCCTCACCCTGGGAAGGTATCGGCTCCACGATCCAACCCTGGGGCCAGGCGATCTCTGGATCGGCTTGCACTCCAGTGGCCAGCATGACCAGGAACAGCGAAGCGATCCGACATTTAAACGACTTGATCATGTGAACGCACACCAAGGGAACGAACCTGGAAGTCTGAGCCTGGCGCCAGGAATGGGCAATACATCAGGAGCTTTGGGTTTGGCGCCATCCCAGGCAGTTGCGTATCATTGCCCCATCCCAAGGATGTCCGAACCATTGCCTGGCAAGCAGTTGCCCGAGCCCGAGCAACTCCTTGCACTTTTTTTCAGGAGGGCCCATGAGCCTCAACGAACTCAATACCTTTCCCGGCGTGACAGCCCAGCCCGATGCCGCTACTGCCCGCTTCGTCTTCAACCACACCATGCTGCGTGTCAAGGACATCACTCGCTCCTTGGATTTCTACACCCGTGTCCTGGGGTTTTCCCTGGTAGAAAAACGTGACTTCCCTGAGGCCGAATTCAGCCTGTATTTCCTTGCGCTGGTGGACAAGGCACAGATTCCGACAGAGGCCGCTGCGCGCACCGAGTGGATGAAGTCGATCCCCGGCATTCTCGAACTGACTCACAACCACGGTACCGAGAACGATCCTGAGTTCGCCTACCATAACGGCAACACTGACCCACGCGGTTTCGGCCACATCTGCATCTCGGTACCGGATGTCGTCGCTGCCTGCGAACGTTTCGAAGCACTGGGCTGCGACTTCCAGAAACGACTGACCGACGGTCGCATGAAGAGCCTGGCCTTCATCAAGGACCCGGATGGCTACTGGGTCGAGATCATCCAGCCTGCTGAGCTGTAAGCACCCCGCCCTTTCCAGGGACAATAAAAAACCCCATGAGCCTGGCTCATGGGGTTTTGTTTTACCTGGGCTGGCTATCAGGCCGGCGCAGAGGTCCGGATCAGGTGGTCGAAGGCACTCAGGGATGCCTTGGCCCCCTCGCCCACCGCAATCACGATCTGTTTGTACGGCACTGTGGTCACGTCACCTGCTGCGAAGACCCCCGGCAGCGAAGTCTCACCACGTGCGTCGACAATGATCTCGCCCCGCGGCGACAGCTCGACCGCCCCCTTGAGCCAATCAGTGTTAGGCAACAAGCCAATCTGTACGAAGATGCCTTCCAGGTCGACGGTATTGAACTCTCCCGAGTCGCGGTCCTTATAGACCAGGCCGGTGACCTTCTGGCCATCTCCCTTCACTTCGCTGGTCAAGGCACTGGTGATGACCTTGACGTTCGGCAAGCTGAACAGCTTGCGCTGCAACACCGCATCGGCGCGCAGCTTGCTATCGAACTCCAGCAGGGTGACGTGGCTGACAATACCGGCCAGGTCGATAGCCGCTTCGACACCGGAGTTGCCACCACCGATCACCGCCACGCGCTTGCCCTTGAACAACGGGCCATCGCAGTGCGGGCAGAAGCACACGCCCTTGGCCTTGTACTCCTGCTCGCCCGGCACACCCATTTCCCGCCAGCGGGCACCCGTGGCCAGGATCAGCGCCTTGGCCTTGAGGCTGGCCCCATTGGCGAACTGCACTTCATGCAACCCACCGACTTCGCTAGCAGGAACCAGGGCGCTGGCACGTTGCAGGTTCATGATGTCGACGTCGTACTGGCGGACATGCTCTTCCAGGGCCGCTGCCAATTTCGGGCCTTCTGTTTCTTGTACCGAGATGAAGTTCTCGATCGCCATGGTATCCAGGACCTGGCCACCGAAACGCTCGGCAGCAACCCCCGTACGAATACCTTTGCGGGCAGCATAGATGGCAGCTGCAGCGCCAGCCGGGCCACCGCCGACCACCAGCACATCAAAGGCTTCTTTGGCGCTGAGTTTCTGCGCTTGCTTCTCCACCGCGCCGGTGTCGAGCTTGGCGAGGATCTCCTCCAGGCCCATGCGGCCCTGGCCGAAGTTCACACCATTGAGGTAGATGCTGGGCACGGCCATGACTTTGCGCTCGTCCACTTCAGCCTGGAACAAGGCACCATCGATAGCGACATGGCGGATATTGGGGTTGAGTACCGCCATCAGGTTCAGCGCCTGGACCACATCCGGGCAGTTCTGGCACGACAGCGAGAAGTAAGTCTCGAAGTGGAATTCGCCCTTGAGCGAACGGACCTGCTCGATCACTTCCGCACTGGCCTTGGACGGATGACCACCTACTTGCAGCAGGGCCAGTACCAGGGAAGTGAACTCGTGGCCCATGGGGATACCAGCGAAACGCAGGCTGATATCACTCCCCGGGCGATTCAACGAGAACGATGGCTTGCGCACATCGGTACCGTTGTCGAGCAAGGTAATTTGATTGGAAAGACTGACGATGTCTTTGAGTAACGCGAGCATTTCCTGGGATTTCGCACCGTCGTCGAGGGAGGCAACGATCTCGATCGGCTGTGTGACCCGCTCCAGGTATGACTTCAACTGAGATTTAAGATTGGCGTCCAACATACGGGCGATTTCCTTTGATTCGGTAAAAAAACAACGCCCGGGCGAATCTCGCCCGGGCGTTATTTGAGGGCGGTGCGGCTTACTTAAGTGCGGATGACCGCCCCTGGATGACGCATGGACTTAGATCTTGCCGACCAGGTCCAGGGACGGAGCCAGAGTGGCCTCGCCTTCTTTCCACTTGGCTGGGCAGACTTCGCCTGGGTGGGCAGCAACGTACTGGGCAGCCTTGATCTTGCGCAGCAGCTCGGAAGCATCGCGACCTACGCCGCCATCGTTGATTTCAACGATCTTGATCTGGCCTTCAGGGTTGATCACGAAGGTACCGCGGTCAGCCAGGCCGGCTTCTTCGATCAGCACGTCGAAGTTGCGCGAGATAGCCAGGGTCGGGTCGCCGATCATGGTGTACTTGATCTTGCCAATGGCTGGCGAGGTGTTGTGCCAGGCAGCGTGGGCAAAGTGGGTGTCGGTGGAAACGCTGTAGATTTCAACGCCCAGCTTCTGGAATTCGGCGTAGTTATCGGCCAGGTCTTCCAGCTCGGTCGGGCAGACGAAGGTGAAGTCAGCTGGGTAGAAGAATACGACAGACCACTTGCCTTTCAGGTCGGCATCCGATACTTCGACGAACTCACCGTTTTTGAATGCAGTGGCTTTGAACGGTTTAACTTGGCTGTTGATGATAGGCATCGTTGACTCTCCATCAGTGGTTGAAGACATTGGGTAAAAACTTTATGGGGAGAATCCTAGCCAATGAGTCGCCATCTGGCTCATTGGTAAACCTGATGCTATCGATTGGTTTTGGCTATCAGCCCGCTGTATTAATAGAAGAACCTCAAATCTACGAGCGCGCCCGTGGGTCCTGAAGGACTGCCATGCCCATGAAAGGCTCGGCATCGATGTAGCGCATGGCCGATTTCATGTCCTTCCAGCCGACATAGGTCATCAATGACTTGAGATCCCAGCCATTGCGATGGGCCCAAGTGGCGAAGCCTCGACGCAGGGAATGGCTGGTGTAGTGCTCGGCGGCTATGCCTGCGCGTTCCAGCGCCTGGCGCAACAAGGGAATCACGCTATTGGCATGCAGCCCCTGTTCGCCCAGGTTGCCCCAACGGTCGATTGCGCGAAACACCGGCCCACGCACCAACGCGGCGCCGTTGATCCACTCGATATAGGCCTGTACCGGACACAAACGCTGCAGGGCCGGGGTGTGATAGGTGCGCCCGAGGTTTTCACGATCGCTCTTGCTACGGGGCAGGTACAGGCTGATACCGGAGCCAGCATTGGCCTCTACGTGCTGGATCTGCAGGCGACATAACTCGTCACTGCGAAAGCCGCGCCAGAAACCCAGCAGGATCAACGCCCGATCACGCCGGGCACGCAGTAGATCGGCCTGGCGCTGTTCGGCGATGGCGCTTGCAATTTCCTCGTCGAGCCAGGCGACCACCTGCTCCAGATGCCGTAGCTGCAAAGGTTCGGCCTGCTTCTCCTGGGCAGGGTGCACGGCACGAATACCCTTGAGCACCTGGCGTACCACTGGCGCCTTGGTGGGATCGGCAAAGCCCTGGCTGTTATGCCACTGAGCCAATGCTGACAGGCGTAATTTCAGGGTATTGAGCGATAGCTCACCGGCATAGGCCACCAGGTAACGTGCAACCCCCTCAGCCGTCGCCGGCAGAAACCCACCCCATTGGACCTCGAAGTGCTCGATGGCCGCCCGATAGCTGCGCCGGGTGTTGTCGCGGGTGGCGGCTTGCAGATAACGATCCAGCTCACTCATGGCTTCTAGGCTCTAACAGATACAAGGCTGTGGGGTGAAAGGCATCTTCACTCCTCATCACAAGGAATAATATTAAAATATTCCATGTCAGATTTCAGTTATCAAGCAAGCAAAACAAGCTGTACAATAACGATAAATTACATACCACGTAACACAGTATTAAATCGTTGGAGGTAGCATGGCTCGTGGAGGCATCAATAAAGCGGTGGTGAAAAAAGCACGCCAGGCAATCCTTGCCCGCGGCGGTCACCCGAGCATCGATGCGGTACGTATAGAAATGGGTAATACCGGCTCGAAGACCACCATCCATCGCTACCTGAAAGAGCTGGATGATGGTGCTGGCCGTCGCGATATCGGCCCCGTACCCCTGGATGAAGAACTGGGAGAATTGGTAGGAAGGCTGGCCCAGCGCCTCCAGGAGCAGGCGCAAGAGCCTCTGGAACAAGCCCTCTCCCACTTCGAATCGCAGAAGCAGGCCCTTGAGCAGCAGTTGGATGAAATGCGCCAGCATCAGGAGCAACTGCAAGGACAACTGCAGGCCCAGGCCAATGCCCTGGCCAGTGAAAGCGCCGCGCTACAGGACGTCCGAGCCATGCTGCATGCTGAGCAGACCCGCAGCGCCGAGCTCAATCAGGCACTCAAGGACGCCGACCTGCGCCTTGCGGATAAAGAACAGCGGATCCACTCGCTGGAAGAGAAGCACCTGCATGCCCGCGATGCCCTGGAGCACTACCGCGCCGCCAGCAAGGAGCAGCGCGAACAGGAACTGCGTCGCCACGAAGGGCAAATGCAACAGGTACAGATGGAACTGCGCCAGGCCCAACAAAGCGCCCTGGTACGCCAGGATGAAATCACCCAGCTGCATCGCGACAACGAACGCCTGCTCAGCGAGCAGCGAGCAACCGGCAAGGAACTCAAGCAAGCCCAGGAGATGGCGAACAAGAGCACAACCCGACAATCCCAACTCAGCGAGCAGTTGGCGCGACTGGACAGCGAAAGCGCCCTACTGCAGGAACGCTTGCGCGTGGCCTCGGAGGAAATCCTGGCTCTGAAGGAGAACCACGACAAACAGGCCCAGGCCAGCAAGGACATGGAGCTACGCGCCGCCAAGGCTGAAGCCAGCCTGGAGGCGCTGCGCCTGGCTGGCAGCAAGGCACAGCCAGGCGCTACAGCGGGCTCCTGATCAGCCCGCGACAGGGGTACGCATGGTCACGAACTCTTCGGCAGCCGTGGGGTGCACGCCAATGGTTTCGTCGAAGTCGCGCTTGGTCGCCCCAGCCTTCAGCGCGATCGCCAGGCCCTGGACAATTTCACCGGCATCCGGGCCGACCATGTGGCAGCCCAGCACCTTATCGGTCTGCGCATCGACCACCAGCTTCATGAGCGTACGCTCCTGGCATTCAGTGAGCGTCAGCTTCATCGGCCGGAAGCGGCTCTCGAAAATCTGCACCTCATGCCCCGCTTCACGGGCCTGCTCTTCGCTCATGCCAACGGTGCCGATATTCGGCAAGCTGAACACGGCAGTGGGAATCATCCGGTAATCCACCGGGCGATACTGCTCGGGCTTGAACAGGCGGCGGGCCACCGCCATGCCTTCGGCCAAGGCGACCGGAGTCAACTGGACGCGCCCGATGACGTCGCCAATGGCCAAGACTGATGGCTCGCTGGTCTGGTACAGGTCATCGACCTCGACAAAACCGCGCTTGTCGAGCTTGACCCCAGTGTTTTCCAAGCCCAGGTTGTCGAGCATCGGCCGACGTCCGGTGGCGTAGAACACACAGTCGGTCAGCAGCGTACGACCGTTCTTGAGGGTGACCTGGAGACTGCCGTCGTCCTGCTTGTCGATACGCTCGATATCGGCATTGAACTGCAATCCCAGGCCGCGCTTGGTCAGTTCTTCCTGCAAATGCTTGCGTACCGCACCATCGAACCCCCGCAGGAACAGATCCCCGCGATACAGCAATTGGGTATCGGCTCCCAAGCCATGGAAGATCCCGGCGAACTCCACCGCAATATAACCACCACCTACGACCAGGATGCGCTTGGGCAGCTCCTTGAGGTAGAACGCCTCATTGGAACTGATGGCATGTTCGCGCCCTGCAATATCCGGGATCTGCGGCCAGCCACCGGTGGCGATCAGGATGTGCCTGGCGGTGTAGCGCTGGCCATTGACTTCCACCTGATGCGGGTCGATGAGTCTGGCGTGACCCTCGTGCAGGGTCACACCGCTATTGACCAATAAATTACGGTAGATGCCATTGAGGCGGTTGATCTCACGATCCTTGTTGGCGATCAGGGTCGCCCAGTCGAAGTTCGCTTCGCCAAGATCCCAGCCAAAACCCGAGGCCTGCTCGAAGTCTTCAGCGAAGTGGGCACCGTACACCAAGAGTTTTTTCGGCACGCAACCGACATTGACGCAGGTGCCCCCCAGATACCGGCTCTCAGCCACTGCAACCTTGGCTCCGAAGCCTGCGGCGAATCGCGCGCAACGTACACCACCGGAACCGGCACCTATTACATAAAGATCAAAATCGTAGGCCATTTCACTCTCCCAGGCAGGCTGACAAGCATAACCTCAGTTGGCGAGCGGGTCAGCGCAGAGGATGGACATAAGGGCGATAAATAAAAAAGCCACCCGAAGGTGGCTTTTCCAGACAGGTCCGTACAGCGGCTATCAGTAAGCCTTGCCGGTCTTGTAGAAGTTCTCGAAGCAGA
This sequence comes from Pseudomonas sessilinigenes, assembly GCF_003850565.1. Lineage (NCBI taxonomy): Bacteria > Pseudomonadati > Pseudomonadota > Gammaproteobacteria > Pseudomonadales > Pseudomonadaceae > Pseudomonas > Pseudomonas sessilinigenes. The sequence continues at coordinate 5,802,437 of NZ_CP027706.1, forward strand.
AGTTGGTCGCATCGATGTAGCCTTCGGCACCACCGCAGTCGAAACGCTTGCCCTTGAACTTGTAGGCCATTACGCAGCCATTTTGCGCCTGCTTCATCAGCGCGTCGGTGATCTGGATCTCGCCACCCTTGCCCGGCTCGGTCTGCTCGATCAGGTCGAAGATGTCCGGAGTCAGGATGTAGCGGCCAATGATCGCCAGGTTCGAAGGTGCGTCTTCAGGCTTCGGCTTCTCGACCATGCTGTGCACACGGTAGATATCGTCGCGAATCATCTCGCCGGCAATCACGCCGTACTTGTTGGTTTCCTGCGGATCGACTTCCTGAATGGCCACGATCGAGCAACGGAACTGCTTGTACAGCTTGACCATCTGGGTCAGTACGCCGTCACCTTCGAGGTTGACGCACAGGTCGTCGGCCAGCACCACAGCGAAAGGTTCGTCGCCGATCAGCGGACGGCCAGTGAGAATCGCATGGCCCAGACCTTTCATTTCAGTCTGGCGAGTGTAGGAGAACGAGCACTCGTCCAACAGCTTGCGGATACCGACCAGGTATTTTTCCTTGTCGGTGCCCTTGATCTGGTTTTCCAGCTCGTAGCTGATGTCGAAGTGGTCTTCGAGCGCACGCTTGCCGCGGCCAGTCACGATGGAGATTTCATTCAATCCGGCATCAAGCGCTTCTTCTACGCCGTACTGGATCAGTGGCTTGTTCACCACCGGCAGCATCTCTTTGGGCATGGCCTTAGTCGCTGGCAGGAAGCGAGTACCGTAACCGGCTGCTGGGAACAAGCATTTCTTGATCATATGAGTCCTTAAAAAGGCTGTGCTTACAAGTTTCGGCGCAGTCTAATCAGGCGGCGAGCACCTTACAATGCCCCACACTGGCTATCCGCTGCCATCATAGAGAAATAAAGCGCCAGATAGTTCCACCGCGAGTTTCAGTTAGCTTGCAAGAGAACCACTCTCAACACGATGAGGCCCGCAGGCCGGGGCCTTCAGCCAATCCTGAACAATCACGATCAGGCCTGTTCCCCCCACTCCAGCCTACCCGTAGCCACCCCTCGGCACTCGAAACAGTATGGCCGACAGGATCAATGCCACCAGCACAATGCATCGGCTCGTGCCGACCAGAAGCCCCGGGATGCGCTATACCGAAATGGCCATTAGCTATAGCATCGCCATCAGATCTCTGCTTGCTCCCGCCAGGTGTATCCATGAAAAAAATCCTCGCAATGACCATCGCCCTGGCCCTGGGCGGTTGCGCCAGCATCACCGACACCTACCTGGCCGATGGCGAGCAGGCGTTGAGCATCGACTGCTCTGGCGAGGCTGGCTCCTGGGCCAGCTGCTATGAGAAAGCCGAAGCCTCCTGCGCCGGCACGGGCTATCGGATCATCGGTACCCAAGGCACTCCAGCCCCCAGCGACAGCGAAAAGACGCTGGGTGCCGACGTCGGCAACTACAAGAGCCGTAGCGTAGTGGTGGTCTGCAAGTAAGAGGAAAAATTCGCTACATGTGGATTTCGGCGAACTTGATACCCAGGCCACGGATGGTCTCGATCAAGTCGTCCAGGCGAGTAAAGGACTCCACTTCGTCGCTGTCATCTACCAGGAAGTAGCTGCGCCCGGCACTCTTCTTGAAAAACACGATCCATTCTCCCGAGTTGGCCGGGTTCTGGATCACATGGGTGGCAGAGATCAAGCCCTCTGCATGCTTTTCCCTGATGTGTTCCCGCTTCATGCTCTCTCCCAAAAAAACGATGCCGCCCGGGCGCGGACCCGGGCGGCATCGGTGACGATAGAGCATAGTTTATCGGATGCCCTGGCCTATCAGCACCCCATCTACCGTCTGGCCATACAGATTCACTCCATCATTGGCGTGGAACTTGAGGCGGGTCTTCTCGATGGAGCCTTCCACCAGCCGCGGATCCTGGGGCCGCTCATGGCTATTGACGAAAGCGGCGACATCCCAAGCCTGCTCATCACTCAAGCTGCCCCCTTTACCCAAAGGCATGTTGTGCTTGATGAAAGACGCGGCGGTATTGATCCGGTGCATTCCCGCCCCCCAGTTGTAGGAGTCCTTGCCCCAAAGCGGCGGCATGACATAGTCCGCACCGGCTTTCTGGCCCTGCCCCTGGTCGCCATGACAGATCGAGCACTGCGCCTGATAGACCGCAGCCCCGCGCTTGAGGTCATACCCCTTGGCAGGCGGCGGCACATCAGGATAACCGCGACCGGGCAACTCGACGCCCAAGGGGGCCTTGCTCGCCAGCCAATAGGCATACACCGACAACGCAGTGATTTCCGGACTGTCCGCCGCAGGCGGCTTGCCGCCGTTCATGCTGAACTGGAAGCACCCCTGCAGACGCTCGGCGAAGGTATTGACCTTGTCGTTTTTCTTGCGATAAGCGGGATACATCGGGTAGGCGCCCCACAACGGCGCGGAGTTGGCCAGGCGCCCCTGGTCGAGGTGGCAATTGCTGCAATTGAGTCCATTGCCCACATACTGCGGTGCCAGACGCTTGGTATCGACAAACAGCGCATGCCCCTCTCGCACCAGCTTGCCATAGGCATTGTCAGGCAATTCGCTCTCGGCTGGCGGCTTGAAATACTCGGTGTGGGCAGTAGCGCTCGGCGCCGGAATCTGCGACTGATCTTCCATGGCGATATTGGCTGCCTGTACCTGGGCCGCCAGCAGGTTCATCAGCCCCCCTGCAATCAACAGCTTCATTGATGCGCCTCCTTCTGGCCCAGACTGGCGAAGTAATCCGCCACGGCCGTCACTTCTTCGGCACTCAGGGACTTGGCGATATGCCCCATCAGGTTGTTGGGATCATTGTGCCGCCCACCTTCGCGCCAAGCGTTCAGCTGCGCCACCAGGTAAGTGGCAGGCTGCCCGGCAAGAGGCGGAAACGCCTGGCCGACACCTACACCACCAGGACCATGGCAACTGACACACTCCGGAACCTGTCGGTCCCAGGCTCCTCGCAGTGCCAGGCGCTCACCGACACCTTCGGCCAATTGGCCACGATTGCTCAGGGGAGTCTTCGGGGCGGGCATGGAAGCCAGGGTGCTGGTGATGGCGGTGATTTCGTCTTCAGTCAGGGCCTTGGCCAGCGGCTGCATGACCGGGCTAGTGCGGGCGCCACTGCGAAAATCATGCAGTTGCTTGCTCAGGTAGCTGGCCGGCAACCCGGCAAGGCGCGGAAACCCGGCAGGCGCCAGGCCCATTCCATCCGCACCATGACAAGCCATGCAAGCCGCCGCCCCTGGCTGGGAGCCTCCCTGGATGAAGATTTTCTGTCCATCCACGGCATGGGCAGTTTGCACAAACAGTAGCATCAGGCCACTCAATAGCATTCGATCCAGTGGGATCATATGAACTCCATTATTCTAGTTATATGCTTAGACTTAGTAGATATAAGCGAGCAAATAGTAGGACAATCGATCCACACCGACAACGCAAAATTAGCCTTCGTCATTCGTGCTACATGAGCCCTCCGAGTTCTTCGGAGCAACAAAAAAGCCAGTCGAGACTCATGCCGCTAGCGATGAGAGTCTCGACTGGCTTTTTTGGGGACTGAACTTGGCGCAGGTCAGCCCGAGATGCATTTTTCCCCAGCAGTGAGCACGTCCTGAGGACGCAACGGGTTATTGGACATCTGTTCGTGCAACTTGATGCTGCTACCCGAGGACCGCTCATCAATGTAGAAAACCGCCGCAGGTGCCGAAGACAGGCTTTGCGGCACAATCACCCGATACCCACCCTTGTGGGGCTCCACCTGCAAGGCTCCACGGCTCTTGGAGAGTTTCTCGGCCAAGCACTTGGCGTACTCATCAGGCTTCTTGCCTGAAATGACGTTCAAGGTCGGCGGCGTCTGATTGATATCCGAAACGGTTGAGCAACCACCCATTGCCAACGCCAGAACCCATACCCACCGCTTCATAATATGAAATCTCCAATAAAATCCCTCCGACAGTAAAGCTGCTGTTTTTCTCCGGAGGCACGGCTTTTATCGCCGATAAAAATCCAAATAACTGTTTTAAATTGTCAAAGTCCGACAGCGGGGCCGAATCATAAACCCTTGGGCCTGATAAACTGCAGCATCGCCCACGCAAACGTTGTTTGCTTTGTAATAGCCCATCTGGAGGCGCCCATGAAATTCATCCACCAGCGCGAGCACCTGAACGAGGACGACATTGTCGTCATCGAGTGCTCCCAGGTCTGCAACATCCGCCTCATGAATGATGCCAACTTCCGCAGTTTCAAGAACGGCGGTCGCCATACGTACCACGGCGGTGCCTTCGACAAGTTCCCGGCAAAGATCACCGCGCCCAGCACCGGATTCTGGAACATCACCATCGATACCGTCAGTCGGCGAGCCATCAGCGTCACCCGTAAGCCGACCCTCACGCATTCGATCCGCATCATCCGCCGCTCCACCTCGAAACTGCGCTAGCCCTCAGCCTGCTCCTTGCGCCAACAGGTAATCCCGTGTCCAAGACCACCAAGTACGTCATCAAATACAAGCTCAACGGCGAGCGCCGCTTCGAATTCGCCCAACTCCAGAACGGTACCGCCGAAGAAGCCCATGCCGCGCTACTGGCCCTGCATGGCCAGAGTACCGATGTCATCAGCGATGTCAGTGTGAGCAAGGCCCTGTAAACGGATTCCAGCGCAAGCATCGGAGTGTTTGCCGAGCAGGTGAACCGCAGACTGGCTGGAGTCATTCACATCCAGGACCGTCTCGCCATGCCTCTCTCCCCTCTCCATGAACGCCTGCAACGGTTTGACTGGGCCTGCATCGAACAGGCCCTCGACCAGGATGGCTGCGCCCGGCTCGAAGGCTTGCTCAACAAGGCTGAATGCCAGGCCATGAGCAGCCTCTATCAAGACACCGGCCGGTTCCGCTCGAAGGTCCTCATGGCCCGCCATGGCTTCGGGCTAGGCCAATACCAGTACTTTCGCTACCCACTGCCAGACCCCGTGGCCGAGTTGCGCCAGCGAATCTACCCTTACCTGGTGGACCTGGCCAACCGCTGGAACCAGACACTGGGCATCGATACACGCTACCCCAGGGAACACCTGGACTTTCTCCAGCGTTGCCACGCTGCCGGCCAGCAACGCCCCACGCCGTTGTTGTTGCAATACGGCGCCGGGGACTACAACTGCCTGCACCAGGACGTGTATGGCGAGCATGTATTTCCCCTGCAAGCGGTCTTCCTGCTATCGCAACCGGGAACAGACTTCAGCGGTGGTGAACTGGTGCTCACCGAGCAGCGCCCACGCATGCAATCGCGTCCGCAGGTCATTGGTCTGAAGCAAGGTGATGGCCTGCTCTTCGCCGTGCACCATCGACCAGTCAAAGGCTCTCGCGGCCATTATCGAGTGACCATGCGCCACGGCGTCAGCCGCGTGCACAGTGGCCAGCGCCATACCCTCGGAGTGATTTTCCACGATGCATTGTGATGACCTGAGGCCCGCAAGCCTCGGACTCTTCAGCGAAGAGGACCTGCAACAGCCTGCGCACATCCAGGTACTTGGCCCGCAGTCTCGTGTATTGCGAGGCTTCGCCCTGCCCTGGGTCGAGCACCTGCTGCCACAGCTGGAACGGGTTCTGGAGCAGGCGCCCTTTCGCCACATGGTGACGCCAGGCGGCTTCAGCATGTCGGTCGGCCTGAGCAGTTGCGGACAGCTGGGCTGGACCACCGACCCCAGTGGCTATCGCTACAGCCCGGTGGACCCGCAGAGCTCACGCCCGTGGCCAGCGATGCCCAAGGTATTTCGACAGCTGGCCCAGGCGGCGGCGGATGCGGCCGGCTTCACCGGGTTTTCTCCCGATTCCTGCCTGATCAACTGCTACCGGCCCGGGTCGAAGATGTCCTTGCACCAGGACAAGAACGAACGCGACTACCGGGCCCCAATCGTGTCATTGTCCCTGGGCTTGCCAGCGATCTTTCTATTCGGCGGCCAGCAACGCAGTGACAAGAGCCAGCGAGTGCCATTGCTGCACGGCGACGTGGTGGTCTGGGGTGGAGTAGACCGCCTGCGCTTCCACGGCGTGATGCCGATCAAGGAAGGGACTCACGCCCTGCTGGGCCAACAGCGGATCAACCTGACGTTTCGCCAGGCCGGGGCCGGCCAGGAATTCGAACGCAAGACCCGGAGTGCCGGGCAGCGTCCGAATGACTAACCTGGCCGGCATCACCCATCGAGAATCGACCATGAACGCGACGTCACGTAAACATCGCATCGAACAGGATCCCCGCTGGCAGGCCGTGCTCAGGCGCGATGCCAACGCCGACACCAGCTTCGTCTATGCCGTGCGCACCACCGGCGTGTATTGCCGCCCCAGCAGCCTGTCACGGTTGCCGAAGGCGGAGAACGTCGAGTTCTTCGACAGCGCCGAACAGGCCGAAGCCGCGGGCTACCGTCCCAGCAAGCGACTGGCCAGCGACCAGACCCAGGTCGCAGCACATCATGGGGCCGTGGTGGCCGCAGCCTGTCGCCAGATCGAAAGCGCCGAGTCGGTACCCAGCCTGGAACAACTGGCACAACAGGCCGGCATGAGCAGCTACCACTTCCATCGAGTGTTCAAGGCCGCCACGGGCCTGACACCAAGGGGCTATGCCAATGCACAGCGCTCGCGCAAGGTACGCTCGCACCTGCAGCGCGGCCACTCGGTGACCGATGCCCTGTACGACGCCGGGTTCAACTCCAACAGCCGTTTCTATGAGGCTGCGGACCAGCTCCTGGGCATGAAGCCCAGCGACTACCGCGCTGGCGGCCCCAACAACGACATTCGCTTTGCCGTGGGCCAATGCTCCCTCGGGGCGATTCTGGTGGCACAAAGCGAGCGCGGGGTCTGCGCCATCCTCATGGGAGACGACCCCAACCTGCTGGTGGAAGAGTTGCAGGACAAGTTCCCCAAGGCCAACTTGATCGGCGCCGATGACTCGTTCGAGCGATTGGTGGCCCAGGTGGTGGGATTCATCGAAGCGCCGGCCATTGGCCTGAACCTGCCCCTGGACCTGCGCGGCACGGCGTTCCAGGAGCGGGTATGGCAAGCCCTGAGGAGCATCCCCGCCGGCAGCACGGTCAGCTACACCGAGATTGCCCGACGCATAGGCGCCCCGCGATCCTGCCGGGCCGTGGCCCAGGCCTGCGCCGCCAATAGCCTGGCAGTGGCCATCCCCTGCCACCGGGTGGTGCGCAGTGATGGCAACCTGTCAGGCTATCGCTGGGGCGTGGAGCGCAAGCGTCAGTTGCTGGAGCGCGAAGGCTCGTCCGAGGCCTGAACACCGATGTAGATCGCCACCGAATCGGCGCTGGTATAGACCTCGAAATCGGTGGCATAGGCACGACGCACCTGGGGGTTGTCCTGGAAGTAGGCCCAGATGAATCCCCAGGCCTGGATCACGCACTCCGGCATGGCCCCCTTGGCACTGAACACCAGGTATTCACCGCCCTGGATCTGGACACCGGGATACTCGACGCAGGCCCCATCCAGCGCGACACCGGCGGTCACGTCGAAGTATCCCGTAGCATCGGACTCGTAGTTGGAATAAACCCCATAGACGAACGAGTCTTCCTGCCTTGGCGCAATCTTGTCGTACAGATTCTCGACGTAGAAACGCTGCCACATCGGGCCGATCAAGGCAGTGCCTGGCTGTTGCTCATGGGCATTGAGGGTACGTACCTGCAATCCAGCCACACTGAAGGGCTGCACTTGGCGCAGTTTTACATCCATGGTCGGCCTTCCTTTGATAATGCGATGAGTGAAAAACCGCCGCAGTCTAGCGCCTGTCCGGCAGCCTCGACAGCCCAGGGGCCCTTCTTGCAGTAGCAACCCGCACGGCTCACTTGCCTCCGAGAGGAAAATCCGACTGGCCTCAGCCTGCCGTCTCCTGCTAAAACCTGCGCAGCATCGTCTAAAACCGCCGCTGGAGAACCACGTCAAATGAGCCCATGGACTGATACCCGCCTCCTGGACCTGCTGGGAATCGACCTGCCGATCATTCAAGCACCGATGGCCGGTCCCGCCGGCTCCGCCATGGTCATTGGCGCCGCCCGTGCCGGAGCCCTGGGGTCGCTCCCCTGTGCCATGCTCAGCCCCGAGCAGATCCGCCAGGAGGTGCAGGTCATTCGTTCGGCCAGCCATCACCCGCTGAATCTCAACTTCTTCTGCCATCAACCGCAGCCGGTCGATGCGGAGCGTGAAGAGCGCTGGAAAAACGCCCTGGAGCCCTACTATCGCGAACTGGGCGTCGATTTCGACGCGCCGACACCGGTCAGCGATCGCGCGCCCTTCGATGAAACCAGCTGCCGGCTGGTGGAAGAGCTGCGTCCCGAGGTGGTGAGTTTCCACTTCGGGTTGCCGGAGCCCACGCTCTTGGCCAGGGTCAAGGCCACCGGCGCGAAGATCCTGTCTTCGGCCAGCACCGTGGACGAGGCGTTGTGGCTGGAGGCTCGCGGTTGCGATGCGATCATCGCCATGGGTTATGAAGCCGGCGGTCACCGGGCGATCTTCCTCAGCGACGACCTCAATACCCAGGTCGGCACCATGGCCCTGGTTCCGCAGGTTGCCGATGCGGTGAAGGTTCCAGTGATTGCCGCTGGCGGCATTGGCGATGCCCGGGGCATCGTCGCGGCGCTGGCCCTGGGAGCATCCGCGGTACAGATCGGCACGGCTTACCTGTTCACTCCAGAGGCCAAGGTCAGCGCCGCTCATCACCAGGCCCTGCGGACCGCCAAGGAAAGCCAGACGGCGCTGACCAACCTGTTCACCGGGCGTCCGGCCCGCGGCATCGTCAACCGCATCATGCGTGAAGTCGGCCCCATCAGCCCCCTGGCCCCGGCCTTTCCTCGCGCCGGCGGTGCGCTGCAGCCTCTGCGAGCCAAGGGCGAAGCGGACTTCGCCAACCTCTGGTCCGGGCAAGCGCTGCGCCTGGGCGTGGAACTGCCAGCCTACGAGCTGACCCTGCGCCTGGCCGAACAGGCCCTGGCCCAACTGCGCAGGCGTTGATGGAACCTGGCCGCGACCCAGGTCGCGGCACAGTTCCGTTCGTCGGCAAATCGCTATATATTTCGCTACACAGCGATTCCCCCGCGTTGGCACGCCCCCTTGCAACCACCCACCGCCCAACGCTTTCCTTGCCCAATGGAGCTGTTCGATGAACCTTCGCGTCCCAGGTTTTGCCCCGACTTGCCTCGCCACCCTGCTCGCCGTCTTCGCCCTCGGTTCGGCCCAGGCCGCTGAAGTCCAGGTTGCGGTCGCAGCCAATTTCACCGCACCGATCCAGGCCATCGCCACCGACTTCGAGAAAGACACCGGGCACAAGCTGGTAGCCGCCTATGGTGCCACTGGACAGTTCTATACCCAGATCAAGAATGGCGCGCCGTTCGAAGTGTTCCTTTCCGCCGACGACAGCACTCCGCAAAAACTCGAGAGCGAAGGCGACATCGTCAAGGGCTCCCGCTTCACCTACGCCGTCGGTACGCTGGCCCTGTGGTCGGCCAAGGACGGCTACGTCGACAGCAAGGGCCAGGTACTCAAGGACAATCAATACCAACACCTGTCGATTGCCAACCCCAAGGCCGCACCCTATGGCCTGGCCGCTACCCAGGTCCTGGCCAAACTGGGCCTGACCGACAAGGTCAAGGGCAAGATCGTCGAAGGCCAGAACATCACCCAGGCCTACCAGTTCGTCTCCACCGGCAATGCCGAGCTGGGCTTCGTCGCCCTGTCGCAGATCTACAAGGATGGCAAGGTCACCGGCGGTTCGGCCTGGATCGTACCGGGCGACATGCATGACCCGATCAAGCAGGATGCAGTGATCCTCAACAAGGGCAAGGACAACCCGGCCGCCAAGGCCCTGGTTGACTACCTCAAGGGGCCGAAGGCGGCAGCGATCATCAAGTCCTATGGCTACCAACTGTAAATGAACCTATCGAGTGCCGATTTTTCCGCGATCTGGCTGACCCTGAAACTGGCGTCCCTGACCACCCTGATCCTGCTGGTCGTCGGCACTCCGATAGCCCTGTGGTTATCACGTACTCGCTCCTGGCTACGCGGACCGGTCGGTGCCGTGGTGGCCCTGCCCCTGGTCCTGCCGCCCACGGTGATCGGCTTCTATCTGCTGCTGGCCCTGGGACCCAACGGTTTCTTCGGCCAATTCACCCAATCCCTGGGCCTGGGCACCCTGACCTTCAGCTTTAGCGGCCTGGTGCTGGGCTCGGTGATCTACTCCATGCCCTTTGTCGTGCAACCGCTGCAGAACGCTTTCTCGGCCATTGGCAGCCGTCCCCTGGAAGTGGCCGCGACCTTGCGTGCCAATCCGTGGGATACCTTTTTCAGCGTGATCCTGCCCCTGGCTCGGCCGGGCTTCATCACCGCCTCGATCCTGGGTTTTGCCCATACCGTCGGCGAGTTCGGCGTGGTGTTGATGATCGGCGGCAATATTCCAGAGAAGACCCGGGTGGTCTCGGTGCAGATCTACGACCACGTAGAGGCGATGGAGTACGCCCAGGCCCACTGGTTGGCCGGAGCCATGCTGGTGTTTTCGTTCCTGGTGCTGCTGGCCTTGTATTCGAGCCGCAAGACCAAGGCCGGCTGGAGCTGACCCCATGAGCATCCAACTCACACTGCAACTGGGCTACCGCCAATTTGCCCTGGATCTGGACCTGCAATTGCCTGGGCGAGGCGTGACCGCGCTCTTCGGCCACTCAGGTTCGGGCAAGACCACCTGCCTGCGCTGCATTGCTGGCCTGGAACGCGCTGGACGCGGACGCATCCAGGTCAACGATGAACTCTGGCAAGACAGCCAGCGCAAGCTATTCGTCCCGCCCCACAAGCGCTCCCTGGGCTATGTGTTCCAGGAAGCCAGCCTGTTCCCGCACCTGTCGGTGCAGGCCAACCTGGAATTCGGCCTACGGCGCATCCCCAAGCCACAGCGCCGTGTCGACATGATCCAGGCGACGGAACTCCTGGGTATCGGCCACTTGCTGCAACGCCATCCCCAGCACCTGTCGGGTGGCGAGCGCCAGCGCATCGGCATTGCCCGGGCCCTGCTCACCAGCCCCCGACTGTTGCTGATGGACGAACCCCTGGCCGCCCTGGATTCCAAGCGCAAGAACGAAATCCTGCCCTACCTGGAACGCCTGCACGACGAGCTGGACATCCCCGTCCTCTACGTCAGCCACTCCCAGGATGAAGTAGCGCGCCTGGCCGACCACATCGTCCTGCTCAGCGAGGGTCAGGCCCTGGCCAGCGGGCCCATTGGTGAAACCCTGGCCCGTCTCGATCTGCCGCTGGCCCAGGGGGACGATGCTGGTGTGGTGCTGCAAGGCCAGGTCAGTGCCTACGACTCGGTTTACCAGCTACTGAACCTGCAATTGCCCGGTAGCGACCTGCAGGTGCGCGTAGCTCACGAGCCGGTAGCGCCGGGCAAGACCGTACGCTTCAAGGTCCAGGCCCGGGATGTCAGCCTGAGCCTGCAGGCCAGCGAACACAGCAGCATCCTCAATCGCCTGCCGGTTACTGTCCGCGAAGAAATACCGGCCGACAACAACGCCCATGTCCTCGTGCGCCTGGATGCCATGGGTTCTGCCCTGCTGGCGCGCATCACCCGCTATTCCCGCGACCAACTTCAACTGCACCCAGGCCAGCAACTCTGGGCGCAGATCAAGGCAGTGGCGGTCCTGGCTTGACCCCCAGGGCGATGCTCATTGCAGCAAAGTGCTTGTCAGGAGAAATATTCCGGCGTTAGGCTACGCGCCTTCTTTCCCGTCCCAGGACGATTGCCGACGTGAACAACTAAGCCTTCCAGAAATGTACTCGCAACGAGCCTCGATAGCGCTCGTTGATCTGTTCTCACATTTTCCGGAGGTGCTGATGACTCACGTCACACGGCTGCCTGCGCTGGTTTCCCTGAACCAGCTGACTTATCAATTCGCCAATGGCGAGATCCTGTTCAACGCCCTGAACCTGACATTCGATCGCCAACCAACGGCCATCGTTGGGCGCAACGGCATGGGCAAGTCCCTGCTGTTGCGCCTGATCGCCGGTGAACTGCCCGCCTCGTTCGGCAGCATCAACTGCAACGCTCGCCTGGCCTATGTGCCCCAGGACCCATCGCCACAACCGCAGCAGAGCGTCGCCCAGGTCGCGGGGCTTGCCCAGGCCCTGGAAGCTCTTGAGCGCCTGGCAGGCGGCACCGCCAGTCTGAACGACCTGCAACAGGTCGATGAGCGCTGGGACCTGGCCGAACGCCTGCGCCAAGCCCTGGACGCCTCGGGGCTGCAGAGCGTCGAGCCGCATGACCTCGCCGCCACCCTGAGCGGCGGCCAGCTGGCCCGGGTCGTGCTGATCGGAGCCCTGCTCAGCGGCGCCGAGCTCCTGCTGCTCGACGAGCCCAGCAACCACCTGGACCGCGCTGGCAGGCACTGGCTGATGGAGCAGCTCCAACAATGGCGCGGCGGCCTGATCCTGGTCAGCCACGATCGCCAACTGCTGATGCAGGTGCAGCGCATCGTTGAACTCACCCCCCAGGGGGTGCAGGCCTACGGTGGCAACTACGCACTGTTCCAGGCCCAGCGCGAAGCTCATCACCAAGCGGCCCAGACGGCCCTGGAGCATGCCCGCACCCAGCGCAGCCGTGAACACAAGCGCCTGCAACGCGAGCACGACACCATCCAGCGCCACGCTGCGGCATCGCGTAAATACGCCAAGTCCGCCAATGTCTCGGGATTCGAGCGGGCCAAGATGCTTGGCGCCGCGCGAGACATCATGGGCAAGGTGCGCCAGGCCCACCAGGGGCATAAGGGCGCTCTTGACGATCAGGTGCGCGAAGCCTTTGCCCGGGTCGGCCCGGAGCAACCGACCCTGCTCACCTTGCCCGCGACGACCCTGCAGGCTGGCCAGGCAGTACTCAACCTGCAACGGGCCCAACTGCCATGGTTGGACAGCCAGGCACCCTCCTCATACCTGACCTGCAACGTCACCGGACCAGCCCGTATCGCCCTGGTGGGGCCCAACGGTTGCGGCAAGTCCACCTTACTGAAGATGCTTGCTGGCTTGTTGTCTCCTGTGACCGGCGATTGCCGGGTAGCGGTGAGCAGCGCCTACCTGGACCAGCACCTGGCGCAACTGGACCCACAACGCTCACTGCTCGAACAACTGGGTACAGCCGACACCCCTCTTGAAGAGAGCGCCTTGCGCACCCGCCTGGCGCGTCTGCAACTGGATGCCCTACGGGTACAGCAACCCTGCGCCCTGCTCAGCGGTGGAGAACGGTTGAAAGCCGCCCTGGCCCTGGCACTGTGGAACGGCACCCCGGCCCGCCTGCTGTTGCTCGACGAACCCACCAACCACCTCGACCTGGAATCGGTGCAGGCGTTCGAACGGGCCCTGCGCGACTTTCCCGGCGCCCTGGTAGTAGCTTCCCACGATCAGGATTTTCTCCAGGCCCTGGTTGTCACCCATGTCCTGGAATGGTCCCCCCAGGGCTGGCACCTCAGGGAGCTGCACCCATGAACTGAAATCACGCCGCCAACACCCGCCAGGGACAAGCCTTCATGCTAGATTTGTCCCTTTCATCAATGGACAGGGAGCGCCAGCCCATGCAGTTCGGCTACACCATCATCTATGTACCCGAGGTCGAAAAATCCTTGCAGTTCTTCGAGCAGGCCTTCGGCTTCAAACGCCGTTTCCTGCATGAATCCGGCACCTACGGCGAACTGGAAACCGGCAGCACGGCCCTGGCTTTTGCCGACCATCAACTGGCCGAGATGAACTTCAAGACGGGCCATGTTGCCGCCCATGCCTCACCACAACCTCTGGGCATGGAACTGGGCCTGGTCACCGACGACGTTCATGCGGCCCACGCCAGGGCCCTGCGCTATGGAGCCCAGGAGCTCGCCGCCCCCAACAGCAAGCCTTGGGGGCAGATCGTCTCCTACGTACGCTGCCCGGACGGAACCCTGGTGGAATTGTGCACCCCGGTCGGGGCCTGAAGCTGGAAGCAGGTGGGCAAGACTACTTGAGCTTGACCGCCGTCCCGGTGGCAAAGACCACCACCATGCCACCACGTCCGGATGGCATGCTGATCTCGAAGTCCAGCCCGACCACCGCATCGGCGTGGCATTGGCGGGCACGCTCCTTGATTTCGTCGGTGGCCTGGATGCGGGCCTCCTTCAAGGCTCGCTCCAGGGTCTGGGAGCGGCCACCGAAGAAGTCACGCATACCGGCGAACATATCGCGCACCACGTTGATGCCCTGGACAGATTCGGCACTGACGATGTCCAGGTAAGCGGCAATTTCGCGACCTTCGATATGGGCGGTGGTGGTGACAATCATGTGTTTCTCCCTTGAACGGACAACCCATCCCGATAGCCCGGGACGGCAACGCCGGCGATGGTAGCAGAGCGGCAGTGAGCGCCGCAGGGATGGCCACGAACAACAGCCCCGCTCGATGGCGGGGCTTGGTATCAGGGTTTCAGGGGACGCTCTTCATCCAGTTCCGACAGGCTCTTGCCATCGTCCGGATGCTTCCACGTCTGCGGTGGCGGTTCCTTGTGCTCGACCTCGCAGGGCTCCGTCTCATCGCTGCTTTCATGCTCATAAGGGCGCTGCCGTTGTATTGCCATGCCCACCTCTCTTCCTGAAGGGATTTTCGAGTCGCCCAATCAGGTTAGAACAGATCTGGCAACGATCCGCAGTCAGCCGACCAAACAACGCTGGCGTCCTGCTCGAAGATGAAACTTGTTTCACCCAGGCGCCCGCTTGAGCCTTGTATAGTCGCCCTGCTCATTCAAGCAACTACGTTGTTCGCCCGCTCTCCCGCGGGCTTTTTTTTGCCTCGGCAATACCGAGGCCCAGGGCCTCATTGGGGCTCGACTTCCTGGCAATCCTTGAGCAGGACCTGCTCCTTGGCGGTGTGGTCGGCCTCCAGGAACGACAGCACGGCCTCCTTGCCCTTGGTGTGCCAGCGGAAGCTGTTCTGTTCGTCGTCCGCCACATACAAGGCTCCAGAGGCCGAGCGGGCGATATGCATGGGGATCAATTGGTCCTTGTAATAAAGGGTGGCGAACGAGGTGCCATTGTCGATGTTCAGGTAGGCGGCATCGACACGAACCTTGCCTTCGCACTGATAGCGCGCAACCTGGCTCTGGTAGGACGGCTCCTGGACCTCCGGCTGAGGCTGCGCGGCCTGGCCCAGGATCGGCAGGGCCGCAACCAGGACAGCGGCGCAGAGCGGTGCGAGACGGTTTTTCATGGTGTTTCCCCCAGACAGAATAAGACGCCTGATGGGACTGGCAGCTCCCTTTTTAGTTCAGCCATGCCGACTCCCCGCCCTAGAACAGCTCGTCCAGTTGCTCGAAGTATTCGCGCTGCAGGGGCTGGTCCGGCATCCCCAGCTCGCGCAGGTATTGATCGGCAATCTCCAGGCCGATCTGCTCGCGCAGGTCGCGATGGACGAAGGCAATATCCAGCCAGCGATCGGCCAGGCCACCGCGTCCAAGGTCGATGAAGTGCAACTCATCGCGCCCATCGACGAAGACATTGCTGTCGCCCAGGTCGCCGTGGGAGAACAGCAGCTCTTCCCTGGGCCTGTTGTCCTGCAAGCGGGCCCGCAAGTCCTCGGCGCCGGCCAGGCCCGGCCATTGCCCGAGGTCATGCTCCACGGCGCACAGTCCATTGGCCAACAGGTAGTCCAGCTCGGCGAGGCGTACTGCGATCCCCGAATCGAATGGACAACCCTGTGTTGGCACCGCCTGCACCCGCTGCAAGGCCATCTGGAACAGTTCCAATGCCACCCGCGGTTCACCGACCAACTGGGACAGCGGCACTCCCGGTACCTGGCGGGTGATCATGAACTCATGCTCCTGGTCCTGCGCCACCAGCACCAGCTCGGGTACCTTCAGGCGCCCGGCCAACCACTCCAGCACCCTGGCCTCGCGCAACACACTGTAGGTGGTGGGTGCGAAGATCGCGGGCGACGACTTGAGGAAAAACCCCTCGCCCCCACGGCGAAAGCCATGCACCTGGCACGGCGACTCGCCGATCGTATCAGGCAGCAGGGTCGCTTCACCGATGAAGCGGGCGATACTGGCAGGCAGCTTCATCGACCGGGCGCCCCTGCCACTCCAGAGGGTGGCGTAGTGGCGACAGGTTCTGCCGGCTCGCTTCGGTCATACGGCATCAGTTCCAGATAGTCGGCGAGCCCGGCCTGGACCACAGGCTTGACCATGATATGTACACGGTGGCGCAACAGGCCCATCTCGATATCGTCGCGACGGCGAACCAGGACGTAACCACAACCGCTCCAAAACGCCCGGGCCCGCAGGTTGTCCTCCACGACCACCAACCGCAACCAGCGCGCACCTTGCTGGCCGGCCCAGTCTTGGAGTGCTCGATGCAGTTGCCGGGCGATACCGCTGCCCTGGCGGGCAGTCGCTACCATGAACAGGCCGATGTGCCAGACCCCCACGACCATCAGGTCGCTGACGATACTGCTGAACGCCACCAACTCATCCCGGGCATCGAAAAACCCGATCTTCCATTTACGAGTAAAACTCCAGCCCGCGGGCAAGCTGTCCTGGATCTCGTCCCGGGCCTCGTCCGGCTGTGGCGCAGAACCATGCACAATGTGGAAATAATCCGGATTGGCAACAAAGAAACACTGCAACGCAGCCTCATCGGCCAGGGTGATTTCCCTGGCCCTCAGTGCCATCGAGGCAACCTGGGGCAACACTGTCGGCGACATGTTCTGACTCCGTTCCGAACGTTCTAGGCATGATTTGGAAGGAGCGATCCTAGCCCGCCGAAGACCTGGCAACCGGCATTATTTGTTGGAAAACTGTACCCGCGACCCTGGCGGCAGTGCTCATCCGTTTTGTTATCATCCGGCCGCCCTACACGACCAACTGTGTTTTTTTGCTGTGGATTTGCCCAATGCCCGATCCCTTGTCCTCCCCTGGTTATCTGCGCTTGTTGGCCCTGCAGCAGCGCATTCATCAATTCACCCAAGACCAGGCCGCCGAGCGCGGTGACCACCCCGATGACCTTGCCACCCCACTGTGGACCAGCGACTACAACTACCTGGCCCTGGCCCCGATGCGCGGCGGATTGCATGTGGAATACCACGGCGAACTGTGGGACGAACCTTTTGCCTGGACCCTGGAGTGCCTGGCCGAACAAGCCGTGGCCAGTACGCTCAGCTCGCTGCTGTTCTCCGGTCCCGATACCGGGGCCAACGGCACCCGTGAATGGGAGTTCACTGCGCTGCTGGACAGCGACGCGACCTTTAGCCAGCTCAGGTCACTGGTGATCCGCCCGACCGAACCTGAGCACCACAACATCTCGCTGGTGCAGAAAGCGGGCCGCATTATGGAGGAAGCCGGGGAAGTCGCCCGCTTCGTCGCCAAGACGCCCTACCTCAGTGAATTGACCCTGCCCAATGCCCCCGATGGCAACTTCTTCGAGGTCGATTTGCCGTACCTGGAACAGCTCCACATCGGCGCAGGCTCTGATACCCAGGGTTTTATCGACAACCTGGCCGCATCGAGCAACCTGCCACGGCTGTTCAACCTTGACTTCAGCGAGTCCACCGAACTGCAGCAAACCTGGCCGGAGCAACGCGAGCCTGGCACCGTCACGTCCTTTGCCAGCTATGAAAAGCTGTTTGCCAGCCCAGCCTTCGACTCAGTGCGAGCCTTGCGCCTGCGCAATACCTGCCTGAGCCTTGAGCAGCTGCAAACCTTGCAGCGGATGCGCCCGGGCTTGCAGTTCATGGTGATCCAGGCCACAGCGGGAGGTTATGTGAGCCATTTCGCCCAGCAGGTATTCCCCTGGCGCCACCTGGTGCAGCCGGAGTTGGGGCGCAGCTGAAGTCGCTTCGAACCAAGGATGATCGTAGCTCTCTGATTTATCTTGGTTTTTCTACTGGTTACAGAGCCAGGAAAGCGGCCTTTTTGCCGAGTTCGACCTTGATTCGAGAGGAGTGGATGTATATATTCCACACCCTGTTTCAAACACTGGGTGACTGTCTCCCCAGTGCCGCATTATCGCGCTACCGCCCGAATGGCGAAACTGGTAGACGCATGGGACTTAAAATCCCCCGCTCGTAAGGGCGTGCCGGTTCGATTCCGGCTTCGGGCACCATATAAATCAAGGGCTTGCGTGATTTCATCATGCAGGCCCTTGTTGTTTTTGCTCCGCAATTCTCATATCTCCGGCGTCCTGCCGACCAAGCCTCTTTCCCCCTACAGCTCCCTAATCACCTCGGACTGCCCGTGCATGAGGAAGAAAGAGAGGGATCAAGCGGGCGGCTAGACGCCGCTTGCCGGCCATCCAAGGAATGATGGGAGAGGTCATAGGCTCGCAAGCATTTACTGTATGGATAGACAGGTTATAGAGTTCGAATCTCTACGCCTCCGCCAAATCTCTCTGCTGCTCACGGTCGCTTAGCGCCACCAACTGACCGTTTGCGCATCATTTCTTTAGTTTCCGCAACTACCCTCCTCCGACACTCTGCCGACAGACCACTAGGAGCAGTGGTCCGACCTCGGTGGCGCCCTATATTTTCCTAATCTCAGGATGGCCCAGTCTTGCCACACACCATGACCGGCCGTTACTAGAACCCCCCTTCCTATTTCTGCATAGGCCGGTCAAGGCCCGTAAATACGAGCCCTTGTCAGTCGGCCCTCAACCTAAGACGACTCTTGGCGGTCCCGTTTTGCCCTAAAACATCTCAGCGTTTTTCAGTTGCGTAATTACACGAACTTGACCAAAACAGGGTGGCCTTTACCGGCAGAAATCAGCTAAAAGCGGACACTCATCCCGTGAGCTACCGGCCACGACGGAGCGAGACTAGCCAGAAGCGGTAAATTCTATGTGCCTGTTTAATCAGGGATAATTTAATAATTGAAAAAACTTTAGGCACGTGCTCATTAGAATCTAAATTTACGCCTACACTTTTTGCAGTGTCCCACAATGAAGTGAAAACCTTGAAAAAAGGAGATTTCGACATGGCATCAGCCAAACTTGGTATGAGCGAGTTCAAAAAATGGGTTCTGTACGAAGATGGATGTTTGGATACTAGTACAAATACAACAATTGAGAACTTACACCACACCACAGAAAAAATGATAGAACTGGATTCAGACATTTTAGACAATAGCAACTCTAAAACATCTAGAAAAATGACAGTTCCTCAGCGTACAACGAGAAAAAACTCAAGCATTTCCGTTTCCAGCAACCAAGAATTCACCTTCGGCCAAGAAATATCTATTGAGGCATCCGGACCAGAAGTACCACTTTCACCATCGCTAAAGGCTAGACTAACAGCGACATTCGGACAAAAATTCTCAACTACCAAAACCGAAATAAACTCAGTAGAAAAGACCATAACATATGGAGGGGGAGAACAGGATGTGGGAGCTGGAAAAAAGTTAAGAATATCATTCGCCTATAAAGAAATAACTTTTTCTTTTACCGCAAAAAACAAACAACTTATTAAGAGCATGTTCCCAGAAGACCTATTAGCTGTCTGGATTAATTTCTGGGATGGCAGAAAGGCAACCCCACCAGTAAACTATAATGACAGAAAAACCCCCTTTGAAATATTCAGCTTGATTTATGAGAAAAAAGACAACCTAGCAACTGCGAACCTATGCGTTCATTACCGTAAAAATAACAACAGCTACATTCTACCCACTTATCTACTTCGTGACCTTATTGAAATAGACTATAAAGAAAAAAAAGTCTACCTAAAGGGGAGCAGTGCGGTTTTTCAAGGCGCGTACGGCGATAGTATCGTGCAGACTATCAGCGATGTAGTAAATGGCCAGGTTTTAAGTTGCATCAATTCGGAAAGCGGGGAGTATCTATATTCTCTCGATCCACTGGCGCTTTCTTAGAGGCACTTGCAGACAATCGTGTGCAGTAAGGCGGTCAAGAGCTACTATCGACCATCTCACAAGGCTAGATCGGCGGCCAAGTCTCGCATAGCGGGGCTTGGTTTCACTCTGAAACAACTCCCTTCACATAGTCCTGGCACGCGGCCAGAGCGATCAATCCTTGATCGCCGTCACCGGTGATGGCGACAATTCGTTGAGCAGCCGATGCGTCAAGTTCGGCTCTCGCCGCTCCATGACCCATGCCGCCGGCGCCGGCAGTGGTTGACACCCCACAGCTACCACCCGAGGCGGTGGTATTGAGTAGGACTGATAGCCGCAACTCAGTAGTAGCAAGCTTGTCACGCAGGCGAACCTGGTTCGATTGAACATCGCGCAATTCCTTGTAGTGGGTTTCATCGCTTGCTTGCAGGTGATCCTCCAGCGCACGGCGGGCGTCTTGCTGCTCCCCCTGCCAGTTGATCACCACCGTAGCGGCCTGCTCCCGGTCTGTGCTGTACACCTCGGCTTGCTCGGCCAGGGCCTTGCCGTAGGCGTTGGCCTGCCAGGACCAGGCCAGCCAGCCGCCCAGGGCGAACCCTAGCACCAGGGCCAGGGCTGGCAACAACCAGCCCGGGGCCTTCACGCCAGCACCTTCAATGCGCGCTCATACAGCGCCTGGCGATCCGCCAAGCCGTTGGTGCCGCCGTTGATACGCTTGGTGATCGTGAGAAAGTCGCCCTTATCGGCCAAGGTGTTCAGGCCGGCCTTCTGCCAAAACCACCCAGCCGACAGCGCGGCATAGACTGGGCTTTCAAGCAGCTCAGGGGTATTGAGCAGTCGCGAGTCGCCAAACAGTGCTTCGCTGCACGCTTCATAGTTGGCCCGGCCGGTGACTTGAATCAGCCCCCTGCTCCGGTACTTTTGGCCGTCGCCGTCCGCCTCGGGAGTGTTACCCAGGCGTTTGGCCAGGCGGCCAGTGTCGTACTTGCTCAGGTACTGATCGTTGCCCAGCTCACGCACGTACAGCAACTGGCCAGACTCATGGCCGATCTGCGCCAGGAACGCCGCCATGCGCAGACGAGTGACGATTGCCACGGGCACGAAAGCCAGTGACGACCATCAAGACAATGGCCGGAACGACCACCGCACTGGCCACGAGCATCGCGCCTTCGACCCCGGCCACCTTCAACGCTTGTGCACCGATGATCACCCCCACTCCGATAGCGCTGTTCAATACCGCCGTATGGATGGCGGTCGCTGGCAAGGTATGGCTGCCAGCGATCCGTAACACCCAGGTTTGCAAGCCGGTAAACAAGGCAGAGATCGCCACGCCCCAAGCCACCAGCAGCACGACGACAGGTACGACGCCCAATAATGGGCCATGGATGCCCAGCACGGCCAGCACCAGGGTCATGGTGACCAAGGCCAGCAAGATCAAGGCTCGCAAGTGACGATCGATGAAGAGTGCGCTGAGCAGGTTGCCCAGAAAACCGGCAGCCCCGAAGGCGAACAACAGGACCGCGATCATGTATGACGTGATACCGGGTACCTGGCCGATAAAGGGCTCGACAAAGGTATAGGCGCCGAAATGGGCAGCGGCTGTCAGCCCGGTGATGAAGTAAGTGCTCAACAGATCCTTGCGGCGCAGGATTGCCCCAAAGCCAACACCCTTGGCCAGCGAGGGAATGGTCATGGAGGGCAGCACCAGCATCATGGCTGCGGCACTGACCGCGCACATCAGCGCCAGGCAGGCGAACGCCGTGCGCCATCCCACGTACTGACCCACCAGATTGACCAATGGAACCCCCATCACGGTAGCGATCGTGATGCCGCCCAGAACGATCGAAGTCGCCACTCCAACACGCTGCACCGGCACCAGGTGGGCGGCTGTTGCCGCCACGATTGCCCAGAACACCCCATGGGCCAGCGCCCCGACGATACGAGCGGCAAGCAGCAACGAGAACTCAGGAGACAGTGCCGCCAGGCCATTGGACAGCGCCAGGATCAGCATCAATGCAAGCAGCAGCGCCTTGCGCCCTATCCACCGATTCAGCCAATTGGACAACAGGCCACTGGCAGCACCGATCCAGGCGTACACAGTGACCGTCAAGCCGATGGTGGATGGCGCCCGTCCAAGATCGCCAGCGATCTGCGACAGCAAGCCAATGGGCGCGAACTCGGAGGTGACCATGGTGAACGAGGCGATGCACAGCACGCAAAGCGCACACCCTATCCGCAGAGCTGAGTGGTCCATGGGCGAATTCATCCTTGTTCATGATCGAGTCAGCAAGCCTCACCCGCACCTGGGCTGGATGCGGGTGGGCCCGACGAAAACCGGGACACATCATATTCGGTTCATCGAAACATGCCCGCTGCGATGGGCACCCATCATCTAGCGTCGCCCCGCACAGCGGCGAACTTCTGGAGGGAGAGCCCTCCTCAACGGGCACCCAGCAGCTGGAAGGACAACAACCCTGCTGCCGTCATCAGCAACGAACCGACCACGTGCAACGAAATCGACCCCAGCGCCCAGAGTAACCGGCCCTCCTGTATCAGGGAGACCGTCTCGGCCGAAAAGGTCGAGAAGGTCGTCAGCCCTCCACAGAAGCCGGTAATGATCAGTAAGCGCCACTCGGGACTCAAAGAGGGAGAGGCCGCCAAAAAGGCAATGGCCAGGCCAATGATGTAGCCCCCAAGCATGTTCGCCAGCACAGTGCCAGGCGGGATGGCCGGGAACAGCACATTGAGCTTGAGCCCCAGGAACCAGCGCAACCAGGCTCCGATAGAGGCGCCAGTGGCGATGACCAGCAGTGACTTCAGCATGATGGGCAGCCCCCAGGTGATTGCGATGGCCTAGGGCGCTGCAAGCGGGAGTGACAAGATAAGGGCAATAAAGGCGGTAGGGTCATGGTCCTGTCCTGGATTGAGGACAGGGAAGCAGGCACGCCTACGCACCCTGTCCAGGGTTTGCGTAGGCATCATCAGCACGAAGCGGTTCAAGGAGGAATGCCATCTCCGGGGCAAATCCTATAGCAAGGCCAATGCGACCTTCAAGTTTGCATCACCCGGAAAGTGCAGCGCCAAGCCAGTGGCCCATCCAACCAGGCAGCACATTCCTTGCAGATTCACCTGGCGCTTAGCAGAAGAGTTCGCCCAGCACCATGGCCTCGCCATCCATGAACCGGTAAAGAGCCACGGGTACCGGGCGAACGTCTCAACGCTATGCGCTCGCCATGAGATGTTCAACTGTCAGCAATAATTGACCTGGACCGTGGCTTGCCCTGATTACTGGCCGGCACCGGCAAACGCCCTGCGCCCGGCGCGCAGCTCGGTACGTAGCTCGCCAATGAGATTGGAGACATCCCGCACGCTAGTGAGCTGGGCCTGGGACACACCGTTCAACAGCAGGTCCACTCGGCCTGAAGCCGCATCGTAGATCTTGATGCTCAACGACCCGTTGGCGTTAACGCTGCAAATGCAGGAAAGCGGGAGAAAGCCGGACTCCAGTATGTGACAAAGCTCGCGAGTAGAGAGCATGGCCTTCTGACCTGTGTGGAGGGTTCTGGGAATTTTTCCCATTCAGGTTAGAACAGTATTCCTACACATGTATCAAGAAACACACAGGAAAATGTGCGGTGCCGCACAGTTTCTGAACATCCTGTTTTGCCCAAGTGCCCTGTTCTTTTTCCCGGCAGCTGTGTAAGTTTCATTCCATGAACCGGCGTCCCAAACCCCATAGCACCCCGATTATTACCACCTTCATCGATAAGGTGGGCTAGCGGCTGGACCGCATCAACCCGCCTCGGAGGCGGGGCTCATGACCACTCTTCTGGGGCTACAAGAAAGGAGACGAAGCATGAACCACACCTCCACTGCCGTCTTGCACCTGTTGTGCGGCAAGATCGCTTCAGGTAAATCGACCCGCGCCAGACAACTGGCAGAAGCCCCAGGCATCGTGCTGATCAGCGAGGATCAGTGGCTGGCAACGTTGTATCCGCAGATGATCCATTCGCTCGCTGACTACGTATCATGCGCCCGGCACCTGGGCAGCGCCCTGGAACCCCTGGTGGTAGCCATGTTGCGAGCGGGAACCAGCGTTGTAATGGATTTCCCGGCCAATACCCTGGCCCAGCGCGCCTGGCTGCGCTCCCTTGCCGACCAGGCGGGTGTCACCCATCAACTGCATGTACTGAACGTCGACGAGGAGACCTGCCGGCGCCGCTTGCGCGAGCGCAACAGCTTGGGCGAACACCCCTTTTCCACCAGCGATGAGCAATTCGAATTGATCTGCAGTCACTTCGTTCCACCGCAGGCCGAGGAACAGTTGAATCTGGTGGAAACCTGACAGGGCCAGCCCCACAACGATCCCGCTCCTGTCGTCATGGGGCTGGCGCAACGCATGTGGGGCCTGGCCAGGCCTCAATGGAGGTAGCCGAAGCGCTCGATGTACTGGTCTTCCAGACGACGGCACTTCTCAGCAAATGGCGATGGGCCAGTGGAAGAGCCCGGCATTGCCATGCTCAGTCGGCGGCAATGGAGGATCTCGTCCTGGGCCCGTTCCCGTTCCCGGTCTATCTCAGCGTTGTACCTGACGATGCAGGCCCCCAAGACCACAGCAATACCCACCAGGGACAGCACCAGCGTCCTAAATCCGTCCTCACGGTCATCCCTTCCGTCATCGTGTTGGATCATCAGCATCCCGCCGCCAATACACAAACTCCCCCAAAGGAGGTTGCGTACTGTAGCAGTTCTGCCAACAACGACCGAAGCCGCCAAAGGCCGGGAGTGACATTGCCCGCCCTCGTGCCCGCCCGATATCAGGACGGCGCCAGAGCCAGAAAAACATCAGACAGGGGAGCTTATCTGGTCAAATTTCAGGCAAAAAAAAGCCCAAGTAGCTGATGGACACTTGGGGCTAAAAATGCATAAACCGTGGTAGGTGAACGCAGGGCTATAGTAACGGACTGGTACATTCTGTAACAAGTTTTTTTCCGGAAAAAACGTAAATAAAATCACTTTATTTGGAAAATATCCACACTTTTTTTAAGTCATTGGATTTCAAGGATTTATTTTCCAGCAATTGGCAATTACCTTTCGACGAACTGCCACAACGTTCGTCCGACAGCCCACCGTTTAAACGAAAGTGCGCTGAAAATTCACACAATCGCAACAGACAGGCATCCAGGGCACCCTTAAATTGCCGGCACCTGCCTGAACGGAATGTGCTGCATGAACGACTTCCTCGATACGCTGCCCCTGCTCCTGTGCCTCACCACCTTTGCCTGGTGCTGCTGGGGCTAGGCCACACCTTCGAGGCGCAAGCACCAACACCACCCAGGCATCCCTTTCCCGCCCTACGATTCACACCGGCTCAGCAAGCCTGCAATTGCCGAACACTCCCCGACCGATAGCCCGAGCCCTTAGCAGATGCGCTTGCACCTGGCTCGATTCCGACTCGAATATCAGCGCTGAAGTCTCGACCCGTGCTCCGCAGTAATCGAAGACGCCGTGATCGATCTGGGTTTTCATGGCCTGGAGGTAACCATGCCGTTCGTAGGTACCGGCATCGGCTCCGGCAACCCCCACCATATGTACCCGCAGGTGCCGAAGCTTCTTCACCAACGGGGTGTCGGCTTGAAAATCAAAGGCCCAGCCATTGGCGAATACCCGGTCGATCCAGCCCTTGAGCAAGGCCGGCATGGCCCACCAATAGACGGGATAAACCAGCACCAGGACATCGGCGCGATCGATCCGGGCCTGCTCGGCAAGCACATCGGCGGGCGGTGCGGC
Source organism: Pseudomonas sessilinigenes (assembly GCF_003850565.1). NCBI lineage: Bacteria > Pseudomonadati > Pseudomonadota > Gammaproteobacteria > Pseudomonadales > Pseudomonadaceae > Pseudomonas > Pseudomonas sessilinigenes. Next base: position 5,828,121 of record NZ_CP027706.1, read on the forward strand.
CTGCCCTCGGTGTACCGCGATATCGGCGGCAGCGAAACACGGATCGAAGGCTTCGGCCCAGAGGTCGGCCAATTCGAAGGAGTGCTCCGGACCAGAGTCCTCGAGACCTGCGATGACTTCCCGTGCCAACTGCTGGCTCAGGGACAGGGGATCATGATGAGCAACCACGATGAGTGCGTGCATGGCAAAGGCTCCTGTTGCTGGATTGCGCGACTTGCTGGGGGTTTATATACTTTTAGTAAGTTACTAACGATAAGTTACTTTTGGTACATAAGCATGTCAAGCAACCAGGAAAGCACTCCCAATCCGCCCCCCGACGGCGCCTGTCCCGGGAACAGCGGCTGCAACAATTGATGGCAGTGGCCTGGAGGATTGTCCGTGAACATGGCACCGAAGCCCTGACCCTGGGTTACCTGGCCGAGCAGGCGGGGGTTACCAAGCCTGTGGTCTATGACCATTTCGCCACTCGAGCGGTGCTGCTGATAGCGCTGTACCAGGACTTCGATCAGCGCCAGACCCTCCAGATGGACCAGGCCCTTGAGCGCAGCGAACCACTGCTGGCCCATCGCGCAAGGGTGATCGCCAGCTCCTATGTCGATTGCGTGCTACTCCAGGGACGGGAGATACCCGGGGTCATTGCGGCCCTGGCCAGCTCGCCGGAACTGGAAGCCGTCAAACTCCAGTATCAGCAAGTTTTCCTGGATAAATGCCGTAGCAACCTGCAGCCCTTTGCTGAGGGCGCCATCATCTCAGCCGCGGCATTGCGGGCGATGCTCGGCGCTGCCGAGGCGGTCTCCCATGCGGCAGCCCTGGGGGACATCACTCCAGCGCAAGCTCAGGACGAGCTCTACGCCAACATCGTGGCCATGGTCGAGCGCGCTCGCGCAAACGAATCGATATCCCGTCGGGGTGCAATTGAATGAAACCCCCATTGCATCCCTAGAACAACCGGAACGCGTAGACTGCGCACATGACCGACAATGCCCGCCAGCCCGGGGCGCACAGACCGAGAGCCACCATGTCGCGACAATCGCCTGCATCCTCGACGCCCCTTGCCGACAGCGCCGAGCCACCACTCACCCCGGACACCCTGGTACTCGACCCACAAGCCAGCCGCGTGCTCTCGGTCTTCGACTTCGATGGCACCCTCACCCGCCACGACAGTTTCGTGCCGTTTCTGCGCTTCGCCTTCGGCCCGCGCCGCTTCCATCAGCGGATGCTCAAGCTGGCCCTGCCCAGCCTGGGGTTTCTCGCCCGCCGGGTGGCTCGCGATCAACTCAAGGCGCGACTGATCAACGTCTTCCTCAAGGGGATCGAAGCGGCGTGGGTGCAACAGCAGGCCGAGGCATTCTGCCAACGCTCCTGGAACCAACTGATGCGCCCCGCCGGCCTGCTGGCGGTGACCGACGAACTGCGCTCCGGAGCCCAGGTGACTTTGTGCTCGGCCTCGCCGGCCCTGGTTCTACAGCCATTCGCCAAGCGCCTGGGGATCGAGTTGATCGGCACCGAACTGGAGGTCATCGATGGCGTCCTGACCGGGCATATCGTTGGCAACAATTGTCGCTGCGAGAACAAGGTCCTGCGCCTTGAAAGCATCTATGGCCCCCTGGAGCAGTACCGTTTGCGCGCCTGGGGCGATACCCGGGGCGATCGCGAGTTGCTCGCCGCGGCCCAGGACGCTCACTGGCGGCACTTTCACCCAGCCTGGCGCCGTGGGCAGCTCGCTCGCTGAGGCTCACCAACAGCCCACTCTGGTCGTGCTCGACTAGCCCAGCCAGTGCCCCTGGGTCCCAGCAGCGGTTGTCGAAACGAGCCCGGCTCAGCGGTCCACCGCCTTCAATCGGGCTTGTGGGCCAGCCGCTGGCGCATGCTGGCACTGGCAACGGGGCCGGCCTTTATGGTGCAGGCCTCCAGCGGCACCACCCGACCCTCGACCCTCTCCACCATTGCCGGCTCTACCGGCCTGCCACTCTGGCTATCGATGAGCTGCACGCTCTGGCCTTCAGGCGCGAAATGGCGATTGCCCCATGCCACGAACGCCATGAGCACCACGCGAAAATCCTCTCCCTTGGCGGTAGGCACATACTCATGGCGCACAGGACGCTGGCAATAAGCTCGACGCTCCAGCAACCCCGCCTCCACCAGCGAGTTGAGACGCCGGGTCAGCATGTTCGGAGCGATCTCCAGGCTGCGGGAGAACTCATCGAAACGCCTCAGGCCATGCAGTGCATCACGCATGATCAGGATGCTCCACCATTCCCCCACCCGCTCCAGGGACCTGGCGATCGGACATTCTGCCTGCTCCAGGCTTCTTCGCTGCATGGCCGACTCCTGCGGTAACGTTCAAGTATTTGTGGAACCGGATGTTACTTTCATCATGATAGTATCGTCCACGCTTCATCTTCCCCGATCAGGTAAATCGAAGGAGCAAGTGCGGCATGAGCAAACGCATCGTAGTTACAGGCATGGGTGCAATCACTCCGCTGGGTTGCGGAGTCGAGCAGGTCTGGCAGCGCCTGCTGGCAGGTCGCTCGGGAATCCGCCAACTGCCAGAGCAATTCATTGCAGGCCTGTCCACCACCATCGGTGGCCAGGTGCCGGATTCGATCGAGGATCCTCAAGCCGGCTTCGATCCTGACCGACTCCTGGCCGCCAAGGAACAGCGCAAGATGGACCGCTTCATCCTGTTCGCCCTGGCCGCTGCCGAAGAAGCCCTGGCCCAGGCCAACTGGCGCCCGGATACCGCCGAGGCCCAGGAACGCACGGCTACCATCATCGCTTCGGGGGTCGGCGGCTTCCCTGCTATCGCCGAAGCGGTACGCACCAGCGATAGCAAGGGACCGCGACGTCTTTCGCCCTTCACCATCCCATCATTCCTGAGCAACCTGGCTGCCGGCCAGGTGTCGATCCGCCATGGGCTCAAAGGGCCGCTGGGCACCCCGGTCACGGCTTGCGCCGCCGGAGTCCAGGCCATAGGCGATGCCGCCCGGATGATCCGTGCAGGTGAAGTCGATGTCGCCCTGTGTGGTGGCGCAGAAGCCACGATCCATCAGGTCAGCCTGGCGGGCTTTGCTGCCGCACGTGCCCTGTCCAGCGACTACAACGACACGCCCCATCGCGCCTCGCGGCCATTCGACCAGGGGCGCGATGGTTTTGTCATGGGAGAAGGAGCGGGACTGCTGGTCATCGAGGAGCTGGAGCACGCATTGGCACGAGGCGCCCAGCCCATTGCAGAAGTGGTGGGATATGGCACCAGCAGCGACGCCTACCACATGACGGCAGGACCGGAGGACGGCAACGGCGCCCGTCGCGCCATGGAACTGGCCTTGCGACAGGCCGGTATCGCCCCCTCTGCAGTGCAGCACCTCAACGCCCACGCCACCTCGACCCCGGTAGGCGACAAGGGCGAGTTGGCGGCCATCAGGGCGCTGTTCGGTAACGGCGCCAGCCCGGCCATCAGTGCCACGAAATCCGCCACGGGGCACTTGCTGGGCGCCGCAGGCGGGATCGAGGCGATCTTCACCATCCTCGCCCTGCGTGATCAAGTCGCTCCGGCAACACTTAACCTGGAGAACCCGGACGACGCAGCCGAAGGCCTGGACCTGGTCCGCGGCCAGGCCCGGAAGATGGCCATGCAGTATGCGCTGTCCAATGGCTTCGGCTTTGGCGGGGTCAATGCCAGCGTACTGTTCAAGCGTTGGGCGTAAGGCCGCAGGCCTGCGCGGTGCCTGGTACGAAGAGCGGCTTGTAGTCGCAATGGATCTGCAAGCTTTCGGTGTGGTTGCGGTGAATCTGGAAACCGCACTGCACCAAGTCTGCCTTGACGCCATCCAGCGCCATTGCATAACGCGCCTTCAGCAGTTGCTGGCGCTTGGGTGAGGTAAACACTCCCAGGGGCAAGAAGCGCAAGCGCTTGCCCTCAAGGACAATCGAAACATCGACATGCGTGCCATCCACATCGTGGCCATTGGCACCAAAGATATCGTCCACCTCATCCTGGCGTCCCGGGTAGCACCAGCAGAACAGGCGAATCCCCAGCCAGCGTGACAGCGTCCGGAAGCCGCCCAGCCTACTGCTGCGATTCTCATAGCCTCGTGTCACCAACAGTCGCGTGGTACCCGGCAAGCCTTGCTGGACCTTGAGCAACTGCTGGAAGACCTGCGAATCCAGCGCCACCTGCGACGATGGCCAACGCGGCGCGATCGTCAATCCCTGATGGTCGCCCTTGGTGAGAATAAGCATGAACATCGCCCTGATGATTTTTGTGCGGGCCATCCTACACAGACAGGACAAGTCGATGGACAAAATCTCCTCGCTCTTCAGCATCCCTACAGCCATCTTCCCCCGTGACAGGACACAGGCAGTTTAGTTATCCTGATAATGGCTCATAGCCATCAACCATAAGATAAGAACAGTGACCACAGGTGCTGTATGTACGATTTGAAGAATCTGGTCATTGTCGACAAGAGCCATGGCTTGACCGTCCTGCAGGTCACTGCGGACCTGGTCGCCGGTGCACTGGAAGAACTGCTGGCCAATTGCGTCGCCAGCGCCAGCATCACGCAGAAACTGGACTACTCGATCCTGAGCCTCTACCAGGACAAGCTGGAGGCCGCCATGGGCAACATGAACCTACCAGCCCTGCCGATGGGTTCGGCTCCGGAGGGCCTGCGCTGACAGGAACCCGGAGCTGCCGACGGCGGCTCAGCGACGCGATTTCTGTTGACGCCCGGTGCTGGCAACGCCAACGGCACTCGCCTCGTTGTCCCGCCATTGCGCCAGCAGCCGCTGAGCATTCTCTTCGCAATCCATGCCATCGGGCTTGCCTTCGATCCCGGCGATCAGGGCCAGCAAGTGACTGCGGTTGTGCGCCAGGCGCTCCTGCAACGTCTCGATCTCCGTGACCTTGCGCCTCAGGCTCGCCAGCAGTCGATCATGGCGCTCCCCCCCTTTCACTGCTGACTCAAGTGTCAAGGTGCGCATTTCCTCCAGGCTGAAACCGGCCTGCTGCCCACAGGTGATGATTTCCAGGCGCTGCACCACATCCTCTGGGTAGTCCCTATAGCCGTTGCCCAGGCGCTGGGACTCGATCAAGCCACTGGCTTCATAAAAACGCAGGCGCGATGCGCTCAGGCCCGTACGTCGGGCCAGTTCACCAATCTTCATTTGAGTTGCAAATCTCCGGTTGACCTTAAGGATAACTTTAACCTTAGGCTTCTTCGCAATACAGCCCCGCCGCACATAAATCGACGCGCGGCGCCTCACCGGAGAACACCATGAACGCTTTCCAGCCCCTGCGTTTACCCAATGGCAGCACCCTGCCCAACCGCATCGCCAAGGCCGCGATGGAAGAGAACCTGGCAAACCTGGACCAGACCCCATCGGATCAACTGCTGCGCCTGTATCAGGCCTGGGCCGAAGGTGGAGCCGGTCTGTTGCTCAGCGGCAATGTGATGGTCGACCCCAGCGCCATGACCGGACCTGGCGGTGTAATGCTCGACGACAGCCAGCAACTGCAACGGTTTCGCCAATGGGCACGCATCGGGCAGGCCCAGGGTGCGCAGTTCTGGATGCAGATCAATCATCCAGGGAGGCAAATGCAGGCGAGCCTCGGCCAGACCACCGTCGCCCCCTCTGCAGTGGCCCTGGACATGGGTGGGCTATCGAAGATGTTTCCCCTCCCCAAGGCACTGGAAGAAGCTCAGATCAATACACTGATCCAGCGTTTCGCCCGTACTGCGGCGCTGGCCGAAGAGGCCGGATTCAGCGGCGTGCAGATCCACGCAGCCCATGGCTACCTGTTGAGCCAGTTCCTCTCGCCCCTGAGCAACCAGCGCCAGGATCGCTGGGGCGGCAGCCTGGAGAATCGTGCACGGTTGCTGCTGGAGGTGGTCAAGGCCGTACGCGCGACGGTCTCTCCTGGGTTCAGCGTGGCCGTCAAGCTCAATTCGGCCGACTTCCAGAGGGGTGGTTTCGAACCCGCCGACGCACGCCAGGTGGTGCTGTGGCTCAATGAGCTGCCGGTGGACCTGGTGGAGTTGTCGGGCGGCAGCTATGAAGCCCCAGCCATGCAGGGTGATGCCCGCGATGGCCGGACCCTGGCTCGCGAAGCCTACTTCCTCGAATTCGCCCGAGAGATCGCAGCCATTGCACGCATGCCGGTCATGGTCACGGGCGGCATCCGCCGCTTGCCGGTAGTGGAACAGGTCCTGGACAGCGGCGTGGCCATGGCCGGCATCGCAACCGCCCTGGCGGTAGACCCTGCCCTGCCCCGCCGCTGGAAACAGGGCGATCGCAAGGCCAGTGCCGAACTGCCGCCGATCCGCTGGAAACGCAAGGCCCTGGCAGCGCTGGCCTACATGGCATTGGTGAAGCTGCAGATGCGGCACCTTGCCGAGGGTCGCCAGACCAAACCAGGCTCCTCGCCCCTGCGCGCCCTGTTGCTGGAGCAATGGGCAACCCTGCATCGGACCCGGCAATACCGTCGGATGATGCAAGGCCGTGCGGTTCTGGTGGAAAGAGCCAGTGCATGACACTGCCATCAAGGCTATTGTGCGGCCTCTATGGAGCTGGCCGGCGCGACGCTGTTTGCAGACCAGCTTGCAACCTGGCAGCTCCAGAGACGCCACTCAGCGGTACCGCTGAGCGTTGCGAACACGATCGCTGCAGTGCCGCGCGCTTGAAAGAAAGTGCCGGCTAGCCACATGGAGAAAGTCTTGAGCAATTACTTCGAGAGTCCTTTCAAGGGCATCACACTGGACAAGCAGGTCACCCATCCGAACATCCAGGTTGGCCGGTACAGCTATTACTCCGGGTACTACCACGGCCACAGCTTCGACGAATGTGCACGCTACCTGCCACCAGACGAAGGCGTGGACCGACTGATCGTCGGCAGTTTCTGCTCGATCGGCTCGGGTGCCGCGTTCATCATGGCCGGTAATCAAGGCCACCGGAACGAATGGGTCAGCACCTTTCCTTTCTATTGGATGCCAGAAGAACCAGCCTTTGCGGGAGCGCAGAATGGCTATGAATCCGCTGGCGATACGGTCATCGGCAACGATGTCTGGATCGGCTCCGAAGCCATCATCATGCCGGGCGTCAAGGTGGGTGACGGCGCGGTGATCGGCACCCGCGCCCTGGTGACCCGGGATGTCGAGCCCTACGCCATCATCGGCGGCAACCCGGCCAAGACCCTTCGCATGCGCTTCGATGAGCGCACCGTGCAAATGCTCCTGGAAATGAAATGGTGGGACTGGTCCACCGACCAGTTGAAGGACGTGATGCCACTGATGACCAGCGGCAATGTCCAAGCGCTATACGTGCATTGGCAAAACGTAGTGCGCCGCGCTTGATCCAATCAGATCAAGAAAGCCCGTGGATCGTCGATCCACGGGCTTCAGCCAGGCATTCAAGAATCAGGCTCAGCCACCTGTACCGTAGCGTTGCTCCGATAGCGAAAAGAACTCCCTATCGATGACATCCCGCAGTTCCACCAGGCGTAACTGGCTGTATGCCGGCAGGATCCTTATGCCGAACTCCTCGATGTTCCTTATCACCCCCGCACCACGCCTGATGACCTGGTAGGCACAGTACTGAATGGAGTTCAGCGGTGAACAATTGATCCTGCCAGACTGCACCCTGAGTGCCAGCAAGTCAGGATCGAAGATCTCGCACTTGTCGAGCATCACCTGGCTCAAAAGACATTCGAAACGCTGCAGGACACTGCGTTTCTGATCTTCACCATAACCATTCCACTCAATCACCTCATGATCGAATCGCTTGCAACCCCGGCACACCCGATCACCGTAGACCGTTGAGCAAAGCCCGATACAAGGCGTCTTGATTTTCTCCAGACTCATTCAGCACTCCTGGGATCGAACCTCGCTTATCGACCCTTTGTCTTCCAGGCCGATCAATCCCAGGACAAGGCGCCACCGGTTTGATATTCAATGACACGGGTCTCGAAGAAGTTCTTTTCCTTCTTCAAGTCCATTATCTCGCTCATCCACGGGAATGGATTCTCGACGTTTGGATACTCCTCCTTCAGCCCTATCTGGCACAGGCGGCGATTGGCGATGAATTTCAGGTAGTCCTCCATCATGGCCGCATTCATGCCCAGGACTCCGTGGGGCATCGTGTCTCGCGCATATTCGATTTCCAGCTGGGTACCCTGCAGGATCATTTGAGTCGCCTCCTCCATCAAGGCATGGTCCCAGAGGTGAGGGTTCTCGATCTTGATCTGGTTGATGACGTCTATGCCGAAGTTCAAGTGCATCGACTCATCGCGAAGGATGTACTGGAACTGCTCCGCGACGCCGTTCATCTTGTTTCTTCGCCCCATGGAGAGAATCTGGGTAAAACCGCAATAAAAGAAGATGCCCTCCAGCACGCAGTAGTAGGCGATCAGGTTCCTGAGCAGTTCCTTGTCCGCAGAGACACTGCCTGTCTTGAACCTTGGATCGGATATGGCCCGGGTATAACGCAATCCCCACGCGGCTTTCTTGGCCACGGTAGGAACCTCGCGATACATGTTGAAGATCTCCCCCTCGTCCATGCCCAGGGACTCGATACAGTATTGATAGGCGTGCGTATGGATGGCCTCCTCGAAGGCCTGGCGCAAGATGTATTGTCGGCACTCGGGGTTGGTAATCAGGCGGTACACCGCCAGGGCCAGGTTGTTGGCTACCAGGGAGTCGGCAGTCGCAAAGAACCCAAGACTGCGCATGACGATACGACGCTCATCGTCACTCAACCCCTGCGGGTTCTTCCAAAGCATGATGTCTGCCGTCATGTTGACTTCTTGCGGCATCCAGTGATTCGCACACCCGTCCAGGTATTTTTGCCAGGCCCAGTCATATTTCAGTGGAACCAGCTGGTTCAGGTCCGCTCGACAATTGATCATGCGCTTTTCATCGACGGCAACCCGTCCCGAGGCCCCTTCCAACTCATCCAGGCGCTGGTTGAACTCCAGTGAGTTGAGAGCTTTCTTCGCTCGAATCACTGCTGGCGAATCACCAGGCACAATCATCCTGGCTTCCTGCGCGGCGGTATTTCCTGCCACGTCGAGACCGTCCTTTGGTGTCGTTTCATGCGGCCTGTCAGGTCCACCCGTTCCTGCAGCTTCATGATCGTTCACATCAAGCCCATCCCAACTCAACATTTCATCCATCCTTATTCTTGCCGTCTGGCGAGCAGCAGCTCGACCAGAAAGTCATGTTTTCGAGAATGCGTACCGCAAAGCCTTCCCACAAAAACACCACATATAGTTAAAATAGAACAACAAAACACAATATGTAGTGCATTCAGCGAAAGCGGGGCACAAGATATAGAGGGTAGGATGGTGCGTCAACACAATATATAGACAAAAAACTAAACAAAAACACTACATGTAGTGTTTTCAGGTCAAAAAAATGCGCATCGACGATAAGGCGGCTCGACGCAAGGGAGACGGGCTTAAAGGCGTGGCGGGAAGGTTGCCGAAACAGCACCGGTGTCAAAGCCGGACCGGCGGCGCCTATGCTCCGTCCAGTGGTACCTGCAGTTCTACATGCAAGCCGTGGGCATGCCATCGGCGATCGACGATCCCACCAACAGTACTGGCAAGCTGATCGATCATCTGAGTGCCATAACCACACCTGTCCGGCGGTGCGATGATCCTGGGCCCAGCACTTTCCAGCCACTTGAGTGCCAGCCGTCCTTCGGCCGTCTTCCAACTGATGTGGACTTGCCCTTGAGGAACACTGAGCGAACCATGCTTCACCGAGTTGGTCGCCAACTCATGGAGGACCAGCGCCAGCAGATTGGCCAGCGCTTCCGGAATCACATGCCTGGCACCACTGAACCGGCATTGATTGCCAAAGGGCAGAAGCACTGCTTTGACCAAAGACCGCATCTGCACACTGGACAGATCGTCCGTTGCCAGCACCTTGTCGTAGACCCTGGACAATGCCTTCAGCTTGCCTTCGGCGATCATCGCCAACTGATCGGCTTTCCCAGAGGCACGGGCCTCACGATCAGCCATCATCATGACCGCCGCCGACACGGTGAACAGATTCTTGATCCGATGCAGCATCTCTCCCGACAACAACTGCTCCCTGAGCAACAGCCGGTCCAGTTTGTGCTGTAGCAGCACCAGCTCGGAGACATCCCGCGACACGCACACGACCGAGAAGACCTGGCCTGAGGGACCGACAACCGGCGTCATCAGGTTGTCCCAATGAACAACCTGCCCCGAGGCTTCACTGTGGCCGGCAAAACGAGCGGTGACACCGGTGAGGGCCAAGGCCAGGGCTTCATCGGCAGCGGCCTGGACCGAAGCCGGCAGCAAGGGTATCCAGGGCACGCCCCGGACCTGGGCGGGTGCAATCCCCAGGGCGACACGTCCTGCCTCGTTCATGGCCAGGAGAAGACCGTCCGGACTCAGGACTTTTATGCAGTCGGAAGTGGCGTCGAGCATGGCCCGTTGCGCATTGAAAACAGCGGGCTGGTCATCCCCTTCAGGCCTGGTGGAAGCCCCGCCCTGGTTATCGTCCTTGTGCATGATTTCAACTACCTAAAGGCCGAGACAGCCAACGATAAGACAACCCAATGGGGACGACAATCATTCGCCTCCCCACAAGACCAGGCGTGTAAAAACATGCCGTTCTCATCGACGACGGTCCCTCCATGCCCTTGGCTTCTGCGGGCCATGGACTGGCGGTTCCGTCACCTGGCGCGCATGATGGGCGACGGTGACCATCACCTGGGGTTTCCTGCAAGCGCTCGGTATGACTGGAGTGTTTCAATGTATGAAGTTCGCCCCGTATCGCTGCATGGAGTGCTAGCGACACTCGCCATTACCCGGGCACGGGGCGTACCGGATGAAATCATCCTGAGAGGTGCAGGCCGCCTGCCCGATTCCCTGACCGACCCCGATGCGACCATCACCATGGAGCAGGAGTTGGTGGTATTCGACAACGCTCGCCGGGCCATTCCCGAACAGCATCTGGGCCTGCTCATTGGCAGCTCCATGCCGATCTCGACACTGGGTCTGCTCGGCTACACCCTGCTGGCAGCGCCTACCCTGGGCGAGGCCCTGAACTGCGGCTTGCAGTTCCCCATCCAGTTGGCCAGCCAGTTCGCCCCGCACCTACTGCACTACGGTAACGACCAGCATTTCGTAGGCCGCGATTGCCATGGTTTTTTCGAGGGCTACAGTTTCTCCACCGACGTCTTTCTCAGCGCGACCTTGCGCGTCATCCGCGACTGCCTGCAATCTCCCCATGAGCCATTCAGCGCTCATTTCAAACGTCCGGCCCCCAGCGATCTGGCCCCCTATCGCCAACTGTTCGGCGGCGACATCCAGTTCTCCAGCCACTCGGATTCCCTCAAGCTCCCCAAGGCCCTACTGAACCAACGGTTGCCGCTAGCGGATCCGATCAGCCACCTGGCCATGCTGAAGCTGACCCAAGCACGAGAACGAGAGCTGGAGACCAGCGCCGGTAGCGCAATAGCCCATGAAGTGAGCACCTTGCTCAAATCGGACATCCAGCGCTACAGCGATCTGAAAGCCGTGGCCCAGGCCTTGAATATCTCCGAACGAACCCTGCGCCGACGGCTGGCCGAACGCACGGTAACCTTCAAGCGCCTGCAGAGCATGGCCCGCCACCAACTGGCCAATCGGCTGCTCAGCAGTACTCACCTGTCGCTGGACGCCATCAGCCAGCAATTGGGTTTTGCCGACCCGTCCTCCTTCGTCCATGCCTATCACAAATGGGCCGGTGTATCCCCCGGGCGTTTTCGCCGATCGCTACGAAGCTGAGCCCGCTCCCGCCAGCTTCTGGGTCAAAACGATGGCTTGGCCGGAAAAGACAAAAAGCTGGCCAGTTTCATCACCTCAAGCGCTGTCCAGCATCCGATACTGGAGCCCGCTTCATGGCCCGCCAATTCTAATAATACGGCCGCCCCGGCAAGCCAACGGCCACGCCGCGGCGCTCACAGGAGCACTTCGAATGCGAACCACCTCCACTGCAGATCCCTGCGCACAATCGGCAGTCACCGAATCACGACTGCCTCGCCGACTCTCGTTCTCCGATGTCCTGGTGTATGGGCTGCTGTACTTCTGCCCCCTGGCACCTACGGCGGTGTTCGGCATCGTCTACGACATGTCCGCGGGCATGGCCGCACTGGTTTATGCCGTGGCCGCACTGGCCATGACCTTCAGTGCGATCAGCTACAGCGAAATGGCCAGGAGCGTTAACGTGAGCGGTTCGGTGTACCGTTATGTCAGCCTGTGCACCAACGCTTTCACCGGCTTTGTCACCGGCTGGCTGATCCTGCTGGACTACTTCCTGCTGCCGGCATTGCTGTCCATTCTCACCGCCATCGGCATGGTCCTGCAGTTTCCACAGAGCTCGCGCTCATTCTGGATCCTGTTGTTCATCTGGCTGCCAGCACTGCTCAATATCATCGGCCTCAAACTGACCATCAGGGTCAACAAGGTTTTCCTGTTGGTGCAATTGGCCGTCCTGGCCGTGTTCTTCGTCTATTCGCTCTGGGGCATTGTCCAGCACAACCATCTGGTCTCGTTGCTGGCGCCGATCTGGGACAGCCAACACTTGCAACTGATGGCGATTCTCTCAGCGATACCGGTCGCCGCCCTGAGCTTCGTGGGCTTCGACGCCATCTCCGCGCTCAACGAGGAAGCCACCGGCGGTGGACATACCGTCTCCAGGGCCACGCTCATGCTCCTGCTCCTGGTTTCGCTGCTGTTCTTCGCCCAGGTATACCTGGCCAATGTCTTCGTGCCGAAGGGTACCCAATACAGCACGGACCAAGCCGAGACCGCGTTCTACACCCTGAGCGCGACGATCGTCGGCAGCTGGTTCCAACCCATCCTGGTGGTTGCGGCCGGGACCGTTGCAGGGGTGGCCAATACCATTGTGTCGCAGATGACGACGTCCCGATTGATCTTCAGCATGGCCCGCGACGGCAGGTTTCCTTCATGCCTGGCACGCCTGGATCGACGAGGCAACCCAATAGCGGCGCTGCTGTCTGTCGCCCTGGTTTCCACCGTCGTCGGCCTGTTGGCCGCCAACGAAGTGGAGTTGCTGGTGACCCTGGTCACCTTCGGCGCGCTGTTCGCCTACATCACCCTGCACATCAGCCTGTTCTATCGCTTTCGCAAGCATCCCGAGCGCCACTGGTTCAAGCACGTGATCTCGCCCCTGGCCGGTATCGTGATCCTGGTCGCGGCCCTGGCCAGCATGAACGAGCATGCCAAATGGCTCGGCAGTGCATGGTTGTGTATCGGCCTGGTGCTGGCATGGGTGCTCCAACGCAAAGGCCGGCTCGCCAGTATCGACCTATCGGCATGACTCTCTCCCGGGCGCCAGGGGTGCCCTCTTCCAATCGTCGTAAGCACAAAGGCACATCATGCATTTCGACCAACAACATCGCATTGCGGCCCCCGGAGGGCAGATATGGACCGCCATCAGGCACGGCGAATCATCTGGCCTGCCCCTGGTCGTCGTGCATGGCGGTCCCGGCTCCAATCACTTGTACCTGTCGAACTTCAGCGAACACCTCAAGGAGCGTTCCCTGATCTACTACGACCAACTCGACAGCGGCTATTCAGCCCGTCCTAACGATGCTGCCCATTGGACACTGGAGCGCGCTTGCGATGAATTGGCCGCGGTCGTCGAATTCCACGGGCTCACCCGATTCCACCTGCTCGGCAGCTCCTGGGGCGGCTCGATTGCAGCGGCCTATGCCAGTTGCCAGGACCCTCGGCTGGCCAGCCTGGTCCTCGCCGGGCCGTTGATCAGCGCCGCCGACTGGAACGCCGACAACCGGGCCCATCTGCAAAAACTCCCCAGCCCGTGGCGCGAGGTCCTGTTGGCAGGCGACTCAGGGCATCCGCAATTCGAAGAGGCGCTGCAAATGTTCAACCGCAGGCACATGCTCAGGCTCGACGAAGAGCCGCCGTTCATCAAGGAATCTGATCGCTTGTACAACAGCACGCTGTTTCGCCACATGTGGGGAATCGCGGACTTCTTTGGCGATGGCACCCTCTGCGAACTGGACCTGCGCGATGCCCTGCGACGGATCAAGTGCCCCACGCATTTTATCGTTGGCGAACACGACGAATGCAGCCCCGCCGCCATACGGCGCTATGTCCGCTACCTGGACAATGGTGGCGAGCATGTAGTGCCGGAGGCCTCCCACCTGGCCCATATCGAACAGCCGGAGCTGTTCTTTGGCTGGCTCGGTGAAACCCTCGCGCGCTACGACGCGCTGGCTTGAAGGTTGAGTCGAAAACAGGCGATTGCGGGTCGGTACAAGGCCGTCCCGCTGCCCGCGATAATCGGCACCACAGCGACATCCGAACTCAAGGCGAGGGGCGAAACAAGCACGGCATGCGGCGACCGAACGGCCCACTCAATCGACGAACATCCCACCACACTAGAGCTGCAAAATCGTTATAGCCCTGCTTCCAGCAACCTGGTTGCTAGTACTGGACTTCATGCAGCGTCCTCATCTATGCCGCTCGAAACATCCACAAACAGGCAGCGATCCCGCTATATCGATATTTAGTAGCGCCCGTTGCGTATGAAAATGTTTCATTGTAAGAATTGCCGGGTCATATGGATCGGCGCTTCGAGGGCCGAGTCGTACTCAGGCAGGCTCCCCTGACTTTCTGAATGCTTTAGGCCGGCACCTCTTATGGAAAACCCTGGTATCGAATACACCGACAAGCAGCGCTGGTTCGCCCTGACCAAGATCAACACGCTTTCGGTGCTTTCGCAGGTCGTGCAGATCGGCACCATCACGCCCTTGCTGTCGCTGTCACTGGAACAACAAAACGTTGAGCCGGCCAAGATCGGGGTGATTGTCAGCGCCTCCTGGATCGCGATCCTGCTGCTATACAAAGTCGTTCCACGACTGCTGGGGCAGCTGGGACTGGTCAGGGCCAATATCCTCAGCGCAGCACTGACCATTGCCGCGCTGATCGGCATGACCCTGACCAGCAACCTGGTGCTGATCTTTGCCTTGAACTTCATCCTGGGCATCGGCTTGATCCTGCGCTGGATCGCCTGCGATACCTGGATCGTCTCGGTCGCGTCCAGGAACGAACGTGGCCGAGCGATCGGCGTGCATGAAACCCTCATGGGCCTGGGTATCGCGGTGGGCCCGCTACTACTGGTGGTGTTCGGAGTCGGCAGTGTCGTGCCTTACTACGCCTGCGCCACCATCGTGCTGATCTCCGGGGGCCTGGCCCTGACCTTGAAGGAGCACGACACGCAGCCGCAGACCCCGACGCAGAAACGCCATGCGAAGCTGTTCGGCGTGATTCCAGTGGCCCTGTGCGGAGCCTTCATTGCCGGATTTGCCGAAACCTCGTCGGTGTCGTTCCTGGCCGGCTACAGCCTCTGGGCGGGGTATGCCCTGACCGCCGCGACGCTGTTGATCTCGGTGTTCGGGGTGGGCGGCACGGTCCTGCAGCTGCCGATTGGCTGGGTGGCCGACCGCACCTCCTGCAAGGCCGGGCAACTGATCTGCTGCCTGGTGCTGCTGTTGGGCACGGTGGCCATTCCCTTCAGCCAACCCTTTCCATGGCTGGCCACATTCATCGTGTTCTTCTGGGGTGGAGCCATCGGGGGCATGAACACGTTGGCGGTGATCGAGGCGGGGCATCGAGTAGACGAACATCAGGTCTCCACGGCCATGACCGCCATCGCGATGTTCTATACCTTGGGCAGCGTGCTGGGGCCGATCATCACCGGGGCCACGGTGTCCTATATCAGTCCACATGGCCTGATGATTTCGGTGGGGGTAGCCGGGGCGCTGTTCGTTGCGCTACTGGCGCTGCGCCGGTCGGCGACAGTCCAGTGAAGCCCGCCCGGTTCTCTACCGGAGAACCAGGCGCTTACCTTGCTGGCGACAAGTTGCCGAACAGCTCCACAAGGCCATGGGGAGCTTGCTCATTGAAGAACACCTCGAGGTTGTTCCCGGTTTGCGTGGCCGCGTCAGAGCTGCGAGCGAACAGCTCCTGCTCATAGGCAAGCAATGCCGCTTCCAGATCATCACCCGACTCACAAATCGCCCTGGCGAGTTCCGCCCCGTCGTACATGGCCAGGTTCGCGCCTTCCCCGGCAAAGGGCGACATGAGGTGCGCCGCATCACCTAGCAACGTCACCCCTGGTACGCGCGCCCAACAGTGAGCGATGGGCAACTCGTGGATCGGGCGCAGGACTGGCGTGCTCTCGCAGTCGTCGATAAGTGCCGTGAGCGCCGGCGACCATCCTTCGAACTCCCGGGCAAGCCGCGGCAAGGCCGTTGCCGGCCGGGAAAGATCGAGGTTCTGGAACCAGTTCTCCGGCACTTTCAACGCCACATAGGCCTGGAGCGTTCCATCGCGATGGCGATGGGCAAAGATTCCCTTGCCCGGCATCGTGGCCATCAAGGTGCCCTGCCCGATCAACTGGGCACTGGCAGCATGACGAGCGTCGGCGTCGAAAAGAAACGTCTCTACAAATGAAATGCCGGTGTACTGCGGTCTTGTCGCGGTAAGTAACGGGCGTACCTTCGACCAGGCGCCATCGGCGCCAACCAGCAGGTCGGCCTGGCTCGAAGAACCATCGGCAAACACCAGTTGATGGCGCCCATTACCCATCGATATCGCCTGGGTCAGCTTGTGGTTCCAGCGAACACAGCCTTCGGGGAGCGAGTCGAGCAGCATCTGGCGAAGCTCGCCCCGATCCACTTCCGGCCTGCTGCTTGCCCCGGTGGAGGGGCGGTCCAGGAGGACCTTGCCCGTGCTGTCGCAGATCCGTTTGGCGTCTTCGCCAGGGCGAACAAGGCGCAAGAACTCCTCGTGCAAACCGGCGGCCTTCAACGCCGGCTGTCCATTGTGCTGGTGAATATCCAGCAGCCCGCCCTGGGAGCGGGCCATGGCCGAAGACTCGGCCTCATACACCGTGGCAACCACTCCATGCCGGTGCAGGACCCGGGCCAGGGTCAAGCCGCCAAGTCCCGCACCGATGATCGCAATCGCCCTGTCGGTCCCTCTTGTTGCCTTGTTCATCGACAGCCCCTCCTTCCGGGACTCTCAACGGCACCGGCGGTATCGCCGGTGCGTTGTGCCACGACTACTCGACTCTCTCGACATCCCAGCCGTCGAAGAAGGTCCCATAGGCCTCGGCCAATTCATTGAAGGCCATGCACCTGCGAAAAAGCTTGTCCGCGGGCAATGACTCGACCTTGCTGACGCATAGCGTCAGGTTGCCGTCGTCATTCTCATGAACGCTCTCGACGAGGTAGTCACTCTCGATGAGTTCGCTATAGACGCCCTTGAGATCATCCTCGTTCTTGCCGAAGAAAAAGAACCCCCACTTCAGCGGTTCCGACGTGTCCCAACCGTTGTTTTGCATATCTGTATAAGCAGCATCAATCGACGCCTGGCTGGTATTCATTCCATTCCTTAGATACTGATTCAATGGTCTTCCAGGCGGCTTTCGGCCGGCCGGAAATGTCACTTGGGGCGAGCCTGGCGATGGGCCGATTCAATCCCAGTAGACGGTATATACCTGGTAGCCGTCCTGTGGTTCTGGCGCACCGGCGTGCTTGCCATAAGGCCAGCCGACGATAATGCCATCGGACTCCAGGCCCTCGATCCACTGATCGGCGACAGCTTGCGGTGCCGATGAGTAGACATGGATGTTTTCTGCCGCTGGCCAGTCGTCGCACTCCAGCGCTTCGCACCAGTCCTGATGCAGGCCTACATAGACGCCTTGCACGTCAGGCCGTTGTTCTATGCACTTGAACCGGGCATGGATTTCCCGGATCGATGGGCGCCCAAAGCCCCATTGGTTGGGTGCGATGGACTGCTCCTGGTCGTTGCCCAGGAAGTACTCATCCAGGGTAACGATGGGGAAATGATCTTCATCCAGTGCGTCCAGCGCTTCGACTCTTTCCAGCAAGATCTTTCGATGACTCATGATTTACCTATCGGTCGAGGTCCTACTCGCAAACATCACCAGGAGCACGCAACGGCATCACCCACTGGGCAAGCGCCTGCCCTGGCGAACCCGCGCATTATGAAACCAATGGCCGGCCCGGCTCCAGCTTCAAAACCTGTTTCAGGCATCAGCCCGAGGCGCAATCAAGCCACTACCCTGCTGGAAACGGCACCCGCAGTTCGACTTGCAAGCCACGGCGATGCCAGTCGCGCTGGAGCGTCCCACCGACGCTACCGGCCAGTTGGTCGATCAGTCCCGAACCATAGCCATACCGGGCTGGCGGCTCGGCGATGACAGGCCCGCCGCTCTCCAGCCAACGGATCGCCAGCCAGCCATCGTTGACGGACCAGCGAAGCTCGACCTCGCCTTCAGCAACGCTGAGCGCACCATGCTTCACGGAGTTGGTGGCCAGTTCATGGAGCAGAAGCGCCAGCACGTTGGCCAATGGCCCGGGTACAAGATTCTTCGTGCCACTGAAGCGGCACTGGGCGCCAAAGGGGTGCAGCACCGACACCATGAACGCCTCCATTTCCACATGGGCCACATCGTCCGCCGCCAGTACCGTGGAGTAGGCCCTGGACAGCGCCCGGAGCTTGCCTGCCGCGATCTTGGCCAACGGCTCGGTTGTGCCGGACGCCCTCGCCTCCCTGTCGGCCATCAGGATCACCGCCGCCGCCACGGTGAAGAGGTTCTTGATGCGGTGCACCATTTCCCCCGACAGCAACTGCTCCCTGGCCAGCGACTGATCCAGCTCCTTTTGCAACAGGACCTGCTCGGTGACATCACGTGAAACGCAGACGATGGTATGCACACGCCCTGCAGGGTCGATGGTCGGGGTCAGCAAATTGTCCCAGTAGATGACCTTCCCACAGGCATCGCTGTACCCGGCAAAGCGTGCGCTCAGCCCCGTCGCGGCCAAAGCCAGTGCGTCATAGGCCGCCGAATGAATCGAAGGGGGAAGCAGGGGCACCCAGGCCGAACCCTTGACCTTCGACGGTGCGATATCCAGTGCCACGCATCCGGATGCATTCATGGCCAAGAGGGTGCCATCTGGCGCCAGGACCTTGATGCAATCGGGTGTGGCATCCAACATCGCGCGCTGCAGGTCGAACACGGGCGGCTCGCCATCCCGGCGAACGCGAACTTCGTTATCGTCCTTTCTCATACATCCAACTACCCAAAGGCCGAAAACTCGCCAAAGACTAAAAGAAATCCAGTAGTAGCAATATAAAAGCCGCCCAACGGCAACCACTCCGTCTGCCCCAAAGTAAAACCATAGAAACGAAACTGTTCGACTCAGCCAACTCCCGGCAATAAAGCAACTCACGCGCCGTACTATTACCGGGAGTCATTCGGTACAAACGGTGCTTCTATCCAAGCTACTGTCCAGGCCCTCCAAAGAGCCCATGCGGCCATGGAACACTCACCTGCTCGGACTCGCGCAGTGCTTGCCCTCAACGCCAGCCCAGCGGCACCACTCAATGATCGGAAAGTCCCCGGGGATTGCCACCCGCCCAGGAAAGATTGCCGCCTATCACCGGCCTGCACATTTTCCGCTTATTTACGCAGCGAATGATCGCTTAAGATCACCTGCCGAAATAAACCGATAGCCAAGTCGATAGGGGTTTTCACCATGGGTCATCTGCGCGTCGCTCTGCTGCTCTTCGTCCCCCTCACCTTGATCTGTGGGTGTACGACGCAACTGACGGAAGCCGGCAGGCAAGTGAGCCTGGTCACGGCCGCCTCTGCCCAGGCGTGCAAAGTGCTCAAGCCGTTCACGGTAAAAGGCTCCTCCAATGCAGACGCATTGAACATGGCCTTCAATAAATCAGCCGAACTGGGGGGAGATAGCGTGGCGGTCGTCGATGTTGCGGACGACTCCAGCATCCAGGCGGCGGCCTTGCAATGCCATCCGTAAGGGGGGCGGCCTATCAGTAGCGGTATGGCCTGGTAGACTTCCCTTCCACTTCATCAAGCAGCCAGCAGCCGATCAACCGGGTCGCGCCATAGGCCTTGAGAGAGCTCAGCAAATGCCCAAGAACCAGCCCACAGGTGCACCCGCCGCAACCGCTGCGGACATCGAACGGTCCATCCTGGCCCTTAACAAAATGGCTGAACGCCTCTGGGGAGAAGGTCGGGAGCCCGAGGCACAGGCTCTCATCAATGCCCTGGATGCCCTGAACCGAGCCCTTGATCGCATCAGGATTGGAGAAAGCCGCAGGGCCGCCACTCTCCATTGACCGAGCGCCAATGAAGCTCATGCTCAGTGTCACGCTTGCCTGGCAAGCCTCGCCGAGCGGGCCGGCCTGTCGTGAAAAAACAGTGGCCGGCGTGCTGTGACAGCGGTAACAAAGATCAGTTGATCAGAACCAAACGTTCACGCTGGGCTGGCGTCAGGTCATCTATCAGCCCCACCTTCAGCGTGCCGCTGGAGGAGCCTGCCAGAGGAGCGCCCAAGTCGGCGGATGCCTGTTCCGGCAACTTGTACATGGCTCCAGTCAGCGGGTCCACGATCAGCATGCCGATCAACCCACCCACCAGGATGTTTCCCCAGTACCAACCACTGAGGCTGGAGTCCAGCGTGACAGTCTTGTCAGCGTACCCATCTTTCTTGAAATGCAGCGTGTAGGTCTGGCCTGAGAAATATCCCCGGGAAGATTCCAGGGTCACGGTGCCGGGGGTATTTCCAGAATGCACCACGACCCCGTTCTTATTGACGATTTCAAATGCAGCGCCCGGCGGTGTGCTTGAAACAGCGACTGGATAACTCGACTCACCGACGATACTGGCACACCCCTGGAGCCCCATCGCCACAGCACACGCCACTGCTCCTGCCATCTTCCGAAACGTCATCAATACAACTCCATTGCGCCATCATTGGCATGGCCGGAAATCGACCGCTGGCGATTGTACTCAAGCAATACCAAAATGCCACCACCCTATACCCGACAAGCCCCCTGTGCACGATCGCCCTCACAGGTCCCGCACCAGTGCCCGGAAATTGCCCACCGACCTGAACACTTTCATACTGTCGGGCCGAACCTCGAGAGCAGAATGGACACTATGAATGCGCAAGAATTTGTAGCGCTTTGGAAGGCAGAGAAGACCTTGGCGCTCGACAACCTGCGCCAAGGACCGGGACGGGCCGCCGAGCAATTCAAAGCCCTTGAACTGGACGCCGAGCAATCGCAGAAACTGTGGAAAGCGGTCGATACGGCCCTGACCGATGTGTTCTACACCTTGCTGCTGGGCCTTGATGGAGCTGCATCCATTGGTGGAGAACAGTGCGAGTATCAACTTCGGGATGAAGCTGGAGAGCTGATTTCAGATACGGGTGAAATCGAGGCCGAGGCCTACGCACAGTTTCATTGCCCATGAACCTTTATTGGCATGGAGCCTATACATAGAGCCTGGGCATAGCGCCCGCGCTTAAAGCGCTGCCCGCTCCAAGAACTTGCTTATTTCCAGAGAGTAGGCGCCAGGGTGGGAGAACCTGAACATGTGGCCCGTACGCGGCATGACCACCTCCTGCGAGCCCCTTATGCCTGCAAGGAGCACCTTCGCCGCCAGCTCACCGATCAACTTGTCCTCCTCCGGGGTCAGGATCAGTGTGGGGACGGCGATTCTCGCCAGCAGCCCCGTATAGTCCGCCCGCTCAATCGAACGCATGCGGTTGACGTAGGCCCTGTGGGGCGTCTTCTCGACGAAGAAGGCACGGCTCTTGGCGACCGACCAGGGAACCTCCCCCTCATTGTCAAACGATGAAGCCAGCTGCGCGGCATGGATGCGCAAGGTCGCCTGGCGGTAGAAGGGCCCGGGAAAGAATGGCGCCAGTGCCGCCAGCGCCTTGAGCAAGGGCGAGGTGATCGGGCTCTTGGCAAAACCACCCGAAAGGACCAGGCCTGCAAGCCCTCTTGGCTGGCGTGTGGCGAATGCGAGCGAAGCCACCGCCCCGTAGGAATCGCCAACCAGCACGTAACTCTGCAGATCCCTCACCTGATCGGCCAAAAAATCGGCCAACGTTTCCAGGTCATGTACGTCATCGGGCAGGCGCAAAGTGCGCATGTTGCGCCCCTGCAGGTGGGTCAACGAGTTCAGTTGCCACGGGGCTCCTGCGAAACAAGGGATCATGACCAAGGTTGGCGTCGCTTTCATGAGGAACTCCTGGCGGGTATGAAGAAGTGACGCCCGCACTCTAGGAGTACCTGGATCATCGATCCAATGGCATTTGCACAGCCTGTCGATGCACCAGATTCATGGTCCTGGGCCACTGTCAGTCACAGCGGGCCACCTGATGACTCGTCGCGCAATAGCATGTTGGTAAGCCACTCAATGGCCGGTTCGGTGACCCGTCCCTGGGCTCGAATAACCCATACCTCCCAGGTTGGCAACGCCAGGGGCAGCTCGAACACAGCCAATTGCGCAGTCTCTTGCATGCGCAATGCGACCCGCTCGGCGACAACCGCGATCGATTGCGAAGCGCCGACCATGAACGGCACGGCCAGGAAGCTGGGACAGGCGACGCCCACCTTGCGGGCACGGCCAAGACTCTCCAGTGCGGCGTCCACTACGCCCCGGGTATCGCCGCGCGGCGAAACCAGGATATGGGGCAAGCGCACAAAGTCATCCAGGCCCATGTGCCACTTCTTGCCGCGCTGGACCAGCGCCGGGTGTCCCTTGCGGGCGATACCGATAAAACGTTCCTGATGGACACGCTGGCAATCGAAGCGCTGAGGGATCTGGGCAAAAGAACCGGCCCCCAGCACGATATCGAGTTCGCCGGAATCGAGCATGCGCAACGCCGACTCGACATCAGCCGGCCTGAGCCCCAGCACCAGGTCCGGCGCGGCGGCCTGGATCTTGGCCAGCACAGGGGCAATGACGGTCAAGATCGCGTGATCGGTAGCCGCCACCCAGAGTTTCGCCTGGAGGCGGCTCGGGTCGAACGAGCCTCGCGGACTGGCGATGAGCCTGACGGATTCGAGCACCTCGGCCACCCGCGGCATGACCTCCACGGCCAAGGGTGTCGGTGCTATTCCACGGGGATTGCGAATGAAAAGCTGATCAGCGAACGCGATCCGCAACCTCGACAAGGCGTGGCTCGTTGCGGACTGGGACAAATGCAATCGTGCCGCGGCGCGACCAACGTGCCTTTCGATCCAGAGCGCCTCAAGCACCACCAGGAGGTTGAGATCGAAACGCGTCAAGTCCAGGGGCGGCATGCTGTACTAGCCTCTTAGTCGATCATTTGAAATGCGCTACGTCGTATTCGAGCCACCACCCCTGGCGCCAACCACCTGGGTATGACTGACGATGAGCAAGGTGTCGGCGATCTTGTTCGCGCTCGGCCAGCACCGATACGCAAGCTGCTGCCAGGCACAAGAAGCCCAGTATAGAACCGGGCTGCCGACATCACTGCTCACGCGCCTCCTGGATGGTTGCCCCCGGATACTTCTGTGGAGTTCGACGTCTCTTGGGTCAGCCCCCTTCCACAGGACGGAGCGATCGAGCCGCACGCCAGTGTCGAGACGGCCTGCCCCTTCATCCCGCCATAGCAAGCAAGGAGTCGAAAACATGAGTTTGATTGAAAGCGCCCTGGATTTGCGCACATTCATCGAAACACTGCGTCAGCGCAACGATCTGGTGGATGTCGAGACGGTCGTCGACCCGATACTGGAGGCCGCCGCGATCATCCGCCGCGTGTATGAGGAACGCCTCCCTGCCCCACTGTTCCACAACCTCACCGGAGCGATGCCAGGCGCTCGCCTCTTGGGAGCGCCCGCAGGCCTGCTGCGCAACAGGCGGCTGGCCTACTCGCGTCTCGCCTTGCACTTCGGGCTGCCGGAAACGACGACCGCCCCGGAACTGGTGGAGAAAATTCGCTCTGCGGTCAAGGCTCGCCCGATCGATCCGGTTGTCGTAGACACCGGGCCGGTCAAGGAGAACAAATGGATCGGCGCGCAAGTCGACCTCAATCAGTTTCCCGTCCCTCTGCTGCATGAGGCCGATGGTGGCCGCTATTTCGCGACCTACGGTTTCCATGTCGTGCAATCGCCCGACGGGACCTGGGACAGCTGGGGCATCGGCCGCATGATGCTCAATGGCCGCAACTCGCTGGTGGGCCCGGCGATGGCGACCCAGCACATTGGCCAGGTGAGAAAGATGTGGACGGACCTGGGCAAGCCAACGCCCTGGGCGATGGTGCTCGGCGCCCCGCCGGCGGCCGTCGCGGTGGCGGGCATGCCACTGCCGACTGGCGTCAGCGAGCCGGGCTACATCGGCGCCCTGCTAGGGCAAGGCCTGCCGGTGGTGAGGACCGAGACCAACGGCCTTTTGGTTCCCGCCAATGCCGAAATCGTCCTGGAAGGAGAAATCAGCCTCAGCGAACAGGCCATGGAAGGACCGATGGGCGAATATCACGGTTACCAGCATCATCAGGGCAATGTTCAGCCTGTCTTCCATGTCCATGCGGTGACCTTTCGCAACAACCCCATTCTGCCGATCTGCGTGGCGGGCCTGCCACCTGAGGAGAATCATACGATCTGGGGCACCATGATCTCGGCGCAGCTGCTCGACACCTGCCAGGAGGCGGGCCTGCCGATCGACATGGCCTGGTGCTCGTACGAGGCCGCGACTTGCTGGGCAGTGCTGGCGGTCGACCCGGTGAAGCTGGCGAGCCTGAACACCACTGCCGAGGAGTTCGTGCACAGGGTTGCAGACGTCGTCTTCGGTTCACATGCCGGCTACCTGATTCCCAAGCTGATCCTGGTGGGCAATGACCTCGATATCACCCATATCGATGAGGTGGTTTGGGCCCTCGCCACCCGGCACCACCCAGGATCCGATCATTACTCGCTGCCAGAGGTCCGTGCATTTCCCATGGTGCCGTACTTGAACGCTGACGATAAACAGCGCGGCACGGGAGGCAAGGCAATTATCAACTGCCTCTTTCCCGAGCAGTTCCAGGGAAAAATCCGCGCGGCCACGGCTTCGTTCAAGCACTCCTACCCTGAACAGCTCGTGAACCAGGTATTGGCGAAGTGGCAAGACTACGGTTTCAAGGAGCGCTGACAGGGCAACGCAGCAGGCCGTGCAAGAACCTGCTGGCAGCCGCGCAGCGGTGATCAATGTGGTTTCACCCCAAGTGCTTCTTGAAGAACGGCACCAGCCTTTCCAGCGCCTTCCCCGTCGCCTCGGGCTGGTCGTACAGCTCGTAGTGCGAAGTGTTGGGCAAGACCAGCAGTTCCTTGTCTTTCGAAGCTGCGCGGCCATACAGTTCCTGGCCGTCACGATAGGCCCCGAAGCCCCCGGGTTTGTCACCGATCACCAGCAGCAGCGGTTGGGTCAACAGCACCTCGGCCAGGTGGAAGGCGTCCCAATCCACCGCTGCCGCGCGACGGGAGAGCAGGAAGCTGGTCGGCCCCTGCTCGGCCTGGCCCCGTGCAGTCTTGTAGTAATCGGTGGCTTCGAGGACATCGATGTCGTTGATTCCGGCTTGCTTGGCCGCCTCCACCGACGGCGGCAGCACATCGTCCACCCGCCCTTGGCCACCTCGGGCCTCGGCGGTGCGCTGCGCCGCGATGGCTTCCAGCGTAGCGATTGGATCGTAGCCCCCAAAACCCTCACGGCTCAGGCGCCCGAAATTGACCCCGGTGATGCTCGCCACGGCCTTGATCCGCCGTTCGGACTTGATCGCGCTGATGGCATAGCCGCCGCCACCGCAGATGCCCAGCACGCCGATCCGATCGGCATCGACATAGGGCAGCGTCACCAGGTAATCGACCACCTGGCGAAAGTCTTCCACGCGCTGTCCCGGGTCCTCGACCAAACGCGGTTCGCCACCGCTGGCGCCCTGGTAGCTGGCGTCGAACGCGATCACCACGAACCCCGCCTTGGCCAGGGCCGCGCCATACACATTGCCGGAGGTCTGCTCCTTGCAACTGCCGATGGGGTGCGCGCTGATGATGGCCGGGTATCGCTTGTTGCTGTCGAACTGGGGTGGGAAGTGCAGGTCCGCGGCGATGTGCCAGGCCATGCCTGGGTTGCGGAACTGGACGGTTTCAATCGTGTGGCTCATGACCGGATCCTTGAATTGATGATGACAATCGGGGTTATGCCTGCATCGGCATCTGCCGCGTGCCATGCAGGTTAGGCCTTGAGCAGCCTATTGATAATCCTTCAGAATCAGCATTCAGTCATAAGCAGATTTGATAAATGCAAGGACATCGACTTCGGGACCTGGAGGCTTTCCTCGCAGTAGCGGAAGAAGCCAGCTTCACCCGCGCAGCTGCGCGGCTGGGCATTTCGCAATCGGCCCTGAGCCAGGTCATCCGCGGGCTGGAGGAAAGCCTCGGCTTGCCACTGTTCGCCCGCACCACCCGCAGCGTCTCGGTAACGCCGGCCGGCGAGCGCTTGCTGCTGCTCATCGGACCGGCGGTGGGCCAGATCCATGCGGGGCTGGAGAAAGTCACCGAGCTGCGGGACAAGCCCTCGGGCACCATCCGCATCAGTGCCGATGAATACGCCGTGCACAGCGTGCTGCAACCAGCGCTCAGGCACTTCCTGCCGCAATACCCGGACATCAACGTCGAACTCACCGTCGACTATGGCCTGACCGATATCATCAGTGGTCGCTACGATGCCGGTGTACGCCGGGGCGGGCTGGTGGCCAAGGACATGATTGCAGTGAACATCAGTGCACCACACCCGATGAGCGTGGTGGGCTCGCCCGCCTACCTGGCGCAGCGCCAAGCGCCGCAGCAGCCGCGAGACCTGACCGAACACGCCTGCATCAATCTACGCCTGCCCACCCATGGCGAGCACTTTGCCTGGGTGTTCGCCAAGGCGGGCCATGAGCAACGGGTCCGGGTCGAGGGCCAGTTCATCAGCAACAGCATCGCCTCGGCGCGCGAGGCGGCCTTGCACGGCCTCGGCCTGGCGTACCTGCCCCAGGCCTACGTCAGTGATGCCCTGGAGAGCGGGCAGCTCGTCGAAGTGCTGGCACAATGGCGCAAGACATTCGAACCCTACTACCTGTACTACCCCAGCCGGCGCCACCCTTCGGCAGCCTTTACCCTGCTGCTCGAGGCATTGCGCCATAAACCACAGGCCGCCACGTTATCTACCTGAGGTGTGCTGAATGGCTCCCGGTGGCTGACCATTGATGCGCTTGAGGACCTTGCTGTGCCCCCAGCTCGGCCACGGTCCATTCCCGACCTGGCTGGAGATGCAACGCCAGGTGCGGGCCACGCAAGGCGCCCGTGGGCATGCTGACCTGGGTCTTCCAGGGGCTCACACTGGCGCGCATGGCGCCACGCAAGATGCGCCCACACGGCACCGGAGTGGACGGGCTCCAGCGCCCGGGAATCGCCATCGGCCTGTGCGGCTGCATGCTTGTCCAAATCAGCCAAGTTGCCGCGACATGGCGCGGCCACAGGCCCGCTACTGCAAAGTTGAACGAACGGAAACTGATCAGGAGCGGGTTTGCCCATGCACCGCCCGCAGGAAATCGGCCGCCAGGTGGTGCGCCCATGAACGCGCCGTAAAGCCTGCGAGATAAGCACAGTGGCTGCCTCTGCGGGTAACGGCCAACAACGTCCTGGGCATGCGTGACAGGGCGTTCTGGTGATCGCGCACGTTGCCCAGGACGCAGACCGGATCATCCTCGGCATTGAGCACCAGCAGCGGGATGGTCACGGTCTCCATCACCAGCATCGGGTTGCAAGCCTCGAGAAAGGCTTGCTGGGTGGGGTAACCCGCGCACTCGTACAGGTGCCGGTGGAATTCATCCAGGCTCTGCGCGCCCTCCAGGGCTGCCAGGCTGGGCAAGTGCGCCAGTGCCTGGCGATTGGGGGACACGAACTGGCGCACCAGTTTCCTGGCCATCAAACGGGTATAGGGCGCACGTGCACGGCCAAAGGCGACGCGGATGTCGTAGCCCGGGCAATAGGCAAAGGCACCCCGCAGCGGCGTATCGGCGCCCTGCTCGCCCAGGTAGCGAATCAGCAAGCCGGTGCCGGCGGAAATGCCGGCGGCGTAAAGCGCCGATTGCGGGTAGCGCTCGGCGATCAACTGCAGTTGTTCGCGCAGATCGGCGGTATCGCCCATGGTGTTGAAACGCGGGCTGGTCAGCGGCAACTGGCCGTGGCCGCGCCGCTCGCACAGCACCACGCGCCAGCCAGTGAGCCGCTGAAGATCACGGACGAAGCCACGCATGCTATGTGGCGAGCCGGTGATGGTATGCAACACCACCAAGGTCGGGACCTGCTCCGACAAATCGCTGCCAAGCCAATGCAGTGCGGTAGTGCCGCCATCGGCCATGCGCAAGGTATCGACATGGTCGTAGCTCAGGCGCGCAGCCAGGACCTTCTTCAACCCCAGCCCGAGCAGCTGCAGGTGGCCGTTGAACAACCAGGGCGTGGCCCAGAAGCGTCGGGTCAAGCGCGGTACTCGGGCAATCAGCGCTTGGTTCTGCGGGTTGGGCTGATAGATCAACTGTGGCCTGCGTGCGGCCGTGAACAGATAGTACGCACCCAGCACTACCGCCAGCACGGCACAGGCGCTGATCCAAATCGACATCCAGAGTCCCTCGATCAAAATGTGCAACACGGGTTCAGGTCGCTACGCTGGCCAAGACCCGGCCCCACGTCAATACCTGGCTTCAGCCCTGGGGCCGATTGCGCACCACCTCTTGCTCCAGTTGCTGGAGCAAGCGCTGCAGGCGAGGCTCGCGCGCAACATGCCAATCCGTGAACACATTGAAGATACCGCGCATGACCGAGATGGGCGCCCAGCGAAAAGGCGCGGTGATGCGCGGCTGGCGCTTGCGCAAGCCCCGCACCACGCCACGACCGATCACTTCCGGTCCCACCGGCTGGTTCAAGAACGGCGGAACCCCGATTTCGTTCATCTTGGTGGCGATGGCGTTGCCACCGAAGGCAACCTTGGCGATGGCCGTATTCACCCACCCCGGATAAAGCACGCTGGCAGTGGCGCCGGTACTGCCCAGCTCGGCGCGCAGCGAGCGGGTCATCGACTCCACCGCGGCCTTGGACAAGGCGTAGGGCGCATTGGCCATGCCATTGAGGTAGGCGTAGGTAGACGAAGTGACCAGGATCTGCCCACGGTTGCGCACGACTTCCGGCAAGGCCGCACGCACCGTATGCCACACGCCGAACAGGTCCACTTCGACGATGCTCCGGAACTCGTCCTCATCGCAGGTACGCAAGGTCGCCGGCGTGCCCTTCCAGGAAATGCCGGCATTGGCGAAGGCCACGTCCAGATGGCCAAAGCGTTCCACTGCCAGGTGCACCACCTGCCTGGACGCCGCGCTGTCGGTCACGTCCAACTCCAGTGCCAGCACCCGTTGGGCATCGAACTCCTGGGCCAATTGGTCCACCGCCTCCTGCCGGGTATCGGTCAGCACCAGGTTGGCGCCGTGCACATACAGCTCCCGGGCGGTGGCGGAGCCGATGCCGCCGGCCGCACCGGTGATCAGGACAACTTTGCCGTGAAGGTCGTAGTTCATGCTGTCTGTCTCTTGTTGTTGGGTCGGGAAATGGCCGCACCGCCTTATTTACGCCGCCATCGAGCTCATGGCCCACGGGACAGCGCCGGCCGGCGATGCTCAGGGGGCCTTGCGGGTGTTCGTGAGTCGTACCGCCTCAGCCACCTTGCTGGGCTCGAAGCCGATCCGCTCGATCAAGCGCCGCAGCAGACCGCATGCTTTGGCCACCATGCCGTTGCTGCTCGGCACCGTGACCAGGTCGCGCCGACGCTCGATGCAGTCGACGAGAGAGGCAACCACCTGGTCCAACGCCACGAACTTCCAGATACCCCGGTGGTTGTTCCACACCAGGGCGCTGCACGGATGGTCGATGACCGCCTCCATCATCGGCGTCTGGAAGAACGTTGGATGGAAGCTCCCCACCCCGACGCCCTGGGGCTTGAGTTCCAGGCGAATGCTGTCGCACAGGGCCCAGACCCCAGCCTTGCTGGCGGTGTAGTGCGCGTTCAGGGGCGAATGCACGAACGCCGCCATCGAGGAGATGGCCAGCAGGTAACCCTGGCGCGCCTTGACATACGGCAGAGCGGCACGAAAGGTGCGCCAGACGCCACTGAGGTTGATATCGACAACCCGGTCAAAGGCGGCGGGCTCCATGGACTCCAGCGATTCGGGAGAGCCGATGCCCGCCCCGGCGATCACCACATCGATGCCGCCAAAATGCCCTGCCGCGTCCTTGAGCGCCGCCTCCAGGCTCTGCAGCGATCGCACATCGGCCACCCACGCAGCAGCAACACCAGGACCGCCCAGCTCGACTGCCAGGGCATTGAGGCTGTCGCGGTCCAGGTCCAACAGGACCAGCTTGGCCCCCTTCCCGCGCAGCGCGACGGCAGCGGCCCTGCCAAGGCCGCCTGTGGCGCCGGTGATGGCGATGACGCGATCGCTGAGTACGTAGTGGGTCATGGTTGCTTTCCTAGCGAGTCTTGGATGCAGGGAGTGCACAGGCCGCGTTATCCGCGGGAGCGCCGCTCAGGCTCATTCTTCTTTTGCGCCACCGGGACCGTGCGAAGGAGGAAGTCGACCTGGTCGGCCACCACTTCCTCGAACGGCTTGCCGACGTAGATCGCGAAGTGGCCGTAGGGATAACGCTTGATCTCGTGATGCGGAGCGCGCCCGGCGTGTCGCAGGGTCGCTTTGGCCGGAGCCACGCTATCGGGGTCGCAAACGCTGAACAGCACGGGCACTTGAATCCCGGGAGTCCGGCGCCCGGGGTAGTAGCGGATGATGTCCAGGGCGAAGCGTGCGGCGATTTCGTTGCGATTGCTGGCACCGGGTGCGATCAGCCCGTGGTACCCGCCCCAGCTATCGGGCGAAGTCATGAACGCCGTTTCACCCGGCTGGCCGGCGAGCGCGGCCATGACCGGCTTGGCACCGAGCATCGCGCCGAGGCGGTCCAGCACCGCCAGCGCGGTGAGCTTGATAGACACCAGTGGCTGGGTGACGAGACTGGAGGCCAGGCCATCGGTGAAGGGGCACTGGGAAATCACCGCGGCCACCTGCGGATCCTCGGCGGCGATCGTCAGTACGTGCCCGCCGCCAAAGGAGGTGCCCCAGATCGCCACACGTTCCGGGTCCACCTGCGCAAGGCTTCGGGCATGGGCAAGCGCTGCATGCCAATCCTCCAGCTGGCGCTTGATGTCCAGCAATTGACGGGGTTCGCCATCGCTGTCGCCAAAGTGGCGGTAATCAAAGGCCAGGCAGGCGTACCCGGCCGCCACGAAACGTTGGGCAAAGGCCGGAATACGCATTCCCCGGGTGCCGCCCAGCCCGTGGGCCATCACCACCACAGGAAACGGCCCGGCACCTGCCGGCTGATAGAAGTCGGCTACACAGCGAGTGGCATTGGAGTAAAAGTGCAGCGTTGTCGAGACCGGGAATTCACTGATATCGCTCATGGTTCGCTTCCGTTGGAATAGCTGGCGTGATTGCATTGTTGGCAAGGTAAGCCGGCCCTGCTTGACGCTATCCGCCGGGCCGCTTATCAGTTCACGCCAACAACACAGTGGGCTGCAAAGCAGCAGGCACGTGGGGTTTAGCCTGCCTCCTGGGGATTGGCCTGCTCTCTAACAGCCTTGGCGACGCGGTCAGTGTCGAAGCCAATGCGCTCGATAATCCGCCGTAGCAGTCCGGGGGCCTTGGCCACCAGGCTGTTGCTACCCGGCACGGTGACCGTGTCGCGCCGGCGCTCGATGCAATCGACCAGGGCCGCGACCACCTGCTCCAGCGCCACGAATTTCCAGAGCCCCTGGTGGTTGTTCCAGACCAGCGCACTGCAAGGCCCCTGGAGCGCGGCATCCATCATGGGCGTCATGAAGAACGTCGGGTGAAGAGAGCCGACCCCTACCCGAAACTGCGCCAACTCCAGGCGAATGCTGTCGCACATGGCCCAGACGCCAGCCTTGCTGGCGCAGTAATGGGCGTTCAGCGGCGAGTGGACGAAGGCGGCCATGGACGAGACGGCAAGTAGATAGCCCTGGCGCCTCTTCACATGGGGCAGCGCCGCGCGAAAGGTCCGCCACACGCCGTTGAGGTTGATATCGATGGTCCGTTCGAAAACCTCCGGGCTCATGGACTCCATGCTTTCCTGGGTGGCCACGCCGGCGGCCGCCACCACCACGTCGATCCCGCCGAAGTGCTGCGCAGCGGCCGCCAGGGCCGTCTCCAGGCTATCCAGCGAGCGCACGTTGGCGACCCAGCCCGCCACCTCATCGGGTTGACCCAAGGTAGCGGCCTGTTGATCCAGCCCCTCAAGGTCCAGGTCCAGCAAGGCCAGTTTGGCCCCCCTGCCCCGCAGCGCCTGGGCCGCCGCTCTGCCCAGCCCTCCAGTGGCGCCGGTTATGGCGATCACGCGGCCTTTGAGGTCGTAGTTGTTCATGGCAGCACCTTCAGCAAGTCTCAGGGAGGAGTGAGGCAAGGATTGGTTCGGGATCGAATGGCGCTGGTGGCAGCGCATAGGGGCATTCTTGACCACTCCCGAAAGAACGGCTTGACGCTACCCGTCGCACGGTTTGACACTTTGCGCCAAACAACAATTGAGAGCTCGCATGAGCCAGCCCCTGCACCGGCGCGTAGTTCCCGAAACCTACGTGCAACTGCTTTACGACTACCTGAAAGCCCACGGACACGATCCGGTTTCAGTGCTCGCAGAACCTTGGCCGCAGCCCGACCCGAACGGCGCTGGAGGCATCGACGTCGAGCATTGGGAACACTTGCTGGCGACGGCTGCGCAGCAGTTGGGCGATCCGCTGCTGGGCATCCACCTGGGCCGGACGATCAGCCCTCGACACTTTGGAGTGCTGGGCTCGGTGCTCCTGGCCTGCAATAACCTCGAGGCGGCCCTGATGCGCCTGGAACGCTACCTGCGCCTGGTGTTCGATGTCCTGCCGATGTACCGCCGTGAAGGACAGGGCTGGGTGGAAATCGTCTGGGACACCAGCGAGTACCAGCCCGGCCCCTTGGTCAATGAAACGGGGATCGTGGCGATGGTGCAGTTCTGCCGCGACTTGGTCGTTGGCGTGGTCGATCCGATCCAGATCGACTTCAACCACCTGGGCCCGACCGACCCTTGCCCTTATGAGGAATTCTTTGCCTGCCCGGTACGTTTTGGCCAGGCGCAAGCGGTGATGCGCTTTGCCCCGGATGTGCTGGCGATGCCGCTGAAAAGCCCTGACCCGGCGCTGATCACTTTGCTGGAACAGCATGCGGATCGGCTCCTGGCGCAGCTGCCACAACAGGATGAGATGGTGGAGCAGGTACGCAGGAGTATCTCCAGGGAACTGCACGAGGGTGAGCCAAGCATCGAGCGAATCGGGGCCCGGCTCAGTCTCTCCCCACGCACTCTGCAGCGGCGCCTGCAAGAGACCGGTACCACCTTTCGTGGCGAGCTGAACCTGGTCCGCCATGAACTGGCATTGTCGTACCTGCGCGACCCACGCCTGCAGATCGTGGATATCGCCATGCTCCTCGGGTATTCGGAGCACAGCGCCTTCACCCGGGCATTCAAGGAGTGGAGTGGGCAGACACCGCTCGAAGCCAGGCAGAACCAAAGCCCCTAGCCAGAGCGCCGGCCCTTGGCTCAAGGCAGGCCAAGCCTTCGCGCCTTGGCCAGGGCCCTTCGCCTGACGACACAGGCCAGGTATGAAAGACAGGTCCGGGGTGGGTGAAATACCCAGCGACTCATGGACGTACCGATACAGCGCTCACCGGCTATCGAGCACTTTCATCCTTGGCCCATGCACCAGCAGTCGGCACGCTGCCCATTGCGGGCAGCGTGCCGACAGGTCAATGCCGTGGCCATGGGAACGAGGCCAAGAGCGGCTTCAGCCCACGACTTGTTCCGTGGCGCCCTCGCTCCCCTGCTCCTGGGGACGCTCCTTGGGCTTGGACTGCTTGCGTCGCGCCTGCCCACGCTGGCGTGAAGCCTGCTGCCTGGCATGCAGTGCCTGCGAGGCGGTCACGATGCCTGCAGCCTGGCCATTCAGGTCGAGCCGTGGTGCATCCTGGGTCATGCTGGCCCAGTAACGGCTGCCCTTGCACCAGGTGGCGATACCCAGCTTGAGCTGCTCGCTGGTCAGCCCTAGCAGCTCCAGGTGCTGCTCGGCATCCTTGAAAATGCCTTCCTTGAGCGGAACCTTGGGCGCCGGATTGACCGGGAAGGCCAAGGGGAAGTGCTTCTGCAATCGCCAGATCGCCTCCACCGCCGGGTCTTGCTCGCGAGGCTTGGGTTGCGCAGGGGGCTTGCGCTTGCCCTGTTTGGCGCTATCAGTTTTTACCTGCTGTTGTTCAGCCCGCAGGCGGTCACGTAGCTCAGCTAGTTGCTCAAAACCCATCGTTCATTTCAGCTTCATGGTTGATTCGTGGCGCAAGGTTACCCCAAGCAGTCGTTTGGAGCAGCCTAATCAAGCAACGAAATCACAACAGCACGGCGAGCGGTGGCTGGCCTTGAGGGTTCAGCCCTCATTCCCTGAGCTTCTGGGCAACCGCCCGCAGTGGCGAAAGCACCTGCCGTCTGGCCCCGGCAAGGAGCGACTCCTGCATGAAAAGGGGCAATGCCGGAATACGCTCACCTGGCTGCTTGTAGCTGGGGAACAACCCCAGGGCATGGCCACGCCGGACACCGGCAGCCTCGGCCGCGCTCCAGAAGCCAGAAGCGACCAACTCGTCGATCTGTGCCCCGCTGCGGGCACCCGAGGCGAAGGGTGTGTCGGTGCCGAACAGCAATCGATCGGGCTCGAACAACTCGCGCAACGTGGCCATGGCCGGACGCGATACCGATGTGGCGGTATCCAGGTAGAAGCGCCTCAAGTAGGTCAGCACGCCCTGGGGCGCGGTGTCCCCGTACTCGATCATGGTGTTCGCCAGCGATGCCCGCCAGGCGACATAGGGCAGGAAGCCCCCGGCATGCGCGAGAATCCAGCGGATCCTGTGGAAACGCTCCATGGTGCCCGACAGGATCAGGTTCAGCCCCGCTCGCGTAACGTCGCAAGGGTATTCGACCACGCTCAGTGGCGTGCCCAGGCCCAGAGCATCCTTGGCCGGTACATTGGGGTGGACGAAAACGATCGCACTGCGCTGGTTGAGCTCGTGCATCAGTTCCTCGAACAGCGGATCGCCGAGGAACTTCCCCTCGTTGCTGGCCATCAGCACCACGCCATCGGCCTGCAAGATATCCAGCGCGTGGATGGCTTCGGCGCAGGCCAGTTCGGTGTAGGGCAATGGCAGGTGCGCGAAGAACCCGATCCGCCCCTTGTGGCGCTCGGCCAGGGCCCGGGAGAACTCGTTGCTGCCGCGGGAAAAGGCTGCCAGTTCAGTTGCGGCCAGCTGGATGCCAGGCAGTACTTCAGAGGTGATGGCCGTCTGCACACCCTCCTCCTCCATGGACGCCATGAACGACTCGGGCGACCCATCGGGTAGCTCCAGCCCGGCCAGCGACCGGGTGTTGTGACGGGCAAGCAGGCCGCGCAAGGCCGGAGACCGGGTATGGCGGTGAATGTCGATGGTGCCCAAGCGTGCATCGCCAGTGACGAGCGCCTCGCCAGCAACAGCATCGAGGCGCCCCAGCGAATGGCTCTGTGATGTGCTGTTCATGTCCGCCGCGAACTCCCTGTCCCCACGAGCGCGCCAGCACCCACGACCCCTGTAAAACCTTTCATGACCACCTCATGTACTTATAGGTAAACCCTGGAAATCAACGATCCCGCATGGACTCGGCGAGGACAGACATCGGCCTGGTCATAGCCCGTCGCAGCCGCCCTACCATGGACTCGTCCTTGAAGATGGGACTGGCCGTGACGACCTCGTCGGGCCGGCGGTACTGGGGGAACAGCTCGAGCGCATGGCCCCGGGCAATGCCGTATCGGGTCGGCTCGGCAAATACGTCGGAGGTATCCAGGGTGCGGCACTGCAGGGCCGTGGCCGGGGCCGGGGCAAACGGAAAGTCGCTGCCGAACAGGATGTGCGAAGGGTCCACCAGCTCCTTCAAGGCCACCATGGAATAGCGTGACGGCGACAGCGCGGTATCGAAGTAGAAGCGCTCGATGTAGTGCTGCACGCCTTGGGGCACATGGCGCTGCAGATCGCCGAGATCCACCGCGCTCAAGCGCCCGGCCACGAACGGCAGGAAGCCGCCGGCATGGGCCAGGATCCAGCGGGTATGGGGGTACTTCTCCTGGGTCCCGGTGAGGATCAGGTTGACGGCGGCGCGGGTGGTGTCACAGAGAAACTCGATGAGAAAACCCGGCATGTCCAGGGCGATGTCGATGCTGGTCGCATGCAGGTTGGGGTGCACAAAAACCACCGCCCGACGGCGATCCAGCTCGCTCATCAACTCATCGAACAGCGGGTCGCCCAGGAAGTGGCCGTCGGTACTGCCCAGCAGCACCACCCCATCAGCCTTGAGTACATCCAGGGCGTAGATGGCTTCGCTGCAGGCGTGTGCCGTGAACGGCATGGGCAGCACCGCGAAGAAACCGAACCGGCCCGGGTAACGGGCCATCATCCCCGCGCAGAACTCATTGCAACGCCTGGCCAGGTCGACGGCCTGGACCGGGCCATCACCGAAGTGCACGCCCGGAGCGGAGAGCGAGGCAATCGCCGTTTGAATACCGTTGGCGTCCATCACGGCAATGGATTTCTCCGGCGTCCACTTGGGCAGCAGGGCCCCGGCGACCTTCTGGATGCCCTTGGCTTGCATGGTGGCGACGAAGGCAGGGGGAATGACATGGTGATGGACGTCTATGCGCCCTTGCTGGATAGCCATGAGGGTTACCTTGGCGAGCATGGAGTTAGAGTCGACCGGCGACTCACCACTAACACAACCGCTTAATAATGATCACCACTGTTCATTAAGGTCAAGAATGATTCACCAGGGAGAGGCACTTTATTCGCCTACCCCATTCTCTAAAAATAGATAACCACTTGAAAAACATCGAATAAATTCATCAATACGGTTTTTTAAAGCACATCCCGGGAAAAAATAGGCGGCCTGTCAGTTGATTTAACGTGAACAGCAGTGTTCACTAGCGAGCATTCAACGTTGCGAAGGCCTGAATCCGTGAGCATCATTCAAAAGCGTATCCATGAAGCGGCCCTGCAGCTCTTCGCCCAGAAAGAACTGGCTGACATCAACGTCAGCGAACTGGCCCAGAAAGCCGGGCTGGCGCGCAACACGGTGTACAAGAATCTCGACTCCATCGAAACGCTGTTCGAAACGGTCGCCACCGAACTGGCCTCCGAGATGAACGAACGCGTTGGCAGGAGCGCAGCCCCCGGGCTGGACCCGGCGCAACGCCTCTCCAACGGCATTCGCTTCTACATCCGCCGGGCCCATGAGGAACGCCACTGGGGCAGCTTCCTGGTGCGCTACGCAGCCTCCCATGCCTCGCTGCAGGCCTTGTGGGATGGCCCACCCGTAAGGGACATCCTCGAAGGGCTTGCCTGCCAGCGCTACAGCTTCCGCCAGGACCAGCTCTTGTCGGTCATTGGCGTGGCCGCCGGTTCGGTATTGCTGGCCATCAGCCTCGTCCTGCAAGGACACAAGACCTGGCGCGATGCCGGTGCCGATACCGCCGAATTCGTACTGCGCGCCCTGGGCGTTCCGGCAGACGAAGCCCGGGCATTCGCCACCGCCCCACTCCCGGAGCTCCCCCCTCTGGACGACTGATCAACCGGGTTCTGCAACGCGCACCACGAGATGCGCAGGAGGCGCTTATTGCCTTAAAAAAAGTGAACGAACAGGTTAGGCCAATCAGCTCCGCCTGCTGATCAGCCGCCCGCCGGTACCGGGGGCAAATCCATCACGCCCACGAATACGGACTTCATCGAACCCTCGATGACCTGTACGGGTCGGCTCGTCCCGCAAAAAGAGCCTGCGTCGCACAACAAGAACAACAAGAGGTAGTGAAGATGCTCAAGCACCCCCTATGGCGGGCAATCCGGCTCGCCAGTGTCGTCAGCCTTGCAACCCTGGCTTGCGCCCAAGCCCGGGCCGTGAGCTTTGCCATCGGTGAAATCGATGGCCAGCTGGATTCCACCCTCTCCGTCGGCGCCAGCTGGGCGCTGCGCAACCCGGACCCCGATCTGCTGGGCAGCAGCATCACCGACGACGGCCGGCGCAACTTCAAGAAGGGCGAGACCTTCTCCAAGCTCTTCAAGGGCATCCACGACCTGCAGCTCAGCCACGGCGATACCGGCGTATTCCTGCGCGGCAAGTACTGGTACGACTTCGAGCTCAAGGACGAGAGCCGCCCGTTCAAGGATATCGACGACCACGGGCGCAAGCCCGGCGCCCAATCCAGCGGCGTGCAACTGCTCGATGCCTTCGTCTATCACAGCTACACCATCGGCGACCTGCCGGGCACCGTGCGCCTGGGCAAGCAGGTGGTGAACTGGGGCGAAAGCACCTTCATCCAGGGCGGCATCAACAGCATCAACCCGGTGGATTTCGCCGCGTTGCGCCGCCCTGGCTCCGAGATCAAGGAAGGCCTGATCCCGGTCAACATGTTCTACCTGTCGCAGAACCTCACGGACAACCTGAGCACCGAGCTGTTCTACCAGCTGGCCTGGGACCAGAGTGTGATCGACAACTGCGGCACGTTCTTCGCCGTCAACGATGCGCTGCCCGACGGTTGCACCGGCCTGACCGCCGGCCCCGCGCTGAATCAGAACGCCCTGGCCCAGGCTGCGTTGTCGCCTTTGGGCATCGACCTGACCAGTGAGGGCATCCGCGTGCCACGGGGGCACGACAACGATCCGCGCAACGACGGGCAATGGGGCGCGGCACTGCGCTGGTTCGCCCCGGAGCTGAACAGCGAGTTCGCCGCCTACTTCATGAACTACCACAGCCGCATGGCCTACATCAGCGGCGTCGCCAGCCCGCACATGGCCGACCGGGGCTTCGCCGGCCCGATCTGCGCCAACCTCGGCATCGGCAATCCGGCCGTGTGCAATGCGCTCCTTGGCAGTCCCCTGGGCCAAGCGGCGGCCCAGGCCTACAGGCTGGGTACCTCGCAGTACCTCGCCGACTACCCGGAAGATATCCAACTGTACGGCCTGAGCTTCAGCACCAGCTTGCCCACCGGCACCATTCTCTCCGGCGAGCTCAGCTACCGGCCGAACATGCCGATCCAGATCAACTCGGCCGACCTCATCGCCGCCACCTTCGGCGACCCCAGCGCGTCACCAGTGCTTTCATCGGGTTACCTACCCATTGCCAACAGCAGCTCGATCAAGGGATACCAGCGCAAGGAGCTGACCCAGGCCCAGGTCAGCGCCACGCACTTCTTCGACCAGGTCATGGGGGCCGACCGCCTGACCCTGATCGGCGAGGTCGGGGTGACCCACGTCAGCGGCATGGGGGGCAGCGGACTGCGCTATGGGCGCAATCCCACCTTCGGCATGGGCGAGCTGGCCGACAACAGCATCTGCACCCGCCAGATCAACACCAAGACCCCGCAGTACTGCACGAATGACGGCTACACCACCAGCACCTCCTGGGGCTATCGGGCACGGGCGATCTGGGAATACAGCAACGTGTTCGACGGTGTCGATCTCAAGCCCAGCCTGGCCTGGTCCCATGACGTCAAGGGCTACGGGCCGGAGCCTGGCTTCAACGAAGGCGCCAAGGCCATCAGCCTGGGCCTGGACGCCGTCTACCTCAATACCTACACCGCCAGCCTCACCTACACCGACTTCTTTGGCGGCGACTACAACGCGATGACCGATCGCGACTATGCCGCCCTGAGTTTCGCCGTATCGTTCTAAGTGGAGTTACCAAGATGAATAACAAAATACTCTCTGCCTGCTCACTCGCCCTTGCCTGCAGTTTCAGCACCCTCCCCGCCCTGGCGGCGGTCAGTCCCGAGCAGGCTCAACAGCTGGGCTCCAGCCTGACCCCCACTGGTGCGCAAATGCAGGGCAACGCCGATGGCAGCATCCCGGCCTGGACCGGTGGCCTGCCCAAGAGCGCGGGAACCCTCAGCCGCGAAGGCTTCCTCAGCGATCCCTTCGCCAATGAACAGCCGCTGTTCACCATCACCGCGCAGAACATGGCCCAGTACCAGGACAAGCTGAGCCCGGGCCAGCAGGCGATGCTCAAGCGCTATGCCACCTACCGGATACCGGTCTACCCCAGCCATCGCACGGCCAGCCTGCCTGATGCGGTCTACCGGGATGCCAAGGACAATGCGACCAAGACCAGGCTGGTCGAAGGCGGCAACGGCCTGTCCGAGTTCGCCACGTCCATTCCCTTCCCGATCCCGCAGGACGGCCTGCAAGTGCTGTGGAACCACATCACCCGCTACCGCGGCGGCAGCGCCAAGCGCACCCACGTGCAGGCCACCCCCTTGGCCAGCGGCACCTTCGTGCCGGTGTACTTCAAGCAACAGTTCACCTTTCGCGACCGGATCAAGGACTTCAATCCAGCCGATCCGGGCAACGTGCTGTTCTACTACAAGCAGTTGATCACCGCGCCAGCACGCCAGGCCGGGGATGTCGTGCTGGTGCACGAGACCCTGAACCAGGTGAAGGACCCCCGCATGGCCTGGATCTACAACGCCGGACAGCGGCGAGTGCGGCGCGCGCCGCAAATTTCCTACGACGGCCCCTATCCGGCTTCCGAGGGGCAGCGGGTATCCGACAACCTGGACATGTACAACGGCGCACCCGACCGCTACGACTGGAAGCTGGTGGGCAAACGCGAGATCTATATCCCCTACAACAGCTTCAAGCTGGACTCACCGACGCTCAAGTACAGCGACATCGTCCAGGCCGGTCACCTGAACCCGGCCCACACCCGCTATGAGTTGCACCGCGTCTGGCAGGTCGAGGGCACCCTCAAGCAGGGCGAGCGGCATATCTACGCCAAGCGGGTGTTCTTCATTGACGAGGACTCCTGGCAGATCGCCCTGGCCGATCACTACGACTCCCACGGCATGCTGTGGCGCACCGCCGAAGGCCACCTGACTCCGTTGTACGACGTGCAGGTGCCCTGGCTCGGCGTCGAGGTGCTGTACGACCTGATCAATGGCCGCTACATCGTCTCCGGCATGCGCAACGAGGAAAAGGAACCGATCGAATTCGGCTTCTCCTCGCTGTCCTCCGAGTACACCCCGGCGGCCCTGCGCAACGAAGGCATTCGTTGATTCCAGCCTTCTAGGCCCAAGGGGACGCCCCCAGATCCTCGCCGCATGACCAGGCGGCTTGCGCAGGACGCCATGCTCGCGTCCTGCGAAAGATCACCACAACCACCAAATGAACACTTGTGTTCATTTATGAGCAAATATAGATTTAACAGGACAAAACAATCAGGCCTTTCTGGAGAGCACATGAACGACATCGCAGCCATTCCAGGTCTTACATCCCGCCACGTCAGGGTTGGCCGGCGGCAAATCTTCCTCAGCGAGGTGGGCCAGGGCCATCCCCTGCTCATGCTGCACGGCGGCGGAGCGGGCGCCTCCGGAATGTCCAATTACTCGCGCAATATCGAAGCACTGGCCAAGCAGTTTCGCGTGCTGGTGGTAGACATGCCGGGCTACGGGCAATCGACCAAGGGCCTGGACCGCAGCGACTGCTTCGGCGACCTGGCCCAGAGCATGCTCGGCCTGCTCGACGCATTGCAGATCAAATCTGCGCACCTGGCCGGCAACTCCCTCGGCGGCTCCTGCGCCCTGCGCATGGCCCTGGAAGCACCAACCCGGGTCTCGGCCCTGGTGCTGATGGGCCCGGGCGGCATCAACACCACCCGTAGCCTGCCCACCAAGGGGCTGAACCACCTGCTCGACTACTACAACGGCGCGGGCCCGACGCTGGAGAAGATCACCCGCTTCATCCGCGAAGACCTCGTCTACGACAGCAGCCTGGTGACCGACGCCATGATCGCCGAGCGCTATCGCGCCAGCACCGACCCTGAAGTGGTCGCCGCACCGCCCCTGCGCCGCCCTACAGGCCTGAAGGCCGCAGTGCGCATGGACCTGACCCGCGATCCGCGGCTCGACCGTTGCCAGGTCCCGACCCTGGTGCTGTGGGGCACGGAGGACAAGGTCAATCGTCCCAGTGGCGGCCAGACCTTGTGCAAGCGCATGCCCAACTGCGACCTGTACCTGTTCAGCAAGACCGGGCACTGGGTGCAGTGGGAACGCGCCAGCGAATTCAACGCCGTCACCGCCAGCTTCCTCGCCTGCCATACCCCGGCCTGAAGACAAGGAATACCTATGAAACAGGACATCTTCGGCGCCAGCAGCATGGGTTATGCGGTCATCGAGTCGAACCAGCTGGACCGCTGGCAGGCGCTGCTGCAAGGCGGCATCGGCCTGCACCTTGAACATGCGGACAGCCAGCTCCTGGCGTTTCGCATGGACCAGCACCAACGGCGCATCATCGTCCAGCGCGGCCCGGCGGAAGACTTCGCGGCCATCGGCTGGCAACTGAACGACCAGGACACCCTGCACATCGTACTGCAGCGCCTGAGGGCCCGCGGTATCGCCATCCACGAAAGCACTGCGGCCCAGGCGGCAGAACGCGGTGTGGTGCGTTTCTGGCGAGTGCTTGGCCCCAAGCGCATGGCCATCGAGCTGTTCGTCGAGCCACTGACCACCCAGGAGCCCCTGAGCATGCTCAGCGAAGGCTTCATTACCGGTGAGTCCGGCATGGGCCACCTGGCGATCACCAGTCGTCGCGGCAAGGACATGCGCCGCTTCTGGCAGGAAATATTCGATGCCCGGCAGAGCGATAGCGTTGTCGAGCACCTGGCAGGCGTAACGCTGGACATCGAGTTCTTTCGCGTCAACCCGCGCCATCACTCGATCGCCATCGCCCAGGTACGGGGCCTGGCGCTCGACCCGATCCGCACCAAGGCCCAGCACATGAACCTTCTGACCACCTCGGTCGCCGGCCTGACCGATGCCTTCCTGCGTTGCCGCAAGCTGGGCTTCGAGATGGCCCACGAAATCGGCGAGCACCCCAACGACCGCGAGCAGTCGTTCTACGTCCTCACGCCTTCGGGTTTCGAGCTGGAGCTGGGCTGGAACGCCCTGGAAGTCGACGAGGCCGATTGGCAGGTCACCACCTACAAGGGCATCAGCCTGTGGGGCCACAAGCCGCAGAAGCCAGGGACCTGGAACAAGCTGAAGACCAACCTGGGCAATTTCGGCCAAGGCCTGCGCTCCCTGCGCCACGCCGAGTATTCCCCACTGCAGGAACAGCCATGAACACTACTGAAATCTTCGACGTCGTCATCGCTGGCCTCGGTCCAACCGGCGCTACCCTGGCCCATTTGCTCGGCAAGCGCGGCCTCTCGGTGCTGGTGCTGGAGCGTGAGCCGGTGTTCTACGGCAATGCTCGCGCGGTCTACACCGACGATGAGTGCATGCGTGTGATGCAGGCCGCGGGGGTAGCCAAGGACCTGGCCAGCGATATGCAGATCGATACCCCGGCCCAATGGACTTTCCCCGATGGACGCGTGATCGGCCGCTACTGGCAGCTCAAGCGCAGCTTCGGTTGGCCGGTGATCAACTTCCTCTACCAGCCCTGGCTGGAAACCAAGCTCAGCGACCTGCTGGCCAATCACCCGACGGTAAGGGTCGAACGCGGTCGCGAACTGGTGGACTTCAAGCAGGACGGCGCGCTGGTCACCCTCACCCACC
The DNA here is from genome assembly GCF_003850565.1 of Pseudomonas sessilinigenes. Lineage (NCBI taxonomy): Bacteria > Pseudomonadati > Pseudomonadota > Gammaproteobacteria > Pseudomonadales > Pseudomonadaceae > Pseudomonas > Pseudomonas sessilinigenes. The sequence continues at coordinate 5,871,821 of NZ_CP027706.1, forward strand.
AGGCCACCCAGAACTGTCGCTTCGGCGATGGCGACGCCAGCCGTATCGAGCTGGACGTCGACCTGGCACCGGTCACCCTCAAGGCACGCTACCTGGTGGGCGCGGATGGCGGTCGCAGCACCGTGCGCGAACAACTGGGCATTGGCATGGACGGCAAGAACTTCCCCGAGCCCTGGCTGGTGGTCGACCTGGAAATGAAGGAAGGGGAAGATGCGCTGCGCCACATCCCCTACTTCAACTTCATCTGCGACCCCGACTCCCCGGTGGTCAGCTGTCCGCAGCCCGGGCGCTTCCATCGCTTCGAATTCATGCTGATGCCCGGCCAGACCAAGGAGTACATGGAGGACCCGGCCACCGTGCGCAAGCTGCTGAGCCGGTACGTGAACCCGGACCAGTTCGAGGTCAAGCGCAAGCTGGTCTACACCTTCAACGCCCTGGTCGCGCGCGAGTGGCGCAAGGGTCGCGTATTGCTGGCAGGCGATGCCGCGCATATGACCCCGCAGTTCATGGGCCAGGGCATGAGCTCCGGGGTGCGCGACGCCTACAACCTGGCGTGGAAGCTGGAGGCGGTGCTACGCGGCAAGGCTGCCGACAAGCTGCTCGACACCTACGGCAGCGAGCGCTACCACCACGCCAAGGCAATGATCGACATCTCGGTGCGGATGAAGGACTTCGTGTCCATGTCCAATCCATTCAAGACGGCGCTGCGCAACTTTGCAGTCCGGGCACTGAATGTCACACCGGTACTGGGCAAGTGGCTGCGCGAGGGCGGCTTCAAGCCTACCCCGACCTACAAGCCCGGCTCCTACCTGGGGTTGCCCAGGGATGGTTGGCGCGGGGTCGCCGGGAAGCTGATGCCCCAGCCGCAGGTCCGCACCTTCAAGGGCAAGCGCGTGCCCCTCGACGAAATCCTGGGCGAAGGCTTCTCCCTGCTGGGCCTGGAGAACAATCCGCGCGTGGCGCTATCGGCCGAGTCCCAGCAGTTGCTGGCGGCGCTGGATACCCGCTACGTCACGCTCTACCCCTTTGGCGGGCGTCCCCAGGGCATGGACGTGCAGCGCTTCAGTCCGGCCGACTTGACCGAGGTCGAGGAGCCCGATGAGGAACTGGTGCGTTGGTTCAAGCGTGCCGGACACGGTCGTGACCTGGTGGCGGTGGTGCGCCCGGACAAGTTCGTCTTCGCCCTGGTACCCGCCACGCAACTGAACGCCGCACTGGCCGAACTCCGGCGCCAGCTGGGCTGGCAACCGAACCTGGTCAGCGCACAGCCCCCTGTTGCCACCCTGAGGAAAAGCGCATGAGCCACGACACCTTGAACAACCTCGACCAGGCGGCCGCGACATTGTCCCAGGCGCGACAACGGCGCGAGCCCTGCCAACCCATCTCGCAGAGCTTGGGCATCACCACCCTGGCCGAGGCCTACGCGGTGCAGGAAATCAACACCCGGCGCGCCCTGGGCCAGGGCCGGCGACTGGTCGGACGCAAGATCGGCTTGACCTCCACCGCGGTGCAACAGCAGTTGGGCGTCGATCAGCCGGACTTCGGCATGCTGTTCGCCGACATGGAGATCAGCGACGGCGCGGGCATCGACTGCCGCCAACTGATCCAGCCCAAGGCCGAAGGGGAAATCGCCTTCGTCCTCGGGCGCGACCTGCCCCATGCCGACACCACGCTGGCCGAGTTGATGAACGCTGTGGAGTACCTGCTGCCGGCCATCGAGATCGTCGATTCCGCCATCGTCGATTGGCGGATCACCCTGGCCGACACCGTGGCGGACAACGCCTCATCCGCCCTCTACGTACTGGGCAAGCAAGCCACCCGACTGTCGGCGCTGGACCTGCGCCTGGAAGGCATGTTGCTGGAGAAGAATCGCAGCCAGGCCGCCATTGGGGTCGGCGCCGCTTGCCTGGGCAATCCACTGGATGCCTGCCTGTGGTTGGCCCGCACCATGGCCGAGTCCGGCCGTCCATTGCTGGCCGGCGATGTGCTGCTCTCGGGTGCGCTAGGCCCCATGACCCCAGTCGTCCCGGGCGATCACCTGCATCTGCGCCTGACTCGCCTGGGCGAAGTCGGCTGCCATTTCTACTGAGCCGCACGCCTGGAGAATCAGAATGACTACCAAGAAACTCAAAGTCGCCATCGTCGGTTCCGGCAATATCGGCACCGACCTGATGATCAAGCTGATGCGTAATGCACAACACCTGGAAATGGCCGCCATGGTCGGCATCGACCCGGCCTCCGACGGCCTGGCCCGTGCCCAGCGGCTGGGGGTGGCCACGACCCATGGGGGCATCGAGGGGCTGAGCCGCCTGCCGGTGTTCAACGAGATCGACTTCGTTTTCGATGCCACCAGCGCCAGCGCCCATGTGCGCAATGCCGGTTTTCTGCGTGGGCTCAAGCCAGGCATCCGCCTGATCGACCTGACCCCTGCAGCCATCGGCCCGTACTGCGTGCCGGTGGTCAACCTGGAGCAGCACTTGCAGGCGACCAACGTCAACATGGTCACCTGCGGCGGCCAGGCCACCATCCCGATGGTCGCGGCGGTGTCGCGAGTCGCCAAGGTGCATTACGCCGAGATCATCGCCTCCATCGCCAGCAAATCCGCAGGCCCCGGTACCCGCGCCAATATCGACGAGTTCACCGAAACCACCAGCAAGGCCATCGAGGAGATCGGCGGCGCAGCCAAGGGCAAGGCGATCATCATCATGAACCCCGCCGAACCTCCGATGGTGATGCGCGATACGGTGTTCGTGCTGTCCGAGGTAGCCGACCAAACCCGCATCGAAGCCAGCATCGAGCAGATGGCCGCCGCCGTGCAGGCCTACGTGCCCGGCTACCGGCTCAAGCAGAGGGTGCAGTTCGACCTCATCGCGCCATCCGCCCCACTGAACATTCCCGGCCATGGCCAGTTCAGTGGGCTCAAGACCTCGGTGTTCCTCGAAGTCGAAGGCGCTGCCCATTATCTGCCGGCCTATGCCGGCAACCTCGACATCATGACCTCCGCCGCGCTGGCCACGGCCGAGCGCATGGCCCAATCGATGCTCAACGGCTGAGGAACGAGTACATGACTTTCGATCCAGGCAAGAAGCTCTACATCTCCGACGTCACCCTGCGCGACGGCAGCCATGCGATACGCCACCAGTACTCCCTGGACTCGGTGCGGGCCATTGCCCGGGCCCTGGACCGGGCCAGGGTGGACTCCATCGAAGTGGCCCATGGCGACGGCCTGCAGGGCTCGTCCTTCAACTATGGCTTCGGCCGCCACGGCGATCTCGAATACATCGAGGCCGTGGCCGGCGAGCTGCGCCACGCCAAGATCGCCACGTTGTTGCTGCCCGGCATCGGCACCGTCCACGACTTGAAGAACGCCTATGAGGCTGGTGCACGGATCGTCCGCGTGGCCACCCACTGCACCGAGGCGGATGTATCCAGGCAGCACCTCGAATATGCCCGGGAGCTGGGCATGGAGGCCGTGGGTTTTCTGATGATGAGCCATATGCAGACACCCGAAGGGTTGGCGCAACAGGCCAAGCTGATGGAGAGCTACGGCGCGCAATGCATCTACATGGCCGACTCCGGCGGCGCGATGAACATGAACGATATCCGCGAGCGCATGCGGGCATTCAAGGCAGTCCTGGACCCACGAACCCAGACCGGCATGCATGCCCACCACAACCTCAGCCTCGGGGTGGCCAACTCCATGGCCGCAGTGGAAGAAGGCTGCGATCGCATCGACGCCAGCCTCGCCGGCATGGGCGCGGGCGCGGGCAACGCGCCGTTGGAAGTCTTCATCGCCGCGGCCGAGCGCGCGGGCTGGAATCACGGCACCGATCTCTACACCCTGATGGACGCGGCCGACGACATCGTCCGCCCCTTGCAGGATCGCCCGGTGCGGGTCGACCGCGAAACCCTCGGCCTTGGATATGCCGGCGTGTACTCAAGCTTCCTGCGCCATGCGGAAATGGCCGCTGGCAAATACGGCCTCAAGACCCTCGACATCCTGGTGGAGCTGGGCAAGCGGCGCATGGTCGGCGGCCAGGAAGACATGATCGTCGACGTCGCCCTGGATCTGCTCAAGCTCGAGGTGCTGCCCACCTGAGACAGGGATCGCCCGATACCCGCTGCTCAAGCGCTCGAGTGTCGGGCGCCCCTGGCTACCCAGCCAAGGGTCAGTCCAGGCGTTTGTGCAGGAACAGGCGCTGATGGCCAGGAGGGAAACCATCGAGCTGGCCAAACTGGCTAAAGCCATGTTGCGCGTAGAAAGCCGGCGCCTGGAAATCGAAGGTATCGAGCCAGATCCCGACACAGCCCTTCTCCCGGGCCAGGTCTTCGGCCATGTGCAGCAGGCGCGAGCCGGTGCCTTGTCCCCTGGTCTGCTCGGGGATCGCCAGCAACTCGATGTACAACCAGCGATAGAAGATCTCCGCCGACAGCCCACCGAGGATTTCGCCGGTCTGCTCGTCACGCACCAGCAGCGCGATCGCCTCGGTCTTCGGGTCGCCCGCCTTGGCGCGGTTGTGGGCGCGCAAGGGCTTGAGGATCGCAGCGCGCTCCGCCTCTCCCGGATCGACCATCATCTCTATACGAATCGCCATCGCTTGTCCTTTTGGATGCTCATATTGATTGGGACAGATACCGGCTAACGCTCGATCTCGGGTCGGACGCTGGCCTGCCATGGGCTCGGCGAGTCTAGCATCCCCCAACACCAGCACCTGAAGCCCTGCTTGACGCCAGGCAGCCTCGACCGCGACCGCCGAATCAGGCTACTGCCGGCCTTTCAATCAAGCTTGCCCGATAGCGTCCTTGGCGGCGCCTGTCGCTGAGGGGACGGCTCATCGCCGCATGATCCGCGGATCGCATGCAAAAGAATGCGCTTGCCCGAATCCCGGGCAATAAAAACCCCGTAGGCATCGATCCACGGGGTTCTTGAGAATGCGGCCAAGGCATCCGACAGAGCTCTCAGTCCAACCCAACGTCCGCAGGCAGATGGATAGAGAACGTGGTGCCATAAACCGGGCTCGACGTCACCGAGACCCTGCCCTCATGGGCCTCGACAATCTGCCGGACGATGAACAGGCCCAGCCCCACCGAACGCAGCGAATCTTGTTGCTCGCTGGCACGCACCATCGGCTCGAACAAGGTCGCAAGCAAGTCCTCGGCGATCGCCGACCCATGGTTGTGCACGGTGATGATCGCACCCTGCTCCGACAGATCGGTGGTCAACGTGATCGGGAAGCCCAGGTCGCCGTAGGCCACGCTGTTCGCCACCAGGTTACCGATCATCTGCTGCAGGCGGTCCTGGTCCAGGGTGAACGCCCCGCTGCCCCGCGAAAGGTGGCGTATATCGGCATTGCCGAAGGCCACCCGCAGTTCACTCAAGCTTTGTTCCACCGCTTGCACCACGTCGACCGGGTGGCGGCGGATGCTGATGCCCTGGCCAATCCTCACCGAGGCGAAGTCGAGCAGATCGACGATCATGCGCTGCGCACGCTCGGCGGACTGGCTGATGCTGCTCAACAAGCGATGCGCCTTGTCGGTACGCGCATCACGTTCGAGCAACTGCGTGGCCATCTTGATGGCCGTCATCGGGGTTTTCAGGTCATGGCTGGCGATAGCGACCATCCGCTCGGCGAATGCTGCGCGGCGCTGGCTGCTTTCATAGGCCGCCGCGAGTTCCGCCTTGGCCTGCTGCAGCGCGGTCTCGGCGCTGATCTTCTGGGCCAGGAGTTCTTCGGCACGCTGGCGCGCCGCAAGCACTTCGCGCTCGTAGCGGTCACGCTCGGTCGTGCCGAACAAGGCAAGCTGGTAGCGGACACCCTCGGCGGTTTCACGCCTCACACCATTGAGCAGCACCGAAATGACGTGTCCATCGCGGTGCACAAGCTCGAGTTTCACCTCGGCGACCGAGCCCTGCATCTTCATCAACGGGATCCAGTGGGTGCGCTGGAACAACCGGCCGCTGACCGTCAGCAACTGCTCAAAGGGACGCTCATCCAGGCTGGCCCGATCATAGCCCAGCCAATTGCAGAGGGTCTGGTTACAGCGCAACAGGGTGCCATCTTCGGCGATGACCACCAGCCCGCAGGGAGCCTCCTCGAATAACGACGCGGTACAGAGCAGTAGCGAGTCATCCATGGCCAAATTCACATTGGGTGAAGAAGGTATCCATGACTGCGGAACAGGCGCTGGGGGCGCTCAACTGCGGATAATGGCCGATATTGTCGATCACGCTCAGCTGGCTATTGGGGAGCACGCGATGCAGGTACTCGCCCACGGCAACCGGCACAACCGGGTCGTCGCAACATTGCACGATGAGCGCTGGAGTCTGCAGGCCGGCGATATCCTGGCGGTGGTCGGACAGAAAGATGATCCGCGCGAACTGCCTGGCAATCTGCGCATCGGTGCGCCGAAAGCTGTTGATCAACTCTTCGCCAAGCGCCGGTTGCCCCGGGGCGCCCATCAGCACCGGGGCCATGGTGCTGGACCAGCCCAGGTAATTGTCGTCGAGGGTATCGAGCAATGAATGGATCTCATCTGGCGAAAAACCGCCGATGTAAGAAGCAGCATCGATGTAGCAAGGCGAGGCGCCGATCATCGCATGGGCGGCGATCCGTCCCGGAAGCTGGAGATCCGCCAAGGCGCCGATCATCGCTCCTGCCGAATGGCCAGCCAGGATCACCGGCCCTTCGGCGTATTCATCGATCAGCTCATTGAGATCCGCGGCGTAGCCCCAGAGCGACGCATATTTATCCCGGTCATAGCTGCCCAGATCGGATTGGCCGGCCCCGACCAGGTCGTAGGTGATCACCCGAAAACGCTTGATGAAATGGGGCAGGAGGAATTTCCACATCGACTGGTCGCAGCCGAATCCATGGGAAAGGATCAAGGTTTCACTGCCGCCGCCAGCCATGTGGACGTTGTTGCGTTTTTGCAGGGTCATACCTATCCCATTGTTGTGCAGCAAAATGCTTGGCAGCGGCCATTGGTTGAGCTGCCAATTCAGAATAGTAGCAATTTGACGCAATCGACCTTGCATTTGACGCTAGTTTTTTCGTTCTTGTAGCCATTTTGCTTCAGCAGTGCATCATGGCCAGCCCGCCAACATACGCGAAACGGCCGCTCGGCGCTCGACTGGCTAAATGGTCTGCATAACGTGCTGACCGTCCCGGAGGAAGCCAAGTGCTTGCCAAGCCGTGATGGGCCGACAGCTCATTGTTCCAGACCAGAAAGCACCCGCCCTCACCCCGTACAACATGTCCAAACGGCGGGGGCCAGATTCTGTCGATATCAGCTTAGGGTTTCGCGTCATCCGAGGTGCATGGCTTCAAGCGGTTGGTATCCGTACCACCGTCTTCGCCTCTATCGATGTCGCCGTTCGCATTGAGGTAAATATGCGTCGTCGGCCATTGGGGCGTGATATTGACGCAATGATTGCCGGTTCTTTTTCCCCACCAGTACAACTCCATGAAAAAGCCTTCATTTGGAAATATGTGGCCGAAATCCATTGAAGTCTCGCCGGGATACAGCCCCCCGCGCCCGCTCCTGTAGATTCGGTGTTGCGTATTCCAGACGATGCCGAGATTTTCTGTGGCTTGGGTTGAATAGTGAACCGTTACAGTCGGAGTTGCGACATACCAGAACGCAAACGGCGAGATCATCAACAGAGAGAGGACGGCCACATTTCGCCAGCGTCTAATGGCTTTCACATTTGTACTCACGGATGCCATCTGGCCATTTCGCTGGTACCACCACCAACACGTTGCCCATCATCATTCTGGAAGCAGCGCAGCCACCGTTATTGGCTAGTCGCTACTACATCTGCCTGGCGTTTCGCGCAGAGATGGCAACAGTGGTCGGCGAATCAGCAAGTGGTACGAACTTTCGCGTCGCACCATCAAGCGCATCGATGCCTCCCGCTTCGATGTCGTAGACCCAGCCGTGCAAATTCATGCGTCCCTGCTCGAGCGCCAGTGCCACGGATGGATGCGTACGCAGGTTCGCCAGTTGCGCGATCACGTTCTCACGCACCAGGCCGTCGAGCTTCGCACGCGGCGTGTCGAATTCATGGGCCGCGTTGATCGCTTTTGCGGCGTCCGCATGGCGTAGCCAGTTGGCGACCGCCGGGAGATGGTCCAGGCACGTGCAGCGTGAAATCGCACCCATCGCTCCGCAGTCCGAGTGTCCGCAAATCACGATGTCCTGTACGCCAAGCACGGCGACTGCATATTCGACAGTGGCCGAAACGCCGCCCGGCTCGGGACCGTAGGACGGCACGATGTTGCCGGCGTTGCGAATAACGAATAGTTCGCCCGGCTCACGCTGCGTCAGGAGCTCAGGTACAACACGACTGTCCGAGCAGGTGACGAACAACGCCTTGGGGTTCTGTGTCGTCGCGAGCTGCTTGAAAAGCTCGATGCGTTGCGGATAAACCTCGCGCTGGAAGCGCAGAAAGCCGTCGATAATGTCACGCATGGAGTTCTCCAAACCCTAATACCAGATGTTGGCGCAAAGCACTCGATAGGCCATCGCGCCGCAGTGCTTGTCATTATTGCAGACGTCGCACGCTGGCTGTAGATGGACATCGAGACATAATCATCGCGGCAGATAGGGATAAAACAATGCCGAACAAGAGCATCGCACACGCAAAATGCTGCCGACCCAATACCCTCACATTGCCTGGACGGCCGCCTGAACAGAAACTTCTGCAGGAATGATCACACCGAACTTCACCGCATACAGGATCAAATCCTCGGCGCTCGCATAGCTTCAGGTTTCGGGATTACCCTGGCCCACTTCAAGGACTAACGTCATGTTCGGGGCTCCACATAGCCAAACCAGTAGAGCCGCGCACCTTGAGACCTATTCGCGACATGCGATACATCGCTTGCTCGAACAAATCATCCTCCACCGAATGCGTACACTCTTCGATAACGGCGAAAGCGTCCGGCGTACCAATCGCTCGCAATGCCCAGAGGCATTTTTTATAGAAGCTGCCGTAGTTATCGTAGTCGAGGTACTCAAGATCAGGCTTGAGCAATATGGCCTGGCGGAGAAAGGGAATGCTGTCGGGATTCGCGGCCTGTTGAAGGGACCAGATAATCTCCTCGTGGTCCATGTGATCTGTTTCAAGAAGGCGCTCGCACTCCTCACGTACTTCTACTGCATCCATGTTGTTTGTTACCCATCTAGCGGTCGATCAAATGTGCCGCATTTTGAGAAACATCCTGAGGATGGGCAAGCGAATAAAAACCCTACCCAACTGTAAAGCTCTGGTACGCCAGCATTTTCTACAGCCAATGAAAAAACCCCGTAGACGTTGATCTACGGGGTTTCAAAGGTGGAGGCCGAGGTCGGAGTCGAACTGAGGTAGGCGAATTTGAAATCCAGATAAAAATTCTATTTTTCAATCAGTTAACGATAGACCAGTTCCGCAGGTGTGAATCTTCAGGAAGGCTGGAACCCACGGTCTATGCGGAGCAGGACTTTGATGGCGGAACTGGTTTCTTAGGGGGGGCTAATGCGCAAAGAAGGTCAGTCATGAGCGGCGGCCTTCGGCCAGGATCGGTCACTGCATAAACTCGGCGCTCGCGAATCGGCAAACCGGAACACCTGCGGTGTCCACGCTCTTGAAAAAACTCAGTTGTCCAAGCACTTTAACAACAGGGCCAACACCCAGTCCTCCTGCAAGGCCAATGCCGCGCTGATGTCCTCGCATCTTCCATTCAGAGACAGCAGGTCGCCAGCCAGCACTTCTCCACTGGACATGCACATATCCAAAGTAATACTAAAAACCCCGTTACCTACCTGCTGGCTCTCAAAAACAAGCTCAACCTCTTTAGGGAAGATCGTCACGTAGACGAAGAGTATTTCATTCGCGTATGTGTAGTGGCCATGATTTCTTTTGAGCAAACCACTCTGGCATTTCGAAGCCTTTTCATAAACGTTATCTAGAAATCTTTGAAGGATAAACAAAAGCTCCGGCTTTTCAGTGCTCATTGGGTTCCCTTGCGAGCCATAGACTTCAACACGCCATTCTAACCAACATCGACGGTGTCCGAGCTGCGTGATGATGCGCACCGGCGGCAACCTGCGGTGTCATTAACATCGGTGATGAGTAGTTGTTCTTAGCTATTTGTTTGCCTGTCTAGGGACGGATGACCTCTGGTCATTACTCAACGCCGCCCATCGTCGGACAGGTCGCCCGCAACTGGCCAACAACAGCACTCAATTTCATTAGGGGTAAGCTCCGGAAATAAAAAAGCCCCGTTTGTGCGAGGCTCTTTAAAACATTTATCTTCATCCTGAAGAATCTGAAACCTCTCCTGGAGCTTTTTCAGGATTGCTCACAGATTGAACGTCAACCGCCTGCGACGTTTTTGGAGTCTGTAAGAGCTTCTTTTCTTCCGGTTGCTGGGCGCTCTCTTGGGAATTTTTGGAATCTACCCGGTATGAAACCAGTGCCATTAAAACCTTCATTGACTCCAGTCCTGCCATCCCACCGGCCAACTCAACAGGCTGCGCATTAACATCTGGCGACTCCCGTTGTTGCTGTAAGCGCTCCTTAGCCTCCAACTGCCGAACGCTCTCGCGGTAAGCCTTGTAATCAAGCGCATAAGGTGCCGACATCATACAAACCTGCGTAGCTGCCAGACCCGCAACCCCGCCCGCCAACAGATTGGCCCAAAAGACAGGAATACGGCCACGAAAACGAATGACTAGCATTGTGACCAGAGCCCCAACCCAGACAAATAGCAGAAATGGAATAGAAGCTATTACAAGTGACTCCCCCCAGACCTCCCAATTGAACAAGACCCACAACGTCTGTAACACCGATAAATCTCCAGAATCTAAACACCACAGAAACCCAGGGTCCTCTGGATTCCCTTTTCAACCGAGCAGAAAATCTCAGTAGACACTCATCTCATAGGGTACATACAAAGTTTGATCTTGTTGAAATAGAAGGCCATTTCAAATGACTTTTGCTTTGATAAGGTCCACGCAAGGGATGAGTTTTTCAGCGCAGCCTCAGACGACTCCAGGTCAGGCTGCAAAGTACGCATGGCCAACTACAACGACTGCATCCTGGCCACAACCAACCGCAACGCTGGCGCCATTGTGCGGACGGCAGTTCAGTACGTCGCCATCCAGGCGCGCATGGAGACGCTGAAAGAGAACTCCAATGTTGTCCAGGCCGTGGAGTGGGTCAGCACGCTGAATTCGAAGACAACGCCTCAGCGCCGAACGCTCGACAAGCATCGGTTCAAGCTCACTGAAGGGCCGAGGCCGCCGATTACCGTTGACCCTTTTACAGATGAAGGTTCTTAAGCCTTTGGCATTCGAAAAGCGGGTATTCCACTGTAACTATTTGTTTTTTATGAATTTAAAAAATATTGAATAGCCTATCTCCACTTGAAACCATAGTGGCTTCATTTCAGGAGGGCTGCACCATGGCATTCAGGACGTTTCCTCTAAAAACTAATGCTCAACGAAGCTACATCCTGCTCACCGATGTTTTCGACTGGCTAGAGCCGGAGATCGTCGGTGGTAAAAATAGGAAGTTCCCTGCCAAGCAGCTGGCAACGGTTTTCTACGGCAGCCAAGATCCAATTGAGGATGAAGTGGCGGGGGACAAAAAAATCTTCCGAAAGCGCAGCGCCTTTGTCGTGACCAAGTTCTTGAACGATCACGCCTTGGTGGCTGGATCGACAATCAAGATGGAGCGCTTGGCTCCGTATACCTACCGGTTTATGCCAGGCTGAAAATTCCAAATATCTAGGCCGCTTTGGCGGTTTTCTTGCACCCCGGCAGGTGCTGCATTCTCGTGTCTGGAAGACAATGCCAAGTTGTTTCGTGATCGTTGACGGAGAGAGCGGATCTGCATATACAGTCCGTTCTTTCAATTTCTGTTTCGGTAAGTCATGAGCGAAGAACGAGATATTCCAGAGCCCGAGCACGACCATCTGCTCGATCATGAATTCCATGATGACGAGTCATGGGTTGAAGAAGATGCTCAGGGAATTGCTGACGAAGAAGACGATGACGTTGATTTTCTTGATCAGATTGATCAAGACGACTGACGTGGAAATTTTTAATACCTAAAAGGTCCGTCCACCCGCTCGGTCCTACTTGCTTTAAATCAAGCCCCGGCGTCCGCCGATATTTTATTCCCACGCCTTACACGAGCCTCGTCAACGACGGGGCTTTTCATATCTACAGGCAGGGCCTGTAAATCGTCTCTGGGAGACAACCAATACTGAAATTCCAACTGGACAGCCTGGATGGTGTCGACGAAGCCAACCGTCGCGGTGCTGGATACGGCTGGCAAGCTCTCCGCAACCACGCTGGAAGAGCTGAAGAATGAATTCACGAAAGACCCTGCGTTCGGTCCTCTGATCGCAGGCAGCAAGGCATCTGGCGGCGGGGCCGACGGTGCAGGAATAACGGTGGGGCCGCTCTGAAACGATCCAAAATGTCCTCTGTCGCCAAGCGTGAGTTCATCACTGCAAACGGCCAGGACGCCTACCTGAAATTGCCCAAATAAATGGAGTAACCCTACCAACCAGTAAAGTTTTAGTACGCCTGCGCTTTCCTGCAGACAATAAAAAACCCCGTAGACGTTAATCTACGGGGTTTTCAAGGGTGGAGGCCGAGGTCGGAATCGAACCGGCGTAGGCGGATTTGCAATCCAGATAAAATTTCATTGTTTTCAGTTGGTTAGTGATAGATCTGTTCCGCAAATGCCAACGCCTAGAAAGGCTGTAACCCGCGGCCCACGCAGGTCGTGATTTTGATTGCGGAACTGATTTTGTAGACCTATCCCACTATTCAGAATCCAACAACTGCTGCCCTCCACCGTCGCTAGGCTTGTGCGCTGATGGCTCAAAATCGGATAGGGATTCGAACCCGACCATAATCAACCGTAGTCCGCTCAAGGCCACGAAATTAGAGTATGTAGCACCTGAGTTAAGGCCTATATAGGCCTAAAGCGGTATCCGCTATGCCCTAAAAATGCCCTAAGATCATCTGCGCTTCTAGCCAACAACCTGTTCGGCATCTGCAAACCAGGGTAGCGAGGATAACGCGTCCGAGGTGTGCCAAGTGATCAGCCACTCGGTGTGGATCAAATCCGGCAGGCTGATCCCGTTTTGTGGGAACGCGTCACCCATGCGCCTTTCGCCACCATATTTCCACTCAAGCGGTCCGAAGCCGTCTGCCATACTTCGGCCAGAGAGGCTGTCATGGCCAACTCTGTATCATTCGTAATAAGTTCAGCGTCTCGCAGGGCCTGCGTGTAGCCGATTGCATTATGGTAGGCGCGAACACCAGAAGCCCAGTCGCTCGATTTATGTACTGAGTTCAACCGCAAAAGCCAGGCTGTTTGGACTCTGCGCTCGGCAAACCGGGCTGATCGCTAATCGTTAATACGCTGATGCCTGGCATGCCCCAATCCCCATAATTAAGCGCTGCTTATACGCTTACCAGCACGACCGGTACCAGTAGCCAAATGTAGGGGGCATGGTTACCGCGACCACTAAAAAGGCCCACATCCCCTAGACGAGCAGGCCAGTCCCACCTCGGCTGGCTTTCGCCTAATCAACCCTTGTTCGCAATAACCCTCTTTGCCAAGGTTGATCAACAGGGACATCTCTTCCAACGGAACTCAACTGCTCCGTTTGTGCGTGGTGGGTGTTTCACCAAACCTTGAAGTCCTTTCCAGGGTTTCTTCAAGCGCTCGAACTAGTACATTTGTGCTAGTTGACTCCCCCCCTCCTACGGGGATCATAGTCCCGAATAGTGCTGCCATTCTGAGATTCCAGTCAATCGGACATTCCGACTAGTCGCGCAGTATCACAAGGGACGTTTGGCTGGGTAGTTTAACGCTCGAAGTTGATGACAATCGATGAAATATGTTATTTACTTTTTGATTGTAACGAAGCTAATTTGCTTCTTAATTTAATCGCCAGACGCTACGAGCATGGCAGCATGTGCTGGCCAGCAAATATCACTGACTCGAGATACTCAGTTGAGAAATTCTATTTTTTAGCGTGCTTGTTTAGCTTGATTGATTTAATGTAAATGGATAACAAATTCATGTTCAAGGAGGCACGACACAGCATGCCAGAGTTTTTGAAGTTAAATAAATACGTCATACCAATTACTTTACTACTTGCTGCCTCCACTTCAGCGATAGCTGACAAAGCGAACCCCATTGGCGATTGGTGGCGTGTCTATAGCATAGGCACGGGCAAAAACAACATAGTGTTTGTCGCTGATCTCACGTCCATGACGCCACGGAGTCAAGCGGCGGATGGGCTTCAGTCAGTAGATGTAAACCAAGTCTTCGCTGACCCATCCAAGCCATTGGCGGATGTCTATTCAGTTGAAGTCCAGTGCTCCAAGCACAGAGCCCGCTTTCTTAAAGGAACATCAATAGAACGAACGAGCTACGCACGCCGGGATTTAAAAGTCTCCAATGAGTGGCATACGTTGGATGACGAGGCGCTTTTATATACATTTGCCTTTGTATGTAATCCCCAAGATCGAGTCTTCAACGGCATGTTGTCACTGGGTAAATTTGATCAGATGAAAATGCTCGGGATCATCACGGAGGTACAAGCACCGCCGAAGAGCCCAATGGAAGAGCTGGATGAAATGTTAAACAACAAAAACCCTGAAAAGTCCAGGTAAGGTAAACTCCATGATATATCAATGGATTAAAACGTTTTCTTTAATGCTAGCAGTGCCAGGAATAATGGTAAGCAGCGGCTGTTCCTTAATTGCTCAAAGTCGTTGGGAAGGTCGCGATGCCCAAGAGGCGCTGAATCTGTTTGGCAGGCCCGATACGATGAAAGCAACTCAAGATCCTGATGCAGGTACACTTGTCGTAATGACGTGGTACAAATCCTCTCAGTGGTCGACAACTGAGGCAGCCGGAACATCCATGACACACGGCAGTAATGGTTTGACCCATACCGAGTATTACGAGAACGTCGCTCATAGCTCCGAATGCAAAATTGAAGCAACGGTGAACAAAGCAAAAAAAATAGTGCTTTTCAAAATTCAGAATGGAGAAGTATTTCATGGCAAGTGCCAAAATATTCCTTATGTTCCCGGTTATATCCCCCCAGGCTTTTAGCATCTTCTATAAGTGCTGAAGGGATAACTGATGAGGGGATTCGCGGCAGTTATTTTTTCGAAACAGTCCCTCAGACCGCCTAGTATTGCATCCTCGGATTTTTTCCTAATCCTAATAATGGTCTGAAGGGACGCTCCAAAGTTTTGCCCAGTTTTGAAACGAAAACACCAAGACCCGACAACTGCAACATTTTCAGTTTATTGACGTTGGGTCAACGACTCATGCCTCCCTTGCTTTGCTCCTTGGGCTGAAGTGGTCTGTCCCGGAGCTGGTGGACAGGTAGTTAAGAGTTACTGCTCGCATAGCGCCGCTCAAACTCCATCGGGCTGAGATAGCCCAGCGTCGAGTGGCGGCGACGGTGATTGTAAAAGCGGATGTAGTCGAACAGGTCGATTTTCGCCTCGTGGTAGCTGGCATAGCGCGTCAGGTACACCCGCTCAGCCTTCAGCGAACGGAAGAAGCTCTCCATCGCGGCGTTGTCCCAGCAGTTCCCGGGACGTGAATGGCTGGGCACGATTCGATGTCGCCGAAGTAAGGCCTGGTAGTCGTACGCGCAGTATTGGCTGCCTCGATCCGAGTGCAGCAGCACTTCTTCTTTCGGCTGCCGGCGTGCAATGGCCATCTCCAGCGCGGCGTGTACCAAGGCCTGCTGCATGCGGTGGTGCATCGCCCAACCGACGACGGCTCGTGAATAGAGATCGAGCACGACTGCCAGATACAGCCAACCTTGGGCCGTCCGCACGTAGGTCATGTCCGAGACCCAGTGCCGATTGGCGCGATCCGAGGCGAACTGGCGATCCAGGTGGTTCGGGGCAATCGGCAGAGCATGATGACTGCTGGAAACCAGCCGCCAGCGCTTGCGCGAGCGAACGCGCAGACCGGCTTCGCGCATCAGTCGAGCAACCCGGTGTCGACCACACGCATGCCCCATGGCCGCTAACTCGGCCTTGATTCGGCGATGGCCATAGATCCCATTCACCTCGTGGTGAATGGTGTGGATCTCCTTGCTCAGACGCCGATTCGCCATCTCTCTCGCCGAAGGTGGCCGCTGCTGCCAGGCATAGAAGCCGCTGCGGGATACCCGCAGCAGCCGGCACATTGGGGCTACGAGATAGCGACCAGCCAACGCCTCGATGGCGCGGAACTTCACTTCGTGGGCTGCGAGAAGATGGCGAGCGCCTTTTTTAAAACATCGCGTTCCATGGTGACCTGAGCCAGTTGCTGGCGTAGACGACGCAACTCCGCGCTCTCACCACGCTGCTTGCCGTTGCCCGGAAAGGCATCGTCACCTTGCTGCTCGTACTGGCGCTTCCATTTGCCCAGCAGGCTTTCAGCGATGCCGAGCGTCTCGGCTACATGACGAAGCGGCGTGCCGGCAAGTACCTGGTCTACTGCCTCGCGTTTGAAGGATTCGGGAAAACGTCGTCTGGTCTGAGTCATGAACACTCCTTGCGGTGGACATTATCCACCTTAAGTCAGTGTCCACTCAGCCCGGGACAGACCAGTGTGCATCCTAAGAACCAGATCTGAACGTTGTCAGGGATATCCAGGATAGCTCACAGCAACAAAAACAAACCTCCCAACCAACACCCAGCGGCATCTCAAAGCAATGCCGAAAGCTTTTTCAATGTGCCGCTAGAAAAAGGCGAGTTGCGGAAGCGATCCAAAACCTTGCGGAAGTGATCACCCAAATCCCAGGCAACAAAAAACCCCGTAGACGTTAATCTACGGGGTTTTCAAGGGTGGAGGCCGAGGTCGGAATCGAACCGGCGTAGGCGGATTTGCAATCCGCTGCATAACCATTTTGCTACTCGGCCCCAAATGTCCAATGCCTGAAAAACAACACTGAACACGTACAAACTGGAACGGCGTGAGGATCTTTTCGATCGCTCGACTCTTTATCTAACCTATTGATTTATAAAGAGTTTTTCCGTTTCCTCGCTGAGGAATGGTCGCAATTATGGACGTGTTTTCCAGTCCTGGCAACTCTTATTCGATATTTTTTCTAGCGAGGGGTTTCTAAGGCTTTTCGGGCTGGAAGCATCCGCTCCCTGCACCGTGGCCAGGGGCGGATGATCCCATACATCGCCGGGCATTGCTCGCCCTGCATCGCACCACCCCGTAAGATCTGCTGCTGGCTACCCTGAAGGAATTCCCATGAAGACTCCCAACGACTACCGCCTGCCCTCCCTGGATGCGTTGCTGGCCTTCGAAAGTGCCGCCCGGCTGAAGAGCTTCGAGCAGGCGGCCGAGAGCCTGGCGTTGACGGGCAGCGCGCTGCGCAAGCGCATTGCCGGGCTTGAGCAACTGCTGGGATTGGGCCTGTTCGAGCGTCAGGGCGGTAGCTTGCGGCTTACTGCCGATGGCCAGTTGTACCTGGAACAGGTGGCACCGGTACTGCAACAGTTGCTGGGCATCCCCCAGCACCGGCGCACCGTGCAGCGCAAGCAGCGGCTGATCCTGTGCAGCCCGCCGACCTTCGCCCGCCAGGTGCTGATCCCGCGCCTCAACGAACACAGCCGGGCCCATCCCCATATCGACCTGCAGATCCAGCTTTCGGCGCCCTTGTCCAACGCCACCAATGGCCAGTGCGACCTAGAAGTCCGTGGCGATAGCCTCGACGCGCCAGCGACCCGGCGCCTGCTGGACGAACAACTGCTGCCGATGGCCGCCCCTGCCCTGCTCGCCCGCTTCCAGCCTCTGCAACTACCGGCGGACTTCGCCCGGCTGCCTCTGCTGCGCTCGCCCCTGGAACCCTGGCGCCCCTGGCTGCAGGCCGCCGGCCTGGATTTGCCGGAGCCCGACCAAGGGCCAACCCTGCTGGACCTGGGCATGCTGCTGGAGGCCGCCGCCAACGCTCAGGGCGTGGTACTGGCCCGACCGTCCCTGGCCCGCAGTTGGCTGGCCCAGGGCCGCCTGGTGATCCTCGGCCAGGTCAGCAGCCCGCCGTCCTACCACTACATCCTGGACATGCCCGCGCCCTCGCCCGCCGCCCAGGATCTGGCCCATTGGCTGCAACGCATCTGCCGCGACGCCGTGGCCCAAGGCAGCGCCCACGTCCAGGGCTGAAACAGCCCTTACCGGCTCCGGGAAAAAAACGCCCGCGCGCCGGGAATAGTTTTCCGCAACGCTCCTGGCCCGGCGCACTAGTCTGCTGCGATCCATCACACAGGAGTGGCCCATGCCCATCATCACCTGCATCGAAGACCTGCGCCGACTGGCCCAACGCCGTGTTCCACGGATGTTCTACGACTATGTCGACGGCGGCTCCTGGAGCGAGAGCACCTACCACGCCAACCAGGCCGACTTCGCAGGCATCAAGCTGCGCCAACGGGTGGCGCGCAACATCGACAATCGCTCGTTGCAGGTACACAGGCTGGGCATCGACATGGCCATGCCCCTGGCCATCGCCCCCACTGGCCTGGCAGGCATGGTCCACGCCGATGGCGAGATTCTCGCGGCCCGGGCCGCAGCGGCAGCCGGCATCCGCTACACCCTGTCCACAGTCAGCATCTGCTCCCTGGAGGACGTGGCCGAGGCTACGGCCGCACCGTTCTGGTTCCAGTTGTACGTAATGCGCGACCGCGACTTCGTCGGCCGCCTGATCGACCGAGCCAAGGCCGCCGGTTGCGACGCACTGGTGCTGACCCTCGACCTGCAACTGAGCGGGCAACGGCACAAGGACCTGAAGAACGGCCTCAGCACCCCGCCCCGGCCGACGTTGGCCAACCTGCTGAACCTGCTGGGCAAGCCTCGCTGGGTCGCCGGCATGCTGGGCACCCGGCGTCGGCATTTCGGCAACATCATGGGCCACGTCACGGGCGTGCATGACATGCGCCAACTGGCGGAGTGGACCTACCAGCAGTTCGATCCTTGCCTGAGCTGGGACGACATCCAATGGATCAAGCAGCGCTGGGGCGGCACCCTGATTCTCAAGGGCATCCTCGACGTGGAGGACGCCCGCCTGGCAGTGGCCAGCGGCGCCGATGCGCTGATCGTCAGCAACCACGGCGGGCGCCAACTCGATGGCGCGCCGTCGAGCATCAACATGCTGCCAGCCATTGTCGACGCCGTTGGCGGCCAGGCCGAGGTCTGGATCGACAGCGGCATCCGCAGCGGCCAGGACGTGATCAAGGCCCTGGCCCTGGGCGCCCAGGGCGCGATGATCGGCCGGGCGCACCTGTATGGCCTCGGCGCCCTGGGCCAGGCCGGGGTCAGCCAGGCCTTGCAGGTCATCGCCAGGGAAATGGACCTGACCCTGGCGCTTTGTGGCCACACCCGGATCGAGCAAGTCGACCGGCAACTGCTGGTGCCCGGCAGCTACCCCCTGCCCTGAGCTTCAGTCAACGGGCCGCCCAGGCATTGAAGCGCTGCTCCAGGTCCTCGCCGTGATCGACCCAGAACCCGGCATCCACCGCCCGTGCGCCCTGCAAGTTGGCTTCATAGGTAGGCAACTGCCGCTGCACCGTCGGCGCCAGCAATGGCAACGCCTGGCGGTGCACCGGCCCGTAGGGGATGTTCTGCGAGAATACCTTTTGCGCCTGGGGCTGGCTGGCGAACAGGATGAAGTCTTCGGCCAGGGCCTTGTTCGGCGAGCCCTTGACCACCGCCCAGTACTCCGGGTCGTACAGGCTCTGGGGCCAGAGGATGCTCAACTGCATGCCCTCCTTCTGGGCCATGGCGATCCGCCCGTTGTACGCGGCGCTCATTACCACGTCCCCGGCGACCAGCCACTGGGGCGGTTGGGCGCCGGCTTCCCACCATTGGATATACGGCTTGATCTGGTCGAGCTTGGCAAAAGCCCGGCTCACGCCCTCCGGGGTAGCCAGCACCTGGTACAGCTGCGCGGGCGGCACGCCATCGGCCAGCAGGGCAATCTCCAGGGTGTACTTGGCGCTCTTGCGCAAGCCACGCTTGCCCGGAAAATCCTTGAGATTCCAGAAATCGGCCCAGGACTCGGGCGCCCTGGCCAGCTTCTGCGGAGAAAAGGCCATGACCATCGACCAGACATAAGTCGCTACGCCACACTCGGTCAGGGTGCCGGGCACGAACTGCGCCGGATCGCCGAACCGGGCCAGGTCCAGGGGCTCGAACAGCCCCTCGTCACAGCCACGCAGCAGCTCTGGGCTCTCCACCTCGACCACATCCCAACTGGTCTTGCCGACCTCGACCATGGCCTTGATCTTCGATAACTCGCCGTTGTACTCGCCTGCAATCACCCGGGCCGCCCCAGTCTGGTCGAACGGCTGGAAATAGGCCTGCTCCTGGGCCTGCTTGGTAGCGCCACCAAAGGAGATGACCGTGAGCTTCTGTGGCTCGGCCAAGGCGCTGGCACATAACAACAGCCACGACAATGCAACGCCGCAACGCAAGATACTGGACATAAGATCTACCTCAATGAAGCCGGCCCGCCCGCACGAACCGGCATCCCATGGGCCTGGCTACGACCGTATCCACGGGCGGCACCGCACCAGGCACGACGAACCTTGTTCAGCGCCCAGGCGCCCGCAACCCGGGCCGCAATGCCTGGTAGCCATGACTGAGATTTCTGTGATCCGGTTGTTCGGATGCGCCTGTGGCCTGTGGCGGATATCCCGGGCAGGCCATGTTCCGATGGCGAGTCATCGCTTGCTCCCTGTTGTTTTTGTAGGAAGAACAAATCGATCGGCCGTGCATCGCCAAGGCTCCCGGACGGGGCGTTAGCGCATGCAGGGGCTCATTGTCGACATAACCCGGAACCTGGCGAAACGAGGTTTTTATGAGGCACAGGCAAGGGAAAAGCTGCCTTGCAGGCGCTCCCCAAGGGCCATGCCCAATGCAGGACAAGCCAGCTAGAATCTCTGCACCTTTGCCTTGCAAGCCGACGAGACCCGCCCATGAGCTACGACTTCGATACCCTGCACCCACGCCACGGCACCGGCAGTACCAAGTGGAGCCGCTATCCCGAAGATGTACTGCCCATGTGGGTGGCCGACATGGACTTCGCCGCCGCACCGGAAATCATCGATGCCCTGCGCCAGCGCCTGGAGCACCCGCTGCTGGGCTACAGCGTGGCCCGGGACGAGCTGCGCGCGGCGGTCGTCGCCGACCTGTGGCACAAGTACGCCTGGCGCGTGCAACCGGATGAGCTGATCTTCCTGCCCGGGGTCGAGCCGGGCTTCAACATGGCCCTGCACGCCTTCGTCAAACCGCACCAGCAGGTGGTGGTGCAGACCCCCAACTACCGGCCCCTGCGCCTGGCCCCCGGCAACTGGCAACTGCGCAAGATCGAGGTGCCGTTCCAGGTCACCGCCGAAGGCACCTACACCACGCCCATGGCCGAACTGCGCCAGGCCCTGCAGGGTGCCGGCGCGCTACTGCTGAGCAACCCGCACAACCCCCTGGGCAAGGTCTTCCCCCGGGAGGAACTACAAGCGGTGGCCGAGGCATGCCTGGAACAGGGCGCGCTGATCGTGTCCGACGAGATCCACGCCGAGCTGTGCTTCGACGGTCGTCGGCACATTCCCACCGCCACCCTCGGCCCGGAGATCGCCCGGCGTACCATCACCCTGATGTCGGCCAGCAAGGCCTACAACGTCGCGGGCATGAAGACCTGCTTCGCCATCGTCCAGGACCCGGCCACCCGCCTGGCCTTCAATGAGGCCCGGGCCGGCATGGTGGACAGCGTCAGCCCCCTGGGCCTGGAGGCCACCCATGCGGCCCTGGTCCAGGGCGGCTCCTGGCAACGGGAGCTGATCGCCTACCTGCAGGCCAACCGCGACTACTTGCTCGAGGCGATACGCACCCGCCTGCCGGGCATCCGCATGCACGCACCGCAAGGCACCTACCTGGCCTGGCTCGATTGCAGCGGCCTGGGCCTGGAAGATCCCCATGCCTTCTTCCTCGAACATGCCAAGGTCGGCCTCAGCGCGGGGCTGGAGTTCGGTGACGATTGCAAGCAGTTCGTGCGCCTGAACTTCGGCTGCCCACGGGCCCTGCTGGAAGAAGGCATCCGACGTATGGAGCGGAGTCTGGAGCAGCGCTGACCGAGGTGCCCCACAGCCAGTGACAGGCGCCTACCAGACAGCGATATGCGAGTCCGCCCGCGGCTCGGTGCCGCCACACAGCACCGCGCTTTGCGGGTCGCGCAGGATGATCTGGCCGCGACCAAAGCGGCTCAGGTCATGGGTGACCTGGGTCTGATGCCCCTGTTGGCCCAGGGCCTTGAGCAACTCGTCAGGAGCGCTCCGTTCGATGGCGACCTGCTTCTGGCCCAGCCATTGCCAGCGCGGGGCGTCCAGTGCCGCTTGAGGGTTCAGGCCGAAATCCACCAGGTTCATCACCATCTGGACATGCCCTTGGGGTTGCATGTAGCCGCCCATCACGCCAAAAGGCCCCAGGGGCACGCCCCCCTGGCTGAGAAACCCCGGGATGATGGTATGGAAGGTCTTCTTGCCCGGGGCCAGGCAGTTGGCGTGGGCCGGATCGAGGCTGAACTCCTGGCCACGGTTCTGCAGGGCGATGCCGCTGTCAGGCAGCACCACGCCCGAACCGAACCCGTGGTAGTTGCTCTGGATGAACGAGACCATGTTGCCCTCGGCATCGGCCGTGGCCAGGTACACCGTGCCACTGGCCTGGGGTACGCCCGCCGTCGGGAGCCGGGCCTGCTCGCCGATCAGTGCCCGGCGCCGCCGGCTATAGGCATCACTGAGCAGGTCGCCGACCGCCACCTGCATATGGGCCGGGTCGGTGATGTAGTGCAGGCCGTCGCTATAGGCCAGCTTCAGGGCCTCCAGTTGCAGGTGCCAGGTGCGCGGGCTGTCGCGCTGGTCGAACTGGAAACCTTCGAGCAGCTTCAAGGCCATCAACGCCACCAGCCCCTGGCCACTGGGAGGAATCTCCCAGACTTCATAGCCTCGGTAATCGATCTTGATCGGCTGCACCCATTGCGGCCGGTAATCCTGCAGGTCGCTGGCCCGTAGATAACCGCCCGTGGCCCGGGAATGGGCGTCCAGGCGCTGGGCCAACTCGCCGCGATACAGGCTTTCACAAGCGCTGGCCGCCAACGCTTGCAGCGTCTGGGCCAGGGCCGGGATGCGGAACACTTCACCGGCCCGCGGCGCACGCCCCTCGACCAGGAAGGTCGCGAACCAGGGCTCCAGCACCGGATCGCTCTGCGCGCTGAACAGCTCAAGGGCCCGCTGCCATTGCAGGGCGACTACCGGCGATAACGGGAAACCGTCGTGGGCCAGTTCGATGGCCGGCTCCAGCAATCGGGCAAACTCCAACCGGCCAAAGCGCCGGGACAATTCGGCCCAGGCCGCCGGGCAGCCGGGTACGGTCACTGGCGTCCAGCCATGGAGCGGCATCCGCGCATGCCCCGCGGCCTTCACCGCATCGATGTTCAGGGCTGCCGGAGCCTGGCCATTGGCGCTCAGGCCATGGAGCTGGCCCTGGGTCCAGACCAGGGCAAAGGCATCGCCGCCCAGGCCGCAACCCGTGGGCTCAACCACCGTCAGCACCGCAGCCGTGGCGATCGCCGCGTCGATGGCATTGCCGCCCTGGCGCAGGATCTGGATACCGGCCTCGGCGGCCAGTGGCTGGGACGTCGCGACCATGCCACGGCGAGCGAACACGCTCTGGCGTTGCGAGGCATAGGGGTAGTGATGAGCGGAGAACTTCAACATGGCCAGAGCCCTTCCAGAGCGGATTGCGGCACACCGTTGAAGCAGTATGGACGGCAACGTCGGAGTAGCGACCGACGTTGCCCTGGCTGGACCTCAAAGGCTCAGGCAGATTTTCCCCAGGTGGGCGCCGGAGGCTTCATGGGCAAAGGCCTTGGCGATCTCGGCCAAGGGGAAGGTGCTGTCGATCACCGGCTTGATGCCGGTGGCCTCCAGGCCACGGACCATCTCCACCTGCTGCTGGCGGCTACCGACGATCAAGCCTTGCAGGCGCTGCTGCTTGGCCATCAGGGCCGCCGTGGGTACCGGCCCGGCCCAACCGGTGAGCACGCCGATCAGGGCGATGTGCCCGCCGATCCGGCACGCAGTGATGGACTGGGCCAAGGTGCCCGGGCCGCCGACTTCCACCACATGATCGACGCCCCGCCCGCCGGTGAGCTTGAGTACCTCAGCGCCCCACTCCGGCTGGGTGCGGTAGTTGATGGTGTGGTCGGCCCCCAGCTCGCGCACCCGCGCCAGCTTGGCGTCCGAGGACGAAGTGGCGATCACGGTGGCGCCCATGGCCTTGGCCAGTTGCAAGGCAAAGATCGACACCCCGCCCGTGCCCAGCACCAGGACGGTTTCACCGGCCTTGAGGCCGCCGTCCACCACCAGTGCGCGCCAGGCGGTGAGCCCAGCGGTGGTCAGGGTCGCGGCTTCGGCATGGCTGTAGCCCTGGGGGGCATGGGTGAACCAGTGGCTGGGCTGGACCACCACCTGCCGGGCATAACCATCGACGCCATCGCCAGGGGTGGTGCTGAAGTCGGCGATGGCCGGGCCGCCGTCATGCCAATGGGGAAAGAAGCAGGACACCACCGCGTCGCCAACCTTGAACTCGCTGACGCCCTCGCCCACGGCCTCCACCACGCCGGCGCCATCGGCCATGGGAATCCGTCCATCGGCGGTGGGCAGGCCGCCGGTCACCACCGCATAGTCGTGATAGTTCAGGGAACAGGCATGGATCCGCACACGGATCTGCCCGGCGCCGGGCTGGCCCGGGTCGGGCAGCTCGACGAGCTTCAGGTTGTCCAGGGATGCCGGCAGGCTGAGCTTGATGGCTTGCATGGGAGGTACTCCACAGATCGATAATCTTCCAGGGGGCTAACCCTACCACCGAACGCCTGGCTGTAGCCGCTGCCGCAGGCTGCGTACACTGCGTCACCGGGATGCAGGTTTTCAGCCGCTACGGGGTCGACACAGGATCGCCAGGCAAGGCCCTGCGGGCCTTTGCGCCGCTTCACAGGCTCAGTAGCGGCTACAAAGCTCCACTCCCGGCCGCACAAAACACTGCTCGGTCACGGTCGCGCCCCATTGCTCGCCCACCTGTTCCTGCACCAGCACAAAGCCCTGTTCCTCATACAGCGCGCGTGCCGCATCCAGACCCTTGAAGGTCCACAAGCGGGTGGCAGCAAAGCCCCACTGGTCGCAGAACGCCAGAGCCTCGGCCAGCAGACGCCGGCCCAGCCCCTGGCCGCGGGCGGCATCATCGAGAATGAAGCAACGCAGGATCGCTTCACCACCCTCGCCCTCCCCGTCAATGGCGATGGAACCGATAATCCGCTCCCCCTGCAGCGCCACCCAGACTTCATTGCGCGGATTGTGCAAACGCCCCATCAGCTCGGCCATGTCCGCCGCCACCAGGCTTTCGAAGGGCTGGCCGAAACCGGCCAGGGCGGCGTAGTAGCGGGCGTGCATCTCGGCGATACGACCAATCACCCCCGGCCGGTAGCCCCGGGCGATGGTGCCGCATGCGAGCTGCTCGGGCGCCTCGCCCAGACGCACCGCGCGCAACGCACGGGCATAGTCGGCGATGCCCGCAGAGGCACTGCGCTGCTGTTCCGCGCTCAAGTGCGCCAGGGCCGCGGCCACCTGGGTCTGGGCAAAATGGTCGATGCCCTCCAGGGTCTGGCGCCCGCGGGCGCTGAGTTGCAGTTTCTTCGAGCGGGCGTCCTGTTCATGGGCCAGTTCGCAGATCTCGCCCGCCTCCACCAACTTGCGCACCAGGCGGCTGACGCTGGATTTCTCCAGCCCCAGCAGCGTCACCAGATCACCGGCAGTCAAGGCATGGCCCTGGCCGATCTCCAGCAACGCATGCACCGCCGAGGGCGGGTAGTCGGTGGCGGCCAGGGTGGCCTGCATGAAGCCCAGCTCACGAACCATCTGCCGGGACGCCTGGCGCAACTGCGGGATAAGGGAAGCAGATTGGCTCGACATAAGGGTGACCTCACAAGTGAAGCATTTAGTTGTACCTTACAACCATTTAACCCACAACCCTGGCTCAGGCTGACGACAAGCCCTGGTGGACAGTAATAAAAATTCAAGCACCCAATAATGAGAAGCATTACCATAAGCACCCATTTTGCCCACCTCGACCTCGGAACCCTT
The DNA here is from genome assembly GCF_003850565.1 of Pseudomonas sessilinigenes. NCBI lineage: Bacteria > Pseudomonadati > Pseudomonadota > Gammaproteobacteria > Pseudomonadales > Pseudomonadaceae > Pseudomonas > Pseudomonas sessilinigenes. The sequence goes on from NZ_CP027706.1 coordinate 5,898,044, forward strand.
ATCGATGGTGCCCACCCCTTCGCTACAGCACGCCGTGGGCGAGCTCTACCTCCAGCATCACAACTGGGTGGTGCAACTGCTGCGACGCAAGCTCGGCAACCAGGACCAGGCCATGGACCTGGCGCAGGACACCTTTGTGCGCATCTTGCGCAGCGAGCAACTGCCGGTACTGCGCGAACCCCGGGCCTACCTGAACACCGTGGCCAGCCGCCTGTGCGGGCAGTATTTCCGCCGCCAGGCCCTGGAGCGCGCGTACCTGGAGACCCTCGCGCAGCTGGAGCCGCAGCACCAGCCCTCGCCGGAAACCCGACTGCTGGTACTCGAGGCGCTGGACGCCGTGGGCCAGGTGCTGGACGGCCTGGGCAGCCGGGTGCGCGAGGTGTTTCTGCTGTCCCAGCTCGAAGGCCTGACCTACCCGCAGATTGCTGAACGCCTGCAGCTCTCGGTCAACGTGGTGCAAAAAGCCATGCTCAAGGCCTACCGCCATTGCTATGCGGCGGTGTACCCGGGATGAACGCCTTCCAGCCGGTGGACGATCAGGGCGCTGTGGAACAGCAGGTTCTGGACCAGGCCCTGGAGTGGCTGGTGCTGCTGCAATCGGGCATCAGCAACCCCGAGCAGCAGGCCGCCTGCCTGGCCTGGCGCCGGACCGACCCGCAGCATGAACTGGCCTGGCAGCGCCTGGCCGGCATCGGCCAGGACCTGCGCGACAGCACCCGCAGCCTGCCCGCGCCCCGCGCCCGGCAACTGTTGCAGGCTCGCAGCCACCCCGGGCGGCGCACCCTGCTCAAGGGCATCGTCGGCCTGGGCGTGGTGGCCGCCAGCAGTTGGAGCGTGCGCGAACGACTGCTGTTGCCGCAGCTGTTCAGCGACTATCACACCGCCACTGGCGAGCGCCGCCAGCTACAACTGGGCGCTGGCGCCAGCCTGGAACTGGATACCCGCACCAGCCTCGACCAGCAGGCCAGCCCGCAGGGCTTGCTACTGCGGCTCAACAGCGGCCGCCTGTTGCTGACCCTGGGCAACGCTGCATCCGTGCAGGTCATCACCGCCGATGGCCGCATCCAGCTCGCGCCGCGCTCTCAACTGATCCTCAGCGTTGGCTTGCCGGGCATCAACGGCACCCGGGTACAACTGCTGGCTGGCAGCAGCTCGGTGAGTACCGCCCATGCCCCTGCGCTAAGCCTGGGCCCGGGCCAGCAAGTGGATGTCGCCCAACAGCGAATCGGCGCCCTGGCCGTCGTGCCCACCACGGCCAATGCCTGGACCCAGGGCCTGCTGATTGCCGAGCGCCGCCCCCTGGGCGAGGTGATCGCCGAACTCGACCGCTATCGCCCCGGCCTGCTGCGCTGCGCCGCCGAAGTCGCCGGGTTGCGGGTTTCCGGCTCGTTCTCCCTGAACCAGCCGGACGCCAGCCTCGATTTGCTGGCCAAGACCCTGCCGATTCGCATCCGGCGGGTAATGGGCTACTGGGCCTCCGTGGACGCGGCCTGATTTTTCCTCAGTTTTTTTCAAGACGGCGGCAGTTTTTTCAATCTCGTGCATCAAGACCAGGGAAGAAGCTGGAAAACAGCTCTGCGCCAACCCTTTCCAACCCACGGATTTTCCTTATGCACATTCGCCTTACGCCCCTTGCCGCGGCCTTGCGCCCGATCGTCATCGGCCTTGTCATCGCCACCTGCAGCCCGCCCCTGCTGTCTGCGGATATCCCGTCTGTAGGCTATGACATCGCGCCAGGCAACCTGGACCAGGTGCTGGGCGCCTTTGGCCAGCAGTCCGGGACCATGATCGCCGTCGACTCGAACCTGACCCAGAGCCTACGCAGCCCAGGCCTCAAGGGCCGTTTCGCCGTCAGCGAGGGGTTGCAACGGCTACTGGCCCCACTGGGTCTTGTGGCAGTGAAAGAAGGCGAAGGCTACCGGGTTCAAGTGGCCCCCGAAGTAGCCAGCGGCCCATTGCAGTTGGGAACGACCAACGTCGTTGCCAACCAGTTAGGGACCGTCACCGAAGGCACAGGCTCTTATACACCGGGCACCATCGCCACAGCCACGCGCCTGGTGCTGACGCCACGGGAAACACCACAGTCGATCTCGGTCGTCACTCGCCAGGTCATCGACGACTTCGGGCTCAACTCCATCGATGATGTCATGCGCCATACCCCGGGCATCACCGTGTCGACTTATGACAGTGAACGCACCAACTACTATGCCCGCGGTTTCTCTATCCAGAGCTTCCAGTACGACGGCATTCCCACCACACGCAGTAGCGCCTATTCGGCCGGCCATACCCTGACCGACATGGCGATCTATGACCGGGTCGAAGTGCTCAAGGGCGCCAGCGGCCTGCTCACCGGCGCGGGGGGCCCTGGCGGCACCATCAACCTGGTACGCAAGAAACCGACCAGCGAGTTCAAGGGGCATATCGACCTGGGTGCAGGCTCCTGGAACAACTATCGCTCGGAGATCGACCTCAGCGGCCCGCTCACCGAAACCGGCAACGTTCGCGGGCGGGCGGTAGCGGCGTATCAGGACAAGCAATCGTTCATGGACCACTATCAGCGCAAGACCAGTGTCTACTACGGCATCCTCGAAATGGACCTGACGCCCGACACCCTGCTGACACTGGGCGCCGACTACCAGGACAACGATCCGCGTGGCTCCAGCTGGTCCGGCAGCCAACCGCTCTACGATGCCTCGGGCAATGCCTTGAAGATGTCACGCTCATTCAACAACGGCGCCAAATGGAGTCGCTGGGAACAGTACACCCGCACGGTATTCGCGACCCTGGAGCACAGTTTCGCCAACGGCTGGGTCGCCAAGGGACAGTACAACCATCAACTCAACGGCTATTACGCGCCCCTGGGTTCGATCACTCCCGATGACCCCGTTATCGGCTCGATCTACGCCAACAAGTTCACCGGTGAAACCACCAGCGATAGTCTCGACGCCTATGTTTCCGGCCCTTTCAGCTTTGCCGGGCGTGACCACGAGATGGTGATCGGTACTTCGGCGTCTCGTTCGCACTGGAAAGGCAAGGACTACGGCGCACCGACCTACTTCGGCAACGCCTACGATTTCTTCTCCTGGAACGGCAAGAGCATCGAGCCGGACTGGGGATCGCCAACCTCGCTCAACGATGAAGTCACCCGCCAGACCGGGATCTACATGACCGGGCGCTTCAGCCTCATGGATGACCTGAAACTGTTGCTGGGAACTCGCATAGCCAACTACCAGGTCACTGGCACCTCCGATGCCAAGGACAGCGGCAAGGTGATTCCCTACGCTGGCCTGACCTATGATCTCGATGACCACTTCTCGCTGTATGCCAGCTACAGCGAGATCTTCCTGCCGCAGACGCAGTTCCGCGACCGTAACAAGAAGATGATCGAGCCTAACGAAGGCAAGAACTATGAAGTTGGCATCAAGGGCGAGTTCTTCGATGGCCGCCTGAACTCCAGCCTCGCCTATTTCGAACTGCATGAAGAAAATCGCGCGATAGAAGACCTGGACTTCAACAAAAGCCAGGCCAATATGCTTGCCTATAAGCCCGTGACCGCTAAGACCAAGGGTTATGAGGCCGAGATATCCGGGGAGCTGATGCCCAACTGGCAGGTACAAGCCGGTTACACCCACAAGATCATGCGCGATAAGGCTGGGCAGAAGGTGTCGACCTGGGAACCCGAGGACCAGCTCAACTTCTACACCACCTACAAGCTCAGCGGCCCACTGGACAAGCTGACCCTGGGCGGTGGAGCCCGCTGGCAAGGCGAAGGCTGGCAGGTGATCAACAACAAGCCCAAGAAGACCCAGGAAAAGCTAACCCAAGATCCTTACTGGCTGGTAGACCTGATGGCGCGCTATCAGATCACCGAGAATCTTTCCACCAGCCTCAACGTCTACAACGTGTTCGACAAGCGCTACTACACCAACATCGGATTCTTCGAGTCGGCTTACTATGGCGACCCACGCAACGTGATGGTCAGCACTCGCTGGAATTTCTGACCCAATCCGCCCGGCCCCCGCCGGGCGGTCACTGGAGACTCGACGAAATCTCTACGACCTTCCTGGCGACATCTGTTAAAACGCCCCTTCGATTGTTCTGTGGTGAAGCTTTCCATGCCCCCAACCCTGCCCCAGCGCCTGCGTCGCCGCTGGCTCCCCCTGCTGTGCATGGCCCTGCTGATCATTGGCCTGCCGACCAGTTGCGCGGTGCTGCAGTACAAGGAACGCCAGCTGGTGTTTCGCATCGAGCCCGGTACTGCCGGCTGGTTCCACGGCCTGCCGCAAGCGGTGCAGGAGTTGGAACTCAAGTCCAACCGCTTCAGGGCCGGACAGAACCTCCACGCCTGGTGGTGGCCGGCGCAACGCGCCGATGCGCCCGCGATCCTCTACCTGCACGGGGTACGCTGGAACCTCACCGGCCAGCTGTTTCGCATCGAGCAGTTGCACGCCCTGGGTTATTCGGTGCTGGCCATCGACTACCGGGGGTTTGGCCAGAGCCACGGCGAGCTGCCCTCCGAGGCCAGCGTCTATGAAGATGCCCGCGTGGCCTGGGAACGCCTCAAGGTATTGCAGCCCGAGGCGGGCAAGCGCCTGATCTACGGCCACTCCCTGGGCGGCGCGGTAGCCATCGACCTGGCCGCCGAACTGGGCCGCCAGGCTGCCAACGAACAGCGTCCGGTGGCCGCACGCGGCCTGATCGTCGAATCCACGTTCACCACCCTGGCCGACGCTGCCGTGGCAGTGACCAAGACCCGCCTGCCGGTGCGCTGGGTGATGTCGCAGAAGTTCGATTCCATCGACAAGATCAGCGAAATCGGCATGCCGTTGCTGGTGGTCCACGGCCTGAAGGACGACTACGTCCCCGCCCGCTTGAGCCAACAACTGTTCGCCGCGGCACTGCCGCCGAAAAAACTGCTGCTGGTACCCGGCGGCACCCATAACAACAGCATGAACCTGGCCGGCAAGGACTACGCCGTGGCGATCGGTGCATTGTTGAAACACCAACCCGCCACCGGCCTGGCCAGCCAACCTTCGGCCACCCGGCACGAAACCCTGTAGCCGCTCTGCGACAAGGCTCGCAGGGCCTTCAGCGATCGGCCGGTGCATCACCCGGCCTGCATGCCCGGTGTGCTTGAGGTCGGGCGCAGCGCCTCGCCGATAGTCCGCAGCTTCAGGCAGGTCTCCCGGTATTCGCTCTGCGGGTCCGACTCGGCGACGATGCCGCAGCCGGCGAACAGGTGCGCCTGGTTGCCGCGGATCAGCGCCGAGCGCAGGGCCACGGCAAATTCGCCATCGCCCTCGGCATTGAGCCACCCCACCGGCGCCGCGTACCAGCCACGGTCCAGCTGTTCGTGCTCGCGGATGTACTCCAGGGCACTGGCCCGGGGCAAGCCGCCCACCGCCGGGGTCGGGTGCAGGACCTGCACCAGTTGCAGCAGCTCCACCTGAGGCCGCAGGCGTCCCAGCACCGGGGTCAGCAGGTGCTGGACGTGAGCCAGGCGGTGCAATTGCGGCTGCGGGGCGATCTCCAGCATCGCGCAGAAAGGCTGCAGCGCCTCACGCAGGGTTTGTACTACCAAGGCGTGCTCATAGCGGTCCTTGGGGCTGTCCAGCAACCGCTGTCCCAGCTCCGCATCCTGCTGCTCATGGACGCCACGGGCACAGGTGCCGGCCAGGGCCACAGTGTTCAAGGTGCCGCGCGCCACCCGCACCAGGCGCTCGGGAGTGGCGCCAAGGAAGCAGCTGTCGCCACGGCTGAAGGCGAACAGGAACGCCTGGGGATAGGCCGCCTTGAGGTTCTCCAGCAACGCTCCACAAGGAATGTTGCGCTCGGCCTGCAGGCACACCTCCCGGGCCAGCACCACCTTGTTCAGGGCTCCGGCATTGATGCGTTCGATGGCGCCGGCGACCGTCGCCTGCCACTGCTGCGCACCACTGTCCAGGTCCTGCGGTTGGCTGCAAGCTGGCACCTGCAAGCGCGGCCCATGGGCATAGCGGGCCTGCAACAGGTTCCACTCCGCAGCGATCGCTGCCGCGCACTGGTCAACATCGGCCTCGGCCTCGATCCACAGGCTGAACAACCAGTGCTGCTGGTCGCCCTCGCGCAGCAACAGGATGCGTGGCAGCACCAGCGAGGTGTCGGCGAACGATTGCCACAAGGCGCCACGGACAGCCTCCGGGTCGAAGGAAAACCCACCACACAGATAGGCCTTGCGCGGCCCCACCTGATGCGCCCGCTCCAGTAACTGGCGCCAGGCCTGGGTACTGGCGGCGAAACGCTCGGCGGCCGGCGGACTGATTTCCTCGGTACAACCGAAACCGGCCATGGCCAGGGCACCCTGGTCGCCGGACCAGAACAGGCTCTGGCCGAACACCTGGCGGTTGCTCGCGAACAGCCGCAGCGGGTCCAGGCGCTCGGCGGCCTGGCTGAACACCACCAGCACCGCCCGGCCCTCGCGCCGGGCCTGGGCTTCGGCATCCTGCAACGCCCGGGTCAACCCGGGCAGGCATGCTTCATTCATCTTGCGCTCCTTGCTCCAGCCCGTGGCAGATGCGCCAGTGGCGCACTTGCTGGGCGATGTTCCAGTGGATGATCTGGGCGAACAGCGGCACCGCGAACATCGGGTCCAGTCCCGCCTCTCGTGCCCATTGCTGACGCTGCGGCAACATCGCCGCGACCCGTTCCGGAGCGGCGATGCTCTGCTCCGTGGGCTTGAACTGTGCCGCCGCCTTGACATATGCCAGGCGCCGGCCGAGGGCCCGGATGATCTGCTCGTCCATGGCGTCGATCCCGCGGCGCACATCGTCCAGGCTGCTGCATTGCTCGGGTGTCTTCATATCGGTGTCCATCAGGGAAAGGGTCATGGGGTCGAGGGCCAGCATTGCCACGCCGGCTCGCCAAGGCTGGCCAGCAGTCGGGTCAGGTGGCGCAGTACCTCGGCCTGCTGCTGGCGCAGGTAGAAATGCCCGCCGGGAAAAGTCTGGAAATCCGTGACCTGGCGGCTGCTCTCGGCCCAGGCATAGGCCTCGTCATGGTCCACCTCGCGATCCTGGGCACCGAGGCATACGCTCAGCGGCAGGTCGAGGGTCCGGCTGGCGTCGCCGCGATAGGACTCGATCAACCGGTAGTCGTTACGCAAGGCCGGCAGGTACAGCTCGCGCAGGGCCGGGTCATCCAGGGGCGACGGCTGGCCATCGGACAAGCGCCGCACATCCGCCAGCAACCCGGCGTCCGGGCCCAGGTGCAACTCGCTGTGGCGCTGGCGATGGGGAGCCGGATGGGCCGAGACGATCAAGCGCTGCGGTGCCGAACCCTGTTGCTGCAAGCGCAGCGCGACCTCGAAGGCCACGGCCGCGCCCATGCTGTGGCCAAACAGCACCAGCGGTCGGTCTGCCAGGTCCGAGAGCGCCCGGGTGATGGTGCCGGCCATCCACTCCAGGCTGCCGGGCCAGGTTTCCCCGAGGCGCTCCTCGCGCCCCGGGTATTGCACACTGATCAGCTCGATATCCGCCGGCAGTTGGTCGCGCCAATCGTTGAAGAAGCTCGCACTGCCTCCGGCATGGGGCAGGCAAACCAACCGGCAGCGTGGCGGTCGCGACTGCGGATAACGACGCAGCCAGGCACTGGGGGGCTTTCTCACAGCACACCCTCCTCGACTTCCAGGGTCGATATCGGGCCAGCGGCAAGACCGCCCGCAAGGCTGACCCGGGTATCCGGCAGCCAACGGCGCACCTGCTCCAGGCATGCGACGGCATCCAGCACCCGGGCCGCGTAGTGCAGGCCCTCGGGCAAACGGTCCCAATGCAGGGCACAGAAGGCCGCGACGCTGCCCGTCAGGCGCGAGCCATCACTGGCCCGCAACCAGGCGCTGGCCTGGTGCTGGCGCCCCTCACTCAGGCCGTCGATCTCCACCGCCAGCACCTGGTAAGGCTGGCGTCCCGCCACATCCAGGGCACTGGCCTGGACCAGCGCGGCGATATTCCGGGGCGAGTGCCGCGACTCCGGAGCCGAGCCCTGGATCCGCCGCAACGCGGCCGCCAGCTGCCCACCCTCGAACAGGTTGAAACCCTGGCCATGCCCGACCTCGAGATCGGCGAACAGGCGTTGCTGCTCGGTGCTCAGGTAGGGATAGGCCTGCACTCCGGCCACCGGCAGCCACTCACGCTCCAGCCACTGCTCGGCGGGAGCGGTGCTGCGCAGCAGCCGTCCCGCCGACCAGGCCATCTGCGCCTGGCCGAAACCATTGCCCAGGCTCAGCAGGAAGTCCTCGGCCGCAGTGTTGGACAAGCGCCCCAGGCCGCCGGCGTAGCAGCGCATGGCATCGATGCGCTGGAACGAGCGGGCCGGCAGCTGGGCGAACAGCCCGGAGAGCCCCGGCAGCATGCCCGCCGATACCAGCACCCGGCGCCCTGCCGGCAACTGGCCCGCCAGCCGTTCGTAGAGCGGATCGTCACCGCCGACGTCCAGGTAGTCGGCGCCGGCGGCCAGCGCCGCCTGGGCGACCCGATCGAGGATCCGATAGCTGGGGCCGGCGCAGTTGATCACCAACCCGCAGCCCGAGCAGAACGCCGCCAGGCTCGATTCGTCCCACAAGTCCAGGGGACAGACTTGCGCCCGTCCGCCCAGTTGCCGGTTCAGCTGTTCGGCCTGTTGCCGATCACGGCCGCCCAGGCGCAAGCGCCCGCTGTCGGCCAGCAGCAGGGCCACCTGGCGGCCGACACTGCCGTAGGCGCCCACCAGGCCGATGCTCATCCCGCTCATGCCGCCACCTCGGCGCCGAAGGCCCGGGCCACGGCCTGTACCTGGGGACTCTGCATGCAACTGAAGTGATCGCCCGGCACATCCACCACCCGTAGCTGCCCCTGGCACAGCGCCTGCCAGTAGGCGCTCATGTCCCGGTGCATGCCCGGCAGTACCTGTACCTCGCCGCTCTGGCGAATGAACAGCATGTCGCCCTGGTATGGCGTGGCCTCGTGCAAGGCCACCGCCGCCAGGCTATGGCGCAATACCTGCAACTGTTCACGCAGCCAGCCCAGGTCGCTCAACTGCGAGCCAGCATGGCGCATGGCCTCGGCGATCGCCTGCAGGCGTTGTTCCTGGGTCTTTTGCGCCAGGCGTCGCAGGCAGGCCAGGGCCGGTGCGCACTGGGCGTCGTCCGCCAGGGCCAGTAGCGACCCCTGGGGCACCCGTCCCGGAGTCTGCGCCAGCACCCGGGCGATGGTCCGTTCCATGGCCTGCTCGTCGGCCGGATACCCCAGTTCCAGTGGATCGGCCTGCATCACTCGGGCAAAGACGTACTCGGCCAGCAAGTCATCCTCGATCATGAACGGCACCCGGTAGCTGCTGATCACGCTCAGTTGCAGCACCTCGATCGACCGCGCCGCCAGGCACGCCGCAAGCTCCGTGGCCAGTAAGCCGCCGAGGCAGTAGCCGACGATGCTCACCTGGCGCCGGCCCTCGGCCTGCAAGGTATCGGCATAACGCTCCGCCAACTGGCGAATGGCGGTGGCCGGCTCCAGTGCCAGGTAACCCGGCACATCGTTGAGCACCAGGCCCTCCAGCAGCACTTGTTCGCCCAGGGCGGCGAACAGCGCGCGATACGGCGCCAGCGTGCCGCTACCGTCGTGGACGAAGATCCGCGCCGGTCCCTGGGCCTTGTCGCTGATGCGTACCAGCGGCGAATCGCCGTCCACGCCCTGCCCGCGCAAGTAGTCGGCCAAGGCCGCCACGGTGGGCTGGTTGATCAACTGGCGCAGCAGGTCGCTCCAGGGCAATTGCCGGGCCTGGGGCAAGGCTTCGCGCAAGCGACCCACCACCTGCGCCACCAGCAGCGAGTCGCCACCGAGCTCGAAGAAACCCTGTTCGCGGCCCACCGCCGGAACCCGCAACAGCGTCTGCCAGACCTGGGCGATACTGCGCTCCAGGTCATCCACGGGCGCCGCGCCACTGTTGACCTGCTGCTCGGGGCCAGCGACGCCGATGCGGGCCAGGGCCTGGCGATCGACCTTGCCATTGGCGGTCAGGGGCATCTCGTCGAGGATCTGCCAATCCGCTGGAATCATGTAGTCCGGCAGGCACCGGGCCAGATGAGCACGCAGTGACTCGGGCTGAAGATCGTGGCGCTCGCTCTTGAACCGGGTGATGAACAGGTGCTGGCCGATTTCCGACATCGCCTCCTCGGCCTTGGGCAAGCACAGCGCAGGCTCGCCCCCGGCTTCCAGCAGCAGTTGCTGCCATTGCTCGCGGCGGATGAACGTGGTGTCCAACTCGGCACGAAAGTCCTCGAAGGCCGTCAGGCCCTCCTTGAACTCCATGGACGCCATGATCTGGTAAGTGTCGCGGGTGGCCTCGATGAAGATCAGCCAGCCACCGGGGGCGAGCATCTCCCGCAACCGCGCCAGTACCCGGCTGGCATGCCGCGAGTTGTGCAAGACGTTGGCGCACAGGATCACGTCCAGCGAGTTGGACGCCACGCCCTGGGCCCAATGGTCCTGGTTGAGGTCGAACAGCCCATAGCTGACCCAGGGATAGGCAGCGAAATGCTCCCGCGCTTCGTTGAGGAAGAACTGCGACAGGTCGGTGAACTGGTAGTCCACCGCCAGGCCGTCCAGGGCCGGGATCAGGTCAGCGCTGGTGCCTCCGACCCCCGCGCCGATCTCCAGCAAGCGCAGGCGCTGGCCAGCCGGATGCTGGTGGATGATTTCCTGCACCGCAGCGCACACCGCCTGGTTCAGGTATTGGCTGATGAGGTTCTTGCGGTACGCCCCCTCGGCGGTATCGGTACGGCCTTCGGGGAACAGCAGGTGCAGCGGATCGAGCTGGTCGCTCATCAGCGCCGGCAGTTGCTCCTGGCTTTCGCGCAGGTAGCGCAAGACCTCGCCACCCCAGCCCACCGACGGTTCCAGGGCCTCGATGCGCTGCCACTGGCGGCGGTATTCCTCACGCTCGACCAGCAGGTTCGAGTAACGCCCGGTTTGCCGGTCATGGCTGATCAGGCCTTCACGGACCAGGGCCTGCAACCAGCGTCGGATCAGCCGCTGGTTGCGTGGCGCGACCTCGCAGACCTGCAACACCTGGTCCAGGTCATGCTCCTGTCCCGGTTCCTCGAACAACCCCGGACGCTTCAGCGCCAGGCCCATGGACAGCAACGCGGCACGCTCGACGCAGGCCGACATCTCACTGACCTGGGCATCGCTCAGGTGTCCGCGTACCGCTTGCGCGGCGGCCTGGGTCCTGGCCTCCAGCTCCTGCGGCCAGGCCAGCGGCATGTCCCGCAGGCTGGCCCGCAGGCAGGCTTGCAGGCGCCGGTCGAAGGCCCCCTCGCCGGCCGCTACCACCACCGCCGACTCCACATGGGGGTGGCTCAGCAGCGCACTTTCCACTTCCGCCAGCTCGATGCGATGGCCACGGACCTTGACCTGGAAATCCTCACGCCCGAGGAACTCGATCAAGCCGTCCTCCAGGTAGCGCCCCAGGTCGCCGGTGCGGTACAGCCGCTCACCGCTGCGCGGATGGTCGATGAAGCGCTCGGCGGTTTTCTCGGCGTCCCCCAGGTACCCCATGGCCAGGCCGTCGCCAGCGATGTACAGCTCGCCGGCCACCCCTTGCGGCCGATCACGGCCCTGTTCGTCGAGGATCATGAAACGCTGGTTGGCCAGCGGCGTGCCATAGGGAATGCTGCGCCAGTGCGAGGCAACCTGGGTGATCGGGTAATAGATCGACCAGATCGCCGCCTCGGTGGCGCCCCCCAGGCTGACCAGGCGCAGTTGCGGCAGCAGTTGCGCGGTTTCGGCGGGCAGGTTCAGGGCGATCCAGTCCCCCGAGAGCAACGCCAGGCGCAACGAAGGCGCAGCCATGGACGGTACCGCTTGCAGGTAGTGGGTGAGCATCTGCAACTGCGCCGGCACCGAGTTCCACAGGGTCACGCCGTGCTCCCGGGCACATTCGGCCCAGTGCGAAGGGTCAGCCCGGCGTTGCGGGTCCGGCAGCACCAGGGCACCCCCCACTGCCAGCAGGCCGAAGATGTCGTAGACCGACAGGTCGAAGCCCAGGCTGGCCAGGGCCAGCACTCGGTCGTCGGCATCGATGGCGAAACGCTGGTTGATGTCGACGATGGTATTGAGCGCCGCCTGGTGACTGATCATCACGCCCTTGGGCACCCCGGTGGAGCCGGAGGTGTAGATCACATAGGCCAGTTGCAGAGGGTCGACGGCCAACGCCGGCAGCGGCTGGCGGGCCGCCAACGGGCCCTGGTCGACCTGGATCAACTGGGTCACCCGTGCCGGCCAGCACAGGGCATCGGCGAGCCAGGACTGGCTGAGCACGCGGCTGACCTGGGCGTTGTCCAGGATCAGCTCGCGCCGGGCCTCGGGCTGGTTGGTATCCAGGGGCAGGTAGGCCGCCCCGGCCCGCAGGATCCCCAGCACCGCAATCACCTGTTCCAGCCCCTTGTCCATGCACACCGCGACCCGTTCCCCGGGTTGGCATCCGGCCTCCAGCAGAGCCTCGGCCACCGCCTCGGCACGCCCGGCCAGTTCGCCATAACTCAATTGCCCGGCGCCCTGGATCAGCGCCACCCGCTGCGGGGCGGCAGCCGCCTGGCGCCAGAATGGCTCGTGCAGCAAGCCGGCGGGCAGCGGCTGGGCAGTCTGGTTCACCAGTTCCCGTTGCAAACGCTGGGCCGCCGGCAGTTCCAGGCAGTCCTCCAGAGTCCAGGCCGAGGGCTCTCGCGCCAGGCGCTTGAGCAAACGTTCGAAGGTGTCGAACAAGGCATCGAGCAACTCGGCGCTGAATACCCCTTCGCGGATGTCCCAATTGATCGCCAGGCCGTTATCACGCTCGCTGACCTGGCAATCGATCAGCACCTGGGGCGTCTGGCTGATACCGAAGACCAGCTCGGCGCCGGGCATGAAGGCCCCGCCGCCACTCTCGCCACCGGCCCCCAGGGTACTGGTGAAGGCATAGGGCATCAGCGCCGCGTCCTGGCCCTTGCGCCGCGCCAGCTCGCGCAACACCTCGATGCCCGAGCACAGGCGATGGTCCATGTCCTGCCACAGGCGTTCCTGCAACTGCTGGCTGCGCTGGCCGAAGCTGCCACCCTGCAGGGTCTGCACTTCCAGCAATTCCACCGAGCTGAAGTCGCCCACCAGGCGGTCCACCTGGGGATGCAGCGACAGCCGATTGAGCAGGGTCAGGCTCAGGCAGAAGTGCCCGCGCCGGCTCCAACGGCCCAGGGTCTCGGCATAGGCCGAGAGGATCGCAGCCGATACCCCGACCCCGGCCGTTGCCGCGTTCAGGCGCAAGGCATTGCAATCGCGCTGTTCCAGGCTCATGGCCCGACGCAGGAAGCGCGGCCCGCTGGGCGCCCCCAGCAACGGTAGTTCCGGAGCTCCCGGCAAGCCGTCGACCCGTGCCCACCAGTACTCGCGATCGCGCTGGTAGCGCGCTTGCTCACGCAAGCGACGTTCACCCAGCACGTAGTCGCGGAAGCTGATCGGCGCCGGCGCCGGCAGCGCCTCGCCACGGTACAGCTGCTGCAATTCGGCCAACAGCATGCGCACGCTCTGGTAGTCGCAGACCAAGAGGTCCACCGACAGGTGCAGGCGCGCGGTGTCACGGCCCTGGCTGACGCACAGCTCGATCAGCGGCCACTGCTGGGGGCTGGCCCGACGCAACTCCATGCGCTCGCGCAGGGCCTGCAAGGCGCTGCCGTCATCTTCGCGCAGGTCGTGGCGCACGACGGCGTAATGTGGCACCTGGGGCAGGATGCGCTGGTAGCCCTCCTCCGCGACCACCGCGCGCAGCATGTCGTGGCGCACGATCAGCTGGTTCCAGGCCTGTTCCAGGAGTGCCGGGTCCAGCTCCTGCCGAGCGAACTCCAGGTAGCCATGGCAGGCCACGCCGCCATAGCTGAACGCCGTGGTACGCCCCAGCAAGTAGGCGGCTTGCACATCGGTCAGCGGGAAGGGTTCGTCCCGCGCGGCCAGGTCGGCCTCCAGGGTCGGCAGCTGCGCCGCTTGCAACAGTTGCAGTAGCCCATCCTTGTGCTCGCGCAGTTGCCCCAGGCGCGCTTCATCCATGACCCCAGCCGGGGCCCGGTAGCGCAGGCGCCCCTGTTCTTCCCAGAGTTCCACGCCCAGTTGTTGCAGGTCCTGTTGCAGTTGTTCCAGCGTCATAGCACGCCCTCCACCATTGCGTTCTGATTGACGGGCCGCTGTTCCCGGCGCGAGGCGAGCAACTGCCCCTGCAGGGCCACGGTGGCCGCGTTGAAAAAGTCCTTGAGCGACAGCTCCACCTGGAACTGCCGCGCGATACGTTCGATCAACCGGGCCGCCAGCAGGCTATTGCCGCCCAGGGCGAAGAAACCCTGGTGCCGGCCCACCCGCGGCACTTGCAGAATTTCTTGCCAGAGCGCCGCCAGGGCTTGCTCCCACTCGCCCTGCGGAGCCTCGCCGCCCTGGGGCTGGGCTCCCTGGCGCTGCTCTTGCAGCAGCCACGCCAGGGCCGCGCGATCGACCTTGCCGTTGCTGCTCAGGGGCAGCTCGTCCAGGGTCAGCCAGCTATCGGGCAGCATGTGCTCGGGTAACCACTGCCCCAGCCACTGGCGCAGGGACTGGTGGTCGGGCAGTGGCGCCACGCCAACCAGCACCGCCGCCAATTGCGGCTCGGCACCGGGCAGCACCAGGCTCAATGCCCGGCTGATGGCCGGGTGGCGCTCCAGGGCCACGTCGATTTCCGCCAGCTCGATGCGAAAGCCGCGGACCTTGACCTGATGGTCCATGCGCCCGAGGAATTCCAGGGTGCCGTCGGCCCAGTAACGACCCTGGTCGCCGGTGCGGTACCAGCGTCCACCGTCATGCTCGACGAAACGCTGGGCCGTGAGGTTTGCCAGGCCGCGGTAGCCAACGGCGACCCCGGCGCCACCGATCCACAACTCGCCGGGCACCCAGTCAGGACAGTCGCGCCCCTGCGAGTCCACCACCCGGAAGCACTGGTTCGCCAGGGGTCGGCCATAAGGGATCGAACGCCAGTGCCCGGGTACCTCGTCCACTTCTTGCAGGTTCGACCAGATCGCAGCTTCGGTGGCCCCGCCCAGGGCGGCGAAACGCACCGCCGGCCCGGCCGCTTCGCGCAGGCGCCGCGGCAGATCGAGGCCGACCCAGTCACCGGAGACCATGGCCAGGCGCAGCCCCGCCAGCTCGCCGGGGCTGCGCACTTGCAGGGTCAGCATGTCGAGCAACGCCGGTACCGAGTTCCATAGGCTCACGCCATGCTCACGCACCAGACGCAGCCACTCCCGGGGCTCCTTGCGCAGGGTATCGGCCGGCAGCACCAGCGCGCCGCCGACACTCAGCAGGCCGAAGAGGTCGTACACCGAGAGGTCGAAATCCAGGGCCGAGACCCCGAGCACCCGATCTTGCGGACCCACCTGGTAATGGCGGTTGAGCGCCTGGATGGTGTTCATCGCCGCCTCGTGGCTCAGCTCCACGCCCTTGGGCTCGCCGGTGGTGCCCGAGGTGAAGATCACGTAGGCCAGGGCCTGCGGCGCCATGACCAGTGGCTGCGCCAGGGCCGGCGCCACCCGGGCCTGGGCCAGGGTCACCACGCGCAGCTCGGCAAGCCAGATGCCACCGTCGCGATGGGCGTCGTCGGTGATCACCACTCGGGCCCCGGCCCGCTGGTAGATCATGTCTCGCCGGGCCGGTGGCTGCTCGATGCCCACCGGCACATAGACCGCGCCGGCCGCGAGGATGCCCAGCGCGGCGATCACCTGTGCACGCCCCTTGGGCAGGGTGATGGCCACCGTATCGCCCGGTTGCACCTCCCACGCCACCAGGGCGCCGGCCAACTGCAGGGCCTGGCGGGCCAGCTCGGCATAACTCAGGCTGCCCTGGTCGCAAACCAGCGCCAGGCGCTCGGGGTGCTCTTGCGCCTGCTGGAAGAACCCCTGGTGCAGCAGCTGCGCCGGGGTGGCGTGCAGGCAAGCATTGGCCACCTGGCGCACCTGCTGCTGGGCCGCCGGCAGAGGCAAGGGCGCCACCTGTTGCCAGTCATTGGCACACAGCCACAACAACAGGCCGCGATAGGCGTCGAACATCTGCTCCAGCAGGTTTTCGGGAAACAGCTCCTGCACCGCGTCCCAGTTCAACAACAGGCCATCGGCCTGGGGGTAGCTCTGGTGATCCAGCCAGACCTGGGGCGTCTGCGACAGGGCCCAGCCTGGCTCGCCCAGTTGCTCGCGGCAGGTCTGGTCGACGAACGCCGGCCCCAGGTTGCAGGCGAACACCACCGGTGCGCCCTGGCCTGTGCCCTGGCGCAACCGCGCGCGCTCGCGCAGCACCTCGACCCCGGGCCAGGCGCTGTGGGCGATGTCCTGGTGCAACTGGGCCTGCAAGGCCAGGGCCTGCTGGCAGAAATCCCGGGGTTGGCGCAGGTCCACTTCCAGCAGCACCAGGTTGGAGAAGTCCGCCAGCAAATGCGGTACGCAGGGATGCAGTTCCTGGCGGTTGAACAGCGGCACGTTGAGCACGAAATGCGGATTGGCGCTCCAGCGGCCCAGCACCTGGGCATAGGCGCAGGCCAGGACGCTGGCCAGGGTCAGCCCGTACTGACGCGCACGTTGTTCCAGACTCTGCAACTGAGCGTGGTCCAGGCGCATGGCCAGGCGTTGGAACCGTGGCCGCTCCACTTGCTGCGGCTCACGGGCCAGGGGCAATTGCGGGCCGTCCGGCAACTGCTCCAGGCGCGGCTGCCAGTAGTCCCGGGCGGCAGCCAGTTGCGGCGCACGCAGGGCCTGCTCGGCCCGCAGGTAACGGGCGAAATCCCACTCCAGCGCCGGCAGTTGCTGCTCCTGGCCGGCATGGATCAGCGCCAGGTCCCGTAGCAGAATGCCGATGCTCAGCACGTCGGCCACCAGCAGGTCGATGTTCAAGTGCAAGCGACTACGGCCTTCGGGCAGCAGGCTCAACTGCACATCGAATACCTCGCCACGGCCGACTTCCAGGCAGCGATGGGACAACTGCTGGCGAATCCGCTCCAGGGCCTCGGCCGTGGCCACGCACGAGGCCTCGCGCAGGTCGTGGACGGTCAAGCCGCGCCAGGGGCTGGCGGGCAGGATGCGCTGGCAGGTATCGCTGACGAAGCAGGCCCGCAGCATCGGATGGCGCTGGCACAGGCGCCGCAGGGACTGCTCCAGGCGCTCGGGATCGAGCCCTTGGCCGTCCAGCTCCTGGTACAGGTGGCAACCAACGCCACCCAGGGGCATGCCGGGATCGCGGCCGAACCAGTAGGCCTGCTGCAGCGGCGTCAGGCCGAAATCACCATCGACCTGGCTGCCTGGCTCCTCCGGGCACAGGGCCACGGCGCCACGCCGGGCCTGGATCAGCGCCCACCAGGCGTCCAGGGTCGGGCGTTCGATCAACTCGGCGAAGCCGAGGTTCACACCCTCGGCAGCCAGCAGCGCCGGCAAGCGCATGATGCTTACCGAATCCAGGCCCTGCTCGATCAGCGACACCTGCGCCTCAAGATCCTCGGGCTCATAGTTCAACAGTCGTGCAATGCCCTCGCAGAGTCCTTGGGGTGAATGACTCAGGCCGGCATCCGCTGGGTGAGCGCGGGCCAGTGCTGGGTTATCGGTCATGGGAGACGGTCCTTTGGGGTACGGAAGGGATAGGCCGCAAGCGCCAGCGATTGATCGCCTCGCGCTCGTGGAACAGGTCGCGATAACGGCCGGGGGCCGCCATCAGCTGGTTATGGTTGCCGCGCTGGACCAGGCGACCCTGCTCCAGCAGCAGGATCTGCCCGGCGCTGGGCGCCAGGGTCGGTTTGTGGGTCACCAGCACCACGCTGTGCTTGCGTGCCAATTGCAGCAGGGTGCGGTTGACCCGCGCCTCGCTGATGGCATCCAGGGCCGCCGTGGGTTCGTCCAGCAGGATCAGCCCCGCGTCCTTGAGCAGCACCCGGGCGAGCGCCAGGCACTGGCGCTCGCCACCGGAGAGGCTGACACCGCCCTCGCCCACCAGGGTTTGCCAGCCCTGAGGCAAGCGCTGGGCCAGGTGATCCAGGCCGGTGGCCTGGGCCGCCGCCAGCAGTTCACTGTCACTGGCCTCGGGGCGGCCCAGGCGCAGGTTGTCCCACAGGCTGGCGGCCAACGGCGGGCAGTCCTGGAACATCAAGGCAATGGAGGCATCGCGCTGGGCGGCCGAGATCTGCCGCAAATCGACGCCACCGAGCAGGATCGCGCCGCTGCTGACATCACTGAAGCGCGCCAGCAAGCGCAACAGGCTGGACTTGCCGGAGCCCGAAGGGCCCACCACCAGGGTCAGCGAGCCGGGTGCCAGCTCGAAGCTGATGTCCTGCAACAACGTCCGCCCCTGGCGTACCAGTCCCAGGTCGCGAACCTCCAGGCGCGCATCGCTGGGCACCTGGGGCCGCTCGGGCTCGGGTAATGCCGGCAATTGCAACAGCTCGCGCAGGCGCTCCAGGCCGTGGCGGGTCTGGCGCAAGGTGGTGCCCAAATTGACCAGCGCGCCCATGGGCTCCACCAGGCAGGTGGCGAGTATCGCCAGGGCCAGGTATTGCACGGCGCCCAGGCTGCCACCGAGCACCGCGTACAAACCGCTCAGCAAGACCCCGGTGTAGCCAGCCTGCAACGCCACCGCCAACCCCAGGGCCGCCGGGAAGGTGCGCCAATGGGCCCGGCGCTGGGCCACGCGCTGCTGTTGCAGGGCCACGGCCAGCAGGCCGAATTCCTCGCCATTGCGCCCGCTGGCGCGCAGCAATGGCTGCTGGCGCAGGAACTCCAGGACCCGTGCCGCCGCCTCGTTGGCCGCCGCTTCGCTGAGCCGTTCGGCCTGCCCGCCCCAGCGCACGCCCCAGTGGTAGAACAGCAACAACAGGGGCACGCTGGCCAAGGCCGCCAGGGCCATGTCGCGGTCGTAGAAGAACAGCGCCACCAGCAATGCCAGGGGCGTGAGCAAGGCATTGGCCATGGGCTGCAACAGATGCGCCGGAGTGCTCATGATCTGCAGCACGGTATGGGTCACCAGGCGATTGAGCTCGGCGCCCCGCTGCTCGACGAACCACTCCAGGGGCAAGCGTGCCAATTGCTCTCCGATGCGCAGATTCAATGATTGCGCCGCGGCGCCACCGGCTCGATAGCCGGCCAGTTGCGCATACCGGCGCAGGACCAGGCATAGGGTCGCCAACCCGGCGAAGAGCCCGGCCCAGCACCAGGACGCGGCACCGGCCGCGGCCTCGAAGACACTGGCGAAGGCCATGGGCAGCAAGGCCAGTGCCGCGCCCTGGGCCAAGGCACTGCCAGCCACCGCCACCAGGGCCCGGCGCAACAGGCCGGCTTCCCCGGGCTGCACACTGCGTAGCAAGGCACGGATCATGACTGCCCCCCGCTCGCCGGCGTGGCGCAGAACTGTTCGGCGGCCCAGAGCCCGGCATACACCCCCTGCCTCTGGAGCAACGCCTGGTGGCAACCGCATTCCACCAGTTCTCCAGCTTGCAATACGACGATCTGGTCGGCGTCCTGGATGCTGCTCAGGCGATGGGCAATCACCAGCACCGTACGCCCCACGGCCAATTGCGACAGCGCCTGCTGGATCGCCGCCTCGGACTCCGGATCGCTGGCCGCAGTGGCCTCGTCGAGCACCAGGATCGGTGCCTGGCTGAGCATCGCCCGGGCGATCCCCAAGCGCTGGACCTCGCCACCGGACAACTGCACTTGGCCATCGAGCAGGGTGTGGTAACCCTCGGCCAGGGTGCTGATGCGGCAGTGGATCTGTGCCGCCCGCGCTGCTGCCTCGACTTGCTCCAGGCTGGCCTCGGGCCGCCCCAGGCGCAGGTTGTCCAGGACGCTGGCGCGCAATAGGCGCACCTCCTGGAAGACAAAGGCCACCTGGCGATACAGGGTCGCACTGTCCATGTCCCGCAGGTCGACCCCACCGATGCGGATCGCCCCGCCGCTGACGTCGGCAAAACGGGCGAGCAAGGTGGCCAGGGTGGACTTGCCGGCCCCGGAGTCGCCCACCAGGGCGGTCAGGGTGCCGGGTTGCAGTTGCAGGTCGATGCCCCGCAAAACCCGGGTGCCATCGGGATAGCTGAAGTCCACTGCATCGAAGGTCACCCGGTGCCCTTGGGGCTCCAGGGAAAAGGCTGGCTGGACCAATACCGGAGTGGCCAGCACTGTAGCGATCCGCTGCGCCGCCGCCCGGCCCTGGACCAGCGAGTCGGCGCCATGCCCCAGGGCCGCCACCGGCGCCGCCAGGGCAGGACCCAGCAAGGCGAACGGCAGCAGCTGCGTGGCTGGCAGCCATCCGGCAGCCACCAGCGGCACTCCGGCCACCAGCACCAGCGCCAGCACCAGCAATGGGGACAACAGCACCTCGACACTGGCCCCCAGGCCGGCCCAGCGCTCCACCCACTCGGAGAAGAACCGCCCGAAACCGCGTACCGCGCTGGCGAAGTCCTCCTGCACCCGCTCTACCCGGCCGAAGGACTTGACCATGGCGATGCCCTGGACGAAGTTCAGGGTCGCGGTGGACAGCGCCCCCAAGGCACTCCCCAGGCGCTGGCGCTCCTCGCGGTAGTCCATGCTGCGCATGGCACGCAGGCGCCACAGGGCGAGCAGCGGCGGCAACAGCACCACCAGGGCCATGACCAGGTTGACGCTCAGCAGATAGGCCAGGCTGGCCAGGGGCACCACCAGTGCCGCCACCAGATTGTTGGGCAGGTGCGCCACCAGCTGGTGCATGGCGCCGACATCGTCCAGCAGCGCCCGTTCGGCGGTTTCCCGCTGGCGACCGAACCAGGCCAGGGGCACCCGCGACAGGTGCGCGGCGATGCGTTGGCGCAGCTGGCGCTGCAGGTCGCTGTCGGCCAGGTGGCTGATCTGCAACGCCGCCGCCAGTCCCAGCAGGCGCAGGAGCAAAGCCCCGGCACCGGCCAGCAACCAGAAGCGCGCCTGCTCCAGATCCAGCTCGCCGGCCAGGAGCAACGGCGCCAGCTGGGCCACGGCGATCAACGGCAACAAGCCCACCAGCGCGGCGCTTGCCTGCAGCGCCATCGCCGCCAGCAAGCGCCCACGCACTGGGCGCAGGAGGTCGGACAGTCCTTGTCGATCAGCCACGGCTAGCACTTCCCTCCGGCAACTCGGCCCGATCGCCGAAATACAGGGCCTGGATCGCCTCGCGCAGGTGCTTGCGGCTGACCTTGCCAACCCCGGTCTGGGGAAACGCCGGAATGAACTCGAAGCGATCCGGCAGCTTGAACGCCGCCAACCCCTGGCTCCGCAGGTGGCGAAGCAAGGCCGGGGCCCGGGGCGCCGGGCCGCGGGGAATGACGAAGGCGCAGGTACGCTCGCCCAGGAAGGCATCGGGCATGGCCACCAGGGCCACATCGGCCACGGCCGGATGACTGAGCAGCAGGTTCTCCACCTCCTCGGCGGCGATCTTTTCCCCGCCGCGGTTGATCAGGTCCTTGTCTCGCCCCTCCACCACCAGGTAGCCGTCGGCGGTCAACAGCACACGATCGCCGGTGCGATAGAAACCCTCGGCGGTAAAGGCCTGGGCATTGTGTTCGGGATAGCGGTAGTAGCCGCGAATGGTATAGGGGCCGCGGGTCAGCAACTGGCCCACCTGGCCGGCCTCCACAGGCTGGTCCTGTTCATCCACCACGCGGATCTCGTCCGCCGGCGACAGCGGCCGGCCCTGGGTATGCAGCACCCTCTGCGGCGGGTCCTGGGGGTCGGTGTAGCAGATCAGGCCTTCGGCCATGCCGAACACCTGTTGCAGGCGGCACCCCAGCACAGGTTCCACACGCCGGGCCGCCTCGAAGCTGAGCCGGGCACCACCCACTTGCAACAATTGCAACTGGGGCACGCCCCGGCCACGGGCCTGGGCCGCCTCCAGCCAGACCAGCGCCAGCGGCGGCACCAGGGCGGTATGGGTCACCGCCTCGCGCTCGATCAGCTCGAAGCAGACCTCCGGGCTCGGCGAAGTGCTCAGCACCACCCGCCCTCCCACTGACAAGGCGCCGATGAAACCCGGGCAGCACATGGGAAAGTTATGCGCCATGGGCAGCACCACCAGGTACACGCTGGCACTGGTAAAACCGCAACGCTCGACACTGGCGCGCAGGTTGTAGACATATTCCTGGTGCCGACGCGGGATCAGCTTGGGAATCCCGGTGGACCCACCGGACAACTGGAAGCAAGCCACTGCCTCAGGGCTGGGGGACGGCAGCACCAGGGTTGGATTCGCGTCGTAGAGCCCGCACAAAGCGGTGAATTCCTCGGCCTCGCCAGCGACGATCACCCACTCCAGGTGTGGGTTGGAGGCTTTGAGCTCGCGAGCCATGGCCCGGTAGTCGAAGCCGGCGTCCTGGTCGGCGCACAGGTAGGCCCGGGCCTGGGCGAACTCGCAGAAGCGCCCGATTTCCAGCTGACGGTGGGCCGGCAAGGCGAAAATCGGCCGCACGCCGAGGCGGTACAGAGCAAAGCAGACCTCGACGAACGCCGCACTGTTGGGCAATTGCAGCACCACGTTGTCACCGGCTCGCAGGCCCAGGCGATACAGCCCGCTGGCCAGCTGGTCGACACGCAGGTCCAGTTGGCGATAACTCAGGCGCTGTTCGCCAGCGCTCAGCGCCTCGCGCTCGGCAAAGGCCCGGGCAGCCTCGCGCAACACGTCGCCGAACGTTTCTTCGCGCCAGTAACCGGCCTGGCGATAACGTTCGGCGAAGGCCTCGGGCCACGCGGGGCAATCCTGCTGATCATCGTAAGTGGACATGCTGTCTCCTGGTTTTCTTGAGGCAAAAGGCGGCCATGGACCTGGAATTCCAGATCCGAGTGAAATGCGAAAAAAGGAAGCGTCAGCCGCGGCGGGAACCAGGCCTCGCCGGCTGGGCTATGGTGGTATTGCGCAAGGATTCGTCCATGGAGCTGAGTGCCTGGAAATGAGAGTGATTATTAATAGGCAATTTCCTGGACCGGGCAATTGCCAGGACATTCGTTTGCGCGGCTTTTTCTTTTGATTGCGCAACGCCCCGCCGGCAAAGCCTTACGGGGAGAGCCTCAAAAGCTAAAGGATAATCATTCTTAATTACAGATCAGAAATTTCCTGCTAGCTTATGACCTCTTTTCTGGTCCACAGGGAGTTCGCCATGCTCAGCCGCCAAGCTGCGCCGCAGCCTGTCAAAAAGGATTTCACTCTGCACTTTCCCAACCCCCGGCAGGACGGTGCCGCCACCGTGGTGCCAGAGATCACCCTGTCCACCGGGACCGTGTTGATGGAGAGCCAGATGTGGATGCAGGAATCGCTCTGGCAGGGCCTGAAGATCATCCTGGTGCTCAGCGGCCAGCTTAATTGCCGGGTCGAAGGCCAGCCGGAGGTGGAGATCCGCGGACCGACCCTGTGCGCCGTGGCCAACCAGGGCGAGCACTGCGGCGACCACCTGTTCGCCAGCGGCGTACCGGTGCGCTACACCACGGTGCAGCTGGACTTTCCCTCGATCCGTAACGTCGGCCTGGAGCCGGAGCGCCTGCTGGACCAGCGTGGCGGCGGGCCGATGCTGTTCTGCCAACCGGCCAGCAAACCCCTGCTGGCCCTGGCCCAGCAGATCGTCACCTGCCCGCTGCAAGGCCCCACCCGTTCCTTTTACCTGGGCGGCAAGGCCCTGGAACTGACAGCCCTGGGGGTCGAGGGCATCCTCGCCCATGCCGAATCCCGGCCATTGCAGGACAGCCCCTGCAGCTCGGCGGACATCGAGCGTATCCACGCCGCCCGCGACCTGCTGCTCAATTCGTTGCCAGCCTCGCCGTCGCTCTCCGAGCTGTCGCGCCAGGTGGGCCTCAACCCGCGCAAACTCACCGCCGGCTTTCGCCAGGTGTTCGGCACCAGCGTCTACGCCTACCTGCAGGAGCAGCGCCTGGGCGAGGCTTATCGCTTGCTGGCCAGCGGCGAGACCAATGTGTCCAGCGCCGCCTACCGGGTCGGCTACAGTCCCGCGCATTTCTCCACGGCGTTTCGCAAGCGCTTCGGGGTTTCCCCCAAATCCCTGCGCTGAATGCCGCGCCCGCTACACCGGGCGCCCAGCGCTGAACATCGCCTGACCTGCTTCCCTACTCGTCATTGACGCTCGCGTGTTTGCGCCGGGCCCATCCTGGCTGTGCCAACGAGTGCCGCAAACGAAAGAAAAGATCGCTGCAGCCAAAGTTTTAGCCACCAGGCAACGTTCACTAATGAGATACGTTTGCATTCTCATTTAATCCCCATCACGGAGTGAAGCATGGGCACCCGCGTTGCGCACCGAAATACCCCAGGTTGGCCAGTCGAGCATGTGGCCGCGCGCCCCCCGTCCAACCGCGGCCCGCTGTCCTGCCTGGTCCACGGCGTGGCCCTGGGTCTGTCGCTGACCCAGGCCGCTAGCGCCCTGGCGGCAACCGCCGACCAGGAGCAAGACCAGCCCCTGGTCCTGGACACCAGCGTGATCAGCACCAACGCCGTCGATTCGCCCACCGGGCAGCAAAGTGGCTACGTGGCCAAGCGCAGCCTCAGCGGAACCAAGACCGACGCCTCGCTCAGTGAAATCCCCCAGGCGATCTCCGTGGTCACCCGCGACCAGATGGACGCCCTGAAAGTGCAATCGGTGAACGAGGCCCTGCGCTATACCGCCGGGGTCCAGGCCAACACCATCGCCGCCAGCCAGCGCTTCGACACCATTTCGATCCGTGGCTTCGACGTCACCACCGGCATGCTCCGCGATGGCCTCAAGGGCAACACCGCCCAGGCCTGGCCCAAGGTGGAAGCCTATGGCCTGGAGCGTATCGACGTGCTCAAGGGCCCGGCTTCGGTGCTGTTCGGCCAGAACGCTCCCGGCGGCGTGGTCAACCAGGTCAGCAAGCGGCCCCTGGACACCCCCTTCCACGAGGTGGAGATCCAGGGTGGCAGCTTCGGCCGGACCCAGGGCCAGTTCGATTTCAGTGGGCCCCTGGACGACCAGGGCCAGTTCCTCTATCGCCTGGTCGGCCTGCAACGGGACAGCGGCACCCAGTTCGACCACATCCCCGACGACAAGCAGTTCATCGCACCATCCTTCACCTGGAAACCCAACGAAGACACCAGCCTGACCCTGCTGGCCGACTACACCAAGGACAGCTTCGGCGCTCCACGCGTGCTCCTGCCCAGCCGTGGCACGCTGCTGGGCAACCCCAATGGCAAACTCAAGCGCAACGTGTTCCTCGACGAGCCGGGGCTGGACAACGGCCGCAACCAGTACAGCCTCGGCTACCTGCTGGAGCATCGCTTCAACGACGTCTGGAGCCTGAACTCCAGCGCCCGCTATGGCCACGTCAACCTGCTGACCAACACCGCCAGCGGCATGTCCCTGGCCCCCGACCTGCGGACTTTGAACCGCGCCGCCTATCGCTTTCGCATCGTTGGCGATACTTATTCGCTGGATAACAACGTCCAGGCCCGCTGGAACCTGGGCAGCACGCAGATGGTTTCGCTGCTGGGGCTGGACTACCGGCGCACCCGCGAGGACTACCATCTGCTGGGCGGTACGGCATCGCCCATCGATATCTATCGCCCGGTACACGGTGGAGTCTTCGCGCCCGATAAACCGTTCGCCAACACCATGCAGCGCGCCGATCAGGTCGGGGTCTATGCCCAGCAGCAATTCACCTTCGACGACCACTGGGTACTCACCGTCGGCGGCCGCCAGGATCGCTCCAGCGCCCGTACCGACAACCGCCTGGAAAACACCGGCAACAAGCAGAAGGACGAGAAGTTCACCTACCGTACCGGCCTGGTGTACCTGGCGGACAACGGCCTGGCGCCCTACATCAGCTACTCCACTTCGTTCGATCCGGTGTTGGGCACCAACTTCTACGGCACGCCGTACAAGCCCACCAGCGCCAAGCAGTCGGAGGTGGGGATCAAGTACCAACCACCGGGCATCGACAGCTACATCACCCTGGCGCTGTTCGACCTGACCCAGGAGAACGTCCAGACCGCCGATCCCGCCCAGCCCTTGAACAGGCTGCAGACCGGCGAGATCAACGTCCGCGGCGTCGAACTGGAAGGCAAGGCCAGCCTGGCCCAGGGCCTGGACCTGCTGGCGGCGCTGACCTGGAACGACGCCGAGGTGAGCAAGAGCAACAACCCGCTGGAAAAGGGCAAGCGGCCCACCGACACCCCGGAAAAGATGGCCTCGCTGTGGGCCGACTACAGCCTGCCCGACGGGCCGCTGGGAGGCCTGGGGTTCGGCGCCGGGGTGCGCTACATCGGCAGCACCAAGGGCGATCCCGCCAACACCCTCAACGTGCCCTCCTACACCCTGCTCGATGCCGAGGTGCACTACGACTTCGACAAACTGGTCCCGGCGGCCAAGGGCCTGCGCCTGGCAGTCAATGCCAACAACCTCACCGACAAGCACTACTACGAAAGCTGTTCGGTGAGCAGTTGCAGTGCCGGTTACGACCGCAGTCTCATCGCCAGCCTGCGCTACCGCTGGTAGGCCGGCATGCTGCGGCTACGTGAAATCTGGCTCGGGGTCCATCGCTGGCTGGCCCTGGGCCTGGGCTTGTTCCTGGCGCTCCTGGGGCTCAGCGGCGCACTGCTGGAGCTCAAGGGCCCGATCCTGCGCTGGGAGGTCGGCGGGCAGATGCTGCAGCTGGCTCCCGGCGAGCACGGCGCCCTGCTGGAACAGAGCGCCTGGATCAGCGCTGCGTCCAGCGCCTACCCACAGTTGCACAAGGTGTTCGGTGCCGCCGCGCCACGCCAGGGCTTTCTCGAATCGGACAACGCCATCGTCTTTGGTGCACTCGAAGATCGTCCTGGCACCGGCATTGCCATGATCGATCCCTACCGCGCCGAGCCCCGGGGGTTCTTCGTGTTCGAGGACCTGTGGCTGGCGCGGTTGGTGGCCTTGCACCGCAGCCTGCTGTTGCCGCCAGCCTGGGGTTCGCTCCTGGTGCTGGCCTGCGGCCTGGCGCTGCTGGTCTCGTTGGGCAGCGGCCTGTACCTGTGGTGGCCGGGACGGCGCAGCTGGTGGAAGGCCGCCAGCCTGCGTCCCGGCAGCCGCGGCACCCGGCGCTTGCGCGAGTGGCACAACGTCGCTGCGGCCTGGCTATGCCTGCCCCTGGCGCTGATTGCCGGCAGCGGCGCCTGGCTGGCACAACCGCAGTGGTTCACCTGGCTGACCGGGCAACCCCTGGCGCTCAAGCCGCTGTTCTCCGCCGCCCACGGCCAGCTGCTGCTGGGCGCTCCCGGTGCCTGGCTGGCCTTTGCCTGTGGCCTGGCGCTCCCCCTGCTGTACATCACCGGCCTGCTGTTGTGGTGGCGCAAGCGCGCCGCTCGCCGGGCCGTCCCATCGTTCAAGGAAATGACCCATGACACACCGTGATCTGTTGCGCCGGGCCCGCCGCGGGCTCCTGTTGGGCCTGTTGCCGCTGGGGCTGCTGTGCAGCGCAGCGGCCAGCGCCGCGACCCTTACCGACCTGGCCGGACGCCAAGTCCAGGTGCCGGATAAGGTCGAACGCATCCTGCTCGGCGAAGGCCGGATGATCTATTCGCTGTCGCTGCTGGAGGGCAAGCATCCATTCGCCCGGGTCGCCGGTTGGCAGGGAGATTTTCGCGGCCTCGACGTGCAAGGCTACGGCGCCTTCCACCGGGCCTTCCCGGAAGCCGAGAAGATACCGCTGGTGGGAGGAACTTCCGCCGACACCTTCAGCGTCGAGAAGGCCCTGGCCGTGCATCCGGACCTGGCGATCATGGCCCTAAGCGGCGGCCATGGCCCGAGCCCCGACAGCGAGGCCGTCAAGCAACTAGAAGCGGCCGGGGTGGCAGTGGTCTTCGTCGACTTCAGCAACCATCCGCTGAGCAACACCGTGCCCAGCATGCGCCTCTTGGGCCAGGCCCTGGGGCGTGAACAGCAGGCCCAGGCATTCATCGACTTCTACCAGCGCTCCCTGGCCCGGGTCACCGACACCCTGGCCCAGGCCGGCCAGCTCGAGCAACCGACAATCTTCATCGACATGCTTGCCGGGCTGCAGGAATGCTGCGGCTCGCCGGGTACTGGCAACTTCGGCGAGATGATCAAGCTGGCCGGTGGTCGCAA
The DNA here is from genome assembly GCF_003850565.1 of Pseudomonas sessilinigenes. Lineage (NCBI taxonomy): Bacteria > Pseudomonadati > Pseudomonadota > Gammaproteobacteria > Pseudomonadales > Pseudomonadaceae > Pseudomonas > Pseudomonas sessilinigenes. Next base: position 5,926,175 of record NZ_CP027706.1, read on the forward strand.
CATCGCCGACGGCCGTATCCCCGGCCCCATCGGCACCCTGAACGTGGAATACATCCTTTCCAGCGATCCGGATGTGTACGTGGCCACCGGGGTCTTCGCCGCGGGCCAGGGTGGCGTCACCCTGGGCTACTCGGCCACCCTGCAACAGGCCCACGACAGCCTGCGCCAGGCCGCCCAGCGCCCGCCACTGAACGAACTGCGAGCGGTACGCCAGGGCAATGTGCATGGCCTGTGGCATATCTTCTATGACTCGCCCGAGCACCTGGTGGCGGTCCAGGCCCTGGCCAAGTGGCTGCATCCGCAGCTGTTCAAGGACCTGGATCCGGACCAGACCCGCCGCGAGCTGTACCAACGGTTCATGCCGATTCCCGCCAGCGGCGTGTTCGCCACGAGCCTGGCGCCATGACCCAGGCGGCTACCGAGGTGCAAGAACCACTCGCTTCGAGCCACTACCGCCAACGCCATGGCCGGCGGGTCCTGTTGTTGTCCGGCCTGGCCTTGGCGCTGCTGCTGTCCCTGGCCCTGGATATCACCACCGGGCCTTCGGGCATGAGCCTGGAACGCCTGCTGCAAGTGCTGTGGGACCCAGGCTCGATGCCCCGGGTCGAAGCGGTGATCGTCTGGAACGTACGCCTGCCCTACGCCTTGATGGCGGTGCTGGTGGGCGCCGCCCTGGCCCTGGCCGGGGCCGAGATGCAGACGGTGCTCGACAATCCCCTGGCCAGCCCCTTCACTCTCGGCGTCTCCGCCGCCGCAGCCTTCGGCGCGGCGCTGGCCATTGTCCTCGGCCTGGGCTTGCCCGGGGTACCCGCGCAATACCTGGTCTCGGCCAATGCCTTCGTGTTCGCCCTGGCTTCGGTGGCGCTGCTGTACCTGCTGGCGCGCTGGCGTGGGTTCGGTGTGGAAAGCCTGGTGCTGTTCGGCATCGCCCTGGTATTCGCCTTCAACGCGCTGGTGGCCCTGCTGCAATTCGTCGCCAGCCAGGACAGCTTGCAGCAACTGGTGTTCTGGACCCTGGGCAGCCTGGCTCGCGCCTCCTGGGAAAAGCTGGCGATCCTGGCCGTGGCGCTGCTGCTGTGCCTGCCGTTTTCCCTGCGCCAGAGCTGGGCCCTGACCGCCCTGACCCTGGGCGAGGAGCGGGCCCGCAGCTTCGGCGTCGATGTCGGCCGCCTGCGCCTGCTGTCGCTGCTGCGTATCAGCCTGTTGTCGGCGCTGGCGGTGTCCTTCGTCGGCACCATCGGTTTCATCGGCCTGATCGCCCCGCACATCGCCCGGTTGCTGGTGGGGGAAGACCATCGGCTGTTCCTGCCGGCCAGCGTGCTCAGCGGCGGGTTGATCCTGTCCATGGCGTCGGTGGCTAGCAAGGCGCTGATTCCCGGGGTGCTGATCCCGGTGGGCATCGTCACCGCCCTGGTGGGCATTCCGTTCTTCATGGCCATCGTCATGCGCAACCGTCGAGGTGTCCTGTGAACCATTCCTCATCCTCGGCCAAGGGCTTGAGTACCGCCAGCCTGAGCATGCACTACGGCAACCGCCAGGTGCTCGACACAGTGGACTTGCCGGCCCTGCAGGCCGGCAGCGTGACCGCACTGATCGGCCCCAACGCGGCCGGCAAGTCGACGCTGTTGCGGGGCATTGCCGGCCTGCACAAGACCTCGGGCCAGGTGCTGCTCGACGGTACCGACCTGGCTCGCCTGCCCCAGGTGGAGCGGGCACGGTATATCGTCTACCTGCCCCAGAGCCTGCCGGAGCGGACCCGCCTGTGTGCCTTCGAGGCCATCCTCAGTGCCGCCATGGCCGGGCACCGCAGCCCCGGTTTCACTCCCGGGCGGCCAAGCCCGGCAGTGTTGCAGGGCGTCGAGCAGGTGCTGGCCGACCTCGACCTGACGGCCCTGGCGGACCGCCCCATCGACGCCCTGTCCGGCGGCCAGCGGCAACTGGTGGGCCTGGCCCAGGCCCTGGTGCGCCAACCCAAGGTGCTGTTGCTCGACGAGCCCACCAGCGCCCTGGACCTGTACCACCAATGCCAGGTGGTGGAAGCCATCACCCATGCCACCCGCGAGCGCCAGCTGATCACCCTGGTGGTGGTCCACGACATCAACCTGGCCCTGGGCTTCAGCCAACAGGTGGTGGTCCTGCACAACGGCCGCCTGGCCGCCGCCGGCCCGGCCCTGGAGGTGATCGACCCACAGCTGCTGCGCGACGTCTATGGCGTCGATGCCAGCCTGGAACACGTGCGCGGTCGTCCCCTGGTGATGGTCGATGGCCGCCTGCCCTTTCACTCAGCCCTGGGATAGACCATGAGCAACGTTCAACCACTGCCCCACGAGACCTCGACAACCTCCACCGACGCCACGGCCTTCGACCTGCGCCCGCTGCTGGTGGCCAACCTGGCCTGCACCATGGCGATGATGGCCTTCGTCGCGCTGATCGGTCCCATCGCCCGGATCCTCGGCCTGGCCACCTGGCAGGCCGGCATGGCGGTCACCGTGTCCGGGGTGATCTGGATGCTCCTGGCCCGGCCCTGGGGCCGGGCCAGCGACCGCCTCGGCCGACGGCGGATCCTGTTGCTGGGTACCGGTGGCTTCACCCTGGCCTTCCTGGCCCTGAGCCTGTTCATCGACCTGGCGCTGCACGCCCTGCCCTCGGCGCTGCTGGCCTTCGCCGGGTTGTTGCTGGGACGCGGGTTGATCGGGGTGTTCTATGCGGCGATTCCGGTAGGCGGCTATGCGCTGATTGCCGACAACATCGAGCTCCAGCACCGCGCCCGGGCCATGGCCTCGCTGGGTGCGGCCAATGCCTGCGCCCTGGTGCTGGGACCGGCCATCGCCGCCCTGCTGGCGCGCCAGAGCCTGAGCTTGCCGTTCTATGCCATGGCGCTGCTGCCGTTATTCGGTTTCCTGTTCCTGCGCGCCCGCCTGCCACGCCAGGAGTTGCACCTGCAGCAGCCGCCGAAGTCAGTGAGCCTGGCTGACCGGCGCCTGCGCCGTCCGCTGCTGGTGGCCTTCGTGGCCATGCTGTGCGTGGCCATGGCGCAGATCACCGTGGGCTTCTTCGCCCTCGATCGCCTGGGCATGGCTCCGGCGATGGCAGCACAGACCGCCGGCATCGCCCTGACCCTGGTGGGCGTGGCATTGATCGTCTCGCAATTGCTGGTGCGCAAGCTGGAATGGCCACCGCTACGGATGATCCGCATCGGCGCCCTGGTGGCGGCCGTGGGGTTTGCCGCGAGCATCGTCGCCGCCCACGCCTGGGTATTGTGGCTGGGCTTCTTCATCTCGGCGGCCGGCATGGGCTGGATCTTCCCGTCGTTCGCCGCCCTGGCCAGCAATTCGGTAGACGCCGCCGAGCAAGGTGCCACCGCCGGCTCCATCGGCGCGGCCCAAGGCCTGGGCGTGGTGGTCGGGCCATTGGCCGGCACCCTGGTGTATGCCGTGGAGCCGCGCCTGCCCTACCTGCTGGCGGCGCTGTTGTTGCTCCTGGTCGCCGCCTGGCCCGAGGCCCGGCGCCAGTCCTGACCCTCGCGGCAGCGGCTACACAAGGCCGCGCAAATCCTGCAGCCGCTGCCGAGCCCGCGAGGCTGCGACAAGGCCGGCGGGCCTTCAGCTAACGATCTAGCAACACCGCCCTGGCGGGCGCTACGCACGCGGGCGCAGCCTGGGGCAGCGACTACATCCAGGGCTTCATTGCGCGGTGGCGCGGGCGATGCGCCAGCTCGACCAGCCATAGAGCATCAGCGCCAGGGCCGCCAGGGCGCCGCCGGCCACGCCGACATAGGCGAACCCCAGTTGCCCGCCGACCCAGCTGCCGAGCAAGGCGCCACCGCCGATGCCGATGTTGTAGATCCCGGAGAACATCGCCATCGCCACGTCGGTGGCGTCCGGTGCCAGGGTCAGGACCTTGGACTGCAGCGAGAGGCCAAACCCCATGATCGCCATGCCCCAGACCACGCTCAGGGCCACCAGCGACCAGACATGCCCGTTGAGCGGCAGCAACAGGCCCAGGCACAACATCAACAAGGCCACCGCCACCAGCAGGAAACCCTGGGGGCTGTGGCGGTGCAGGCGGCTGAACAGCAGCGAACCGATGATCCCCGAGCCGCCGAACACCAGCAGCACCAGGGTCACCACGTCGCCGCCCAGGCCCGAGGCCAACTTGATGAAGGGCTCGACGTAGCTGTAGGCGGTGAATTGCGCCGTCACCACCATGGCCGTCAACACATAGGCCGCCACCAGCGCCGGGCGCTTGAACAGCAGCGGCAGGCTGCGCAGCGAACCGGAGTTCTGGCTGGGCAACAGCGGCAAGGTGCGGATCAGCCACAGCACCAGCAGCGCCGCCAGGCCGGCGATCACGCTGAAGGTGGTTCGCCAGCCCAGGGCCTCGCCCAGCAGGCGCCCCAGGGGAATGCCCAGGACCATGGCCAGGGAGGTGCCGGTGGCCAGCAGGCCGAGGGCCTGTACCTGTTTGCCCGCGGGGGCCAGGCGCACCGCCAGGGATGCGGTGATCGACCAGAACAACGCGTGGGCCAGGGCGATGCCGATGCGACTGAGCATCAACAGGCCGAAGCTGGTGGCCAGGCTGGACAATATGTGGCTGACGATGAACAAGCCGAACAGCAGCGTAAGCAAGCGCCGGCGCTCGACGTTGCGGGTCAGCAGCATCACCGGCAGCGAGGTCAGGGAAACCACCCAAGCGTAGATGGTCAGCATCAGCCCGACCTGTTCGCTGGCCAGGTCGAAGCTCGCGCCGATGGCGCTCAGCAGCCCGACCGGGACGAACTCGGTGGTGTTGAAGACAAAGGCGGCCAGGGCCAACGCGATGACCGACTGCCAGTTACCTTGGGGTGTCGCCTGGGGATTGCTCATGTCGGGGTCGTACTACTCGTTCGAAGGTGGAGCGGATCCTGGATCCGATGAAAAACCCGGCCCCTGCTCGGCTGGTAGCGCTGTCCGGCGCCCACGGCGAGCGCAGCCAGGGTAATGAATCGCAGGTTAGTCAGGGGTTACGTTGCACGCGGTATCGAGGACGCCCATGGCCAACGCCACCACCTTGCGCAGTTGCTCGGCGCTGGCGCCATCCCGGGCTTGCACCGACAGGCCATGCAGCACCGTAGAGTAATAATCGCCCAGGGAAGTTGCATCGCCATGACCTGCCAATTCCCCCGACTGCACCGCCGCCTGCAGCCGCTGGACGATGCTGGCGGTGCGCGCCAGCCGGTGCTCGGCCAGCCACTGGCGCACGCCGTCGTTGTCGCTGGAGCAGTTCACCGCCGAGGACACCACCATGCAACCCAGGGGTTGGCCTGGCCGGGTATAGAGTTGCACGGCCTCCTCGAGCAGGCGGGCGATGGCGGCACGGGCACTGGGTTCTTCGGCCAGGGCCCGATCGGCGAAACCGCCCTCGTGGCTCTCGTACAGCTCGATGGCTTCGCGAAACAGCGCCTCCTTGGAACCGAAGGCAGCGTAGATCCGTGCCGAGGCGATGCCCAGCGCGGCCACCAGGTCGGCCATGGAGGTGGTTTCGAAACCACGGGCCCAGAACAGTTCGAGCGCCTGGCGCAACGCCTGGTTGCGGTCGAATTCGCGGGGTCTTCCAGCCATGGGAGTCAGGTATCTCGTCAGGATGAGCGGCGATCGGTGTGGCCCGATCGGCGGCCGGCACGGGGCGCCGGGACGAAATGATATTAGATTTGCGCCGTCCCCGGGCCATTTTCCCTGCCCGGGGACGACGGTCGAGGCTCAGCCCGCCTGCTCTTCCAGGAACGGCAGCAAGTGGCCAAGGAAAGCCTCTGGCGCCTCCTCCATGATGAAGTGCCCGCAGTCCGGCACGATGGCGCCACGCAGATCGCTGGCCCGGCCCTGCAGGGTCAGCAGCGGAGCATCGTTGGTAGCGTGCTCGGCGCCGATGGCCAGCACCGGCATTGCCAGCAACCGTTCGGCGCGCTGCTGGTTCTGGCGCACGGTCTCGGGAATCGCCCGGTAGTAGGCGAAGCCCGCACGCAGTCCGCCCGGGGCGGCATAGGCCTGGATGTACTCCTCGGTGGCCACCGCGTCGCGGCGGTGGGACCACTTGTCGAAGATGTAGTTGAGGTAGACCCGCTCGCGGCCGGCGATCAGCGCTTCCGGCAAATCGCGCAACTGGTTGAACATGAAGTGCCAGAGAAAGATGTTCTGCCCCGGCTCGACGAAGATCGGCGGCGCCTCGGCCAGCCCCGGGATCACCGCCTCGGTCAGCGCCAGGCGCTCCACGGCCTCGGGCCGGTCGCTGGCCAGGGCGTAGGCGACCCACATGCCTACGTCATGGCCGACCACGCTATAGCGTTCGAACCCCAGCTGCTCCATCACTCGGTGCAGCACATCGGCCACGGCGCCGGTGTCGTAGCCGTGCTCCGGGCGATCGGATTGCCCGGTGCCCGGCGGGTCCACGGCGATGGCCTGGAAGCCCCTGGCGGCCAGGGCCTGGATCACCTCGCGCCAGGCGTACCAGGTCTGCGGCCAGCCGGGAATCAGCAGCACCGGCCGGCCACTGCCGGCACTGACGCAATGGATCCGCTGGCCGTCGATGCGCACGTAGCGATGGGCCAGGCCGTGGGCATCGACCTGGGTGTTGTCGGTAAAGGCATTCATCAATAGTGATCTCCGGGGGGAAAGGTTCAGGCGATGCCGAGCATGGCGTTGATCTGTTGGCGGTCGATGCGGGCACCGGCGAAGTCGTCGAAGATCCGTTCGGTGACGCGGATCATGTGGCGGTTGATGAACTCCACGCCTTCCCGGGCGCCGTCCTCCTGGTCCTTGAGGCAGCACTCCCACTCCAGGGTCGCCCAGCCGCCGTAGTCGTATTGCGCCAGCTTGGAAAAGATCCCCTTGAAATCCACCTGGCCGTCGCCGAGCGAACGGAACCGCCCGGCCCGCTCGACCCAGGAGCTGTAGCCGCCATAGATGCCCTGGCGCCCGCTGGGATTGAACTCGGCATCCTTGACGTGAAACATGCGGATGCGCTCGTGGTAGATGTCCAGGTACGCCAGGTAGTCCAGTTGCTGCAGCACGAAATGGCTGGGATCGAAGAGGATGTGGCAGCGCGGATGCCGATCCACCAGGTCGAAGAAACGCTCGAAACTGGTGCCGTCGTGCAGGTCTTCGCTGGGGTGGATCTCGTAGCACAGGTTGACCCCCTGCTCGTCGCAGGCATCGAGGATCGGCCGCCAGCGCCGCGCCAGTTCGGCGAACGCGGTCTCGATCAGGCCGTCGGGACGCTGGGGAAAGGGAAACAGGTAGGGCCAGGCCAGCGAGCCGGAGAAAGTGCCCATGTCAGCAAGCCCCAGGCGCCGGGAAGCCCGTGCCGCCAGCTGCATGCGGTCCATGGCCCAGTCGGTGCGCGCCTTGGGATTGCCACGCAGGGCCTCGGGGGCGAAGTTGTCGCACATCGCGTCGTAGGCCGGGTGTACCGCCACCAGTTGGCCGAAGATATGGGTGGTCAGCTCGCTGATCACCAGGCCGTGCTCGGCCAGTTGGCCCTTGACTTCATCGCAGTAGTCCTGGCTGTGCGCCGCCGTGGCGACATCGAACAGCCGCTCATCCCAAGCCGGGACCTGCAACGCCTTGAAGCCCAGGTCGGCGGCCCAGCGGGCAATGCCCGGCAGGTCATTGAATGGCGCCGTATCGGCGCTGAACTGCGCCAGGTGCAGGCTGGGGCCCTTGAGGGTTTTCATCGAATGCTCCTATTATTTGTCGATCGACAAAGAATAGGAACAAGCCGCTGCCAACGTCAACTGTTCAATCGCCGGACAGGCCATGGCGCAGGCCTTCGCCGCCATTGGGAAAAACGCCAGAGCCCAGGTAAATCAATGTCTCCAGCCCCATCGACGGAGCCTGATCGACGGCTGAAAAAAAGCCCGCGAACAGGGTCGCGGGCCGCTTTGGCGCAATGGCCGAGGTCATTCGCCCGGGCGGTGGTAGACCTCGCGACCGGCGAAATAGGTGCTCAGCACCTGGGTGCCGGCCAACTGCTCATCGGGAACCTGGAACACATCGCGATCGAGCACGATCAGGTCGGCCTGCTTGCCCGGGACCAGGCTGCCGATCTGCTGCTCCAGGCCGATGGCACGGGCGGCATTGCGGGTGTAGGCGTAGAACATGGCCTGGCGATCGATGCCTTCATCCTTGTTCAACACCCCCTTGGGGCCCTTGCGACTGACCGCCTGGGCGATGGCCTTCCATGGCTCGGGCGTGCTCACCGGCCAATCGCTGGCACCAGCGATGGTGGCGCCGTTCTTGAACAACGAGCGCGCCGGGTACATGAACTGGAACTGCATGGCCGTGATGTAGGGCTTGAGCAGGTCGATGCTCAGTTCATCGGCGGAGGCCCAATACAGCTGCATCGAGGCGATCACGTCCAGCGGCTTGAAGCGCGCGAACTCCTTGGGATTGACCATTTGCAGGTGGGTGATCGAGTGCACCACGCCACTGTGGCGCTGGCGCCGGGCTTGCTCGATGCCGTTGAGCGACTCACGCACCGCGCGATCGCCGATGGCGTGCACATGCACCAGCCAGCCACGGGCGTCGGCGGCGCTGACCAACTCGCCGAAATGCGCCGGGTCGATCAGCAACTCACCGCCCTTCTGCGAGTTCTTGTAGGGCGTCAGCAAGGACGCGGTCTGGGCCGGAAACTCGGCAACACCATCGGCGAAGATCTTGATTCCCGGCAAGCTCAGGTTGGGCACATCGAGAAACTGCCGGCGTACCTGGTCCAGTACCGCAAGATCCGCTGGCCGGCTCTTGGGATTGGCCACCATCAACGCGGCGACCCGCAGGTCCAGTTCGCCTTTCTCGGCCAGCGCCTTGTACACCGGCAAGACGCCCACGGTCTGGGCCGTGGGATGCATGGCGAACAGCGCATCACTGGGTACCGCGTTGGCCGCCGGGTCCATTAGCGCGGTGATGCCCAGGCTGTGGTTCAGGTCCCGGGCAGCACGCCCGGCGTCGAGCATCTGTTCGAAGCTCGGCGCCGGTACCTGGGAGGTCAGGGCCGAGAGCCCGGCATCGGCGACGAAGCCATTGGGCGTGCCATCGGGATGGTGACCGATGGTGGCCACCGCCTCGCCCGTCAGCGCCTTGACCCGCTGGGCATCGATGCCGGCACGCTTGAGCATGGCGCGGTTGGCCCAGCCGGTGTGGTAGTCCCAGCCGACGAACAGGATCGGTGTATCCGCCCACTCGCCCTGGTTGAAGCGTTGCTCCAGCGCATCCACCTGGCTCCAATAAGTGGAAGGAAAACCGCTGACGCTCAGGGTATCGCCATGGCGCGCCTTGCCGTCGTCACGCCAGCCGCGCAGGCGTCGCTCCAGCTCATCCACCGGCAACAGCTGGCTTTCCAGGTCCGCGGCCTTGAGTTTGAGGCCACCGAAGATCGCGTGGCTGTGGCTGTCGATGAAGCCGGGCATCAGCACCTTGCCCTGCAGATCGACCACCCGGGTGCCCGCCGTCTTGAGCGCCAGCACCTGGGCGTCGCTGCCGACCTTGACGATCCGCCCCTGCTCCACCGCCACCGCCTGCTGCAGGGGCTGGCCCTGCTCGGCGGTGAACACCTTGCCGTTGTGCAGCAGCAAATCCACCGCCGCTTGGCTTTCCATTGCGACAAAAGCCAGCGCCGAGGCCAGCGTGATCGTCAGTGCGTTTTTCATTGTTATTGGCGCCCTTGGTCAGAATGGGCAAGAGACTAGCCAAGCCGAGGGGGTTTTAAGAATACTGCTTCGGGCAACTCATTCTTTCCAAAGAGGCAAGACCCCATGGACCAGTTGGGCGCCATCAGCATGTTCGTCGCCACCGCCGACCAGGGCAGTTTCACTCGCGCCGCCGCCCACCTGGGCAAGACCACCTCGGCCCTGACCAAGGCCGTCACCCATTTGGAAACCCAGCTGGGTACCCGCTTGTTCGAACGCTCCACACGCCGCATCGCCCTCACCGAGGCCGGGCACCTCTACCTGGCCAGCGCCCGCCAGGTGCTGGCCCAACTGCAACAGGCCCGGGAGGATATCCATCAGTTGCAGCAGCAGATGTGCGGCATCCTGCGCCTGGTGGCGCCGCCCTCCTTCGCCCCAGCCTTTCTCAACGCCGTCTGTTATCGGTTCCTGGAGCAATACCCGCAGATGCGCCTGGACGTAGAGCTGACCGACGAATTCGTCGACCTGCTCAGGGGCGGCTACGACCTGGCGGTACGCGATGGCCCGGTGGACCTGCCGGACCTGGTCGCTCGGCCACTGACCGCCAACCGCATCCTGCTCTGTGCCAGCCCGCGTTACCTGCAACGCAAGCCACTGCCGGTCACCCCGCAGACGTTTGCCGAGCATGACTGGCTGATCTTCCGCCACCCCGCGCTTAATCCGCATTTCTGGCACTTCACCCTCGATGGCCGGCAACAGCGCATGGCCCAGCCAGTGCCACGGCTGGCCAGTGACAACTACGATTTCCTGTTCGGTGCGTTACTGGCAGGCCTGGGCCTGCAACTGTGCCCGCAATGGAGCGCCCTGCCTTACCTGCAACGGGGCGAGCTGGTGCAACTGCTGCCCGAGGCAGTACCCGATCCGGGGCAGTTCGGCCCGATGATCCATATCATCTACCCAGCCCATCGGCGCCACACTCGCAAGCACCAGGCCTTCGTCGAATGCCTGAAACAGTACCTGGACGAACAGCATTTGCACTGAGCCCGGATCGCTCAACCGCCGGGTTGAAGCACCGGGATCAATCGCGCCGGCTTTACCGATTTGAATGAAAAGCTCGAGTAGATTTCCTTCACCGCGGGCAGGGTCTGCAGCACTTCGCGGGCGAACTCGCCGAAGGACTCCAGATCCTTGGCCAGCACTTCGAGGAGAAAGTCATAGCGCCCGGAGACGTTGTGGCAGGCGATGATCTCGGGAATCTCCAGCAACCGCTGCTCGAAGGCTCGGGCGGTCTCGCGGGAGTGGGATTCCATCATGACGCTGACGAAGGCGGTCACGCCGTAGCCCAGGGCCTTGGGCGAGAGGATCGCCTGGTAGCCGGTGATGACTCCGCTGTCCTCCAGCAACTTGACCCGGCGCCAGCACGGCGAAGTGGTCAGGGCGACCGTGTCGGCCAATTCCGCATTGGTCAGTCGGGCATTGTCTTGCAGGGCGACAAGCAGGGCTTTGTCGGTACGGTCCAGGCCAGCGGGCATATTTTGCCTCTATCTTTTGTTTTTATGATTATTTATTCCAATCTTCAGCTTTTTAAGGGGCCAGATTAGAAATTATTGCGCCGGATTTGAGCATAGCATTAGAGCAAATCCGGGAGTCTTCACCATGAACAATAAAAACAGTGATCTTGGTTTTTCCACCCGCGCCATCCACCACGGCTACAACCCGCAGGAGCATCAGGGCGCGCTGATTCCTCCGATCTACCTCACCTCCACGTTCACCTTCGCAACGGCCGAGTACGGTGCCGGCTGCTTCGCCGGACAAGAGCCCGGTTACTTCTACACCCGTATCGGCAACCCAACCCTGGCCTTGCTGGAATCGCGCATGGCCGACCTGGAGAATGGCGAGGCCGCGGTGGCCTTCGGCTCCGGCATGGGCGCCATCGCCGCCACCTTCTGGACGCTGCTGCGCCCGGGAGACGAGGTCATCGTCAACCGCACGTTGTACGGCTGCACCTTTGCCCTGTTGCACCACGGCCTGGAGGAGTTCGGGGTCAAGGTCCGCCATGTGGACATGACCGATCCGCAGAACCTGCGCGCCGCCATCTCCCCCGCCACGCGGATGGTCTACTTCGAATCCCCGGCCAACCCCAACATGCAACTGGTGGACATCACCGCAGTGGCGCGCATCGTCCGCCAGCACCCCAACATCACCCTGGCGGTGGACAACACCTACTGCACTCCCTACCTGCAGCGCCCCCTGGACCTGGGGGCCGACCTGGTCGTGCATTCGGCCACCAAATACCTGTGCGGCCATGGCGACATCACCGCCGGTATCGTCGTCACCCGCCAGGAGCTGGCGCAGAAGATCCGCTTGCAGGGCCTCAAGGACCTGACTGGGGCGGTGATGTCGCCCCAGGATGCCTTCCTCCTGATGCGCGGCCTCAAGACCCTGAGCCTGCGCATGGATCGCCATTGCAGCAATGCCCTGGCCGTGGCTCGCTATCTGCAAGCGCATCCGTTGGTGCAGTGGGTGGCCTACCCCGGCCTGCCCTCCTTTACCCAGTACGCCCTGGCCAAGCGGCAAATGAAGCTGCCCGGCGGCATGATCGCCTTCGAACTCAAGGGAGGCCTGCCCAGTGGCTGCGGCTTCATGAACGCCTTGCAGCTGTTCAGTCGGGCAGTGAGCCTGGGGGATGCCGAGTCCCTGGCCCAGCATCCGGCGAGCATGACCCATTCCACCTACACCCCCGAGGAACGCGCCGCACACGGCATCGCTGAAGGCCTGGTACGTCTTTCGGTGGGCCTCGAGGACATCGACGACCTGCTGGCCGACCTCGCCCAGGCCCTGGAAGCCTGCGCGCCCATAGCAGTGGCAGCACCCGCCCAGGAGAACGCCAGCCGGCTCGACAAGGTCCTGCCCTGAACGGGCCGGACCGCCCTATCTGCAACCCAAGCAGTACCCGCAACACCCTTTGAACCGTTACCCACAGGAGTGGAACCAACAATGAGTCGTATCAATAACAAAGCCACCCAACTGCTCAGCGCCATGATCCTCGCCGGCCTCGCCTGCCATTCCCTGGCCGCCGACACCATCCGGATCGGTATCGCCGGGGCCAAGACCGGCCCGGTCGCGCAATACGGCGACATGCAGTTCAGCGGCGCGCGCATGGCCATCGAGCAGATCAACGCCAAGGGCGGCGTCGACGGCAAGAAGCTCGAAGCCGTTGAATACGACGACGCCTGCGACCCCAAGCAAGCGGTGGCCGTGGCCAACAAGGTGGTCAATGACGGCGTCAAGTACGTGGTCGGCCACCTGTGCTCCAGTTCCACCCAGCCAGCGTCGGACATCTATGAAGACGAAGGCATCGTGATGATCACCCCGGCCGCGACCAGCCCGGAGCTGACTTCCCGTGGCTACAAGATGGTGTTCCGCACCATCGGCCTGGACAATGCCCAGGGTCCGGCGGCAGCACGCTACATCGCCAAGCTCAAGCCCGCCAACGTCGCCGTGCTCCACGACAAGCAGCAGTACGGCGAAGGCATCGCCAGCTCGGTCAAGGACATCCTTGGCAAGGAAGGCATCAAGGTGGCGATGTTCGAAGGCATCAACGTTGGCGAGCGCGATTACTCCTCGATCCTGGCCAAGATCAAGCAGGCCAATGTCGACTTCGTGTACTTCGGCGGCTACCACCCGGAAATGGGCCTGTTGCTGCGCCAGGCCAAGGAAAAGGGCCTGACCGCGCGCTTCATGGGACCTGAAGGCGTGGGCAACGACTCCATCTCGCAAATCGCCAAGGATGCCTCCGAAGGCATGCTGGTGACCCTGCCCAAGTCCTTCGACCAGGACCCGGCCAACAAGGCCCTGGTGGAAGCCTTCCAGGCCAAGCAGGAAAACCCCAGCGGACCGTTCGTGCTGCCTTCCTACTCGGCAGTAGAGGTGATTGCCGGCGCCATCGCCGCGGCCAAGAGCGAAGACCCGGAGAAGGTCGCCCAGGCGATCCACGCCGGCACCTTCAAGACCCCGACCGGGGACCTGAGCTTCGATGAAAAAGGCGACCTCAAGGACTTCAAGTTCGTGGTCTACGAATGGCACTACGGCAAGCCGAAGACAGCAACGGCCGATAACGCCGGGCTCTGAAGTACCGTACCGGGCGCCGCCAATCTGGCGGCGCCCGGACGCTTTCAGGTGCAAGGCCTGAAAGCGTCCTGCAAGACGGCCCTTCTGGAGCCAAACTTTCGCCATGATTCCCGAGTGTTCTAGTTGGGAATAAGTTGAAACCCTGGTAACAAAAAGAACCGCACCAGGTAACACTTCCCTCTATCTCCAATCTAAAACCTTAACCTTCCAATCACTTTGGAATGAGGTCAGGCTTTTTTCGAAAAGTCGTTAGCGTGCTTTGTTTTCTCCACAACTTTAAACCCTGAAACCCGCCCTGAAAGCTCAACTAAAATTCGCTCTAAAGCCCTGAAAAGCCCGTGGTAAAAGGCCCCTGCCATTAATGAAAGCCCAGGCCATGGGGCGACAAGCTGCCGCTCGAATGCCTGCCCCTGTTGGGTAAAGGTCGCGCCATGGCGGTAACCAAGCACCCAATCAAGGCACTCTGCCATCCAACTAAAACGTTAAAGCTAAAAACCAGTCCTTCCAGCAAGCGTTACCGCCAAAGATGAAACTAATGTTACTGCACAAGTGAAAAATCCACCGCAACTAAAAAGTCAATAAAGGCGAATGCCAGTTCCACTTATTTCAGCAAAAAAATACTGTTTGCTAACTAAATTCCATTTTGTATATCGTGCGCAACATCAAATTGCCAGCTTTAGAAATCACTTCAGCCAGCATCTTTAAGGAGAAAAGAACATGGATCCCTTTCTCGGCGAAATCCGCCTGTTCCCCTGGGGTTGGGCACCTGAAGGCTGGCTCCCGTGCGAGGGGCAGATCCTGCCATTCAACAGCAACGTGGCGCTGGCCTCCCTGCTGGGCAAGACCTTTGGTGGCGATGGCACCACCACCTTCGGCCTGCCGGACCTGCGTGGCCGGGTAGCCCTGGGACAGAACCTCAAGCCCTCGACTGTTCCTCCGATCATGGATGTCCATGTGCTGGGCACTCAGGGCGGCACTGAAACAGTGGCCATGCCGCAAAGTTCGCTGCTCGCGCACACCCATGCCACCCATGTCTCGAATACCACCGGTAACGCAGGACCTGCCGGCAACATTCCCGCCATCAGCTCGAACACCGCGGGCGCGGTTGCAAAACCGACCTACACCCTGGCGGCGAACAATCCCATGCGCCTCAACAACGCCACGGTCGTTCCGACCGAGGGCTTGCCCATGCAGAACATGCAACCTTCCATCGTTGGCTGTTTCTGCATTGCCACGACCGGCACCTACCCTCCGCGCCCTTAACGGCTATCTACAGGCCCTCAAGCAAGGAAACTGATATGTCTGAAGCCTTCGTCGGAGAGATCCGCATATTCGCTGGTAACTATCCACCTCAAGGTTGGACAGTGTGTGACGGCAAGCTTCTCTCGATCAACGACTACCAAATCCTGTATTCGTTACTGGGCACCCTGTATGGCGGCAACGGCACCACCACCTTCGCCGTGCCGAACTACTCCGACCGACTCGTTGTAGGGATGGGAAGTGGTCCGGGCCTGACCCCAAGGGCACTGGTGACAACCATGGGAGTGACAGCAGTCACCATGCGCCCGGAGAACACGCCAAGCCATAGCCACTCTTTCAACGTGAGCACCGACAACGCCATCTCCTCAGAACCCTCCCCCGCGGCCACTTCCAAGAAGATGACCTTCGGCACGTTCCCGGGTGCGGGCATCATCACCGGCCTGTACAGCAAGGGAACCGGTACCTCACCTGCCCAAGCCCTGGACCCGGCCTTTCTCGACACCGCGCTGATCCCCCCCAGCATCAACGCGACCCCTCATACAAACCTGATGGGCTCACTGAGCATCTGCTACATCATTTGCCTGGCCGGCCTGTATCCGACCCGCAACCAGTAACTTTTATCACTCAATCTGGAACGACCGATCATGGACGCGTTTACCGGTGAAATCAGACTGTTCCCCTACAACTTCGCACCGCGAAACTGGGCCTATTGCGATGGTTCGACCCTTACTGTCCAACAGAACCCAGGGCTCTTTTCGGTCATTGGCAACATGTATGGCGGCACTCCAGGGATAACCTTCCAACTGCCCGATCTCAGCGGACGCGTCGCCATGGGTGCCGGAGCCCTCAGCCAGTTCGCCGTGGGTATCAAGATGGGCGCCGACCGGATACAACTGCAGCCCAATAACATCTCGTCCCATACCCACTTGGTCCTGGCCAAGGACGGCAGCGAAACGGCAGCGGCCCTGGACACCCCCAACAACACCGCTTACCTGGCACAACCACGCAATGTGCGTTTGTACAGCACCGTCGTCCCGACGTCGGGCGACCAAACGCTGGACCCTGGCACAGTGGGACCGGCCGGCAACCCCACGATACCGCCGACAATGCGCAACACCATGCAGCCCTACCTGACGTTGTGCTATTGCATCTGCCTGGATGGCGAGTACCCGGTCAAACCCTGATGACGTACTCCACGCACCTCTCACCAACGGCAAGCCCCGCGGTCGTACTGCGCCAGCAGGACGACCACGATCGGGCGTTCCTGCATGGGCTGTACCTGTCGCGCCGCTGGGCCGAGGTCAGCGCGGTGCCCGGCTGGCATGACGACCAGCGCCGTGACTTCCTGGTGTCCCAGGCTGAGTTGCAACGCCAGCACTATGAAAAACACTACCCCGCGGCGGATTTCCTGATCATCGAGCAGGCGGGCCTCCCCATCGGGCGGCTGTGCGTGAATCGCCAGGCGAACGATGTGCGCATCGTCGATATCGCCCTGCTCCCGGCTTGGCACGGCCAGGGCATTGGCACGCAGTTACTGCAGAGCCTGCTCGCCGAGGCCGATGCCCTGGGGCGCTCCTGCAGCCTGAGCGTCGAACAAGGCAGCCCGGCCCGCAGACTCTATGAGCGCCTGGGCTTCCAGAGCGGCGCCGATAGCGGCCTCTATACCCAGATGCAGCGGCCCGTCCGGCCTGTTGCGCAAGAGGACCTCGACAACCCTTGAGTGTCGTGCAGGACCTGCCCATTGGGCCGGCTGTAGCCATGTTGTAACCGCTGGACCTTTATCAACATTCACGCTGGACACGACCCGCAAGCCGGTCGCAAGGCAGGAAGCCCCATGAAAACGCCACTTATCGCGCTAGGTACCTGGGTGAAACGCCCGCTGCTTTCACTCTTTATGCTGCTGGTCATGCTGTCCCTGGCGAACCAGGCAATGGCCGCGGCTCCCGTGATCACCAGCCCGGCCTCGGGCAGTACCTTGCCCAGCGTGGCGGTGGGCCAGTCCATGAGCATCCCCATCAGTTCCACTGGCGGAGCCCTGCCTCTGGACAGGTGGGTGGAATGCGATGCCAACGACCCGGACTACGATGGCGTGACCCCCTGCCTGCCCTCGGGCCTGATCCTCGATCCGTCACCGGGCAGCGCAACCACCACACTTCACGGCGCTCCAACCACCGCCGGCAGCTACACCTTCAGCATCACCCTCAATGACGGCCTGAATCAGGGCGGTGTCGCCACCTACACCCTGTTGGTCACGAGCGGGGCAACGCCGACCCTGACGTCGGTCTCCCCCAACACCGGGACCACCGCCGGTGCCACCGCCGTCACCCTGAGCGGCACCAACCTGACCGGGGCGACCGCGGTCAGCTTTGGCGGCACGGCCGCCACGGGTTTTAGCGTCAGCAATGCCAGCACCATTACCGCCACTACCCCGGCCCATGCCGCTGGCGCGGTGAATGTGATGGTTACCACCCCAAGCGGCACGGCGACCCTGACCAATGCCTATACCTATGCCGTACCGGCCCCGACCGTTGGCCCGGTGAGCGCCACGGTGGCCGCCAACAGCAGCAGCAACCCGATCACCTTGAGCCTGAGTGGCGGCACCGCCACCAGCGTGGCCGTCTCCACTGCCGCGACCCACGGGACCGCCACTGCCACCGGCACCAGCATCACCTACACCCCCACCGCCGGTTACTCCGGCAGCGACACATTCGCCTATACCGCCACCAACGCCAGCGGCACCTCCAGCCCGGCCACCGTGACCCTCACCATCAGCGCGCCGACCCTGGCGATAACGCCGACCACTGTGCCCAACGGCACCCAGGGCACGGCCTACAGCACGACCCTGACCGCCTCCGGCGGCACTGCGCCCTACACCTACGCAATCACCAGCGGCAGCCTGCCGGCCGGGCTGAGTCTGAACACCAGCAACGGATCGATCAGCGGTACGCCGAGCGCCAGTGGCAACACCAACCTGACCGTCACCGCCACTGACGCCAACAGCGCCACTGGCTCCAGGGCCTACACCTTGACGATCGACGCTCAAGCACCGGTTGCCAACGCCGTCAGCGCCACGGTCGTGGCCAACAGCAGCAGCAACCCGATCACCCTGAATATCACCGGTGGCACCGCCACCAGCGTGGCCGTCTCCACCGCCGCGACCCACGGGACAGCCACTGCCACCGGCACCAGCATCACCTACACTCCCACTGCCGGTTACTCCGGCAGCGACACCTTCGCCTATACCGCCACCAACGCCAGCGGCACCTCCAGCCCGGCCACCGTGAGCCTCACCGTCAGCGCGCCGACCCTGGCGATAACGCCGACCACTGTGCCCAACGGCACCCAGGGCACGGCCTACAGCACGACCCTGACCGCCTCCGGCGGCACTGCGCCCTACACCTACGCAATCACCAGCGGCAGCCTGCCGGCCGGGCTGAGTCTGAACACCAGCAACGGATCGATCAGCGGTACGCCGAGCGCCAGTGGCAACACCAACCTGACCGTCACCGCCACTGACGCCAACAGCGCCACCGGCTCCAGGGCCTACACCTTGACGATCGACGCTCAAGCACCGGTTGCCAACGCCGTCAGCGCCACGGTCGTGGCCAACAGCAGCAGCAACCCGATCACCCTGAATATCACCGGTGGCACCGCTGCCAGCGTGGCCGTCGCCACCGCCGCAGCCCACGGGACCGCTACCGCCACCGGCACCAGCATCACCTACACCCCTACCCCCGGCTATTCCGGCAGCGACACTTTCACCTATACCGCCACCAACGCCAGCGGTACCTCCAGCCCGGCCACCGTGAGCCTCACCGTCAGCGCTCCCACCCTGGTGATTGCCCCGGCCAGTTTCAGCAGTGGCACGGTGGGCACGGCCTACAGCACCATTCTCAGCACCAGCGGCGGCACTGCGCCCTACTCCTACAACATCACCAGCGGCAGTCTGCCTTCCGGCCTGAATCTGAACCCCCTCACCGGCGCGATCAGCGGTACGCCAACAGCGAGCGGCACCAGCAACCTGACCATCACCAGCACCGACAACAACGGTGTTACAGGCAACAAGGCCTATTCCCTGCAAATCAATGCACAGGCCCCAGTAGCCAACGCGGTCAGCGCCACGTTGGCAGCCAACAGCAGCAGCAACCCGATCACCCTGAGCCTGAGTGGCGGCGCCGCCACCAGCGTGGCCGTTTCCACCGCCGCGACCCACGGCACCGCTACCGCCACCGGCACCAGCATCACCTACACCCCTGCCCCTGGTTACTCCGGCAGCGACACCTTCGCCTACACCGCCACCAACGCCAGCGGCACCTCCAGCCCGGCCACCGTGACCCTCACCATCAACGCTCCAACCCTGGTAATTACTCCGGCCAGTTTCAGCAATGGCACAGTGGGCACGCCCTACAGCACCACCCTCAGCACCAGCGGCGGCGCCGTACCCTATGCCTACAGCATCACCAGCGGCAGCCTGCCTTCCGGCTTGAGCCTGAACACCCTCACCGGCGCGATCAGCGGTACGCCAACAGCGAGCGGCACCAGCAACCTGACCCTCACCAGCACCGACAACAATGGCGCTACAGGCAGCAAGGCCTACACCCTGCAAATCAATGCACAGGTCCCTATAGCCAATGCGGTCAGTGCCACGGTGGCAGCCAACAGCAGCGCTAACTCGATCACCCTGAGCCTGAGTGGCGGCGCCGCCGCCAGCGTGGCCGTCGCCACCGCCGCAACCCACGGCACCGCTACCGCCACCGGTACCGGCATCACCTACACCCCTGCCCCTGGTTACTCCGGCAACGATACCTTTGCCTATACCGCCACCAACGCCAGTGGTACTTCCAACCCAGCCACCGTGACCCTCACCGTCAGTGCACCGACCCTGAGTATCAACCCCGCGAGCCTGGGCGCAGGGACCAGTGGCACGCCCTACAGCACCACCCTCAGCACCAGCGGCGGCGCCGCGCCCTACACCTACAGCATCACCAGCGGTAGCCTGCCCGCAGGCCTGAGCCTGAACGCCAGCACCGGGACAATCAGCGGTACCCCAAGTGCCAGCGGCACCAGCAACCTGACCCTCACCAGCACCGACAACAATGGCGCTACAGGCAGCAAGGCCTACACCCTGCAAATCAATGCACAGGTCCCTGTAGCCAACGCGGTCAGTGCCACGGTGGCAGCCAACAGCAGCACTAACCCGATCACCCTGAGCATCAGCGGCGGCACCGCCACCAGCGTGACAGTCTCCACCGCCGCAACCCACGGCACCGCTACCGCCACCGGTACCGGCATCACCTACACCCCTGCCCCTGGTTACTCCGGCAACGACACCTTTGCCTATACCGCCACCAACACCAGTGGCACTTCCAGCCCGGCCACCGTGACCCTCACCGTCAGTGCACCGACCCTGAGTATCAACCCCGCAAGCCTGGGCGCGGGCACCAGTGGCACGGCCTACAGCGCCGTCCTCAGTAGTTCCGGAGGCAGCGCGCCCTACACCTACAGCATCACCAGCGGCAGCCTGCCCGCAGGCCTGAGCCTGAACGCCAGCACCGGGACAATCAGCGGTACGCCAACGGCCAGCGGCACCAGCAACCTGACCCTCACCAGCACCGATAGCAACGGCGCCACGGGCTCGCGGGCCTACTCGATCAGCATCAGCGCCGTGCCCATCAGCGTGCCGGCCTCCAGCCAGATCCTCTCGGCCGGAGAAGAAGCCATCGTCGACCTGACCCAGGGCGCCACGGGTGGCCCCTTCACCCAGGTCATCCTGGGTACGGTGAGTCCGGCCTCGGCCGGTAGGGCCATGATGCGCGGCCCCTTCTCGATGCGCTTCGTGCCCTCGGCGGCCTTTGCCGGTACCGCGATCATCAGCTTCAGGTTGCACAACGGCACGGGCTCCAGCGCTGCTAGCACGGTCAGTTTCATCGTCCAGCCGCGCCCGGACCCCACCAAGGATGGCGAAGTGATCGGCCTGCTCAATGCCCAGAGCCGAAGCGCAGAACGCTTTGCCAGTACCCAGATGGACAACTTCAACCATCGACTGGAACAACTGCATCAAATGCGTTGCGACCGCAATTCGTTCAATGCCAGCCTGCGCAAGGACGGTAGCGACCTGCCCCTGGGCGAGATGGCCAAGGCCATCGAGCAGCAACTGGGGAGTTCGGCAAACCAGACCGAGCAGCAAAAACGCGAAGCTGCGAGCGCTGCGCAAAATGGCGAGTGCCAACAGCAGGCCCTGGCGTTCTGGAGCGATGGTTTCGTCAACAACGGCTCGACCCATGCCCGCGGCGCCCGCGACAACAGCTTCACCACCATGGGCCTGAGCGCCGGTGCCGACTATCGCCTGTCGCCTACCGTCATCGCCGGTATCGGCATCGGCTACGGCACCGATCGCAGCGAGATTGGCGACCACAAGACCCGCAGCGATGCGGACGCCATTGGCATCGCCACCTATCTGAGCCTGAACCCCGCCTCGCAGTTCTACCTGGACGGTTTGCTGGGCTATAACCGCATCAGCTTCGACTCGCGTCGCTACATCACCGGCAGCGCCAACGACT
Source organism: Pseudomonas sessilinigenes (assembly GCF_003850565.1). Lineage (NCBI taxonomy): Bacteria > Pseudomonadati > Pseudomonadota > Gammaproteobacteria > Pseudomonadales > Pseudomonadaceae > Pseudomonas > Pseudomonas sessilinigenes. Next base: position 5,947,784 of record NZ_CP027706.1, read on the forward strand.
ACGCCCGTGGCTCGCGCGATGCCGACCAGTTGTTCGCGTCCCTCACCGCCAGCTACGAATACCGCCAGGGCCAGTTGTCGCTGACGCCCTATGGGCGTTTCAATGCCAGCACCACGCGCCTGGACGCCTTCAGCGAAAACGGCGGAGGCATCTACGGCCTGTCCTATGAGGAACAGCGCCAGCAGAACTTCACGTCCTACCTGGGCCTGCGTACCGGCTATGACCTGATGACCCGGGTCGGTGTGGTCACTCCCAAGGTAGGCCTGGCCTGGGGGCACAATTTCAGCACCCACAGCGACTACAAGATGCGCTACACCGACCAGGGCGACGAGGGCATCCTGTATCGCCTCAAGCCCGACGCCCAGGACAGCGATTTCGCCAGCCTGGACATGGGTATGGACTTCAACCTCGGACGCGCCTGGCAACTGGGCTTCTCCTACAAGACCGCCCTGGGCTCCGATGAGCGCAACGACAGCTTCCGCCTGGGCCTGAACGGCAAGTTCTAGACCCAAAGCAGGCTAGCGGTTGTGGCCGGCACCGTGCAGCGGGAACCCCTTCCCCTGTACTGCAGAAAAAAACACCCCGCCGGAGCCAGGCTCCGGCGGGGTGTTTTTTCTCACCCGATAACGGATCGGGACAAGCGCCTATCGACCATCAGGCCGCTGGCAAGCTCCCGGCGTCGATCTCACCTGCGGTGCGCTCCAGCGCGCGACGGGTCTTGTCCACCAGCTCGTCGATATCCGTCCGAGTCGCCACCAGGGCCGGGGCCATGATCATCCGGCCCAGGGTCGAGCGAATGATCACCCCCTCCTCGAAACCCAGGGTGCGACAGCGCCAGGCGATGTCGTTCTCGTTGGCGAAGCGCTGGCGGCTGGCCTTGTCCTTGGCCAATTGCAAGGCGGCCACCAGACCGGTGCCCTGGATCTCGCCAATCAGCGGATGGTTGCCGAACACCTCCCGCAGGCACTGCTGCAAGTACGGGCCGGTATCGTCGCGGACCCGGTCCACCACGCCCTCGTCGCGCAAGGCCTTGAGGTTGGCGATGGCCACGGCTGCCGCCACCGGGTGCCCGGAATAGGTCAGGCCGTGGGCGAACACGCCACCCTCCTCCACCAGCACCTGGGCGATGCGCTTGCCCAGCACCAGGCCGCCCATGGGCACGTAGCCGCTGGTCAGGCCCTTGGCGATGGACAGGGTATCGGGCTCGAAGCCGAAGTGCTGGTGGGCGAACCACTGGCCGGTACGCCCGAACCCGCCGATCACCTCGTCGGCGCACAGCAGCACGTCGTACTGGCGGCAAATGCGCTGGATCTCTGGCCAGTAGCTTTGCGGCGGGAAGATCATGCCGCCAGCGCCCTGGAAGGGTTCGGCGATGAACCCGGCGACGTTCTCGGCCCCCAGTTCGAGGATCTTCTCCTCCAATTGCCGGGCGCAACGCAGGCCGAACTCGGCCGGGCTCAAGTTGCCCTCATGGGCGAACCAGTAGGGTTCGTCGATATGCGCGACATCCGGAATCAGCCCGCCCATTTCATGCATGAACTTCATGCCGCCCAGGGCCGTGGCCGCGAGTGTCGAGCCGTGATAGCCGTTCCAGCGGCCGATCATCACCTTCTTCTGCGGCTGGCCGAGGATCTGCCAGTAGCGGCGCACAGTGCGGATCAGCACCTCATTGGCCTCAGAACCGGAGTTGGTGTAGATGGCATGGCTGTAGTGCCCCGGCAACAGGCTGAACAGCAGTTCGGACAGCTCCACCACCGCCGGGTGGGTGGTGTGGAAGAACATGTTGTAGTACGGCAGTTGTTCGAGCTGGGCCGTGGCCGCGGCGGCCAGGTCCTTGCGGCCGTAGCCGAGGTTGGTGCACCACAGGCCGGACATGCCGTCCAGGTAGCGCTTGCCGTCGTTATCCCAGAGCTGCAAGCCTTCACCCCGGACGATCACTCGCGGACCTTCGGCATTCAGGGCCTTTTGGTCGAGGAACGCATGGATATGGTGCGCTGCGTCCAGATCCTGGTAGTCCCGGGTGCTGCGTTGCGGCTGGGGGGTATAAGCACTCATGGTCATTCTCCTGCGCTATGGGAAGGTTCATTGCAAGAACGTGGCGAAGCAGTGGAGGCGGCAGGCACCAAGGGCTCCGGGGTGAACAGCGGCTTGCGCATCACCCACTTGACCCAGAGCACGGCAATCAACGAGATCACCCCCAGAACCACACCGGCACTGCCGAAGATCCGCCCAGTCACCTCAGGTGACGGCGAGACGTGATAGATCGCAAACAGCATGCCGACGATGCCCACCACCTGGGGCCAGGGATAGAATGGCGAACGGAACGGCCGTGGTGCATCCGGGTAGCGTCGGCGCAAGGCAATCACATCGACATGCACGATGATGTAGGCCAACAGCCAGGCCACTGCAGCGGCCAGCAACAGCAGGCTGATGGAGTCCGGGTCCTGCCCCAGCACCAGGATCGGCAGACCGGTGATGGCGGCAATGAACAGCACCGCCACCCAGGGCGTTCGGGTACGCCGGCTCAGGCGCTTGAACTGAGGGAAGGCCTGGCCGTTCTGGGCCATGCCGTAGAGCATGCGAGGCAGCGCCGCCAGGGACGAGTTGACGGTGCTACAGGTGGCAGTGATCACCGCCCCCACCAGGAACAACTTGCCGGACTCGCCGAACACCGTGGTGGCGAACAGGAAATGCGGCAGCGGATCGCTCACCAGCTGGTCCCGGGGAATGCACAGCAAGGCGCCGAGGCAATACAGGGTGATGACCAGGAAGATCAGGCTCAGGCCGATGATCATCGAACGCGGGATATTGCGCTCCGCCCGCTTGGTCTCCTCCACCAGCGGGCAGACGAACTCGGCGCCGACGAAGCCCCAGATGGCCATCGCCGCCAGGGCCAGGGCGCCGATGCCCATGGGGTTCCAGCCCTGCTCCAGGGACAGTTGCACACTGGCCTGGGCGCTGCTGACCGCGCCTAGCCCCAGGGTCAGGAGAATCACCACCATCACCACCGCCAACACCGTCTGCAGCTTGGCGAAGACATCGATACCCAGCAGGTTGAGCGCGGTAAAGGTGCCCAGCACGCCATAGGCCACCAGCATCGGAGGCAACGCCCCCGGGTAGACCTTGCCGATGATCAGGTCCAGGAGCAGCAACTCGGCAGACAGCGCGAACATCGCCACCACCATGTAGCCGGAGAAGGTCGCGAGGATGGCCGGAAAGTGCCCGATGGCCACCTCGGTGTAGCTGCTCAGGCTACCGGCCCGAGGTACCAGCAGGGCCAGTTCGGAAAACGACATCGCATAGGTCAGGGCCAGCAGGTAGGCCAGCAGCAAGGGGATGAAGAAGCCCAACCCGGCCATCCCGGCCCCTTGCAACATCAACACCATGACCCCCTGGGACACCACCAGGCCCACGGCCACCGAAACCAGCGAGCCCAGCCCGAGAACCCGGCGCAACCCGCCACCGGCAGCAGGCGCTGCCGCTGTGTCCAAGACATTTGCACTCATGCCACACACTCCTTTCTTATTGTTGTGAACCTGCCACCGAAGACAGGCGAGGGGGTGCCGCTCGGCACCGCAAGGCACCCGCGTAGCTCAGCGCAACTGGATCCAGGTGGTCTTGAGCTGGGTGTATTTGTCGAAGGCATGCAGCGACAGGTCGCGCCCGAATCCCGACTGGCGCCCACCACCAAAAGGCACGGTGACATCCAGGGCGTCCACGGTATTCACCGACACCGTGCCGGCGCGCAAACGCTGCGCCACGCGGTGGACACGGTTCAGGTCATCGCTCCATAACGAGGCGGCCAAGCCATAGACGCTGTCGTTGGCCAGGGCGATGGCCTGCTCTTCATCATCGAACGCCGTCACCGCCAGTACCGGGCCGAAGACCTCCTCCCGGGCGATGCTCATTGACGGGTCGACAGCGGTGAAGATGGTCGGCTCGATGTAGTTGTCGCTGCCATCGATAGACAAGCGCCGACCGCCACAGGCCAGCTGCGCGCCCTGCTCGCAGGCAGTCTCGATATGGCCCATGACACTGGCCGCCTGGCGTCGATCGACGATGGCACCGGCACGGCTGGCCGGGTCCAGCGGATGACCCGGCTGCCAGTCCCGGGCCTTGAGGCGCAGGCGCTCGACGAACTCGTCATGGATGCTGCGCTGCACCAGCAGCCGCGAATTGGCCGAGCACACCTGGCCCTGGTTGAAGAAGATGCCGAACGCGGCCTTTTCAGCAGCCAGATCCAGGTCCTGGCAGTCGGCGAACACCAGGTTCGGGCTCTTGCCGCCGCACTCCAGCCAGACCTGCTTGAGGTTCGATTGTGCCGAGTACTGCATGAAGTACTTGCCCACGGTGGTCGAACCGGTAAACACCAGGCAGTCCACATCGGGATGCAGGCCCAGGGCACGCCCGGCCTCGCTCCCAAGGCCCGGCACCACGTTGAGCACCCCTTCCGGCAAGCCGGCCTCCAGGGCCAGCTCGGCCAGGCGCAGGGCCGAGAACGGCGACTGCTCGGCGGGCTTGAGCACCACCGAGTTGCCCGCGGCCAGGGCCGGTGCCAGCTTCCAGGCAGCCATGTCGAGGGGGAAGTTCCATGGCACCACCGCGCCAATCACACCCAGGGCCTCACGGCGAATGGTGGCGTGGCTGCCGGTGCCGCCGGGAGCGACCTGATCATAGAGTTTGTCGATGCTCTCGGCGTACCAGGCAAAGACATTGGCAGCGCCCGGCACATCGATGTTCCAGGCGTCCATCACCGGCTTGCCCATATTCAGCGAGTCCAGCAAGGCCAACTCTTCACGATGGGCGAGCATCGACTCGGCCAGGCGCAGCAGTACCTGCTTGCGTTGCCCCGGCGCCATGCGTGCCCAGGGGCCATGCTCGAACGCCCGGCGCGCCGCGGTCACCGCCAGGTCTACCTCACTGGCGCCGCAGGCGCTGACCCGGGCCAGTACCTGGCCGGTGGCGGGGTTGATCGCATCGAAGGTGGCACCGGATGCCGCCGGCAAACGCCGACCGCCGATCAGCGCCTGGTCAATGAATGTCTGTTGGGCAGCCCGTTGCTGCCAGTAACGAAGATCGAACACGCTGCATGCCCTCGTCGGCCGTTGCCACGGCCTGGTTGTTATTGGAGTTCAAGGCGATGGTGCGTCACTGGGGAGCGGAGGAAAAATACTAAAAATATGCTCCAGTCCCATGAAAAAACTCTGTAGCCCGATGAGCCTCGACACCCCGTCGCAGAGCCCTCGCGGACGACCGTCAGGGTTTGAAGCAGCAGGCTGCGCGGGGCTGTGCCGGGGTCGGTAGACGAGGTCGACTCAGGCCGGTTGCGCCAGCCAGTCCGCCAGGCGCAGCAATAGCGCATCGCAGGCCGCGAGCTGCTCCAGGCTGATGAACTCATCCGGCTTGTGCCCCTGGTCCATGCTGCCCGGCCCGCAGACCACCGTGGGGATGCCGGCCTCATGGAACAGTCCGCCCTCGGTGCCGAAAGCCACGGTGCCGAATTCCCGGGAGCCACTGAGCAGCGCCAGCAGTTCGGCGGCCTCGCTGTCGGGCGCGGTGGCCAGCCCCGGATAGGCACTCAAGGGCTGCAGGTCGATGGCGGTATCGGCTTGCACCGCGCGCATCCCGGGCAGCAACTGCTGCTGGGCATAGTCTTGCAGCTCATCCACCACCTGCTGGGGGTCGAAGCCCGGCAGGGTGCGCACCTCGAAATCGAACTGGCAATCCTGCGGCACGATGTTCAGTGCCCGGCCGCCACGGATGATGCCGGTCTGCAGTGTGGTGAAGGGCGGATCGAACCGTCGGTCATGGTGCTGCGGCTGCGCCAAGCGGGTGCCGATCTCCCCGAGCTTGCCGATCAACCGCGCCGCGTACTCGATGGCATTGACCCCCTGGGGCGCATAGGCCGAATGGCAGGCGGCGCCCCGCACCTGGCAGCGCATGGCCAGCTTGCCCTTGTGCCCCAGCACCGGCCGCAGCTCGGTGGGCTCTCCGATCAGGCACAGCAACGGCCGGTGCGCTCGGGCCTGCAAACGGGCGAGCATCGGCCTTACGCCGAGGCAACCCACCTCCTCGTCATAGGAGAACGCCAAATGCACGGGCAACCGCAACGGCCGCCGGAGCAAGGTCGGCACCGCCGCCAGCACCGCGGCGATGAACCCCTTCATGTCTGCCGTGCCACGCCCGTACAGGCGCCCCTCGCGCTCGCTCAGCACGAAGGGCTCCACCGTCCAGGCCTGGCCATCCACCGGAACCACGTCGGTGTGGCCGGAGAGCACAATGCCGCCACGGTCGTCGGGACCGATGCTGGCGAACAGGTTGGCCTTGGTGCGCTCGGGGTTGTAGATCAGCTCGCTGTCGACCCCGAGGCCCGCCAGGTAATCGCGGATAAAGGCGATCAGCTCCAGGTTGGAATCACGACTGACCGTGGCGAACCCCACCAGCCGTGCCAGCAGTTCGCGGCTCGACGGATCATTCATTGCCCGGCACTCCATAGCTGGGGGCCGCCGTGGGGTCCAGGGCCCGAGTCAGGTAGTCCTGCATCTGCGGGCGATAGGCTTGCCACAGGTCATTGAGCTGGCCGATGGGGTCTTCCTCGGCCCAGTCCACCCGCAGGTCGACCACGGGCCAGGTCAGGTCGTCCACCACCATCAGCGCCGCCGAATGCACCGGCCCGGCCTCGCCGCCGGCGCGCATCGCGGCGTGCATGGCCGCCAGCAAGCGCTCGGCGAGCATCCCCGGGGTGCCCTCGAAAGCCCGGACCATGGCGTCGATGACCTCGGTCCCGGCCAGCAGGTTGCCGGCCGCCACGCACTGCTCCCCCGCCAGGGCGTTATGGGTGCCCAGGGCCTGCTGGCCGCTGAACAGTGCGGTGCGCCCCTGGTCGTCGATCACCGTGACCTGGCGGTACTGGCTCCAGCCATTGCGCCCCAGGGCCTGTTGCAACGCCTGCTGCGGTTCCAGCTTGTGGCTCTCCAGCAGATCGAGGATCTGCGGCCCGAGGGCCGGCAGGGTGACATTCTGGGTGGCCACCGCCCCGACCCCGGCCCGCACCCAGGGACAGCGCGCGCCCACGGCGATGCTCGAGGAACTGATGGCAATGCCCAGCTGGCCGGTTTCGGCGCAGCGCCCAACGATGGAAAAAGTCATGGCAACTCCTTGGCCCATAAGGACCTCTGGGGGGCACCCCTAAAAACTACCTGCGTTGCCATCGCTGCGTTAAAAACCGGCTCAAAATGCTCATTTACCCCTTGTAAACTGCGCTTTTTCGCCGGTTTTTGCCTTGCGCTGGCGGCCTCGCCTAGGTTTTCGGAGGTGCCCTGGGGCGGGCCGAGCGGCGCCGCCGAACTCCACAGCGCGGCACTCACTCGGGAATCACCGCGATCACGTCGATCTCCATCAGCCACTGGGGCTGGCCCAGGGCCGCGACCACCAGGCCGGTGGAGATCGGGAACACGCCCTTGAGCCACTTGCCCACCTCCTGGTAGACCGGCTCGCGATAGCGCGGATCGGTGAGGTAGGTGGTGGTCTTGACGATATGGGCCAGCTCGCTGCCGGCCTCCTCCAGCAACTGCTTGACGTTTTTCATCGCCTGCTCGGCCTGGGCCCGTGGATCGCCGAGCCCCACCAGGTTGCCGGCGAAATCGGTGCCCACCTGGCCCCGGACATACACCGTGTTGCCGGCGCGCACGGCCTGGCAGAGGTCGTTGTCCAGGGTCTGGTTGGGATAGGTGTCCTTGGTGTTGAACATGCGGATACGGGTATGGACTGGCATCAACGGGCTCCCACGGAACTGAAGGTATGGACGCTGGACCCGGCCGGCTCGCTGCCGTAGGCCTGGTACTTGCGCTGGGTGGCGATGTGATCGGCGATGTGCTTGGCGTCGTGCCAGACACCCCAGATGAACGACGAGCCGCGCCGCGACAGCCATGGCAGGCCGAGGAAGTAGATCCCCGGCTCGCGGGACACGCCGCGCTGGTGCAAGGGCTTGCCCTGCTCGCTGAAGGTGTCGACCTGCAACCAGGAAAAATCCACGGCGTAGCCGGTGGCCCAGATGATCGAGGTGATACCGGCGGCCTGCAGGTCCAGCTCGAGGATCGGTCGCGTCACGCACTCTGGGTCCGGCAGACGTCGCCGGGCCTCGGGTTCGACCGGCAGGTCGAGACCGTTGCGGGCGATGTAGGCGTCGGCGGCATCCAGCAGGGCCAGGTAGTTCTCGTCGCCACGGGCCAGGTTGTCCACCAGGTCGGACTGGAAGCTCACCCGGTCGCCTTCGAAGGCCTTGGTCAGCCCCACCAGGGTGATGCCTTGGTGGGCCAGGGCACGGAAGTCGATGGTCTGGCCGCCACGGGCGCCACTGACAGCAATAGTCACGTGCTCGCGACCGGGCTTGGCGATCTCGGCGTCCCACTCCCCCAGGACCCCGAGCCACCAGCAGAAATCACGACCACGGTAGGCACGCGGCGGCCGGTCGTGGGCGCCCACCGACAGGTACACCGGGCGGCCGGCACGTTGCAGCTCATCGGCGATCTGCACCCCGGACGATCCGGCGCCTACCACCAGCACCGCGCCTTCCGGCAGTTGCCGGGGATTGCGGTAGTCGGCGGAGTGGATCTGCAGGAGCCCAGTGTCGGCAGGAGCGATGGGCGGGATCACCGGACGCTGGAACGGCCCGGTGGCCGCCACTACGCGATTGGCCTGGATCGATCCCATGGACGTCTCGACCGTGAAGCCGGGGCGACCGATGTTGCGTTGTACCTGGCGTACTTCGACACCGGTACGGATCGGCGCGTTGACCTGGCGGGCATAGGCTTCGAAATAGTCCGCCACCTGGTCCTTGGCGGCGAAGGCGTCGGGGTGCAGGTCGAATTCCAGCCCCGGGAAACGGTCGTGCCAGGCCGGGCCGTTGGCCACCAGGGAGTCCCAGCGGCCACTGCGCCAGGCCTCGGCGATGCGCTTGCGCTCCAGCACCAGGTGCGGCACGCCCAGCTTGCCCAGGTGTTCGCTCATGGCGACTCCGGCCTGGCCTGCGCCTACCACCAGGGTATCCACGTGTATTTGTTCAACGCTCATGTCTGTGTCCTTCTGCGAGACGGTGGACGCCAGCGCAAGGCTGGACGCTCTGTTCAGAACCCGGGTGTAAGTCGGATGCGGCAGATGGTGCGGCAGACATCAGCGAAGGAAAATTACTAAATATGTGCTCGCTGGAGAGCAAAAAACGAGGCAGCTTGCGCGGGATCGCCCGGCGGCCGCTGCGCGCCCGTACGCAGCCGGCGCCAGCGCCTACAGGGCCTGCCTCGATGATCGGGTCCATGCCTGTGGTCGCTGCCGCGACAAGGCCCGCTGGGCCTTCGGACACCGCCCTGCCCGATGCAATCGGGGCCGTCCGGCGAAAATCCATTTCCGTGCTTTCGATCTGTGGACACTGAAGGCACAATGCGTACCTTTTTGGCTGGCCCTGCCGGAGATCGCCCAATGATCAAGACGCCTTATTACCTCATCGACAAACAGAAGCTGCTGGTCAACATGCAGAAGATCGCCTATGTGCGCGAGCAATCCGGCGCCAAGGCCCTGCTGGCCCTCAAGTGCTTCGCCACCTGGTCGGTGTTCGACCTGATGCAGCAGTACATGGACGGCACCACCTCCTCGTCGCTGTACGAGCTCAAGCTGGGCCGGCAGAAGTTCGACGGCGAGACCCATGCCTACAGCGTGGCCTGGGCCGACGATGAGATCGAGGAAATGCTCGATAACTGCGACAAGATCATCTTCAACTCCATCGGCCAGTTGCAGCGCTTCGCCGAACAGTCCGCCGGCAAGGTCCGCGGCCTGCGGGTCAACCCCCAGGTAAGCAGCTCCGACTACCTGCTGGCCGACCCGGCTCGTCCGTTCAGCCGCCTGGGCGAATGGGACCCGGCGAAGATCGAGCAAGTGATCGAGCAGATCAGCGGCTTCATGTTCCACAACAATTGCGAGAACGGCGACTTCGGCCTGTTCGACCAGATGCTGAACCACATCGAGGAGCGCTTCGGCCACCTGCTGCACAAGGTCGAATGGGTCAGCCTCGGCGGCGGCATCCACTTCACCGGCGAAGACTATGCCCTGGATGCGTTCTGCGCCCGGCTCAAGGCCTTCTCCGAAAAATACGGCGTGCAGGTGTACCTGGAGCCCGGCGAAGCGGCGATCACCCAGAGCGCCTCGCTGGAAGTGACCGTGCTCGACACCCTGTACAACGGCAAGCAACTGGCGGTGGTGGACAGCTCCATCGAAGCGCACATGCTCGACCTGCTGATCTACCGCCTCAACGCCAAGATGGCCCCCAACGACGGCGAGCACACCTACATGGTCTGCGGCAAGTCGTGCCTGGCCGGCGACATCTTCGGCGAGTACCAATTCGAGCGTCCGCTGGCCATCGGCGATCGACTGTCGTTCGTTGACGCGGCGGGTTACACCATGGTCAAGAAAAACTGGTTCAACGGTCTGAAAATGCCGTCCATCGTCGTGAAACAACTCGACGGTAGTGTCGAAGTGGTTCGCGAGTTTGGTTTCGAAGACTATCTGTCCAGCCTTTCCTGAACGGGCAGGTAATTAAGGAGAAGTAAGTAAATTGAAGAAGAATGTTCTTATCATTGGTGCAGGAGGTGTCGCCAAGGTGGTGGCCCACAAGTGCGCGCAGCACAACGACGAACTCGGTCGTATTGCTATCGCGTCGCGCAACATCTCCAAATGCCAGGCCATCATCGAAAGCGTAAAGGCCAAGGGCAGCCTCAAGGTGCCCGCCGATATCCAGGCCTTCTCGCTTGACGCTCTGGATGTCGAGGCGACCAAGGCGCTGATCCGCGAGACCGGCTCGCAGATCGTCATCAACGTCGGTTCCGCCTTCCTCAACATGTCGGTGCTGCGTGCCTGCATCGATACCGGTGTGGCCTACCTGGACACCGCGATCCACGAAGAGCCGGGCAAGATCTGCGAGACCCCGCCGTGGTACGGCAACTACGAGTGGAAACACCTCGAGGAGTGTCAGCAGAAGAACGTCACCGCCATCCTCGGCGTGGGCTTCGATCCGGGCGTGGTCAACGCCTACGCTGCCCTGGCCAAGCAACAGCATTTCGACCGCATCGACTCGATCGACATTCTCGACGTCAATGCCGGTTCCCATGGCAAGTATTTCGCCACCAATTTCGACCCGGAAATCAATTTCCGCGAATTCACCGGACAGGTGTGGAGCTGGCAGGACAGCCAGTGGACCAGCAACACCATGTTCGAAGTCAAGCGTACCGACGACCTGCCAGTGGTGGGCTCGCAAAACCTGTACCTGACCGGCCACGATGAAGTGCACTCGCTGTCCAAGAACCTGCAAGTGCCCAACGTGCGCTTCTGGATGAGCTTCGGCGAACACTACATCAACGTGTTCACCGTGTTGAAGAACCTGGGCCTGCTCTCCGAGCAGCCGGTCAAGACCGCCGAAGGCCTGGAAGTGGTGCCGCTCAAAGTGGTCAAGGCCGTACTGCCCGACCCGGCTTCCCTGGCCCCGGGCTACACCGGCAAGACCTGCATCGGCGACCTGGTCAAGGGCACCAAGGACGGCCAGCCGCGCGAGGTGTTCATCTACAACGTGGCCGACCACGAGGAAGCCTACGCCGAGACCGACAGCCAGGGCATTTCCTACACCGCTGGCGTACCGCCAGTTGCCGCCGCCCTGCTGGTGGCCCGTGGCGAGTGGGATGTGCAGCGCATGGTCAACGTCGAGGAACTGGCCGCTGAGCCATTCCTCAAGGCGCTGGACGTGATGGGCCTGCCGACCCGCATCAAGGACGAGCACGGCGACCGTCCGTGGGACGCCGCCATCTAAGGTAGTCCCGAACGCAGGGGGCGCCCACCGCGGCGCCCCCTGCCCCGCCGGCGACACATCTTTCGTTTGTGCGCCGCTTTTGCATTTCCGTGCGACAGTTCCCCTTTCCGGGGCTCCCGCAGCCCTCCTGCGCAGTGTTAGCTTGGCAAGGTTTCTGTCTGGCCTATCAGACATTCCCTACCCACCTCCTGCAAAGGAATGCCCTGCGTAATGGACTTTTCCCTTAAGCACCTGGCCACGGCCACCCTGATGCTCGCCAGCCTGTCGGCGTTCGCCAACGTCGCCCAGGCCAACATCACGCCGCAACAGAGCGCGGCCATCCTCAAGAACTTCAACGACGCCTCGGTCAAGGACTTCCGCCAGTTCATCGGTGAGGTCGCCAAGAGCCAGCCGGGCAAGAGTGCCCACCTGGCCCCGGCCATCGATGGCTTCCTGGCCGGCAAGACGCTCTCGGCCGAGCAGCAGAACGAGATCCACCGCCTGCTGGGCCTCTATGCCCGAGTGAAATATGGCACGGCGGCCACCCAGACCCTGCGCGAACTGGTTGAGATCCCAACCTTCAATGTCGAGGGCGTGCCCCAATACAAGAACCCGGAATTCCTCAAGATCGCCGAGAAGATCAAGGGCCTGGCCCAGGACTTCGGCCTGGCGTTTCGCAATGTCGACAACCGCGTCTACGAGATCTCCCTGACCGGCAGCGGCGACGAAGTAGTGGGCATCCACGCCCACGCCGACGTGGTGCCGGTCACCCCGGAGAACTGGGTGCTGCAGGACGGTACCCGGCTCGACCCGTTCAAGGTCACGCTGATCGGCGACCGGATGTACGGGCGCGGCACCGAGGATGACAAGAACGGCATCGTGGTGGCGCTCTACGCCATGAAGATCGTCAAGGAAGAAAAACTGCCCCTGGCCCGCAACTTCAAGCTGCTGGTGGATACCACCGAAGAAACCAGCGGCGATGCCATCCCCTACTACTTCGAACACAACCCGGTGCCCAACTACAACCTGGCGCTCGATGGCGGCTACCCGGTGGTGATCGCCGAGAAAGGCTACGGCACCGTGATGGCGACCTTCCCCCAGCGTGCCGCCGAGGGTAAGGGCGCGCAGATCACCCACTTGACCGGCGGGCTGGCCACCAACCAGATCCCCTCCACCTCGGTGGCGACCCTGACCAGCGAGCAACCGGGCGAACTGGTTGCCAGCCTGCAGAAGGCCGGCGCCGATTACGTCAAGCGCCACGGTGGCGACTTCAAGATCGATGCCCGGGTGCAAGGCAAGGACGTGCTGCTGACCGTCACTGGCGTGTCCGCCCACTCCTCCGAACCCGAGTCCGGGGTCAACCCGGTGGCGCGGATGCTGGACTTCGTCCACGGCCTGGAGGGCAAGGTGGCGCTCAAGCACAACCAGTTCACTGACGCCGCGCACTACCTCGCCGACAACTGGGGCCTGGACTATGAAGGCAAGAAGCTGGGCGTGGGTTTCTCGGATGCCTTCATGGGCCCGCTGACCACCTCCCCGACCCTGGTCAGCGTGGATGACAAGGCACTGAAGGTCGCGGTGAACCTGCGCGTGCCCAAGGGCAAGGCGCCAGAGGCGCTGAAGGCGCAGATCAGCGACAAGCTGGAGGCCTGGAGCAAGCAGAACCAGGTGGCAGTGCAGTTCAATACCTCGGTCGCCGCGCCGATGTACCGCAACCCCGAGGGCGAATGGGTCAAGGCGCTGCTGGACGTGGCCAGCGAGAACCTGGGCATGGCCCACACGTTCGGCACCTCCGCCGGGGCAACCTCGGTACATGAACTGCCCAACGGCGTGCAATTCGGCCTGGCGCGTCCGGAGGTGAAATACACCGGCCACACCGACAACGAGTTCAAGACCGTGGAGCAGTTCCTGCTGGACCTGCAGATCGTCACCGAGATGGTCGGCCGGGTCGGACAGTTGCCCAAGCTCTAGCCGTCCCCTTGGCACTGGCCCCTGCGGCCAGTGCACCTGCCTCAGCCGCCCGCAGCGTCCTGCGCCGGGCGGCTGACATCCCGCAGCACCGCGATATAGCCCCGGTAAAGGTTCTCCACCGGCAGCAGCCCTCGGACCGCCAGCTGGCGATGGGCGCTGCGCAGGTGATAGAAGGGTATGCGCACGTAGAGATGGTGTTCGATGTGGTAGTGGATCCCGTGGGGGCCGAAGACGAAGGTCTGCCAGTTGGGCGCCACGATGCTGCGGGCGTTCTGGCTCTGGTCGGTGTTGGCGGGCAAGCCCGCATGCTCGAGGATCGCCCGCACGCGCCCCATCAGCGGCAACAAGGTGATGGCCGGCAGCAACCACAACCCCAGGTAGAGCCATGGGTGCCCGGACCAGGCCAGCAGTCCCAGCAGCAAGCCATTGCCCACCAGCATCGACAGGACTTCCCCGAACACTTGGCGCGCCGACTTGTCGACCTTGGGCAGGCAGTGGCGGTAGTCGCCGCGAGCCAACCTGAAGGCGCTGATGAAGTACCCCACCCCACACAGGTCCGCCGCCAGGCGCAAGGCCAGGCGCCGCCGAGGCAGCGGATAGTCCCCGATGCCGAACACCGCCACCACCGGGTCATCATGCAGCATGGGCTGGCGATGGTGCTTGAGGTGCCCGGCCCGATAGGTGCGCAGGGAAAGGAACAACGGACCGGCGGCCAGCCATTGGCCGACCAGGTCATTGGCCGACTGACGACGCAACAGCACGCCATGGGCGCTCTCGTGCATGATCACCGCCAGCGCCAGCTGGCTGCGGGCGATGACCAGCGCCGCCAGCAGGTATGTCAGGGGGTGCGGCCAATAGGCGGCACAGGCAAATGCCGCACCGATCAGGCCCCAGTCGGCCAGCAACGCCAACAGGCCGATCCACGGCTTGAGGACGAACCACTCGGCGGCGGGGGTAAAGGCGCGCAATGCCAGGTTGGCCCCGGCACGCGATTCAAGCTGGGACACGGCGAATGCTCCCTTGTCGGTGAGTGGCCAAGGCGCAGGCCAGGGCCAGTAGCAGGCCGCCAGCGACGTCGACCAGGGTGTGCTGCTTGAGGGTCAGGGTCGACAGGCAGATCAACAGGCCGCTGCCGGCGACCAGCCATTTGCCACACCGGCCCCACAGTGCTCGGCAGGCCAGGCACGTCACGGTGACATGCAGGCTGGGAAAACCATTGCAGGCCAGGTCCAGTTGCCACATCCGGCTCAGTCGCTGCTGCAGGAAGCCGCTGCCGAGCACGCCGAGATCCGGCCGGGGCACCTGCTCGGGAAACAGCCAGAAGCACAACAGGCCCACGACGAAGGCGATGCCGGTAGCGTTGCGCAAGGCCTTGAAGCCCTGTTGGCTGGCGTAGGCCGCCGCCAACAGGACAAAGGGAAAGAACAGCACGTAAAGGAACCAGGACTGGGCCACGAAAGGAATCAGCTCATCCAGCGGCGTGACCCAGTGATAGCGCGGCGTGACCAGGCGCTGCAGGCCGATGAACGCGCCCAACCCCAGCAGCAAGCCGAACGCCGCCGCCAGGGCCTGCCGAGGATTGGCGGACCCGAGACGCGACCAGGAGCCGGTCATGGCTGTCGGCTCGCCACGGGCATGGGGGCATGGCGATTCAAGACGGCGCCCTCACAAGCCAAGCAGGTGGTTGGCCCAGGCATCGATCCGTGCCTGGGCCCGCTGGTTGCCCGACACCACGTCAGGCGCTGGGGCGGCCGCGCTCAATTGCTGCGCCGCCGCGCTCACCTGGCGCCGAAAGTCGGCAATGTCGCCGCGCCAGGTCACTACCCGGTGCAGCAACTGCAACTGGCTGGCCCGGGCGGCATTGCTGGCCTGCTCCGGCTGGTCGCTTACCACCAGGATGATCGGCCGCTGGTAGACCCGGGCGATGGACAGCGCCGCCATGCCCGGTGCCGATACCAGCAGTTGCGCCCGGGCCGCGCGGCTGGCCCAGTGCGGGTCGACTCCAAGCCAGCCGTTGCGCCCGGCATACCCTTCGCCCACCAGGTGTCGATCCAGGCCGGCATCGTCCAGGCCGGCCTCCAGGGCATCGGCCAGCCCGGGTTCGCGAAAGTGCGGGTTGAGGTACACCGCCGCGCCCACCGTGAGCTCCTCCGGCAACGCCTCGGCCAGGGCCACCGGGGTCGGCAGGCGATACAGCGCTCGGGCCACGGTATCGTCGACCTCATAGGCAAAATCGTGCTCGATGCGCCCCCGCGCGGCATCGATCTGGCGTCCGACGATCCAGGCGAACAACCGCCCGAACTGCCGTGGCCACATGCCGTCGAAGTTGTTCAGCAACGCCACCTTCAGACTCGCGCCGTACACATGCACCACCTTGCGCCGCCAGCCCGGCAACATGCCCATGTACAGCAACGCCGGGTGGAAGGAGTCGTTGACCACCAGCTCCACGCCGCGCAAACGGCGCCGCAGCTGGAGGATATCGCGCAGCATCCGCCCGGGACGGAACAGGTACTGGGCAACATTGCGATTGGTGGCCCGGCGCAGCATGTTCTGCTGGCTGTCGAACTGCACCGCATAGTGCCGCGAAAGGACCTCGGCCTGGACCCCGAAACTGCGCAGGAAGCGCTGGCCCTGGTCCGACGTGGTCAGCACCTCGACCTGGGCGCCGGTCGCGCGCAGGGCATGCACCAACAACTGCGCGCGCATCAGGTGGCCACGGGCATCGGCGGTGGCGAGATAGAGAATGCGTGGAGTCATCGAATGGCGCCGCGTCCACCGCCCAGTACCCAGCCGGCCAGGTACATCGCCAGGGCGCCGGTCACGCCAAAGCTCGCATCGACCCGGCGGATATCCTTGAGCAGGCGCGCCAGATGCACGGTTTCATGGGGGGCGACAATGCGTTGCAAGGTGCCCTGGCACAAGCGCACATGGGCCTTTTCATCGGCCAGGACCTGCGACAGCAACGGATACAGCCCATGCTCGGCGCCGATGACCGCGCAGTGGCGGCTAAGCACCCGTTGCGCCATCTGTTCGGCACACAGGCCGGTGGCATAGGCCGGCACCAGCAGGCCATGCTCGAAATGCCCCGCATAGCGGCGGGCCAGGCGCTGCCAGCGCAGGATCTTGCGCCGGCTGAGCCAATCCGGTTCCAGGCGTGCCGTACCTTCACCGCCACGTTCGCCCAGGGCTGCGGCGAACAGCGTCACGTGCCGTTGTTCGTCAGCCAGGTGCCGCTCGACCTGGCGCTCGAGCCAGGGTGGCGACTGCGGCAGCAACTCATCCAGCAGCGCACGTTCGGTGGCATCCTCCCCAGCCAGGTAGATGCGCAACAGCAGGCGCTCCCCACGCACGCTGCGATGCAGGCGCTGCAGGGCGACGCGCTTGATGCGGTCCACCAGGCGCGCCTGCACGGCTCCCAGCCCACGGGGCCGGGGCATGTCCAGGCAACTGAAGTCCGCTTGGCTTGCAAGCGCTTCGCCGGCACTCATGGCATGGACTGCGCGGTGTCCACGCCTTGGGGCGCAGTGGTGGCCGCCTGGGCGCTGCGATGCCAGGCCAGGATCAAGCCGATGAAGCTGTCACGCATGAAGGCCGTACCGCTGGCAGTGGCCCCGGGGAAACTTTGCTCCTGGCCGTTGTAACGCAGGTAGCCCTTGCCATTGACCGCGCCCAGCTCCAGGCGGTCGTGCTTGCGCAAGCCACGCTGGCGCACGTCCTCGAGCAAGGGGCTGTCCTCCAGGCCGAAGACGAACAACTGGCGCTGGACCACCCACAGCGGAATCTGGCCGCTCAAGGCTTGCAGGTCGAGATTCCAGGTGCCCTGCTCCAGCACCTGGTCCAGCGGCAGGCTGCCTGGTTGCCTCGAGCTGAAGCGGGCACGCATCAGCGACTTCGAGACCCGCCCGACCCCCAGACCGATGGTGATGTCATCGGCCGTCGGATTTTCCCCGTCGCTGGGACGCACCACCACCAAATAGCTGGCGACCCGGGCGGCAATCGATGGCTGCGCCAGGACCTTGCGCGCCAGCTCGGGATTGAGCAGCACGTACTCGTCACGCCCCTGGTGGACGCTGATCTGGTAAGGGTCCAGAGCGATATCCCGGAAGGTGCCACGCACCGGCGCATGTACATAGGTGTCGGCCTTCCAGGTCTTGCCCGAGCGCCGCACCAGTACCTGCAAGCTCAAGGGCACGCGCTGGCCGTCACTGGCGATGCCGCTGCCATGCAGCAGCACGTCGCCGATCACGCCCTTGCCGGCATGCCGGGCCTCGACGCTGAACACTATGGTGCGCGCCTGCGGGTCAACGCTGGCCCGTGCGTCCGCCACGTCCAGGGCCAGGCGGTTGCAGTCCTGCGCGGCGCCGCCCTGCACCGTCGCACAGCCACTGCCGGAGACGAAGTGCAACACGCTGCGGCCACTGATTTCGCTGGACGCGGCGCTGGCCGGGACGGCGCACGCCAACCATGCCAGGCACGCCAGGGAGGAGCCGAATACGGCCAGGGGTTTCATGCTCATGGGAACTTCCTGTAGGGGCGCCAAGGGGGGCGGCGCGGATCAATCCAGCTGGCGGTGATAGGACAGGGCTTGCCCCTGGCGCGCGCTGGCACGGCCGATGTTCAACCCCAGCCCGCGGACCAGCGCACCGGCGCTATCGAGGGACGAGATACCGAGTATCGCCAGGATCGCACCCAGGCGCCGCCGGCCATGCACGGCCGGCAGGTCCTGGTGGTTGAGCGCGCGCAGGCTGTAGCCCAGGCGCCCGAGCATCACGCACAAGGGGCCGATAGGTCCGCTGCGTCCAAGCCACTGCAACCAGCCCGGCATATAGGCACGCACCAGGTAGGGGGTCAGGTCGACACTGTCGCCACCGCGCAACCAGCGCAGCTTGAACACTTCGCCACGGCTGTCGGGCAACCGGTGCTCGGTATGGGCCGCCGGAACGTAGCGTACCGCCACCCCCGCTGCTTGCAGGCGCAGGCCCATGACCTGGCAGTGGGCACGGTAGACGCCGTCCAGCGGCTGGTAGCGATACTGCTCGAAGGTGGCACAACGAAAGGCCACGTTGTTCGCGTAGAAATTGCGGGTCGCCCGGGCACCGAGCGGGCTGGGGAAGTACATGAAGTCGATGGTGGTCAACGCGCTGCCGACCACGCTCGGGGCATAGCTGGTGCGCCCGGCGACGGCCAGGGGCGCATCCACCTCGGTGAAGGGCAAGAGCAACTGTTCCAGCCAGTGGCTGGCGGGAAGGCAGTCGGCATCGGCGAACACCACGTACTGGCAGCGCGCCTGGTCGACCGCCTCGAAACCGATATTCTTGGCCTCGTAATAACCGGTGCGGGGATCGATCTCGACGAACTCCAGCACTCGCCCGGCCAGTGCGCACAGCGCCTCCCGGGCCGCTTGTCCGAGGCCATCGTGGGTGATGACCCATTGGCCGAGCGATTGCGGGCAGAGGCTCTGGCGAGCCAGGCGGGCGACCAGGTGCTTGAGGCTGTCCAGGGCCTGCGCCGCGTCCTTGCCGCCGCGCAGGTTGTTGGTCTCCAGCACCAGCGCGGCCCTGCCGGCGATCGCTGCCAGGGTCCCGGCATCACAGGCGGGCTGTTGCGACATCCGGGTCGTCGATTGTTGGCTATCCATGGCGCGGTATCTCAGGAAAAGGCAGGGCTGCCGGGCTTCAGGGGCGCAATCACAGCATTATTCCGGGGATTATTCAAACGGCGGATTCGCCGGCCCGCCCGTGTTGGCGAAGGACCGCGCCAGGTGCTCCATCACCAGGCGCATGCGCGTGGTATGCCGCAGGTCCTGGTGGGTGACCATCCACACCTCATATGGCTTGCCGGCCGTGCGCCCGGGCCAGATCCGCTCCAGGCCGTCACGCCGGCCCATCTCGATGGGGATCTCGCTGATGCCCAGACCCTGGGCGATGGAGCGCCGCAGCAACATGTTGGAGTTCACCGCCATCACCACCCGGGCCTGGTCGATGGGCTCGTCGAGCAAGGTCGGCTGCGCACGATCCCGCCAGTACGGCTCGTACATCACCAGGTCATGGCCCTTGAAGCCGGTGCCTGGCTCGGGCTGGCCATGGCGCTCCAGGTATTCGTGAGTCGCGAACAGGCCCATCGGCCACTCGGCCAGCTTGCGCAGGATCAGGTCGGGATTGTCCGGACGCAGGTTCCTGATGGCGATATCGGTTTCGCGTCGTGACAGGTTGACCACCTCGGAGGTGCTGTTGAGCACGATGCGGATATCCGGGTGCGCAAGGTGCAGCGCCTTGAGTGCCGGCATCACGAAATCACAGGCCAGGGAGTCGGTGGTGGAGATCCGTACTTCGCCGGCCAGTTCGTTATCCATCCCCCCGGTGCGCCGGATCAGCTCCAGGGCCATCTGCTCCATCTTCCCGGCCATCGCGAACGCCATTTCGCCAACGCTGGTCAGCTGGTAGCCGGCCGGAGTGCGCAGGAACAGGGTCGACCCCAGGTCCGCCTCCATGGCCGCGATACGCCGCCCCACCGTGGCCTGGTCCACGTGCAGCACGCGCGCCGCACGGCGCAAGGTCAGCTCGCGCCCGAGGGCCAGCAGGACCCGTGCATCATCCCAGTTCATTCAAGATTTCCCCATGAAGAATCATTGCAACACAGCCTCGTAAAATCGCCGCACGCCGGCACCGGCCCGCTTGCGTAACCTTTGCCCACCCCAGCCCGAACGGCCGGCATCCACCTTACCAGGACCCATTTATGAGCCATTTCCATAGTGCGCCAGAGGCGCAGATGACCGTTATCGAGATCACCCGGCCGGGTGATCCCCAGGTATTGAAACCTGCCCGCCGGGCGGTGCCTACCCCTGGCCCACGGGAGATCCTGATCCGGGTCCACGCCGCCGGCGTCAACGGCCCCGACCTGCTGCAGCGCAAGGGCCTCTACGATCCGCCAGCCGGCGCCTCGGACATCCCGGGCCTGGAAATCGCCGGGGAAGTCGCGGCCCTGGGCAGCGAAGTGACGCGCTTCAGCGTGGGCGACCCGGTGATCGCCCTGGTCACTGGCGGCGGCTACGCCCAGTACACGGTCGCCGACGAACGCACCACCATGCACCTGCCCGGCGGCCTGTCGATGATCGAAGCCGCGGCGCTGCCCGAGACCTTCATGACCGTGTGGGTCAACCTGTTCCAGCGCGGCCAGTTCAAGACCGGCGAATCGCTGCTGGTGCATGGCGGCGCCTCCGGCATCGGCACCACGGCGACCATGCTGGCCAAGGCCCTGGGCGCGTCGAAGATCTTCACCACGGTCGCCAATGCACAACAACAGGCGGCCAGCCTGGCCCTGGGTGCCGACGTGGCCATCGACTACAACCGCGAGGACTTCGTCGAGCAAGTGATGCTCGGGACCGAGCAGCTTGGGGTCGACGTCATCGTCGACATCATTGCCGGGGACTATGTGGCGCGTAACTTCCAGGCCGCGGCGATGAACGCGCGGATCGTGCAGATCGGCGTGGTCAAGGGCCCGGCGACCCAGGTCGACCTGTTCCCGATGCTGGTCAAGCGCTTGACCCACATGGGCTCGACCCTGCGCTCGCGCAGCCCAGAGGACAAGGCCGGGATCATCGCCGAGCTGGAATCCAAGGTCTGGCCCCACGTCCAGAGCGGCGCGATCAAGCCATTGATCTTCAAGACCTTCGCCTTGACGGATGCCGACCAGGCCCACGCCCTGATGGAGTCCGGCCAGCACATCGGCAAGGTGGTGCTGACCGTCGCCCACTAACCCCGGAGCCCAGGCCGAGGTTGTCCATGACAACCTCGGCCGTGCCCTGCCCGGCAACCCGGCTACGGCTCCTGGCGGCCAGGCACGGCGTCCAATTCGCCGTTGCGCACCGCCACCTTGATGGCTTGTGCGGTGGTACTGGCGCCCAGGCGCCGACGCGCCGCCCGCAGGTGGTTTTCCACGGTGCGCCCGGACAACCCCAGCGTCACGGCGATATCGGCCTGGCGCTTGCCGGCGGCGGTCCAGGCCAGGACTTCACGCTCCCGATCCGACAACTGCCTGGACGGGTCGCTGACGGCCACCTCCAGCAACCGCCGTGCGGTACAGAACGCCGCACTGGCGACGCTGCCCAACATCAGCCGAACCCTGGGGCTGCTGTCGATCCGCTCACCGCCCAAGCTCATGGCGCCCTCCAGGCCCAAGGGACCGAACACCGGTACCTGCAGGCCATGCAGGCCGGCGCCCTGAGGGCGGCGGACCACCTGGTAGCGGTCCCCGCGCTTGCTCCAGAAGAACGGCTCGCGTGCCTCCAGGATATGCCGGGTGACCGGGCAGCGGCGCACGTAGGTCGCGGCATCGACCACCTGGCCGTCGCCGAACCAGTCCCCCTCGACCCAATAGATGCGCTCGAGCACTTCGTCCCTGGCCGATGAGGCGGAAAACAGTACGAAACGGTCATAACCGAAAGGGCCCGCCAGGCCCCGCACCAGCGCCTGGATCGCAGGCAGCGCCGTGGCGCGCTCCAATTCCAGGACGCTGTGCAGGGCCGCTTCAGCGCTGGTCGCAGTCACCCGGCCGCTACCGCTTGCAGCAACGCGGTGGCCGCCAGCTTGCCCAGGGAGTTGCCCGCCAGCGGGCTGTCGCCGGTGAGCAGCTTGCGGTCCTGGTGCACGGCCCCGGAGATGTCCTGGTTGAGGATCTCGATCCCCAGGGCGGACAGCTGCTCGCCGAACTTCCAGGTCAGGTGGCCGGGCATGTAGCCGATGGCCGGGGTCTGGGCGTCCAGGGCGTCGGGGAAGGCGCAGATGCGGTAACCGTTGAACAGGCAGGAGTCCCTGGTCTCGCCCAGCCCGGCAGCCAGCAATGCCGCGGGGCCGTGGCACAAGGAAATGACGAACTTGTCGTTGGCCATGGCCCATTGCAGGAGTTTTTTCACCTCGGCACTTTCGGGCAGACCGATCAGCGCGCCATGGCCGCCGGGAATGAACACCCCGATGTAGTCGGAATCGGCGCCCAGGGCGTTGTCCAGGACCTCGGCCAGCTTCAAGGGTTGCTTGAACTGGTCGCGGTACTTGGCATACAGGCCTTTGACCTCGACATCTTCCGAGGGCATGGCCCAGAACTCGAACTTGACCGGGTTGCCCGACAAGGTGGCGATATCAAAACCGAAGCCGGCCTTGTCCAGGTGGTACATGGGCAGCAGGGTTTCCACCGGATGATTGCCGGTGGAGAACATCGTGCCGTTGTCGGTCAGCAGGTAACGCTCGTCCGCACCAATCACCAGCACCTTCCAGCGTCCACCGGTATAGGGCCGCTGGTAGTCGGCACCACTGAGGTCGGAGTGGGCGGAAGTGAATTGGCTTAGCGAATACGGCGAGGGGAAAAACGCATTGTCCTCGGCCGGATCCGGCGTCGGGCGTTTGTCGTCGGTGAGGGTATGGTTCATGGCTTGCTCCATTGTGCAGGGCGAATTCCATCATCATTGTAGGAAAGCACGTAGGCAGCAATGAGGGTTTTCCCTCAAGTCGAGCATCGTCAGAAGAGGTTGTCGCTATCAGGAGGCTGTTCGATTACGCCGTCACAGCATCGGCGCCGGAAACACGGGCCAGACGACTCCAGCACCTCAACTAGAGGCCATCAGCCTTGAACTCATCAGCAAAGAAGTCATAAACCTCGACTACATCCTCGTTGTCGCTTTCCTTGCATTTGCTCACGAAAACAGCTTTCAGATCGAAGTAATCCAACTCCAGCAACAGCTCAGCGACCCTCATGTACACATAATAATCTTCGGCTTCGAGATACCCGCTCAAACTGGACGCGAGTTTTTCCTTGAGCAGACCATTCTTCCTGAACTTATGCAGCACACTTCTGGCGAGAGGCACATTACCTATATCACCTTCTATCGCTGCATCAATAATTCCCGGAAGCAAATCATCAAGCTCATTATCCGCAAACACATCATCCCGGATAAACCTGAGAGCGGTTCCCTGCTCCAAACGGTCCGCGAGGGCCAACGACAACTCACTGATAAAGCCCGCAGAATGCCTAAACTCATGGCATGCTGAAAACAGCTCCATCTCTGCTCCTGACAGGCGAAGCCATTCTTTTGAATACGTCCTTTCACTCGCCATTCTTCACTTCCACACCACTCCATTGAACATCACGAGATGAGCGCACCAAGCCAGGTGAACGCTAGGTGCATTCATGAGGCCATCTTCAAACCGAGACCATTGAATGATTGCACCCCTTTGCTTTACTTGAGGCTCTTGTTCAGAGGCCAAGGCCGGAACACCATTCTATTGGATACTTGAACTAGCTTGGTTGGCGATATGGTCACGCCAAGACCATCAACATCGCCAACGGCATATGCCTGGGCCTGCAGGAGTCCGGTGCGTGTTGGGTATGAATGAGTGGATGCATCATCATGCCGGGAAATCCCGCAGCCATGGCAGGTAGACGCTTTGCCGACAGGGATGATTTTTCGCCTGGCAGACCCACCGAGCGAGCGGCCTGGGAATGCCCCGCTGCGGCAGCGCGGGCCTGTATTTCGGGCATAAAAAAAGCCACTCGATTGAGTGGCTTTTTTTGAATTTGGAGCGGGAAACGAGACTCGAACTCGCGACCCCGACCTTGGCAAGGTCGTGCTCTACCAACTGAGCTATTCCCGCATCGTCTTGGTGTTGCGCATTCTATAGAAACCAGAATCTACGTCAACCCCTTGATTCAAAAAAACTTATTTTTTATCGCCGTCGATTTTCAAATGCGGCCATGCGGCACGAAGGTATTGCTGCATCGACCACAAGGTCAGGCCTGCCGCCACCATCAGCAGGATATAACCCAGCAATACCCAGAAGCTGAAGACCGAGGGATTGGCCAGCAGGATTACCAGCGCCAGCATCTGGGCCGCGGTTTTCCACTTGCCCATGTTGGACACCGCCACCTGCGCCCTGGCGCCAAGTTCGGCCATCCACTCGCGCAGGGCCGAGACCACGATCTCGCGCCCGATGATCACCGCTGCCGGCAAGGTCAGCCACAGGTTCGCGTGCTCCTGCACCAGCAACACCAGGGCCACCGCCACCATCAGCTTGTCGGCCACGGGATCGAGGAACGCGCCGAACGGCGTGGTCTGCTGCAGGCGTCGAGCCAGATACCCGTCTAGCCAATCCGTAGCGGCTGCGAAGGCGAACACTGAACTGGCTGCCATGTAGCTCCAGCTATAAGGCATATAGAACAGCAGTATGAAGATCGGGATAAGCAGGACGCGTAGAACGGTGATCAGATTAGGGATATTCATCGGCACAACTGGCTACGAGGTGATTGGGCATTCTACTCGCTGTGCAGGTTTGCATAAATCAACTCTGCAAGCTTTTTACTGATTCCCGGGGCCTTGGCAATCTCATCGATGCTGGCACGGGACAGCTCCTGCAATCCACCAAAATGTTTAAGGAGATCACGCCGGCGTGTTGGCCCGACACCTGCGACCCCTTCCAGGGTCGAGGTGCGTCGGGCCTTGCCACGTCGGGCACGGTGACCGGTGATGGCGAATCGGTGAGCCTCATCGCGAATTTGCTGGATCAGGTGAAGCGCTGGCGAGTCGCCCTTGAGCGTGAACTCATGGGCCGCATCGTTCAGGTAGAGGGTCTCGAAACCGGCCTTGCGCGTCGCGCCCTTGGCCACACCGAGGAGAATCAAGTCAGGCACGGCCAATTCATTGAGTACATCGCGAGCCATGGAGAGCTGCCCCTTGCCACCGTCGACCAAGAGAATATCCGGCAATTTGCCCTCCCCATCCTTGAGCCTGCTGAAGCGTCGGGTCAGGGCCTGGTGCATCGCCGCATAGTCGTCACCCGCGGTGACGCCCTCGATGTTGTAACGACGGTAGTCGGACTTCAACGGACCTTCCGGGCCGAAGACCACACAGGAGGCGACAGTCGCCTCGCCGCTGGAGTGACTGATGTCGTAGCACTCCAGGCGCTGCGGCGGCTCGTCCAGGTTCAGCACCTCGGCCAATGCCTCGAAACGAGCGGCCACATGTTGCCGGTTGGCCAGGCGCGCCCCAAGGGCCTGCTCGGCATTGGTCACTGCCAGTTGTTGCCAGCGAGCACGCGTGCCACGGACCCTGTGACTGATGGTCAATTCGCGACCACGCAGCTCGTCAATGGCAGCGATCAGGATCGGGAAGTCTTCATGGGTCACATTGACGATCAGTTCGGATGGCAAGTCCCGCTCCGGACTGCTGACAAAGTACTGCCCCAGGAATGCCAGCATGACCTGCGCAACATCCTCCTCGATACCGACCTGCGGGAAGAAGTTCTTGCTGCCCAGCACTCGCCCGCCACGCACACTGATCAGGTGCACGCAAGCGCCGCCCGGGTTGACGAAAGCCGCCACCACATCGACATCACCGGTACCGCCTTCCATGCTCTGCTGGTCCTGGACCCGGCGCAGCAAAGCAATCTGATCGCGCAATTCGGCGGCTTTTTCGAAATCCAGGGTGCTGGCGGCAGCTTCCATGGAACTGGACAGTTCGTCGCTCAATGCGTTGCTGCGCCCCTCGAGGAACATCACCGAATGGCGCACATCCTCGGCATAGACCTCAGGCTCCACCAAGCCCACGCAGGGCCCTTTGCAGCGCTTGATCTGGTATTGCAGGCACGGCCGGGTACGGTTCTTGTAGTAGCTGTCCTCGCACTGGCGAACCTGGAAGGTCTTCTGCAGCAGACTGAGGCTCTCACGGATCGCACCGGCACTAGGATAAGGCCCGAAGTACTTGCCCTTGAGCTTCTTCGCCCCGCGATGAATGCTGAAACGCGGAAAGTCGCCATCCGAAAGAAATACATAGGGGTAGGACTTATCGTCGCGCAACAGGATGTTGTACGGCGGCCGCCACTCCTTGATCAGCGTCTGCTCCAGCAGCAGCGCCTCGGTCTCGTTGGCGGTGATGGTGGTTTCGATCTGGGCGATGCGCGCCACCAGGGCGGCGGTCTTCGGTGCCTGGCCGGTCTTGCGAAAGTAACTGGAGAGGCGGTTCTTCAGGTTCTTGGCTTTACCCACGTAGAGCAGGCGTGCATCGCTGTCGAACATGCGATACACACCGGGGCGGCCACTACAGGTAGAAAGAAAAGCACTGGGATCAAACAGGTCGGTCATTTCAGAGGCTGGCATCGACCATGCCATGACGAACGGCCAGCAGCGTCAGCTCCACATCGCTACTGATCGAGAGCTTCTCGAAAATCCGATAGCGATAGGTGTTCACGGTTTTCGGCGACAGGCATAGCTTGTCGGAAATGATCTGCACCTTCTGGCAGCCGACGATCATCAGCGCAATCTGGATTTCCCGCTCCGACAGGGCATCGAATGGCGAATCACTGGACGGTTGAAATGACTTGAACACCAACTGCTGGGCGATCTGCGGGCTGATATAGCGCTGACCGGCAAAGACCAGGCGAATGGCCTGGACCATTTCGTTGAGGCCCGCGCCCTTGGTCAAGTATCCCGCTGCGCCCGCTTGCAGAAGCCGAGTAGGAAATGGATCTTCCTCGCAGACGGTTACCGCCACGACCTTGATGTCCGGATGACTGCGCAACAACTTGCGCGTAGCTTCAAGACCGCCGATCCCGGGCATCTTCACGTCCATCAGCACTACATCGGGCTTCAATTCCCGCGCCTTGAGCAAGGATTCCTCTCCCGACTCTGCCTGCCCGACTACTTGCAGGCCATCGATGTCAGCCAGCATTCGTGTAATGCCCGTACGAACGAGATCATGGTCATCGACTACTAGCACCCTAATCAAGCAGACACCTCGCGATATGGTCGTTATAGGTTGCCGGACACCTTAGCAAAAAAGCGGCGTACAAACCTAATCACAAGCGCGATTAAAACACTTCGACGAGCGATAAAAGATGTCATGCCTCCCTCGCCGGCAAATGCTCTAGTCCCTCAGGACTCGGCGGCTTGGGACTTTTTCCTCGAGCCCTGGATCTGCGACAACTCGGCCAAGGTGGAGGTCAAGCGACAGATCGTATCCTGATCTTCCTTGAACAGGGCCCGATAACAATCAAGCACCTGTTCCTCCATCTGGCTCAACCTGCCAGCCACGACTGGCGTCCGTTCACTGGTCAGTACATAAAGAACATCCACTCCCTTTGCCGCTACCCGGGACAGATAATCTGCCTTGGGTGCGCGATCGCCACTTTCGTACTTACCCTGGGCGTTGGCTTCCACCCCGCCGATTTCACCAAAGACTCTCTGCGACAGTCCAAGGCGCTCCCGCTCCTGCCTCAACCGCAAACCGATTCCACTCATTTGGATGTATGATCCCATCAGATACACCCCAAGGGGTGTCATACTCTTCAAGCCTTGAACAAAATTGAACGGTTTTGAACTATGCCCGGTATCCGCACTGCCGCACAAGCCAAGGCCTGGCTGGAACATCAAGGAAAATCGGTTCAACAGTTCGCCCGCGAACATGGGGTTGATCCGGCCACGACCTACCAGGTGCTGGCAGGCCGCAAGAAAGGCAAACGAGGGGAAGCACACAAGGTTGCGGTGCTATTGGGAATGAAGGACGGCATCATTCTGGATGAAGTGCCAGTGGTGGACCCGGCCCTGATCTGAGCCGGCCTGCCGTTCAGCCCGGGCGGCTGTCGCTGGCTTCGCTGGAGACCGAACGCTCCATGCGCCAGAAGCAATCGTCGTCGCCCACCACCTGTAACCCCATGCGCTCATACAGGCGTTGTGCCGGGTTGCCCTTGAACACGGTCAGGCGCAGCAACTGCCGGCGCTCCCGACACGCCATCTCCATCATCCGCTGCAGGCTCCATGTCCCAGCCCCCTGCCCGCGCCAGGCCGGCAGCACATGCAACTCACGGACATAGAGCGCCCGCAGATCACGACTCAGGCTGACGAAACCCAGCGTTTGGTGGTCCTGGCAGATCAACAGGTTTTCACGACCAGCCCAGGCCACATCGAAAGCCTCGTCAAGCCAGAGCAGGTCATGACGGATGTAATAACCCAGCATTGTGGAGCGGGTCAGCTCCCGGGCAAATACCAGGTCCGTCTCGGCGGCCGGACGCAGTTCGAATCGGCTCATCGCTCGAGCGGCAGCACTTCGGCCTGCCACCGCCCGGCCTCGCCACGAACGATCAGCAATGCCTCGCCAGTCCCCTCCACCGCTGCCAGCAGCTCCCCCGTGGGGCCCCAGGCCGCACTGCGCCCGGCACAGGTCCAGCCGCCACTGGGGCCACCATGATTGGCCATCAGCACCAGTAGTCCATGCTCCCCGGCGTAGCCTTGCAGCAGTGCGCTGTCGACGGCATAGCCGCCCTCGCTGATCAGCACGCCCGCGGCATAGACAGCGGCCCCGGCCTGCGCTGCCGCCTGCACATGGCTGGCATGGCTGAAGTCTGCACAAACCGCCAGGGCAATCTGGTGCTCGGCAAATGCCAAGGGAGCCCCACCCCTGCCTGCGGCAAAAGCGCGCTCCTCCCCGGGATGCAGGTGCTGCTTGCTATAGACCGCCAGCGAACCGTCAGCCCCCAGTACCAACGCACCAATCAGTACCGGCCCGCCATCGACCAGGCGAATCGGCATCCCCACCACCGTAGTCATGTGCAGCTCCCGAGCCAGGTCGCGCACCGGTTGCAGTACCGGCGAATCCGGAGCCACCGCCAGCTCGGCCGCCAGTTGCGGCTCATAACCGGTGAGCGACAGCTCGGGGAATACCAGCAACTGCACGCCCTGCTGCGCCGCCAGGCACATCAAGCGCTGATGTCCGGTAAGGTTGGCTGGCAGGTCGCCAGCAATGGATTCCGATTGGGCAGCGGCAAGGGTCAGCAAGGTCATGGACAGTCCTTTTTCGAGCAGCGACGGGGGTAACCAGGCAGGTGCCGCGAGTGTCGCACAAAACCCCCAGTGGATTAATCCATAGTCGCAAGTCTCCCTGCGCCATAGAAATTACTGATTGAATCGCCGCCCCAGCCTCTAGTAAGCTCGCTGCACTTCACGGAGAAACCCCATGTTGTCCCAGACCCTTTCCCTGCATCGCCACACCGCCTGCGCACTGCGCTCGGTTGCGGCTGCCTGGGTCACTGGCAGCGCGGCGGCGAGCTTTTATTTTGGGTATTGGTTTAGCCACTGGCGCGCCTGATACCCAACCGGCGCCCATAAAAACGGGTCGCCCACCAGAGAATTCTCAACCCCCGGTCGGCCTCCCGACCGGGGGTTTTGTTTTTCCGGGGCTTGGATTTTCAACCACGATTTTTTGCGACACACCGAACTTACCGAGGATTGCACCATGAACTACGCCACCTATTACCGTTACGACATGTTTTCCACCTGGCGATTTAGCAGCCTCCGCTCGGGACAGCCTGCCGCCTCCGATCGGTCACCTACCGGTGGCAATTGCACACTCATGGCCAGTACGGCCAATTGTCGAACACCCCAGTAGGGCCGCGCGCGGGACATCACCCGCCGCCCGCCCAGGAAGACCGCACATGAATTCGTCCGTATCCGCTCTGTCCCTGTCCGCTCAAGCCAGCGCCAACGAACCCCTGACCCAGCGCCTGCCCAGTTCCCTGGAACTCAAGCAGCACCTGCCGCTATCCACGGCCCTGAGCCAGCAAGTCAGCACCCATCGCCAAGCCATCCGCGCCATCCTCCAAGGCCAGGACCCACGCCTTCTGGTAGTGGTCGGCCCCTGCTCCATCCACGATCCGCAATCGGCCCTGGAATATGCCGCCAACCTGGCCCGGCTGTCCGCGCAAGTGAGCGACCAGATGCTCCTGGTGATGCGCGCCTACGTGGAAAAACCCCGTACCACCGTCGGCTGGAAAGGCCTGGCCTACGATCCGCACCTGGACGGCAGCGATGACATGGCCGGTGGCCTGGCCCTGTCCCGGGAGCTGATGCGCGAGATGCTGCGCCTGGGCCTGCCGATCGCCACCGAGCTGCTGCAACCCATGGCCGCTGGCTACTTCGACGACCTCTTGAGCTGGGTCGCCATCGGCGCACGCACCACCGAATCGCAGATCCACCGGGAAATGGCCAGTGGCCTGGAGATGCCAGTGGGCTTCAAGAACGGTACCGACGGCGGCGTCGCCATCGCCTGCGACGCCATGCGCTCGGCCGCCCATCCGCACCGCCACTTCGGCGTCGACAGCCAGGGCCATCCGGCGATCATCCAGACTGCAGGCAATCCCGATACCCACCTGGTGCTGCGCGGCGGCCACCGTGGACCGAACTACGACCGCCAGAGCATCGCCCAGGTCCAGCGCGACCTGCACAAGTTGAAGATCCCGGCGCGGATCATGGTCGATTGCAGCCACGCCAACAGCGGCAAGGACCCCGCGCGCCAGCCGGCAGTGTTCAACGACGTGCTTGAGCAGCGCCTGCAAGGCGACGCCTCGCTGATGGGCGTGATGCTCGAAAGCCATCTGTTCGAAGGCTGCCAACCGCTGAGCGGCAACCTGCGCTACGGCGTCTCGATCACCGACGGCTGCCTGGGCTGGGACACCACCGAGCAACTACTGGGCAACGCCGCCCAGCAACTACGGGCACAGGCCGCTAGCGCCTGAGCATCCGCGCAGCCACTGTCGCGAACGGCGACAGTGGCTGCGGACGGCTTCGAGCGTCAAACCGGCGGTCGTGGCGGTAACGGCTTGAAGGAACTTTGACAGGAAATGGCCACCTGATTCCGGTAGTCTCTGCACTTTCTTGAAAGGAGCAATTCCCATGGCCAAAGCCACTGCCCGTCACATCCTGGTTGCCAGCGAAGCCAAGTGCAACGAACTCAAAGCCGAAATCGAAGCCGGCGCCGACTTCGCCGACGTGGCGAAGCAGCACTCCACCTGCCCTTCCAGCCGCGACGGCGGCAACCTGGGCTCTTTCGGCCCAGGCCAGATGGTCAAGGAATTCGACACCGTGGTATTCAGCGCCCCGGTCAATGTCGTGCAAGGCCCGGTGAAGACCCAGTTCGGTTATCACCTGCTGGAAGTCACCAGCCGCCAGGACTGATCCTCAGCCCAGCGTTCGTTCCAACGGCCTGCCTCTCGGCGGGCCGTTGTCTTTATGAAACCTGTACGCACCAAGACAGATGCGGCTGGCCAGTCACGCGCCGCTAGCGTAAAAATCGTGGTCAACGATCACCCGGCTCTTAAGGCTGACAATGCGACTGCTTTCCCCTACCGTACTGTTCATCGCCCTGCTGCTGGGCGCCACAGGTGCCCAAGCGGCACCGCAACATGCCATGACCGTCTACGGCGAGCCCGCCAAGTATCCCCAGGGTTTCAGCCACTTCGACTACGTCGACCCCCAGGCCCCCAAAGGCGGGACCCTGCGCCGCTCGGCCATCGAGATCGGCCGCTTCGACCACGTCCTGCCCTATATCGACAAGGGCATCGGCGTATCCCAGCTGGACGGCCTGGTGTATGCCCCCCTGGCCCTGCGCTCCCTGGATGAACCCTACACCGTCTATGGCCTGGTGGCCGAGAAGATGGAGCGCGCCGAGGACGGCCTGTGGCTGCGCTTCTACCTCAATCCCAAGGCCCGTTTCGCCGATGACACACCGATCACCGCCGAAGACGTGCACTACAGCTACGACCTGTTGATGACCCAGGGCAGCATGCGTTATCGCACCCAGTTCGCCGATGTCAGCGGCGTCACCGTGGAGTCGCCACGGGTGATCCGCTTCGACTTCAAGAACAACGAGAACCGTACCCTGCCCCTGGATATCGCGACCCTGCCGGTGTTTCCCGAACACTGGTGGAAGAGTCGCGACTTCGCTGGCGGTGGCGGCTATGAAGCGCCCCTGGGCAGCGGCCCCTATCGCGTGGGCAAGGTGGACTCGGGCAACAGCATCACCTTCATCCGCAACCCCGACTGGTGGGGCAAGGACCTGCCGGTCAGCCGCGGCCTGTACAACTTCGATCATTTGAGCGTCGAGTACTTCGGCGACATCGACGTCGCCCGCCAAGTACTGCGCGGCGGGGCCTACGACTACAACCGCGAGTTCTCCGCCACCGGTTACTCCATCGGCTACGACAGCCCGGCCCTGACCGACGGGCGCCTGCAGAAGGCCCATCTGGCCCAGGCCGCACCGCAACCGGCCCAGGGCTACGTATTCAACCTCGACCGCCCGGTGTTCCAGGACCGCCGCACACGCCAGGCCCTGGCCATGCTCTGGGACTTCGAGTGGAGCAACCGGCAGATGATGCGCAACCTGTACATCCGCCAGC
This sequence comes from Pseudomonas sessilinigenes, assembly GCF_003850565.1. Lineage (NCBI taxonomy): Bacteria > Pseudomonadati > Pseudomonadota > Gammaproteobacteria > Pseudomonadales > Pseudomonadaceae > Pseudomonas > Pseudomonas sessilinigenes. The sequence goes on from NZ_CP027706.1 coordinate 5,980,790, forward strand.
AGAGCTTCTTCTCCAACACCCCGCTGGCGGCCCGCAGCCTGCCGGACGCCGAGGAGTTGAAGATCCTGGAGCCATTGCGCGGGCAGATTCCCGACGAGGTCTTCACCCAGGTGTTCGAAGCACCGAAGACCGACGGCAGTGGCGTACTGCGCGACAAGCAATTGCAGGCCCTGTCCCTGCTGGAACAAGCCGGCTGGAAGCCTGAGGGCGACAAACTGGTCAATGCCCAGGGCGAGCCCCTGGCGTTCACTTTCCTGATCACCCAGGGCTCCATCGAGCGCCTGTTGCTGCCCTACAAGCGCAACCTGGCCCAGATTGGCATCACCCTGAACATCCGCCGCATCGATTCCGCGCAGTACGTCAACCGGCTGATGGCCCGCGACTACGACATGATCGTCACCGGCTACCCGGTGTCCACCTCGCCCGGGCTGGAGCTTTACAACTACTATGGTTCCGCTGCCGCCAACGACCCGGGCTCGAACAACCTCATGGTGCTCAAGAACCCGGCGGTGGATACCCTGGTCAACGGCCTGGTCAAGGCCACCAGCCAACCGGAAATGCTGCGCTACGCCCATGCCCTGGACCGGGTGCTGCAATGGAACTACTACTGGATCGCCAACTACTACCCACCCGGCACGTCCACCGTCTGGTGGAACCGCTTTGGCAGGCCCAAGGTACCGGCCAGCAACGACGAAGCCATCGAGACCTGGTGGGAAGTCAGCCCCACCCCGCTGACCAATGAACAGATGGCCGCCGAGCTCGCGCGCCGTAACAAACCCGGAGCACGCCCCTGATGCCGGCCTATATCCTGCGGCGCTTGCTGCTGATCATCCCGACCCTGCTGATCATCCTTCTGGTGAACTTCGTGATCGTCCAGGCTGCTCCCGGCGGCCCGGTGGAACAGGCCATCGCCCGCTTGCAGGGCATTGGCGGCGGTGTCGGTGGCTCCGCCGACGCCATGAGCAGTGGCGGCTCGCGAGCCAGCCGCGGCCTGGACCCCAAGCTGATCCAGGACATCGAGAAACAGTACGGCTTCGACAAGCCGGCCCATGAACGCCTGTGGCTGATGCTCAAGAACTACGCCCAGCTGGACTTTGGCAAGAGCTTCTTCCGTGGTGCCACGGTCACCGACCTGATCCTGGAAAAGATGCCGGTGACCATCTCCCTGGGGCTGTGGGCGACCCTGATCACCTACCTGGTGTCGATCCCCTTAGGGATTCGCAAGGCGGTGCGCCATGGCAGCCACTTCGATATCTGGAGCAGCACCGCGATCATCATCGGCTACGCCATGCCGGCCTTCCTGTTCGCCATGTTCCTGATCGTGCTGTTCGCCGGCGGGACCTCGCTGAACTGGTTCCCGGTGCGCGGCCTGGTCTCGGACGATTTCGACCAGCTGAGCACCCTGGGCAAGATCGCCGACTACTTCTGGCACCTGGTGCTGCCCGTCAGCTCCCTGGTGATCGGCGGCTTCGCTACCCTCACCATCCTCACCAAGAACAGCTTCCTCAACGAAATCACCCGCCAGTACGTGGTCACCGCCCGGGCCAAGGGCCTGAGCGAACGCCGGGTGCTGTACGGCCATGTGTTTCGCAACGCCATGCTGCTGGTGGTCTCGGGCATTCCCCAGGCCTTCATCAGCGTGTTCTTCGCAGGCTCGTTGCTGATCGAGGTGATCTTCTCCCTCGATGGCCTGGGACGCATGAGCTACGAGGCCGCGGTCTCCCGGGACTATCCGGTGGTGTTCGGCTCGCTGTTCATCTTCACCCTGTTCGGGCTCTTGATAAAACTCATCGGCGACCTGTGCTACACCCTGGTCGACCCGCGCATCGACTTCGCCGCGAGGAACGCCTGATGCTCAAGCTTTCCCCTTTGGCGCGCCGACGCCTTGACCGTTTCAAGCAGAACCGCCGGGGCTGGTGGTCGCTGTGGCTGTTCATCGGCTTGTTCATCCTGACCCTGGGCGGCGAGCTGATCGCCAACGACAAGCCGCTGGTGCTGAGCTACCAGGGTTCGCTGTACTTCCCGGTGTTCAAGCGCTACACCGAGCAGGAGTTCGGCGGCCAGTTACCGTTCCAGGCCGACTACCGCAGCGACTACGTGCAGCAGCTGATCCGCAAGGACGGCGGTTGGCTGCTGTTCCCACCCATCCCCTTCAGCGAAGACACGCCCAACTACGACCTGACCCGACCGGCCCCCAGCCCGCCCACGGCGACCAACTGGCTGGGCACCGACGACCAGGCCCGGGACGTCCTCGCGCGGGTGATCTACGGTGCCCGGGTATCGATCCTGTTCGCCCTGGCCCTGACCGCCATCAGTGCCCTGGTCGGCATTGCCGCCGGCGCACTGCAAGGCTACTACGGCGGCTGGGTCGACCTCTTGGGCCAGCGCCTGCTGGAAGTCTGGTCGGGGTTGCCGGTGCTGTACCTTTTGATCATTCTGTCCGGTTTCGTCGAACCGAACTTCTGGTGGCTGCTGGGGATCATGGCGCTGTTCTCCTGGCTGGCCCTGGTGGACGTGGTCCGCGCCGAATTCCTGCGCGGGCGCAATCTGGAATACGTCAAGGCTGCCAGGGCCCTGGGCCTGAGCGATCGCAAGGTGATCCTGCGGCACATCCTGCCCAACGCCATGAACGCCACCCTGAGCTACCTGCCGTTCATCCTCACCGGCGCCATCTCGACCCTCACCGCCCTGGACTTCCTCGGCTTCGGCATGCCCGCCGGCAGCGCCTCCCTGGGCGAGTTGATCGGCCAGGGCAAGCAGAACCTGCAGGCGCCATGGCTGGGGCTGACGGCGTTCTTCGCCCTGGCGCTGATCCTCTCGCTGCTGGTGTTCATCGGCGAGGCGCTGCGCGATGCCTTTGATCCCCGATCTTGAAGCGGACTGTAGAAATGACTGAAAACCTGATCGAAATCCGCCAACTCAATGTGGCCTTCGGCGGCCGCCCGGCGGTCCGCGACCTATGCCTGGACATCCGTCCCGGCGAGTGCCTGGCGCTGGTGGGCGAGTCCGGCTCGGGCAAATCGGTGACGGCCCACTCGATCCTGCAACTGCTGCCCCAGACCGGCTGCAGCAGTAGCGGCAGCGTGCGTTACCGCGGCCAGGAGCTGATCGGCGCCGACAGCGCCACGCTGCAAAAGCTGCGGGGCAACCGCATCGCCATGATCTTCCAGGAGCCCATGACCTCGCTGAACCCGCTGCACAGTATCGAGAAGCAGATCGGCGAAACCCTGCTGCTGCATCGCGGCCTGGGCGGCAAGGCGGCCCAGGCACGCATCCTCGAACTGCTGGAGCTGGTGGGCATCCAGAAACCCCGGGAGCGGCTCAAGGCCTACCCACATCAGTTGTCCGGCGGCCAGCGCCAACGGGTGATGATCGCCATGGCCCTGGCCTGCGAACCGGAGCTGCTGATCGCCGACGAACCCACCACCGCCCTGGACGTCACCGTACAGCGCAAGATCCTGCTGTTACTCAAGTCCTTGCAGCAACGCTTGGGCATGTCGCTGCTGCTGATCAGCCACGACCTCAACCTGGTACGGCGCATCGCCCAGCGCGTGTGTGTGATGAAGTCCGGGGAAATCGTCGAGCAGGCCGATTGCGACACCCTGTTCAACGCTCCGCAGCACCCCTATAGCTGCGAGTTGCTGCACGCCGAACCCGAGGGCCTGCCACTGTGCCGCGACACCCGCGACACCGTGCTGGAGGTGGACAATCTCTGCGTCGAGTTCCAGGTCGGCGGCGGCCTGCTGAGGCGCAAACAGTACCTGCGGGCGGTGGACGGCATCAGCCTGCGCGTGCAGCAGGGCAAGACCCTGGGCATCGTTGGCGAATCCGGCTCGGGCAAGTCGACCCTGGGCCAGGCGATCCTGCGGCTGCTGGATTCCCAAGGTGGCATCCGCTTCCAGGGCCAGGCCCTGGACGGGCTCAACCAGAAACAGCTGCGGCCCTGGCGCAAGCAGATGCAGGTGGTGTTCCAGGACCCCTTCGGCAGCCTCAGCCCGCGCATGTCGGTGGCGCAGATCATCAGCGAGGGGCTGGAAGTGCACAGCCAGTACGATGCCCGCCAGTGCGACGAGCAAGTGATCCGCGCCCTGGAGGAAGTCGGCCTTGACCCGGAAAGCCGCCATCGTTATCCCCACGAATTCTCCGGCGGCCAGCGCCAGCGCATCGCCATCGCCCGGGCCCTGGTGCTCAAGCCGGCGCTGATCCTGCTGGACGAACCCACTTCGGCCCTGGATCGCACGGTGCAGAAACAAGTGGTGACCCTGTTGCGCCAGCTCCAGGAGAAGTACGGCCTGACCTACCTGTTCATCAGCCACGACCTGGCGGTGATCCGTGCCCTGGCCCACGACATGATCGTGATCAAGGACGGCCAGGTGGTGGAAAGCGGCGCCAGCCACCAGGTATTCGCAGCCCCGCAGCACCCCTACACCCGGGAACTGCTGGCCGCCGCCCAACCCGGCTGAACCTGCGGCGATCGACGGCCCTCCCCGTTCGTGCCCGCTATGCGCCCATGCGCAGCCTGCGACAGCGGCTACACCAAGCCTCGCCCCTGTAGCCGCTGCCGAGCCTGCGAGGCTGCGGCAAGGTCCGCAGGACATTCCGGCAATCTCCAGCCACCTCTTCCCTGGTCGCGCCCGGGAGGGGATTGTCGGCATAATCGGCGCCGCCAGCCCCAGGACCCCAGCCCATGAACGACAGCGAAAACCTCAAGGACTACCAGCGTGTGCGCCAACTGGCGATCCGCTCGCTGTTCGAAATCATCGAGCAATCCAGCGAAGGCACGGTGATCGTCGACCGCGACGCCAATATCGTCTGGATGAACGAGCGCTATGCCCGGCGTTTCGGCCTGGAGTCGGCGACATTCGCCATCGGCAAGCCCTGCGAGAGCGTGATCCCCGGCAGCCTGCTGCGTGAAGTGGTGCGCACCGGCCGGCCGATCCTGCTGGACATGCAGGACACCCCCAAGGAACCGCTGGTGGTCATGCGCCTGCCGATCCACGACGCCGCGGGCCTGGTGATCGGCGCCATCGGTTTTGCCCTGTACGACGAGCTGCGCAGCCTCTCGCCGATGCTCAAGCGCTACCTGAGCATGCAGGAAGAACTGGCCTCCACCCGCTCGCTGCTGCGGGCCCGGCAGACCAAGTACAACTTCGCCCATTTCATCGGCACCAGCAGCGCCAGCCTGGAGGTCAAGCGCCGGGCCCGGCGCGGCGCCAGCACTGAGTCGCCGGTGTTGCTGCAAGGCGAAACCGGCACCGGCAAGGAGTTGCTGGCCCAGGCCATCCACGCCGCCTCGCCACGGGCGCACAAGCCCTTCGTCAGCATCAACAGCGCGGCGATTCCCGAAGCCCTACTGGAAGCTGAGTTCTTCGGCACCGCCCCCGGCGCCTTCACCGGCGCCGACCGCAAGGGGCGCGCCGGCAAGCTGCAGATCGCCCAGGGCGGCAGCCTGTTCCTCGACGAAATCGGCGACATGCCGTTACCCCTGCAGAGCAAGCTGCTGCGAGTGCTGCAGGAAAAGGAGTTCGAGCCGGTGGGCTCCAACGAGGTGATCCACAGCGATGTGCGGATCATTGCCGCCACCTCCACCGACCTGGAGGCGGCGATCAAGCGCGGAGAATTCCGCGCCGACCTGTATTACCGCCTCAATGTACTGCCGATCCAGGTGCCGGCCCTGCGCGAGCGCCTGGACGACCTGCCGGCGCTGAGCGAAGGCATCCTCGAAGAACTGCGCAGCCAGCACGAACTGACACCCGAGGCCCTGGCGCTGCTGGGCCAGCACGCCTGGCCGGGGAACATCCGCGAACTGCGCAACGTGCTGGAGCGCGCGGCGTTGCTCAGCGACGACCTGCTGCTCGGTGCCGGGGATATTCGGGCGGCGATTGGCAACTTCAACCCACTGCCGCCCACGGCCATCGCCGCGTCCGCCGAGGCGTTGCCCCATGAAACCTTTGCCGCGGCGCGCGAGCGTTTCGACCGTCAGTTGATCGAGACGACTCTGGCGCAATGCGCCGGCAAAGTGGACCAAGCGGCGCGGCACCTCGGCCTGGGCCGCTCGACGCTGTACAAGAAAATGGCAGCCCTGGGCATCGCTGAGTCTCAATAAAGAGACACATATCTCCATTTGGAGAAATAGCCAGCGCTTCGCGCTGATCGCGGGTAAGACCCATCCTTACAGAGACGTGCGTGGCTTTTGTAGGAGCGGGGCTTGCCCGCGATAGCACCCTCAGGCTCGAGAAAAGTCTCAAAATAGAGACAAAATTCCTTGCCGTCACTTAATAAATATAAAAACTCCTTATATTTCAATAACTTGTAAAAATGGCACAAAACTCGCTATAGCCCCTCTCCACACGCAGTACCCACAACAAGAACAATCCTGGAGAGACACACCATGAGTGTGATCATTGCCCTGGCAGCCCTGGCGCTGCTGATGCTGGCCGCCTACCGTGGCTACAGCGTCATACTGTTTGCCCCCATCGCCGCCCTCGGCGCCGTCCTGCTCACCGACCCATCCGCCGTAGCGCCTGCCTTCACCGGGGTGTTCATGGAAAAGATGGTGGGTTTCATCAAGCTGTACTTCCCGGTGTTCCTGCTGGGTGCGGTGTTCGGCAAGCTGATCGAGTTGTCGGGGTTCTCCCGCTCCATCGTCGCCGCCGCCATCCGCCTGCTGGGCACCCGCCAGGCGATGCTGGTGATCGTGCTGGTCTGCGCCCTGCTGACCTACGGTGGCGTGTCGTTGTTCGTGGTGGTGTTCGCGGTCTACCCGTTCGCCGCCGAGATGTTCCGCCAGAGCGAAATCCCCAAGCGCCTGATCCCGGCGACCATTGCCCTGGGGGCGTTCTCCTTCACCATGGACGCCCTGCCCGGCACCCCGCAGATCCAGAACATCATCCCCAGCACCTTCTTCAACACCACCGCCTGGGCCGCGCCCTGGCTGGGGCTGATCGGCACCCTGTTCGTGTTCTGCGCCGGCATGCTGTTCCTCCAGCGCCAACGCAGCAAGGCGCAAAAGGCCGGTGAAGGCTACGGCAGCGACCTGCGCAACGAACCGGAGACCGCCGCCGACCTCAAGCTGCCCAACCCCTGGGTGGCCCTGTCGCCGCTGTTGCTGGTAGGGGTCATGAACCTGCTGTTCACCCACTGGATCCCCCAGTGGTATGGCAAGACCCACAGCCTGGCCCTGCCGGGCATGGCGGCGCCGGTGACCACCGAGATCGCCAAGCTCACCGCCATCTGGGCGGTACAGGCCGCCTTGCTGGTGGGCATCCTGATGGTGCTGGCATGTGGCTTCGGCGCCATTCGCAGCAAGCTCGCCGAAGGCAGCAAGAGCGCGGTCAGCGGCGCCTTGCTGGCGGCCATGAACACCGCCTCGGAGTATGGCTTCGGCGCGGTGATCGCGTCCCTGCCGGGGTTCCTGGTACTGGCCGACTGGCTCAAGAGCATCCCCAACCCGCTGGTCAACGAGGCCATCACCGTGACCCTGCTGGCCGGCATCACCGGCTCCGCCTCGGGCGGCATGAGCATCGCCCTGGCGGCCATGTCCGAGAGTTTCATCAGCGCCGCCCACGCCGCCAACATTCCCTTGGAAGTGCTGCACCGGGTGGCCGCCATGGCCAGCGGCGGCATGGACACCCTGCCCCACAACGGCGCGGTGATCACCCTGCTGGCGGTCACCGGGCTGACCCACCGCGAGGCCTACAAGGACATTTTCTGCATTACCCTGATCAAGACCCTGGCGGTCTTCGTCGTCATCGCCACTTTCTACGCCACTGGCATCGTGTGAGGTATTCATGACCACTCTTTCTGGCAAGACCGCCCTGGTCACCGGTTCCACCAGCGGTATTGGCCTGGGTATCGCCCAGGTCCTGGCCCGGGCCGGAGCCAACCTGATTCTCAACGGCTTCGGCGACGCCTCCCAGGCTATCGCCGAGGTCCGGCAGCACGGCGTCAAGGTTGGCCACCACCCGGCGGACGTCAGCGACCCGGCGCAGATCGCCGAGATGTTCGCCTATGCCGAACGCGAGTTCGGTGGCGTCGACATCCTGGTGAACAACGCCGGCATCCAGCACGTGGCCACCGTCGAGGCGTTTCCAGTGGAACGCTGGGACGCGATCATCGCCATCAACCTGTCGGCGGTGTTCCACAGCACCCGCCTGGGGCTGCCGGGCATGCGCGCCAAGGGCTGGGGGCGGATCGTCAACGTCGCCTCGGTGCACGGCCAGGTGGGTTCGGTGGGCAAGGCCGCCTATGTCGCGGCCAAGCACGGGGTGATCGGCCTGACCAAGGTGGTGGGCCTGGAGACCGCCACCAGCAACGTTACCTGCAACGCCATCTGCCCGGGTTGGGTGCTGACCCCGCTGGTGCAGAAGCAGATCGACGACCGCGCAGCCAGCGGCATCGACCCGCAACAGGCGCGCCACGACCTGCTGGCGGAAAAGCAGCCCTCCCTGGAGTTCGTCACCCCGGCGCAGCTGGGCGAGCTGGTGCTATTTTTGTGCAGTGATGCCGCAGCCCAGGTCCGCGGTGCGGCCTGGAACATCGATGGCGGCTGGCTGGCGCAATAACGGCAGCGGCAAGCTGTAAGCGGTGAGCCGCCAGCAACAGCAGATCAGAAGAACAACAAGAGAGCCCTTGCATGTCCGACATACTCTGGCAACCCAGCGCCGAGCGCATTGGCAATACGCGCATCGACGCCTTCCGCCGCTTCATCAACCAGCGCCACGGCCTGGACATCGGCGACTACCCCGGCCTGCACCAGTGGAGCATCGACCAGCGCGAAGCCTTCTGGCAGGCCATCGTCGACTTCTTCGAGGTCAGCTTCCACCAAGGCGCCGAATGCGTGCTGCGCGAAGGGCCGCAGATGCCCAGCGCCCAGTGGTTTCCCGGGGCCACCCTGAACTTCGCCGAACACCTGCTCAAGCGCCGAGACGACAGTGTGGCGGTGGTCGCGATCGCCGAAGACGGCCAGCGCCAGCAACTGACCTACGCCGAGCTGGCGGCCCAGGTCGCCGGCCTGCAAGCCAGCCTGCGGGCCATCGGGGTCGGCCTGGGCGACCGGGTGGCGGCCTGCATGCCCAATACCTGGCAGACCCTGGTGGGCATGCTCGCCACCACCAGCCTGGGTGCGGTGTGGTCCAGTTGCTCGCCGGACTTCGGCACCCAGGGCGTGATCGACCGTTTCGGCCAGATCGAACCCAAGGTGCTGATCACCTGTGCCGGCTACCGCTACGCCGGCAAGGATGTGGACCAGGGTGAAAAGATCGACCAGATCCTCCAGCGCCTGCCCTCCCTGGAACAACTGCTGATCGTGCCCGGCACCCGGCCCCAGGCCCGCGCCGAGGACTACCGGACCCAGGCCCGGGTCAGCCTGTGGCAGGACTTCTACCGGAGCGGCGGCGACCCCGTGTTCGTCGCGGTGCCCTTCGCCCACCCGCTGTACATCCTCTACTCCAGCGGCACCACCGGGGTGCCCAAGTGCATCGTCCATGGCACCGGCGGAGTGCTGTTGCAGCACCTGAAGGAACACGGCCTGCACGCCGACCTCGGCCCCGGCCAGCGGCTGTTCTACTACACCACCTGCGGCTGGATGATGTGGAACTGGCTGGTCTCGACCCTGGCCACCGGCGCCAGCCTGGTGCTCTACGACGGCTCGCCGTTCCACCCCCATAACGAGCGCCTGATCGACCTGATCGACAGCGAAGCGATCAACGCCTTCGGCACCAGCCCCAAGTACCTGGCCGCCCTGGAGAAAGCCGGTAGCCGGCCACGCCTGAGCCACCGCCTCGACAGCCTCAAGACCCTGCTGTGCACTGGCTCGCCGCTGTCGCCCCAGAGCTACGACTACGTGTATCGGCAGATCAAGGCCGACCTGTGCCTGGCCTCGATGTCCGGCGGCACCGATATCGTCGCCTGCTTCGTCGCCGGCAACCCGGTGCAAGCGGTGCACCGTGGCGAGATGCAGGGCAAGGGCCTGGGCATGGCCATCGAAGTCTGGAACGACCAGGGCCAGCCGGTGCTCGGCGAGAAAGGCGAACTGGTCTGCACCCGGCACTTCCCGAGCATTCCGGTGGGGTTGTGGAACGACCCGGACCAGAGCCGGCTGCGCGACTCCTACTTCAAGTTGTTCCCCGGGGTCTGGGCCCAGGGCGACTACGCCGAACAACTGGCCGATGGCGGCTGGCTGATCCACGGTCGTTCGGACGCGGTGCTCAACCCCGGCGGCGTGCGCATCGGCACTGCGGAGATCTACCGCCAGGTGGAGAAGCTCGAACAAGTGCTGGAGAGCCTGGCCATCGGCCAAAGCTGGGAGCAGGACGTGCGGGTGGTGCTGTTCGTGCGCCTGCAGGAGGGCGTGGCGCTGGACAACGCCCTGCGCGAGCGCATCCGCCAGGTGATCCGCAGCAACACCACGCCACGTCATGTGCCGGCCAGGATCCTTGCGGTGACCGACATCCCCCGGACCATCAGCGGCAAGATCGTCGAGCTCGCAGTGCGTAATGTGGTCCATGGCCTGCCGGTGAAGAATACCGACGCCCTGGCCAACCCCGAGGCCCTGGAACAGTTCCGCGACCGCGAGGAACTGCGCAGCTGATACACCGCACCGACCGCTCCTGCGGCCGCTGCGCGCCCGTGCGCAGCCTCGCAGGCTCGGCAGTGGCTACAGGCACCGCGCTGGATTGGCTGCGCTTGGTGTAGCCGCTGCCGCAGACTGCGTACGGCCCGGCACAGCCCCCCCCAAATCTGACTCCCCGCCGCACCTGGCACACCGCGCCAAGCGAGATCGCGGCCGCTGTGCGATGCCCGGCGCTGGTCATCGAACGGCAATGCGGGTGAAAATGACCACGCCAGAACCACCTACACTCCATCCGTTTGCATAGGCAGCACGCTTCACAGGCTGCCGGTCATTGCGCCGTACCGCAGCGCCCAGGACTCCCTCGACATGAATGGCTCCCACCACGGCAGCGAAGCCGCCACCCTGATTGCCCGCCTGGACTGGGCGAGCACGGCCCTGGGTGACTCAGGGCAATGGCCGCAGAGCCTGCGCACTGCGGTAGACATCGTGATCCATTCGCCGATGCCGATGCTGCTGCTCTGGGGTGGCGAACTGACGCAAATCTACAACGATGGCTTCGCCCTGCTGGCGGGCAACAAGCATCCCAGGGCCTTCGGCCAGCCAGCACACCTGATCTGGCCGGAGCTGATGGATTTTACCGACCCGGTTTATCGCGCCGTGCTCAACGGCCAGGTACGCACCTTCAGCGAGCAGCGCTTCAACCTGCAGCGCACCAACGGCACCGCCTACGAGCTGTGGCTGGACCTGACCTACAGTCCGATCCGCAATGAACACGGCGATGTCGCCGGGATCCTGGTCACCGCCATCGAAACCAACGAACGCCGGCGCATCGCCCTGGAGCTCAAGCAGCGCTCCGACGACAGCCTGCGAGCCCAGCACGAGACCGAAGAACGCCTGCAACTGGCCCTGGCCGCCACCGATGCGGTGGGTACCTGGGACTGGAACATTGGCGAAGACCGCTTCATTGCCGATGCGCATTTCGCCCAACTGCACAGTGTCGACCCACTGCGCTCGCGCCAACTGCCCATCAGCGAGTACCTCAAGGGCGTGCACCCTGAAGACCGCGGCATGGTGGCCCGCAGCATCAAGCACTGCATCAGCCATGGCAGCGAATATGCCGAGGAGTACCGCCTGCAACTGGCTGATGGCCAGATGCGCTGGGTCTTTGCCCGGGGCCGCTGCTACAAGGATCACCATGGCCGGCCGACGCGCTTTCTCGGCGCGGCCCTGGACCTCACCGAGCGCAAGCAGATGGAACAGGCGCTGCGCCAGGGCCAGACCGAGTTGCAGTTGATCATCAACGCCATGCCGGCATTGATCGCCTACGTCGATCGCGAAGAGCGCTTTCGCCTGAACAACAGCGCCTACCTGGACTGGTACGGCGTGACGCCCCAGGAGCTGTACGGCAAGACCATCCGCGAGGTGGTAGGCGAAGAAATCTATGCCTCGCGAGCCGAGAAGATCGCCCTCGCCCTGTCCGGCAAGCCGTGCAGCTTCGAGGCCAATTCCCCCCATCGCGACGGTCGCCCGCGCCATGCCTTGACCCGCTACCTGCCACGCCATGGCGCCGATGGCGCAGTCAACGGGTTCTATATCTTCGTCAACGACGAGACCGAGCGCCGGCAGACCGAGGAAGCCCTGCGCAACCTCAATGAAACCCTGGAGGAGCGGGTCAATCGCCGCACCGAGGCGCTGGCCACGGCCAACCAGCGCCTGCAGAACGAGATGTTCGAGCGCGAGCGCGCCGAAGACGCCCTGCGCCATGCGCAGAAAATGGAAGCGGTGGGCCAGCTCACTGGCGGTATCGCCCATGACTTCAACAACATGCTGACCGGCATCATCGGCAGCCTGGACCTGATGCAGCGCTACATCGACAACGGCCGCAGCGACCAGATCGGCCGTTTTACCGACGCAGCCATGTCGTCGGCCAAGCGCGCGGCCTCCCTGACCCATCGCCTGCTGGCTTTCTCCCGCCGCCAGTCACTGGACCGCCGCCCCCTGGACCCGAACCAACTGGTGCGCTCGCTCAATGATCTGTTCAACCACACCAAGGGCGAGCACATCGAACTGCACTTGCAACTGGCCGATGGCATCTGGTCGGTGAATACCGACGCCAGCCAACTGGAAAACGCCCTGCTCAACCTGGTGATCAATGCTCGCGATGCCATGCCCAACGGCGGACGGCTGCTGATCGAGACCAGCAACAGCTATCTGGACGGCAGCGACATCAGCACCCTGGAGCCCGTCAAGGCTGGCGACTACGTCATGCTCGGCGTCAGCGACAACGGCGCCGGCATGAGCCCGCGGATCCTGGCCAAGGCCTTCGACCCCTTCTTCACCACCAAGCCCATCGGCCAGGGCACGGGCCTGGGCCTGTCGATGATCTACGGCTTCGCCCAACAGTCGGGGGGACACGTCACCATCAGCAGCGAGCCGGACCAGGGCACCTGCGTGCGCCTCTACCTGCCGCGCCTGCACGCCGCGCCCCAGGAGCACAGCGAACCCGGTGCCAGCGGCGAGCCGCCCCAGGCCATTGCTGGGGAAAGCGTGGTGGTGGTCGAGGACGATCCGGCGGTGCGCATGCTGGTGCTCAATGTGCTGAGCGAACTGGGCTACCGCGCTTTCGAAGCCGAAGATGCTCGTAGCGCCCTGCCCTTGCTGGAGTCGCCGATGCGTGTCGACCTCTTGGTGACCGACGTCGGCCTGCCGGGCATGAACGGGCGGCAACTGGCAGAAATCGCCCGCCAGCATCGCCCCGGGCTCAAGGTGCTGTTCATGACCGGTTATGCGGAAAAGGCCGCCGAGCGCCAGGGCTTCCTGGAGCCGGGCATGGACTTGATGGCCAAGCCGTTTTCCATCGAGGAGCTGGCGCAGAAGATTCGCCAGATGATCGGCCGCGAGCCTGCGAATCAGGCATAATCCGCGGCCGCCGATTTCCCGCGACAAGGTTACCCCCATGAAAGCCCAAGCCCGCCACATCCTGGTGAAAACCGCCGAAGAGGCCGAACAGCTCAAGCAGCGCATCGCCAAGGGCGAAGCCTTCGACGTGCTGGCCAAGAAGTACTCCACCTGCCCGTCCGGCAAGCGCGGCGGCGACCTGGGCGAAGTGCGCCCGGGACAGATGGTCGGCGCCATCGACCAGGTGATCTTCAAGAAACCCCTGCGCACCGTGCACGGCCCGATCAAGAGCAAGTTCGGCTACCACCTGGTACAAGTCTTCTTCCGCGACTGACCTGTAGCCGCTGCCGAGCCCGCAAAGCTGCGCCAAGGCCCACAGGGCCTTCAGCGCCTTCAAGACCGACCCTGCGGCCCATACGCAGCCTGCGGCAGTGGCTACACCGCGTGGCGAGGAATCAGGGCACCTGGGTGCTGGATCACCCGTGCCGCCAGGCGATGCCCGGCTTCGGCGGCTGACACCACCCCCTGCCCTGACAAACGTGCAGCCAGGTAGGCGGCGCTGAACGAATCCCCCGCCGCCGTGGTATCCACCACCTTGTCCACCTGCTGCGTCGGCACCTGGTACAGGCCCTCGCCACAGCGCACCCAGCACGGCTGGGCGCCGCACTTGACCACCACTTCGGCCAGCCCGGGATAGGCCGCCAGCACCGCTTCAGCATTGGCATGGCCGAACAGCGCCTGTTCGTCATCCAGGGTCAGCAGCGCCAGGTCGACCTGCTCCAGCACCTGCCGGTAGGTCTGCCGCGCCTGCTCCACGGATGCCCAGAGCCTGGGCCGGTAGTTGTTGTCGAACACCACCTGCGCCCCTCGCCGACGAGCCTCGGGCAACAGTTCCAACAACCGGGCACGACCGGACTCGCCCAGCACCGCCAGGGTGATGCCGCTGAAATACAGCACGTCGTAGCCCTGCAACTGCTCCAGGATCGCCCCGGCCGCCGGGGTGTTGAAGCAGTCGCGCACCGCCGCCTCGTTGCGCCAATACAAAAAGCGCCGCTCGCCACGCTCATCGGTCTGGATGCAATACAACCCCGGCAAGCGCCCGGGCAGGCGCTGGACCTTGTCCAGGCCGATCCCCTCGGCGGCCCAGGCCTGACACATAGCTTCGCTGAAACTGTCGTCGCCCAGGGCGGTGACGTAATCGACCCGGGCGCCCTCGCCCAGCTCTCGGGCCAGGTACACCGCAGTGTTCAAGGTGTCGCCGCCGAAGCTCTGTTGCAGGCTGCCGTCGGCGCGGTGTTGCAGTTCGATCATGCATTCGCCGATCAAGGCGATGCGCAGGTTGGCGGTGTTCATGATGAAGGCATCTCTGGCGAGTATTTGTGTTGTCGGGGAGGACATCATCACCTGCGCAGCAGGTGCCAGAATCAGAAGCAGGTCTCGAGGTTTTCCAAGACCCGCAAGTGCTCGTCCACCAACAACCCGGTGCGCCACTTGTCGAACGTCAGGCATGGGTGGGAGGTGCCGAAGGAGAGGATGTCCCCCACCCGCAGCTGTACCCCAGGGGCGATGGTCAGGAACGCATGCTGGTCCATCACCGCGGTAACCTTGCAGCCACTGACGTCATCCCCTGCACTCGCCTCGGCCCCGGCCCGGTAGCGCCGCAACGGCAGCGGCAGGCCGGCGTCATAGGCCACGTCGCGCTTGCCCAGGGCCACCACCGCGAACCCCGGCTCCGGCAGCGACTGCACATGGGCCCAGACTTCCATCGCCGGGCGCAGGCCTTCGTCCAGGTCGCTGCGTCGGTCCAGCACGCAGCACTGGGCCTCTTTGTAGATCCCATGGTCATGGGCCACATAACTGCCCGGGCGCAGCACGCTGAGGAACCGGCCCTTGGCGTTATGGGTCTCAAAAGACTCGGCGATCAGGTCGTACCAGGCCGAGCCCGAAGCGGTGATGATCGGCCGCTCGATGGCGAACAGGCCGTCGTCTTGCAGGTCCACCGCCAGGCGCACCAGGGAGTCGGCGAACTGGCGAATACCCGCTACCGCCTGGTCGCCATGGATCACCCCCTCGTAGCCTTCGATCCCGCACAGGGCCAGCGCCGGCTGGGCCTTGATCGCCCGGGCCAGTTCCACGACCTCCTGCTCGCTGCGACAGCCACAGCGCCCGCCCACCACGCCGTACTCGATCATCACCTTGAGGGTGACGCCGCGCTGGGCGAAAAACGCCCCCAGGTCGGCGACGTTGTCCGGGTGATCGACCATGCAATAGAAGTCGAAATCCCCAGCGGCCAGCAACTCGGCCACCAGCGCCATGTTCGGCGCGCCCACCAGTTGGTTGGCCATCAGCACCCGGCGCACGCCATGGGCATAGGCCGCCCGCGCCTGCACGGCGGTGGCCAGGGTGATGCCCCAGGCGCCGGCGTCCAATTGCCGCTGGAACAACCCCGGCATCATGCTGGTCTTGCCATGGGGGGCCAGCTCGGCGCCACTGGCGCTGACAAATGCCTGCATCCAGCGGATGTTGTGTTCCAGGGCCTGGCGATGCAGGACCAGGGCCGGCAGGCTGACGTCCTTGAGCAAGCTGGCGCCGGTGGCGGCCGCGCCCTTTTGCACTAGCGGCAGATTCGAAACAGAAGACATGTGGCTACTCCTTGGCAAAGCGGCCAGCGACGGCCGCGGGGTACACGTTAGTCGTTGATCCGCCGGGCCAGGCGATCGGCGCTGTCGAGCAGCACCTGGCGATAGTGGCGGTAGTTGGCCTGGGCATCGGCCCGGGGCGCGACGATGCACAGGGTACAGACACACACCCCGTGCTCGTCGCGCACCGGCGCGGCAAAACAATGGGTGAAGGTGTCGGCGACGCTGTCGAAAGAGAAGAAACCTTCCTCGCTGGCCTGGCGGATTTCCTTGAGGAAAACCTCCAGCGACAAGCGCTGGCCATCGGGGAGGATGAAGTCGCCCTCGTCGATCAGCTCGACAATCTGCTCATCACTCAAGTGCCCCAGCAGCAAGCGCCCGGACGCGGTCCAGGGAATGGGCGCGTTCTCGCCGATGTCCGAGGAAATGCGAAAGTGCCGCGCGCCCTCCTTCATCAGCGCCACCGTGTACTTGCGCCCATTGAGCAGGCACATCTGCGCGGTTTCGCCGGTCTGGGCGACGATGTCCTGCAGGGCCTGGTCGGCCTCGCGGCTCAGGTCGAAATGCCGCAAGTGCGCCTGGCCGAGAAAGTACAACTGGCGCCCCAGGTACACATGCCCGTCGCGCCCCACCGGCTCCAGGATGCGCCGCTCCAGCAGGGATTCCACCAGCTCGTAGACCGTGGACTTGGGGCTGCCCACGCCCTTAGCGATATCGTTGGGACGCAGCGGCTGGCCGACCTCCTTGAGGAAATCGAGGATGTCGAACGCCCGGTCCAGGCCCCTGGC
This sequence comes from Pseudomonas sessilinigenes, assembly GCF_003850565.1. Lineage (NCBI taxonomy): Bacteria > Pseudomonadati > Pseudomonadota > Gammaproteobacteria > Pseudomonadales > Pseudomonadaceae > Pseudomonas > Pseudomonas sessilinigenes. The sequence goes on from NZ_CP027706.1 coordinate 5,997,688, forward strand.
CCGGCGCTTGATGTTGTCTTCGCTCATCTTCGAACCATTCCCCAAAGCACTCCCATTCACGCCTCGACTTGCCGCTTGCAGCTAGCCGCTTACCGCTGCTTGTAAGCCACGCAGTCGATCTCGACCTTGCAGTCCACCATCATGCTGGCCTGCACACAGGCCCGGGCAGGCGCGTGTTCGGGCTTGAAGTACTCGCCGAAGACCTTGTTGAAACTCCAGAAATCCCGCGGGTCCTCCAGCCACACGCCAACCCGCACCACATCCTCCAGGCCATAACCGGCCTCTTCGAGAATGGCCACCAGGTTGCGCAGGGTCTGATGGGTCTGCTCAACAATGCCGCCATGGATGATTTCGCCATCCAGCGCCGGCACCTGGCCGGACACATGCAGCCAGCCATCGGCCTCCACGGCACGGGCGAAAGGACGCGGCTGGCCACCGCCTGCGGTGCTGCCAGTGCCGTAACGGGTAATGCTCATGGGGTTTCTCCTGGTTGAAGGTGGCCATCCACGACCACGCCTGAGAGCTCCGGAACCCATCGCAGCAGCGACAGATCCCAAGTTAAATTCCGCTATAACGGAACATAAATCGTAACAACGGAATATTTACGGAGTCTGCCACACAAACCAACGGCGACAACAGAGGAAAATCGAACGCGCCCTCTCGTCCCCTGTTGCCGCTGTCGAGCCTGGGCGAGGCTGCGACAAGGGCCAAAGGACCTTCAGCGGATTGACGATCCCAGCGGCCGCTGCGCGCCCGTGCGCAGCCTGCGACAGCGGCTACACAAGGCGATGCCAGGGCTTTCGCTCTGCTTAGATTTGCTTTGGCTTTTGATCCTGAGGGCCCCGTTAACCACGATGGCCGAACGCAGGCCTTGAGCCGTGGGTGACCCGGCAGGACGCCGGGTTAGCCGCATTGGCTATGGATCAATGCCGGAGAGAGGGCATGTCGAGCCTAGGCGAGGCACCGAGTGGAGGGACAAGCGTTTTTGCTTACTTTTTTGGCGAAGGCCTCAATCAAAGTCAGAAACGCACAACACCCACCAGAGATTCCGAGCCCCCTGACACACCACATAAGCAGAAGAAATCGTCGACCCCCGGGTCAATTCACACCAATCGAGGCTGTCAAACCGATACACCACAAGCTCGGAAAACGGCGCCGGAAACACGGCCTCCAGCGCCTCTCCCACCAACTTCCGAGCGTTGGCCAGGCTCAACCCGTGGGTCGAGTGATGACACCCGCCCCGCAGCACCACCGCCAGCAACGAGCCCTCGAACTCGTATCGATTCAACAGGGAAAAAGGCCCGAACTCAGGCTCGACCTGCCCGATCGCCGTCGCCCCGGCGAAGTCGCTGAAACGCTCCAGAAACTCGGCCAATCGCCGCCCCTCACCCAGTACCTTGATGCATGGATCTGGCTTGAAGAAGCTGGAAACCACCTCACCACACTGGGCAAGCACGGCCAGCAGTTCGGCAAGGGGCGGCTTGTCGACGACGAACTCGCTGGCAACTGTAAATGGCGCTACAGCATCGTGCTTCAGACGTTCATCTTGCTTCATGATCAAGCACCCGACTTTGTTCGCAAACAGGCAATCGCCCTAGCGGCTACTGCGCCCTGGGCTTCTGCGACCGCAAATAACCGCAACGGCACCGCTCAGAACGAACGGGCCAGAGGGGGCGACAATGTAGCGGCCGCCTACTTGAACGGCAAATCCGCAAGCCATCGAGCCCCGCGAGCCCACCGCTCTTACGCCTTGAAGGTCAACACCGGCGAAAACCGCGCAATCACCGACACCGTTTGCTCCTCCACCTGGGAACGAATCACCTGCCCGATCTCCTTGTACGCCCCCGGCGCCTCCTCGATCATCCGCTCCTCCTTGGTGGTGATGCACTCCACCCCCTGCAACCCCAGGAACGCCTTGTCCCGCTTGGCCCGCACGATCACGTCGCCACGCGACATCGAACGCCCGGCGCCGTGGCTGGCCGAACGCATCCAGCGCTCGTTGCCCAGCCCGGTCAGCAGGTAGGAATCGTGGCCCATGCTCCCGGGAATCAGCAGCGGCTGCCCGGCATAGGCCGGGGTCGCGCCCTTGCGGTGCACGTTGCCCACCTCCTCGCGCAACACGATGTTGTGCGGCACATCGACAATCAGCGGCGCCTCGATTCCCGCGCCGAACACCTGCCGCGTGCGCTGGCGCACCATCTCGGCGATCAGCGCGCGGTTGGCATCGGCGTAATGCGCAGCACTGTGCATCGCCAGCAGGTACTCGTCGGCCATCTCGCCGAACAGGGCGAAGATCTTCGATTGCGGATGCTT